>CAZQTB010000017.1:0-45931 GCA_964596295.1 uncultured Rhodocyclaceae bacterium | reverse complement strand
ACAAAAATCGCGTCGGACACATGCGACCCGAGCAAGTCGCCCCGCGCCGCGGCAAGGTAGCGCGCCAGCCAGTCGGCGGCAACCTCGCCCAGCGGCACCAGCCGCTCCTTCGCGCCCTTGCCCAGCACGCGCACCACGTTGTCGTTCAGGCTCAACTCGAACAGGCGCAGGCCGATGAGTTCGGAAACGCGCAGGCCGGTGGCATACAGCAGCTCGAGCATGGCGCGGTCGCGCAGGCCCAGCGGGGTGTCGATATCCGGCGCATCGAGCAGATCCGCCACCTGTTTTTCCGCCAGCGTTTTGGGGAAACGCTGGATGGGCCGGGGTTTTTCAATGTTGCGCAGCGGGTCGGCCTGGATGCGGCCCTGATCCAGCAGCCAGCGGTAAAACCGCTTCATGCTGGCCATCAACCGTCGCTGGCTGGTGGCCTTGATGCCGCCGGGGCGCGCATGCAGATGCGCAAGATAGGTGTTGATCGCCGCCTCGCGCGCATCGGCCAGCGCCTCCCGGCGCGCGGCAAGCCACGCCGCAAACAGGCTGAGATCGCTGCGATAACCCGCCAGCGTGTTTTTCGCCAGGCCGTCGGCAAGCCAGAGTGCGTCGATGAATTCGTCAATCAGCCGGGCATCAGCGTCGTTCATGCTGCAACAGCCACCGCTTCACCTCGAGCAGGAAACCGCCGCGATTGCGGGCGAAGCCGCCCAGACCCTGATTGGCCGCTATCACGCGATGGCAAGGCACCACCAGCGGATAGGGATTGGCGCCGCAGGCATTGCCCACAGCGCGCGGGCCGCTGCCGATCTGCGCGGCAAGTTCGCCGTAGCTGCGCGTTTCGCCCGGCGCAATAGCCGCGATGGCGTCCCAGACGCGACGCTGGAAATGCGTCCCGGCGGGCGCCAGCGGCAGGCCGAATGCAAAGCGCGGATCGTGCAACCAGGCGCGCAACTGGCGCACGGCTTCTTTCGCCAGCAACGTGCGGGGCGGCTCTGCGCTGCGGGGAGCAAGGTATTCGATGGCGGTGATTTGATCATCGTCGCAGCGGATGCCGATAGCGAAAGTCTTGAGTCCGTCACTGGACGGCGCTGGCAGGACGGCGGCGAAAGCGGTGGTGGCAAGGCGGTTCGTCATGGTTTACTCCTCTTTACCGAGCAGGACATCCTTCAGCGCGCCATTGGCGAGTTTTGCGCCCAGCCAGATACACAGCAGGGCGACAATAACTTTTTGCACGGTTCAATATCTCGCATAATGTCCAGGCTGTAACGCGGATGATACGGCAGTCGTGCTATCTTTTTGCATGCCTGTTTCAGACAGCCGAAGCGAAAGCATACACGATGCGCCGCGGCATGTTTATCTGGGGAAATTGCACTAGAACGGAGTAAGCATGGAATTTGCAGGAATGCGGAAAATGCTCCTGAGCCTGCTGGGTTGTCTTGCGCTCGGCAGCCCCGGAACGGCTGGGGCGCAGGAGGTTGCTCTGCGCCATATGCTGGACGGCAAAGCGCAGGATGCGCTGGCGACGCTGGTCCTGCGCTTCAATGACGGCCTGAAGGGCAAGGGCCGGGTGATCCTGCAGGACGCGCGCAGCGTCGAAAACAGGCAGCGGCTGCCGCTGCTTGCCTTGCTGGATGTCGATGACAGCATGAAATTCTTCGGCACCCGTCCGCGCTTCATGCCGCTTTCCAAGCTGATGCGTGCCGGCGGCCAGCCGCTGAATGCAGCCCGTTTCTATCCGCAGATGCTGGATGCCGTGGATGATGCGGGCGGACAAGCGCAAGCCCTGCCAATGGGCATGTCGCTGCCGGTACTGCTGATCAATCGCGCTCAGTTGTCACAAGCGCTGCCCCAAGCAGCGCACGATACCGACCTCAGCCCGCGCACCTGGCTGGATGTGCAAAAAATGGCCGGGGCGCTCTACGACAACGGCGTCAAATGCCCGCTGACCAGCAGCCGTTTTGCCTGGGTGCATCTGGAAAACATGGCGGCCCAGCATGGCGAGCAGATTGAATTTCGCACCGGGCGCATCGAAAAAGTGAAGGCCAACAGCCTGATGAACGTGAAGCACCTGGCCTTGCTGGCAAGCTGGCAGAAGAGCCGCTACTTCCATTATTTCGGGCCCGACGCGGAAGGCAGCCAGCACTTCCTGCAAGGCCAATGCGCGATGCTCACCGGCGAATCCGCGCTGTATGCCGCCGCCCGCGCCGCCGGGATGGATGTCGCCATTGCCCCCCTGCCGTACTACGACGATGCCTATGGCGCGCAACGGGAAAAAGTGCTGCCCGACGGCGCGGCGCTCTGGGCGCTGCCCGGACATAAAACGCAGGAGTACAGGCTCGCGGCACGCTTCGTCACCTATCTGCTGCAACCGGACGTGCAAAAGGAATGGGTGCGCGCCAGCGGCTCATTGCCCATGACGCCCGACGCGCTGACCGCGCTGCGCGAATCGGGCATGCCTGCCGCCCTTGCGGATGCAGCGAACAAGCGGCTCTCGGCTTCACGCGCGGGCAGCACGCGTGTGCGCCCCGGCCCCCTGCGCGATCGCCTGCGTCAGGTGCTGGGCGAAGAAGTCGCGCTGGTCTGGAGCACGACCTTCCCGGCCAAAGAGGCGCTCGACGTCACCACACGCCGCACCAACGAGGCCGCGCCATCTACTGCCTCTAAAGGCAAGGGCCGCAAGTGATCGCTTACCCGCGCATCATCGCGCATCGCGGCGGCGGGGCGCTGGCGCCGGAAAATACGCTGGCCGGAATGCGCATCGCGGCGCGCATGGGTTGCCGGGGGGTGGAATTCGATGTCGTGCTGACGGCCGACGGCGTACCCATTCTGATGCATGACGAAACGCTGGAACGCACCACCAATGGCGCGGGTTTCGTGGCTGCTAAAACAGCCGCGGAAATCGCCCGCT
This sequence comes from uncultured Rhodocyclaceae bacterium, assembly GCA_964596295.1. Lineage (GTDB taxonomy): Bacteria > Pseudomonadota > Gammaproteobacteria > Burkholderiales > Rhodocyclaceae > Rugosibacter. Next base: position 43,029 of record CAZQTB010000017.1, on the reverse strand, counting down.
TCGACGCCGGCGGCAAATATCATCGTGCATTCGCCGTCGAGCCAGCGCCGACTTTTCAGGCCGCCTTGCACACCTGCGCCGAACTCGGCCTGTGGATGAATGTGGAGATCAAGCCGACGCCGGGCGCCGCAGCCGAGACGGGGCGCATAGTTGCCACCATGGTTGCAAATCCGGCAGCAGGGATCGGTCCGGGCGCCGTCTTGCTGTCGTCATTTTCTATGCCGGCGCTGCAACAGGCGATGCGCGTTGCCCCGGCCATACCGCGTGCGCTACTGACCGAGGTGATCCCTGCCGACTGGCGCGAGCAGCTCGCCGCCTGCGGCGCCGGCGCCCTGCATACGGCAGCCGCCGCCGTGCGGCAGGACATGCTTGCGCCAATTTGTAACAGCGGCGTCGCCGTCGCCTGCTACACGGTGAATGATCGCGCCACGGCCGACGCGCTGTTTGCTGCAGGGGCACGCGCAGTGTTTTCCGACCGCATCGATCTCTGGTTGCCGGCAGAAATGTAAAGCGCGGCCACACCTGCTTACATTTCCGCTGTCGACCAGGGGCTGGCAGCCGCGTTAATCTGCGCATGGGGATATCCCATGCACATCACCCACAAGGAGCTACGAATGAAACGCACAGCCATTCTCACCATTGCCATGCTCGCCGCTTCCGCCGGCCCGGCCCTGGCGCAGACCAACACGCCCAACATCGACCAGCGGCAGCAGAACCAGCAGCAGCGCATCGACCAGGGCGTGCAATCCGGCGCCCTCACAACGCGGGAAGCGGCGCGTCTCGAAAAGGGCCAGGAGCATGTCCAGACCATGGAAAACAAGGCCAAAGCCGACGGCAAGGTCACGCCGCATGAACGCGCGCGGCTGGAGCATGCCGAGAACGTGCAAAGCCGCCACATTTACCACCAGAAACATGATCGTCAACATGACTTCAATCACGACGGCAAAAAAGACCATCCGCATCATCCGCGCCCGCATCGTTGATTTGGCGCCCACGATCCGGGAAAGCCCGCGTGAGCGGGCTTTTTCACGTCCCGATCGCGTAAAATAAGCGTTTGCATCGTTGCTGCCAACGCCATGAAAGCTGCCGAAATCCGCCAGAAGTTTCTCGACTTCTTCGCCGCCAAGGGCCACCAGATCGTTGCTTCCAGTTCGCTGGTGCCGCACGACGACCCGACGCTGCTGTTCACCAATGCCGGGATGAACCAGTTCAAGGACGTCTTCCTCGGCTTCGACAAGCGCCCCTACAACCGCGCCACGACGTCGCAAAAATGCGTGCGCGCCGGCGGCAAGCACAACGACCTGGAAAACGTCGGCTACACCGCACGGCACCATACGTTCTTCGAGATGCTGGGCAATTTCAGCTTTGGCGATTACTTCAAACGCGATGCGATTCACTACGCATGGGAACTGCTCACCGAAGTCTTCAAGTTGCCGAAAGACAAGCTATGGGTCACCGTTTATGCGGAAGACGACGAGGCGTACAGCCTCTGGACGCAGACGATCGGCGTACCCGCCGAGCGCGTGGTGCGCATCGGCGACAACAAGGGCGCGCGCTACGCCTCGGACAATTTCTGGATGATGGGCGACACCGGCCCGTGCGGCCCGTGCACAGAGATTTTCTACGATCACGGCCCGGCAATACCCGGCGGCCCGCCCGGCAGTCCGGACGAAGACGGCGACCGCTACATCGAAATCTGGAACAACGTGTTCATGCAGTTCAACCGCGAGAAAAGCGGCGACGCGTATGCCATGCATCCGCTGCCGCGCCCCAGCGTCGATACCGGCATGGGGCTGGAGCGCATCGCGGCGGTGTTGCAGCAGGTGCACAGCAATTACCAGATCGACCTGTTCCAGAAGCTGATCAACGCGGCGGCGCGCGAGACAAAATGCGCCGACCTGGACAGCCCCTCGCTCAAGGTGCTGGCCGACCATATTCGCGCCACGTCCTTTCTCGTCGCCGACGGCGTGATTCCGGGCAACGAGGGGCGCGGCTATGTCCTGCGCCGCATCATCCGCCGTGCGATCCGCCACGGCTACAAACTCGGCGTGCGCACGGCATTCTTCCACAAGATGGTGCCCGACCTGGTCGCCGAAATGGGCGAGGCCTACCCGGAACTCAAGGCCAGCCAGGCGCGCGTCATGGCCATGCTGCGCCAGGAGGAGGAGCGCTTCTTCGCTACCATCGAGCACGGCATGGCGATTCTCGAAAGCGAACTGGCCGGCCTGCGCCAAGCGAGCGCCGCCGTTTTCAACGGCGAGACAGCCTTCAAGCTGCACGACACCTACGGCTTTCCGCTCGACCTCACCGCCGACATCTGCCGCGAGCGCGGCGTCACGGTCGATGCCGCGGCGTTCGATGTCGCGATGCAGCGGCAGAAGGAACTGGCGCGCGCGGCAGGCAAGTTCACGATGGCGGCGCAGGTCGACTATGCGGGCCGGGCGACCGATTTTCAGGGCTACGCGATGCTCGAAACGCAGGCGACTGTGCTGGCGCTCTATCAGGACGGCGCGGCTGTCGACGAGCTACCCGAAGGCGCGCTGGGCGTGGCCGTGCTTGACCGCACGCCGTTCTATGCCGAATCCGGCGGCCAGGTCGGCGACCGTGGCGAACTGCGCGGCGGCGGGGCGATTTTCAGCGTCGAGGATACGCAGAAAATTCAGGCCGATGTCTTCGGCCATCACGGCGTGGTCACCACCGGCACGCTGAAAGTCGGCGCCGGCGTGACGGCGAAAGTGGATGCCGCAACACGTGCGCGCACCGCGCGCCACCATTCGGCGACCCATCTGCTGCACAAAGCGCTGCGCGAAATGCTCGGCAGCCATGTGCAACAAAAAGGATCGCAGGTCGACGCGGACAAGACGCGCTTCGACTTTGCCCACACGCACCCGTTGAGCAGCGCCGAAATCTTCCATATCGAGCAGCGGGTCAATGCAGAGATTCTGGCCAATACCGCGACGCAGGCGCGGGTGCTGCCGCTTGAGGAGGCGAAAAAGTCCGGCGCCATGATGCTGTTCGGCGAAAAATACGGCGACGAAGTGCGCGTGCTGGATATCGGCAGCAGTCGCGAACTGTGCGGCGGCACGCATGTCGCGCGCACCGGCGACATCGGCCTGTTCAAGATCACCCTGGAAACCGGCGTAGCTGCCGGCGTGCGCCGCATCGAGGCGGTGTGCGGCGACGTGGCGCTGGCGCAAGTGCAGACCGGCCAATTCCTGCTCGAAACGGTGGCCGCCGAAATCAAGGCGCCGCTGCCGGAAGTGGCGGAACGCGTGGCGCAGATCCTGAGCAGCGTGAAGCTGCTGGAAAAGGAGGTCGCGCGCCTCACGTCGAAGCTTGCCGCACAGCAGGGAGACGATCTCGCCGCGCAGGCCATCGAAGTCAATGGCACCCGGGTGCTGGCGGCCAGGCTCGATATCGCCGATGCCACCGCGCTGCGCGAAACGCTGGACAAGCTGAAGGACAAGCTCAAGTCGGCGGTGATCCTGCTCGCCGCCGTGAGCGACGGTAAGGTGAGCCTGATCGCCGGCGTTACGCCCGATCTGACAGCCCGGTTCAAGGCCGGGGAATTGGTGAACTTCGTTGCCGGCCAGGTCGGCGGCAAGGGCGGCGGCCGCCCCGACATGGCGCAAGCGGGCGGTACGAACGCAGCAGCCTTGCCGGCAGCGCTGGCGTCTGTGAAAACCTGGGTGGAGAAACAATCATGAAACGAACTTTTCTTGTCGCCGGGTTGTTTGCCGGTATGTTTGCCAGCGCATCGGCTGTGGCTGAAAACCCTGCTTCCACGCCGCTTGAGGCGGTCACCATCAGCGGCGAAAAAGTGCGCCTGCACCCCAATGGACGCTGGGAATTCGTCGACCCGGTAAAAGCGGCCGCAGCAAGCAAGCTGGCCGCGCAGTTCCCCGAAAACAAGTTGCGGCCCGTGGACGCCCAGGGCAGCTTGTTCGGCAGTTTCGGCCGCACCATCATGCCGGGCGAACCGGATTACAACCGCGGCAGCCTGAATCCGAAGACTCGCTGAGATTGGTTGAGACCGGGTGCGCAGGCCTTAGCCGCCAAAATCCGCCTTGATGCCTGGCCAGGCTGCACTCAGGGCTGCCTTGAACTCATCTTGAATGCGCGCCAGCGCGGTTTGCGTATCGGCTTCAAAGCGCAACACCACCACCGGCGTGGTGTTTGAGGCCCGCGCCAGGCCAAAACCATCGGCATATTCGGCACGCACGCCATCGAGGGTAATCAGCTCGCGCGCCGTGGGGAAACGCCCGCTTTTTTGCAGTCCGGCGACCAGCGCGTGCGGTTCGCCTTCGTTCATGCGGATGTTGAGTTCGGGTGTCGCAATGGCGTTCGGCAGATGCTTCAGCGGCCAGTTGGCATCCTTCCAGCGCGACACGATTTCGAGCAGGCGCGCCCCGGCATACATCCCGTCGTCAAAACCGTACCAGCGCTCCTTGAAAAACATGTGGCCGCTCATTTCACCCGCCAGCGGCGCGCCGGTTTCCTTGAGCTTGGTCTTGATCAGCGCATGGCCGGTATTCCACATCAGCGGCCGGCCGCCCTGATAACGAATCGACTCGGCCACCCAGCGCGAACATTTCACGTCGTAAATGATCTGCGCGCCGGGGTTGCGCGTCAGCACGTCGGCGGCAAACAGCATCAGCTGGCGGTCAGGGAAAATAATCTCGCCATCCTTGGTCACCACGCCGAGGCGATCGCCGTCGCCATCGAAGGCCAGGCCGAGTTCGGCGTCGGTTTCGCGCAACGCGCGCTGCACGTCGGCCAGGTTCTCCGGCTTGGACGGATCGGGATGATGGTTGGGAAAGCGGCCATCCACCGTGCAGAACAACTCGACCACTGCGCAACCCAGGCGGCGGAAGAGCTCCGGCGCAACCGCCCCGGCCACGCCATTGCCGCAGTCGATGATGATCTTCATCGGCCGCGCCAGCTTGACATCGCGGACGATGCGCTCAAGATAGGCTGCGCGTACATCGGCATGGCGCACGCTGCCGTGGCCCCGGGAAAAGTCGGCGCCCGCCACACGGCGGCGCAGGTCCTGAATCATCTCGCCATGCAGCGTCTGCCCCGCCAGCACCATCTTAAGACCGTTGTAGTCCGGCGGATTGTGGCTGCCGGTCACTGAAACGCAACTGTCGGTGCCCAGTTCATGCGCGGCGAAATAACTCAGTGGCGTCGGCACGCAGCCGATGTCGATGACATCCACGCCGGTGCGGGTGATGCCCGCCGCCAGCGCCGCGGATAGCGCGGGACCGGACAGGCGGCCATCGCGGCCCACGGCGATCGCGCGCACGCCACGGTCGCACGCTTCGCTGCCCAGCGCCTGGCCGATGAGGTGGACGACATCCTCCGTCAGCGTCTTGTCGACGATGCCGCGAATATCGTAGGCCTTGAAAATTTCGGGGGCGGGGGTTTTCATGATGGATTCAAGAATGGACGCCGGATAAATTATGGCATGCCGTGCATGCAGGCAGTATGCCGGTCAAAATACGCCAGCAGGCGCTGCGGCAGCCAGTCGATGCGGCCCGGCCACGCGCCATGCACAAAACCGGCGTGGCCGCCATGCAGCAAAATGTGCGGGGTAATGGCCGCAGGCAGGGCGCCCGCCTGCGGCAACGCGCTGCGCGGCAAAAACGGATCATCGCCGGCGTGCAGCAACAGCGTCGGCGTTTTGATCAAGCCCAGCACCGGGCCGGCGCTGGACCGGGCGTAGTAATCGGCCGCATCGCGAAAGCCGTGCAGCGGCGCAGTCGCGGCGTCATCAAACTCGCCCAGAGTGCGGCTGCGCCTGATACGCGACACGTCCATCAGGCCGGGAAAACGCTGCGCTTTCTCCAGCGCCTTGGGAATCAGGCTGCGCAGAAAATACCGGGCGTAAACACGCTTGAACCCTCTGGAAAGTTCGGCATCGGCAGCCGCCAGATCAAGCGGCGCACTGACCGTGGCGGCGGCGGTGACAATGACAGAAGACTCACCGTTTGCGGCATGCTGCGCCAGCCATTTGAGCAGAGCATTGCCGCCCAGCGAGACGCCAGCGGCAAACAGCGCGGGCCAGCCTTGCGCATGCAGCCGGCGCAGAATCCAGTCGATCTCTGTGGCATCTCCCGAGTGATAGGCGCGCGGCAAGCGGTTGGGCTCGCCCGAACAGCCGCGAAAATGCATCACCACGCCGTGCCAGCCGCGCGCGCGAATGGCATGCATCAGGCGGCGCGCGTAGGGGCTGCGCGAACTGCCTTCGAGGCCGTGAAACAACACTACACAAGGTTTGCCGGGCGCGCCATCGACCCAGTCCAGATCAATGAAATCGCCATCCGGCGTATCCCAGCGCTGGCGACGATAGGGTGGCAGCGGTCCCTTGATCAGCAGCGGCCAGACTGTCTGCCCGTGAGCGCCGCGCAGCCAGGCCGGCGCCTGGTAATGCGGCACACCGGACGGCGCCATCAATGCAATACCTTGGGCACCTCGAGCAGACTGTCCGGCGGCACCGGCGAGGCATGATGCGCGACCATGCGCCAGCCCAACGCGCCGCGCGTATAGACATTGGTGGCGGCAACCGGAGCGGCAATGCTTTCATCGCCGGCGCGGCCAAAATGTTCCAGCACGCTGCTGATGACGGCGAAGGGCGTGACGAAGGCCGTTTGCTGCGACACGCGCAGGCTCAGCCGGCCGCCGTTCCCGAAAATGCGCCGCCAAGCTTCACGGATGGCAACGTAGCCAATAAGACACGGTCCGCCGGGATGGATGCAGACCACTTCCTCATCTTCCGACCAGACCAGCATCATGGCCTCCAGATCGCCCGCTTCCAGCGCTTCATAGAATGCCGTTTCAACATCCTGCGGGTTGGCGAAAATCTTGTTGGTCGGCATGCTCATAACGGCAGCAGTTTTATCACGGCGTCCGGCTTGAGGCCGTTGAGACAATCGAGATGTCCGAGCGGACATTCCCGCTTGAAACAGGGGCTGCATGGCAAGTCGTGCGACACGATGTGCGCGGCAGGCGAAAGCGGCGGCGTATAGGCGGGCGAAGAGGAGCCATAGAGCGCAATCAGCGGCCGGTCCAAAGCTGCCGCCACATGCATCAGGCCGGAATCATTCGTCACCACGGCGCGCGCCGTGGCGATGAGGTCAATGGCTTGGTCGAGCGAAGTCTGTCCGCACAGGTTCAGCGCCGCACCGCCTGCGGCCTGCGCGATTTGCTCGCCAATCGCCACATCCCTGCCGGAGCCGAGCAGCCAGACCGGCGAGTCGGCGCTGGCGATGCGCCGGGCCAGCGTGGCGAAATGCCAGGTCGGCCAGCGTTTGGCCGGGCCATATTCGGCGCCGGGACAAAAAATGACGGGCGCGACATGCTCGGGCAGACCCAACGCGCGCCGCGCCGCCCATCGTTGCGCCGGCGATGAACGCAGCGCGGGACGCGGCAATTCGGCAGGCAGCGGCCCCGCCAGCGCGGCATAGCGCTGCACGAGCTGCGGATGGGTCGTCCTATCGAGCCGATGCCGCTCGGTGAGCAACATGTAGCGCGCTTCGCCGTGATAGCCGATGCGCTGCGGAATACGGGCGAAGAACGGGACCAGCGCAGACTTCCACGAATTGGGCAACACATAGGCGCGGGAAAAATTATGCGCAGCGGTATCCAGCGGGACAGCGCTGGCCGAGTTCTCCCTGATTCGGCGACCCAGCGCGCGCCGCGCCAAAAAATTAAATTCCCCATGCGCAAAAGGACTGGCGATGACGGCATCCACTTCCGCCATGCGCTCCAGCAGCGGGGCCGACCAGCCGGGCGCCAGCACTTCGATGCGCACATCTTGCTGCTGGCGTTTGAGCAGCGTCAGCAAAGGCTGCGCAAGAACCGTGTCGCCAATCCAGGAGGGCGCGACAACGAGAATTTTCACGCGCGGCAAAACATCAGTGATGACCGGCTGGCCGTGCGCCGGTGAAACGGTAAAGCGTGCCGCAATAGGGGCAGGCGGCAACGCCCGAGGGACTTCTCAGCACATCGATGTAAACCCGCGGATGCCGCGCCCACAGCGGCGCGCCAGGTCGCGGGCAGGCCAGCGGCAGGTCCTGCGCGGTTACGCTTACTTCTCGCTTGCTGTCGTCCGGAGCAGCCATTGTAAAAACCTCAAACGGGAGTGAGCCAATCGGCGTGGGCCGGCACACGGCCGTTGACCACGTCGAAAAACAGGTTTTGCAGGCGCGTAGTCACCGGGCCGCGGACGCCGTCACCAATGGCGCGGTTATCCAGTTCGCGGATCGGCGTCACTTCGGCAGCCGTGCCGGTGAAGAAGGCTTCATCGGCAATGTAGACATCGTCCCGCGTCAGCCGCTTGGACACCACGCTGTAGCCCAGTTCGTTGGCCAGGACGATAACCGAATCGCGCGTGATGCCGACCAGCGCCGAAGCGATCTCGGGTTCGTAGATCACGCCATTCTTGACCACGAAAAGATTTTCCCCGGCGCCTTCGGCGACGAAGCCGTCGACATCGAGCAGCAAGGCTTCATCGTAGCCGTCTTCGGTGGCTTCCATGTTGGCAAGAATCGAGTTGGCGTACGTCCCGGAAAATTTCGCGCGCGCCATGTTGACGTTCACGTGATGCCGCGCATGGCTCGACGTTTTGACGCGGATGCCCTTCTCCATGCCGTCTTCACCCAGGTAGGCGCCCCAGGGCCAGGCGGCAATGGCCACATGCGTCTGCGCGCCACGCGGCGAGACGCCCATTTTTTCCGAGCCATAGAAAGCAATCGGACGGATGTAGCAGGATTCAAGCTTGTTGGCGCGCACCACCTCTTTTTGCGCCTCGATCAGAGTGGCCTTGTCCCAGGGCATCGGCATGCGATAGATATGCGCCGAATTGAACAGGCGATCAGTATGTTCCTGCAAACGGAAAATGGCTGTGCCGGAGACCGTTTTGTAGGCGCGCACACCCTCGAATACGGCCAGCCCATAGTGCAGCGAATGGGTCAGGACGTGGGTGTTGGCTTCACGCCAGGGCACGAGTTTCCCGTCGTACCAGATGAAGCCGTCGCGGTCGGCCATGGACATAGTGGATCTCCAGCAATCTGTTGAGTGAGGCGGTGATTTTAACAGGGGCGCTAAAATGCGCCTATGGATAATCAACTCCATCCTCTTTTGAGTCCTCCCCCATTGGCGCCCGCCTGGAAGCCAAACGTCACTGTTGCCGCATTGATTGAACGTATGGGGCAGTTTCTTCTCGTGGAAGAGGAAACGCCTGACGGCATCCGCTTCAACCAGCCGGCCGGCCATCTCGACGCAGGCGAATCTCTCGTCGCCGCCTGTACGCGCGAAACGCTGGAAGAGACGGCGTGGGGTTTTACGCCAACGGCGCTGGTCGGCATTTATCAATGGCCGCGTCCGCAACGGGATATCACCTATCTGCGTTTTGCCTTCGCCGGCGCATTGGGCGAACATGATGCGCAACGCACCCTCGATGCAGGCATTCTGCGCGCGGTGTGGATGACGCCCGAGGAAATCCAGGCCACGCAGTCGCGCCATCGCAGTCCGCTGATCTGGCAGTGCGTGGCCGACTATCTCGCCGGCCAACGTTTTCCGCTTGAACTCATCCGGCATTACGACTGATGCGTCGATTTTTCGTCTTGCTCATGCTCTGTGCCGCAACCGCAAACGCTGACGAATCGGTATCCGTCTGCTTCAATTACGGCTGCGCCACCCAGGCGACCATACGGTTTTCCCCGCAGCAATTAAGCCTGATCGAACAGACGCTGGCGGGCGCCGGCGATGCCGAGCATGAACGGCAGTTGCTGCCGCAAGTCGTCGGCCAGCTTTACGCCTGGGCAGGCGAACAAACCCCGGTTCATGCCGACCGCGCCGGTAACTATGCCGATGCGGGAGCGGATGGCGCGATGGACTGCATCGATCACTCCACCACGACCATGCGTTTTCTGCGCCTGCTGGAGAAACGCGGTGCGCTGCGCTTTCATCGCGTCATCGATGTAACGCGACGCGGCTGGATATTCCGGCATTTCACGGCGACGATTGAGGAAATTCAACCGCAGGCACTAGCCGCTGCACCCGCTGCCATGTCCCGGCGACATCGCTACGCCATTGATAGCTGGTATGTGGATAACGGCAAACCGGCGATTGTCCTGCCGCTTGAACAGTGGTTCACCTATGGGGGCCCGGATGTCTAAAGGGAAAATAGTGGTCGGTTTGTCCGGCGGCGTGGATTCGGCGGTTGCCGCCCTGTTACTGAAGCGCGCCGGCCATGAAGTCATCGGCCTCTTCATGAAAAACTGGGAAGGCGACGATAACGACGAGTACTGCTCGTCACGCCAGGACCTGGTGGATGCGGCGGCCGTAGCCGATGTCATTGGCATCGACTTCGAAGCCGTCAATTTCGCCGCCGAATACCGGGAACGCGTGTTCGCGGATTTTCTGCGCGAATACCAGGCCGGCCGCACGCCCAACCCCGACGTGCTGTGCAATTCGGAGATCAAGTTCAAGGCCTTCCTTGATCATGCCCTGATGCTGGGTGCGGACAGGATTGCCACCGGCCACTATGCGCAAGTGAGAAAATTTCTTGGCGAATGGCAATTGCTGAAAGCCGAGGACGGCACCAAAGACCAAAGCTATTTTCTGCACCGGCTCAACCAGGCGCAGCTGGCGAAGACGCTGTTTCCGATCGGCCATCTGTATAAGCGCGATGTGCGTAAAATTGCCGCAGAGGCCGGCCTGCCCAACCACGCCCGCAAGGATTCCACCGGCATCTGCTTTATCGGCGAGCGGCCCTTCCGTGAATTTCTTTCCCGTTATCTGCCCAAACAGCCGGGCGAGATCCGGATTTTCGGCACAGACCGCGTCATCGGCCGCCATGAAGGCTTGATGTACTACACCCTGGGCCAGCGTGAAGGTCTGGGGATTGGCGGGGTCAAGGGTGCGCCGGAAGAACCCTGGTTCGTCGCGGACAAGGACATGCAGCACAATATTCTCTATGCCGTGCAAGGCCACGAGCACCCCGCACTGTTCTCGGGAAGCCTTGTGGCTACTGATATTTCATGGATTTCCAAAAAGCCGCCGCACACCCACTGGGTATATGCCGCCAAGACCCGCTACCGGCAACCTGATGCGGCCTGTCAGATCGAGCGCATTTCCGACACCGAATGCGAAGTTGTTTTTGCTGCGCCGCAATGGGCAGTCACGCCGGGACAATCTGTTGTAGTCTACGAATCGTGCGTTTGCTTGGGCGGGGGAATCATTGCCGAAGGCCTGGCGCAAAATGCATAAACAGCTTGCGCAAGCTTGCAAAAAGGGGTTTAGAATCTTTCTCGGGTAAATGCCCGCAAATTTCTGGAGGTATTTTTGAATGAACAAAGCTGAACTGATTGAAATTGCAGCCACCGGAGCCGACATCAGCAAGGCGGGCGCCGGCAAGGTGCTGGATTGCCTTATCGCTGCCATTGTAAAAGCTGTCTCCAAAGGTGACACTGTAACGCTCGTGGGCTTCGGCACTTTCAAGTCTGCCAAGCGTGCGGCACGTACCGGCAAGAACCCGAAAACCGGCGCCACCATCAAGATTGCCGCGACCACCGTGCCGAAGTTCAGCGCGGGCGCCGGCTTCAAGGAAGCTGTATCCGGCAAGAAGAAAGCCAAGAAGTAAGCAAAGGTCGCAGCATTCCGGCTTTTGCCTCAACGGGCCCGCAGTGCGGGCCCGTTGTCTTTCAGGCCGACGTGTTCAAGCGGGTTCACACAGACGCTTCAGGCGCAAGGACAAACCATGATCGCCATACAACATCAGGATCACCTCATCCAATTCGCCGTTCTGGGCGAGTTCACGCTCGCCGATTTCAAGGAATTCGAAGAGCTCGTCCTTTACACAATACGTTTTTCCGGACCCGTCAATCTGCTCGTCGATCTGCGTGAAATGCTCGGCTTCACCATCGATGTGGCGTGGGAAGAGATCCGCTTTTCACGTGCGCACGTGAATGATTTCAACCGCATTGCAGTGCTCACCGACAGCCAATGGACTGCGTGGAGCGCCTGGTTGTCGCAACTGTTCGTCAATGCCGAGGTGCGCGTGTTCGAAGAAGAGGCCCGGGCGCGGGCGTGGCTCACCGAAACGGATACCGATGTATAAAGACCATGCGCCGGTCAGCATTCCTGGTGTCGTGCCAGCGCCCATGCGACATGTTCGCGCACCAGCGCCGACGGATGATCCGCGCGTGAGCGCAAGGCGCTGATCACTTCGTCACTCGCCGGCGCATTGCCCAGCGCCACGGCAATGTTGCGCAACCAGCGTTCATAACCAATGCGGCGGATGGCTGAACCTGCCATCCGTTCATTAAACTCGGCCTCCTCCCAGGCAAAGAGTTCCTCCAGCGTGGCCTGGTCCAACCCGTGGCGCGGGGCAAAATCGGGTTCGCCGGTGAATGGTGAAAACCGGTTCCATGGGCAGGCCAGCTGGCAATCATCGCAGCCATAGATGCGATTGCCGAGCATTTCTCTCAATGCCTCCGGAATACTGCCTTTGAGTTCAATGGTCAGGTAGGAGATGCAGCGCCGCGCATCGAGCCGGTAAGGAGCAACAATGGCTTCTGTCGGACAGCTGGCGATGCAGGCGGTGCAACTACCGCAGTGATCGGTTACCGGCATATCGGGCGGCAGCGGCAACTCGCTGTAAATCTCGCCGAGAAAGAAATACGATCCGGCCTCGCGATCGAGCAACAGGGTGTGCTTGCCGCGCCAGCCCAGACCGCCTTGCTGCGCCAACTGCACCTCCATCACCGGGGCGGAATCGGTGAATACGCGGTGGGAAAATTCACCCAACTCCTGCGCCATGCGGTCAGCCAGGCGTTGCAGGCGCGCGCGCATCAGCTTGTGATAGTCGCGGCCCAGTGCGTAGCGCGAAACATACGCCCGTTTTGCGTCAGCCAGCGCAGCCTGCGGGTCGGCGCTGGCGCTGCGGTAATTCATGCGCACCGTAATGACGCTCTGCGTGCCGGGCACAAGCTCGGCAGGCAGGGCGCGCTTCGCTCCGGCGGCTGACGCGTGCGCAGCCATATAATCCATCTCGCCGTGAAAGCCGGCGGCCAGCCAGGCGGCCAGCCGCGACTCTGCATCGCCGGTCTCGGCACGGGAAAAGCCAATGGCATCAAAGCCCAGTTCCCGGCCCCAGCGCCGTATGTTTTCCTTCGCCGTGTTCCACTTGCCATGCATGATGCACATCTTACTTTAGCGCCGAAATTTGCCTTGCCCGACGAAGCCGCTACGCTGGCTTTCGGAGCGCGGCTGGCGCAAAGCCAATGCCTTGCGCCGGGCCTTGTAATCTGGCTCGAAGGCGATCTCGGGGCAGGCAAGACCACGCTGGTACGCGGCCTGCTGCGCGCCTTGGGCGAAGCCGGCCCGGTCAAAAGCCCGACTTATACATTGCTTGAAGTTCATGTTGTTTCTGGATTACACTTATATCACTTTGATTTTTATCGGCTCAATCACCCGGAAGAATATCTCGATGCAGGGCTTGACGAATATTTTTCAGGAAGCGGAATTTGCCTGGTCGAATGGCCCGACAGGGCCGCGCCGTATCTTCCACCCGCTGATTTGCGCATCGAGCTGCGCGTGGCGGGCAAGCCCGGCGCAGAAGGCGAACAACGCGAAATCTCCTGTCATGCCATCAGCATTGGAGGGCGCGCATGCCTGACCGCCGCGATGTCCTCAAGTTCGCCGCCGCCAGCCTGACGTTGTGGGTTACCAAAGTCGGCGCCGGTTCGAATCCGTCTCTGGACGGGACGGCGGGGACGAGCATTCTGGCTGTGCGCGTCTGGCCGGCCGCCGACTACACGCGGGTCACCCTGGAGCATGAGCAGCCGATCAAATTTACCTACCTGCTGGTAAAGGATCCCGAGCGGCTGGTGGTTGATCTCGAAGGCGTCGAATTCAATTCCGTGCTGCAATCACTGCCCTCGAAAATTCTCGACAGCGATCCCTACATCAAGCTCATCCGCGCCGGCCGCAACAGACCCGGCGTGGTGCGTCTCGTCATCGAGTTGAAGAGCGAAATAAAGCCCCAGGTATTTTCGCTGAAACCGGTCGGCGAATATGGCCATCGGCTGGTGCTTGACCTGTATCCGGCGCAGCCCGTGGATCCGCTGATGGCCCTGCTCGACAAGCCGGAAGAACTGCCGCCCAGGACCGAACCGCCGGCTGAGGCTGCCGACGCAACAAGCGCATCGCCGCCGCAAAAATCAGGCGGAAATACAGTGCCTGAAATCTCCCGCCTGGTCACTATTGTGCTTGACCCCGGGCATGGCGGCGAAGACCCCGGCGCCGTCGGACAGGGAGGCAGCCACGAAAAAAATGTGACCCTTGCCGTGGCGCGCCGGTTGAAGGCAAAAATCGACGCCGTGCCCAACATGCGCGCCGTACTCACGCGTGACGGCGATTTTTTCATCCCGCTGTATCAGCGCGTAGAAAAAGCGCGCCGTGTCCGCGCCGATCTTTTTGTCTCGGTGCATGCCGATGCGTTCGTCAAAACCACTGCGCGCGGTTCCAGCGTGTTTGTCCTTTCGGAACACGGCGCCAGCAGTTCCGCCGCGCGCTGGCTGGCGAAAAAGGAAAATGCCGCCGATTTGATTGGCGGCGTGAATATCGGTGTCAAGGACCCTTACCTGGCGCGTACCCTGCTCGATCTCTCACAGACAGCGACCATCAACGACAGTCTCAAACTCGGCCGTGCCGTGCTCGGCGAGTTGCGGCACATCAACATTCTGCACAAAGGCCAGGTGGAACAGGCCGGTTTTGCCGTGCTCAAAGCCCCGGACATTCCTTCCATCCTGATTGAAACCGCCTTCATTTCCAATCCGGAAGAAGAAAAACGCCTCAACGACGAGGGCTATCAGGAACGCATGGCCGAAGCTATCCTCCAAGGCTTGCGCCGCTATTTTTCCAAAAACCCGCCCCTGGCAAAATCGAAGCTGGCGCGGCTGGATTAAGAACTCCGTTTTTCAGGCGGATCGGCCAAGCGGCTCGCGCACTGCAGCGGCAATTTCGTATGAGCGTAGACGCGCTGCGTGATTGAAAACCTGGCAGGTGATCATCAATTCATCCGCGCCTGTGCGCACGATAAATTCCGCCAGCGCATTGCGTACCGTGTCAGGCGAGCCAACGGCCGAACACGATAGCACCTGGTCAAGCAGCGCCCTTTCGGGCGGCGCAAGTTTCTCCGCATAATCCGCAACCGGCGGCGGCAGAGGCGACGGCTGGCCCCTGCGCAGATTGACAAAGGCCTGCTGCATTGAAGTGGAGAGAAACTGCGCCTCATCATCGGTGTCCGCCGCGAAGACGTTGAAACCCAGCATGACATACGGTTTTTCGAGTTGCGCCGAGGGACGAAACCTGGCGCGGTAGAGCGCTACTGCCTGCAACATTTGCGTCGGGGCGAAATGCGAGGCAAAAGCAAAGGGAAGACCGAGTGCCGCGGCAAGTGTGGCGCCGAAAAGACTGGAGCCAAGAATCCAGACCGGGATCTGCACTCCCTCACCGGGGATGGCGCGGATGGCTCGCCCCGGCTCCGCAGCCGAAAAATAAGCCATGAGTTCGACGACATCCCGGGGAAACTGGTTTTCATCCGCGGACAGATTGCGCCTGAGCGCACGCGCCGTGGCTTGATCCGAACCGGGAGCGCGTCCCAGTCCGAGATCAATGCGGCCGGGAAAAAGCGACTCCAGCGTGCCGAATTGTTCAGCGATGAGCAACGGCGCATGGTTCGGCAGCATGATGCCCCCGGCCCCGACGCGGATGGTCGCAGTACCTGCGGCCACATGTCCGATCACTACAGCGGTTGCCGCACTCGCAATGCCGGGCATGCCATGATGTTCAGCCAGCCAGAAACGCTGGTAGCCAAGCCGTTCGGCGTGCCGTGCAAGGTCAAGCGTGTTGCGCAAGGATTGTGCAGCATTGCCACCCGCGACGATAGGCGAGAGGTCGAGTACGGAAAAGGGGATCATGGCCGAAATATGTCAATGGATTAATTGTGCTCAACCCGCCGCAGCCGGATGCTGAATCCGGCATGCGCAGTCAATGCTTGCCAGTGTAGTACCAAGTCCCGCATGGCAGATAGGCATCGATCAGCAAGCCACACCTCCATGACAGCGCAAAACCAGGGCTATATGCAGTGCCGGCTTGATATAATCCGCTGTTTCCCGCAGCCCTGTCCCCTTCCATGCTGGTTTTTCGCGGAGTCCCCCAGCGGGCGACGACGTCTACGGTGCTGACCATCGGCAATTTCGATGGCGTACATCGCGGCCATCGCGCCCTGCTTGAACGCTTGATCGCCAAGGCACGCGAGTGCGCATTGCCGGCGACCGTGCTCACGTTCGAACCGCATCCGCGGGAATTCTTCACGCCCGGGCAAGCCCCGGCGCGCCTTTCCAACCTGCGCGAAAAACTTGAACTGCTGGCCGACTGCGGCGTGGATCGCGTGCATGTCTGCCGCTTCAATGCCACGCTGGCCGCCCTGACAGCCGAGGATTTCATCGAACGGGTACTCGTCAGCGGCCTGGCCGTGCGGCACCTGATCATTGGCGACGATTTTTGCTTCGGCAAGGGGCGCAAGGGTACTTTTTCCTTGCTGCAGCAAGCCGGAGTGGCCCACCGCTTCGCTACCGAAGCCATGCACACCGTGACGCAAGGCCATCTGCGCGTTTCCAGCTCCGCGGTGCGCGACGCCCTGGCAGCCGGCGATGTCGAGCTTGCGCAAACCCTGCTCGGTCGCGCCTACGTCATTGCCGGACGCGTCGTGCATGGCGACAGGATCGGTCGCACCCTGGGCTTTCCGACGCTGAACCTGCGCATCAAGCATGCGCGCCTGCCAGTATCCGGCGTGTTCGCCGTCACCGTTTCGGGCATTGACGACAAACCGCTATCGGGGGTCGCCAACATTGGCGTGCGGCCCACGCTGGCGGATGGCCTGCGGCCCGTGCTCGAAGTCCACTTGCTGGATTTTGACCGCGATATCTACGGCGCGCATGTCACGGTAAATTTCCTGCACAAGCTGCGCAGCGAAGAAAAATACGCCTCCCTGGATTTGCTCAAAGCGCAAATCAGCCGCGACGTGGCGGCAGTGCGCGCTTATTTTGGCGCCTATCCGAACAGTGGCAACGCACATGGCTGACTACCGCAAAACCCTCAACATGCCCGATACGCCCTTCCCCATGCGCGGCGATCTGGCCAAGCGCGAACCGGGCTGGGTCAAGGCGTGGCAAGAGCGGAACCTGTACGGCAAAATTCGCGCAGCGGCGAAAGGCCGGCCGCGTTTTGTACTGCACGATGGCCCGCCTTATGCCAACGGCGACATTCACCTCGGCCATGCGGTGAACAAGCTGCTCAAGGACATCATCGTGCGTTCGAAGACACTCGCCGGATTCGACGCGCCCTATGTGCCGGGCTGGGATTGCCACGGCCTGCCGATCGAGCACAAGATCGAGGTTCTGCATGGCAAAAACCTGCCGGCCAGCAAGGTACGCGAACTGTGCCGCGCCTTTGCCGCCGAACAGGTGGAAATCCAGAAAAAAGGCTTCATTCGCCTAGGGGTGCTGGGCGACTGGGACAACCCCTACCTGACCATGAACTTTGCCAACGAAGCGGGCGAAATTCGCGCCCTGGCCGAGATGGTGAAACAGGGCTGGGTATTCAAGGGTCTGAAACCGGTGAACTGGTGCTTCGATTGCGGCTCGGCGCTGGCCGAAGCCGAGGTCGAATACGCCGACAGGCAAAGCCCGGCCATCGATGCCGGCTTTGTTTGCGTCGAACCGGAAAAACTCGCCGCTGCGTTTGGGCTCGCTGCGCTGCCCGCTACCGCGTATGCCGTGATCTGGACGACGACGCCATGGACGATTCCGGCCAATCAGGCGCTCAACGTACACCCGGAGCTTGATTACGCGCTGGTGGAAACGCCACGCGGCCTGCTCATTCTGGCGGTTGACCTGGTGGCCGGCAGCCTGGCGCGCTATGGCGTCGCAGGCCGCACTCTGGCCACCGCCAAGGGCGCGGCGCTGGCGCATATCCACTTTCGTCATCCGTTTTACGAACGCCTGTCGCCCGTGTTTCCCGCCGACTATGTCGGGCTGGACGCGGGCACCGGCATTGTCCATGCCGCGCCAGCATACGGCGTTGAAGACTTTATTTCCTGTATGGGCCACGGCTTCACCTTCGATGACATCCTCAACCCGGTGCAAGCCAATGGCGTGTATGCGGACACGCTGCCTTTCTTCGGCGGCCTGCATATCTGGAAGGCCAATCCGCTCATCGTCGACAAGCTGGCCGAAGCCGGCGCGCTGTTTTCGCACGAGAAGATCAGCCACAGCTACATGCACTGCTGGCGGCACCGCACGCCGGTGATTTACCGCGCCACGCCACAGTGGTTCGTGGGCATGGACCTGGCGCCCGGCGGCACCAGCCTGCGTGAGCTTGCGCTCAAAGGCATTACCGACACGGCTTTCTATCCCGACTGGGGCCAGGCGCGGCTGCATTCGATGATCAGCAACCGGCCCGACTGGTGCATCTCGCGCCAGCGCAACTGGGGCGTACCGATTCCCTTCTTTCTGCACAATGCCACGGGCGAATTGCATCCGCGCACGCTGGAATTGATGGAGCAGGTGGCCCGGCGGGTTGAAAAAGAAGGCATCGAAGCCTGGTTCACGCTTGACGCCGCCGAACTGCTCGGCACGGGCGAACATGGCGCCAGCCACTACCGAAAAATCAGCGACACGCTGGATGTCTGGTTCGATTCCGGCACCACGCACTGGCACGTGCTGCGCGGCTCGCATGCGGATAGCGCAGCGGATTCCGGACGCCTTGCCGACCTGTATCTCGAAGGCTCGGATCAGCATCGCGGCTGGTTCCATTCCTCCTTGCTCACCGGCTGCGCGATTGACGGCAAGCCGCCTTATCAGGCGCTGCTCACGCACGGCTTCACCGTCGATGCGCAAGGCCGCAAGATGAGCAAGTCGCTCGGCAACGGCATCGAACCGCAGGAAGTCGGCGACCGCCTCGGCGTCGAAATCCTGCGCCTGTGGCTGGCGGCGACCGACTACTCCGGCGAGCTCTCGATCTCCAAAGAAATTCTCGATCGCGTGGTCGAGGTTTATCGGCGCCTGCGCAACACGCTGCGCTTCCTGCTCGCCAACACGGCCGATTTTGACGCCAGCACGCACTTGCTGCCTCCTGCCGAATGGATGGAAGCCGACCGCTACGCGCTGGCGCTCACCCGCCAGTTGCACGATCACTGCACCGCCTGTTACGCACGCTTCGAATTCCACACCATCGTGCAGGCGCTGCAAAATTTCTGCGCCGAAGACATGGGCGCCTTTTACCTCGATATCCTTAAAGACCGCCTGTACACTACCGCTGCCGATTCCCCGGCGCGGCGCGCGGCGCAAAGCGCGTTGTGGCACATCCTGCAATCGCTCACCCGCCTGATGGCGCCGATCCTGGCCTTCACTGCCGAAGAAATCTGGCAGATCGCGGGCGACAGCGAAAGCGTGATGCTCGGCACCTGGCATCAACTGCCAGGTCAGGCTGAAGAGTCGGCGCTGGTAACACGGTGGCAGCAACTGCGCGAAGCGAAAAGCGAGGTATCCAGAACGCTGGAAGACCTGCGCGCCGCCGGCAAGATCGGTTCGTCGCTGCAGGCGGAAGTCGAGATTCGCGCCAGCGGCGCACGTTACGACCTGCTCGCGAGTTTCGATGACGATCTGCGTTTCATCCTGATGTGTTCAAAAACCGTGCTGGTGCAGGTGAGCGATCGCACGAACGAAGCCGTCATCGCCACTCCGAGCGCCCACGCCAAATGCGCCCGCTGCTGGCACTGGCGCGAAGACGTCGGCCGCCACGATCACGCGGCAGAGCATCCGGAACTGTGCGGACGCTGTGCCGCCAATCTTTTTGGCCCCGGCGAGGCGCGCTATTTTGCGTAGCGCATCCCCTGCCATGGCGCGCTGGCTGGCCCTTGCCGTTTGCGTCCTCACGCTCGATCAAGCCAGCAAGTTCTGGGTGCTGGCGCACTTTCGCCTGATGGAAAGTTTTACCGTCAGCGCTTTTTTCAACCTGGTCCTCGTCTTTAACTCCGGCGCGGCGTTCAGCTTTCTCGCTGACGCGGGCGGCTGGCAGAAGTGGTTCTTCATTGCGCTGGCGCTGGGCATTGCGCTCTGGCTGCTGGTCCTTTTGCGCCGGCACGCGCAGGAACGCCTGCTGCCTGCCGCGCTCTCGCTCGTGCTGGGCGGCGCTTTGGGCAATGTCATCGACCGCCTGCGCTTTGACGCCGTGGTCGACTTTCTCGACTTTCATCTTGCGGGCCATCACTGGCCCGCATTCAACGTGGCCGATGCAGCCATCAGTGTTGGCGTCGTGCTGATGCTGATCCATCAGTTCCGCCAGCCCGGGAAACACCCATGAACGAAACCGTTCAGCCCGACAGCCTGGTCACCCTGCACTACCGCGTCGCCACAGCAGACGATGCCGACGAACTGGTGAGCACCTTTGGCAGCACGCCCGCCACGCTGCAACTGGGCAACGGCGAGCTGGCGCCGCCACTGGAGCAATGCCTGATCGGACTCACTGCGGGCGCGCATCGGGTTTTCCATCTGCCGCCGCAACAGGCCTTTGGCGACCGCAATCCGCAACTGGCGCAACGTCTGCCGCGTACCGAAATCCTGTCCGCTACCGATCTGGAGCTGCAGGGTCTGGTGGAGTTCGCCGCCCCTGACGGCGGCAAGTTTACGGGGGTAGTGCGCGAACTGGATGAAGCCGCCGTGCTGGTTGACTTCAACCACCCTCTCGCGGGCAAGCAGATACACTTCACGGTGGAGATCATCGGAGTACTGTCCACGTACGGATTCAAATCATGAATATTCTGCTCGCCAATCCTCGCGGTTTCTGTGCCGGCGTCGAACGCGCCATCGCCATTGTCGAACGTGCGCTGGAGCAATTCGGCGCGCCGATCTATGTGCGGCACGAGGTCGTGCATAACCGTTTTGTGGTGGACAGCCTCAAGGCCAAAGGCGCGATCTTCATCGAAGATCTGGCCGAGGTGCCCGCCGGCGCGACGCTGATTTTCAGCGCCCATGGCGTATCGCAAACTGTGCGCGAGGAGGCCGCGGCGCGGCGCTTCAAGGTGTTCGACGCCACCTGCCCGCTGGTAACCAAAGTCCACATCGAGGTATCCCGTTTGCGCAAGCAGGGCTATGAGATCGTGATGATCGGCCACAAGGGGCATCCCGAAGTGGAGGGCACCATGGGCCAGGCCAGCGGCGGCATGTATCTGGTAGAGAACGTCGCCGACGTGGAGCGCCTGAAAGTTCCCGAAGGGACGCACCGCACTGGCGCCGGCAACACGGCGCTGGCCTACGTTACGCAGACCACGCTCTCGGTCGACGACACGCAAACCATCGTCGCCGCGCTGAGAAAGCGCTTCCCGGCCATTGTCGGGCCGAAAAAGGACGACATCTGCTATGCCACGCAGAACCGGCAGGATGCGGTGAAGGCAATGACCGGCCGCGTTGATATGATGATCGTCGTCGGCTCGAAAAACAGCTCGAACTCCAACCGCTTGCGCGAAGTTGCCGAGAGCGGCGGCATTGCCGCGCACCTGGTCGATACCGCGGAACAGATCGATCCGGCATGGCTTGCCGGCAAAACCCGCATCGGCGTCACTGCCGGGGCATCAGCACCCGAACTGCTGGTCAGCGGGGTCGTGAAACAGCTGCAAGCGCTTGGTGCCGATCAGGTTGAGTTACTGGATGGCATCGCTGAGAATGTTAATTTTCCGTTGCCGAAGGAATTGGCCTGATCTGATTTATTGGGGCAGACCCGGCAGGATGCTCGCCTTTGGCGTCGCGCCCGGCTCGAAAATCACTTCCACCAGCAACTGGCTTTTTACCGAATAGCCGGTGATCATACCCGGCGCATAGCGCTCCCGAACAAACGCGTCTGTCACTGTGCTGTCAAAGATTCCTGGCGGTTGTGACTCAATGATGCGATACGTGTCCACTGCGCCGCTTTCATTGATCAGCAGCAGGAGCATTACCTGTCCGGGAAGATTTTCTGCCTCCGGCGGGTAGATTGGCCGGATCGGCTTGAGCGGCGTCGGGCGGCGATGCAGATAGCGCGCTGCGTAATACCACGGCCCGGGGAAAAGTCCCGAGGGTCTGGCAGCTGCCGCAGAGGGAGGCAGGTTGTTGACGTTTCCGGGGTCACTGCCTGGCTTCTGCGATTCAGGATGCCGAGCCACGCTGCCTGACACGGCAGGCGCAGTGACCAAGCGGGACGTGTTTTCAGCTCCGGCTTGCAGTTGCTTCGGTGACAGGTCTACCGTCAGTCCGGGGGGGCGACTTCCTTCCCGCTGCGGCGATAGCCTGAAAACCGTGAGCCCGGTGAAACCCAGGACAAGGCAATGCACTGCAACGGAAACGGCCAGGCTGGCGGCCAGGCGAGACCATCCTTCCGTAGCCGTGAGTCCGCCATGCCAGACAGGTCTCATGCATGTCTGCACAGACTACTGGATTATCTCGCGCCAACTGATCCGTTTGCCAGTGGGTGGGGGAATGTCGAAGGGCGCCTCAACGGTGACTTGCTGTGCCGCCGACGTAGTTGCGATGACCACGGTCTTGCCACCCGGCAGCCGGACGATGTTGATGCCGACAGCCAGCGATTCCGTGCCATCCGCTCCCACCAGCCGGCGGCCAACGGCCTGGTTCGCACTGTTGGCTACCGCACCGCCCGTTGCACTGTTGAAATAGTTCAGCCAACTGTAACCGCCGATATTGCAGGCATTGCTCAGCGGTACGTTGCTGGCGACCACAAGAGTGCCAAGCTGTAGCTTGATATCGACGTTGACCCGTTCGCCGCTATCCGGCAAATCGGCGAACCAGCCATCGGTCGAGCCGCATTGCGCCGTACAGCCTATGGTTCTGAAGGCGGTGGTGCCCGAGCCCTGGTTGGTAATGGTCATCTGTTTCAGTGTCGTGCGCAAGCTCGACAGGGAAGTGGTCGTGAGCGGATCACGCAACGCCCAGACAGATTGAGTCTGCGTATCGGAATTGTCGGTGGTACCGAGGTAGCGTCCGGTGCCGACGTAAACAAAAGGTTGACCACCGACCTCGGCCAGCTCGGGTCGCGTAGTGATCGGCTGCACCGTCCCCGAGCCATCCACCACGGTGGCAACACGGATTGCCTCAATGCCGGCCGGCGCCAGAACGTCATTCACATCGAAGCGCCAGATGTTGCCCTGCACATCGACGCCATAGACGCGCTCGGTCTGATTGTTGCGCAGCGAATTTTCGGTCCAGGCATTGATATGATTAAGGCCGCTCGGTGTGGCTGCGGAACCTGCCCCGGTGCTGATCTTGTAGAGAATCCTGCCTGTCATGGCTTCAAGCACATACAAGTAACCTACGCCATCGCCGCTGACGGAAGGTGCATTGACATTGTTGTAGCCCGATGTCACGAAGACCACCCAGCGGCCGTCGCGCAGCTTGCTGATGATGGGGTTACTGAAGGTATAGCCGATATGACAATCGGCATACCAGGTCGCAGAGTCCGTTGAGTCGAAACAGGTGCTGCTGTGCTTGAATTCCCATAGCCCTTTGGGATTCACCGGGTCGGTGATGTCGAGGGCGTAGTACCCCTGGCCGCCCTTGTTCAGGCCGCCGACCAGGATGGTTTTCCAGGCAGTATCTGCCGTGTCATAGACATCGCCTGCCGTTGGCGTGCCATCCACCGAGTATATGTGTTGAGTGGCGTAGTTTTCACTCGCCAGCTTGTACAGGTTCGGCAGCACCATGGTTGGAATGAAGCCCCAGGCTTCATTGCCGCCACTGGTGTCAACAATCGATGTGCCGGCGTAAAACGCATGCAGCGTGCCATCATTTGCAGCCGTGAAGACCATCGGCGTCCGCGCGGCGTTGGCTGTCTTGTAGGCGGTGTAGCCGGCATCGTCGTACTCTGCGAATGGCGCCTTTACGAACACTGGCTGGGCATTGATGATGTCGCCGAGTATGTGCTCGCGCGTGCGGTAAAGCGTGTTGATGCTGGTGTTGGTGATGGGCGGCCCCGAGCTGAATCCCTCCTTCCCGCGCTGACCACGGATGTAATTCACCAAGTTGGCGCCGACTGCCGGGGTACGTTGATCCACGGTAATGCCTGTGCCATCTCCCATGACTGGATACTGGCTCAACAAGGCGATTTGCGTGGCGCCAAAATTGCCTTGCTCTGCCGCATTCAACACAGTTTGCGGCGAGCCGACCGGCACCCCCAAGACATCGCAGGTATCGGTGTTCCACTTGAAGTCCACCAGATTGTCCGTGGCACCGCTACGGAACAGCTTGATGGTGCGGTTGTCGCATGCATTCCTGGTGGCTGCATCGAGCTTGGCCTGCGCCGACCAGATCACCGTGCCGCTGACTGCACCTGTCACCAGGTCGATTTCTCGCGCTTCCAGATCACCGGTCCAGGCCTGGGTCTTGTATTTGGCTGTGTAGGCGAAGTTGTCGCCGGCGACAGGCTCCAGGTTGGAAGTGGCGGCGGCAGCGGCAGACGCGACGCGGGCGCTGACGCCGGCCAGTGCTGCGGTCAGGCTGGTGACGACCGTGTCGGGATTGCCGGCGCTGAAGTATTGGCCGCGACCGTTGACTGCCGCATGCCAGAGATCATCCAGCGCTGTCGGGCTGTCCGCAGCCGGTATCGGCCAGTTGTTTGTCCCCAGGCGGATGTCCTGGAAGTCCAGCCTCCCGGTGATCTGGCCGTTGACGGCAGGCCAGATGACGACATTGGTGGTGGAGTCCGTCTTGTAGGTGGGCGAATACTGCACCGTACCGGTCAGACCCAGACCCATGGTGAACGTGGTCATATGCTGCCAGCTGGCCCGGTCATCCTCGGTGCCGGTGCCGGTGGCGGGCACATTGTCATCACAGACGCTGGTGCTGCCTCCCAGGGCGCCGGTGCAGTTGCCCAGCGTTGAGGTGCGCAGATCGGTTTTGTAATAGTACTGGGCAACGTCGGCAAGCGAGTTGCTGCTGCCCCCGCTCAAGGTCGCCGTTCCGGTGCCGTCGGCGACGCCGGGATGTGTGCTCACGAGATAGCTGAAGTGCGTGCTGTCTGGCACGTCGATAATTTCGACGAACCCGCCATAGACCGCAGTGACGCCGGTAATAGTGACGCTATGGCCAATAATGAATGCGTGGGCGGCAGACGTCGTGGCGGTGACCGTGAAGGGGTCGGCGCTGCCGGCAACGGAGAGCGCGGTAATGCTGGCCGTGACACCGCCGCCGCCCGAGGAAAAGGTTTCACACGGCCAGACTTGCGAGCCGCTGGCGCAGCCCTCGGGCGGTGCGGGGGGGCCGCTGCCGGTCACCGTGCCGTTGGAGGGCAGGGCCGGCGCAGTCGCCTGGCAGGTGCCGGGAGGCAGATCGGTCCATGAACCGATAGTGTTTGTTGGCCCGCTAAGGATCTGGGTTCCGCCGCCCGGTCCGCCCGGGCCGGCATAGGTCGTTACCGTCGTGGTCGGCAGGTACTGGGTCTTGAAACCGTTGATGTCGGTATTCTGGCATTCGATGGCTATACCGCTGGCATCCTGCGCTACGGGCGTGCAAGAGCCCACATCCACCCATGGACTTGGCGCGAGGGAGCGACATAAGGGCGTGGCATAGGGATCGGCGTTGGTGCACTGCGCGCTTGACCAGGTTCCTGAACAGGAGAGGTTCTGGCGCCGGCATTCGCGGCGGTCGTTGCCGGAAGAGTCATCCGAACAGGAGGCCGTGGCTGTCCAGGCGCTCCAGGTGGGGCTGCCGCTGTTGCCGTTGCTGGTTGTGCGGGTAGCCGTAACCGTACCGTTGCGGCATTGCCGGCGGCTGGTGCCATGTACATCCGACTCGCAGGTTTCCGTCGGGTTGGTTGTCCACCCCGTCCAGCTGCTGCCGCTATTGGTGGATGTCCGGGTTTCCAGTGGTGTCACTGTCGTAGCTGAGCATACTTGATACTGGACGCTACGCTGCTGCGCTTGTGTACCGAAGACGCAGGATACGTTCTGATACTGATTCGACGCGGTATTCCAGGTGTAAGTCTGGCTGGCGCCGTCGAAAATCGGCCGTGGCGACATGGGGTATTTGCTGCCGGCCGGGCGATAGGCGTCCAGCTCGGAAATCACGCCGTCCTGGTTGTCCATGTCGGTCGTGCCATCCATCTTCTCCCCGCCGGAGCCGTTCCAGTAGCCGTCCGTGGTCAGGATGGTGAAGTTCTGCTGGCAGGAATACTGTACCGGGTCGCCGCTCATGCCGTTGTTGATGCCATTGGTCTTGTGGGCAAAATAGCGGCCGACCCGGGACAGGGCCTCGCGCAAGGGCGTGCTGCCATTGGTGGTCTGGGAATAGAGTTTGGTAAACCAGTTCGCTTTTTGCGTCGTGTCGAAGTTGTCGATGGTCAGGAACTTCGATGCGGTCACCGGATTGTTGGGGTTGATGGTGACAAAACCGATCCGCTTGGTATCAGTCATGTTGACAAAGGCGCGTCCGGAAGACGACTTCATCATTTTCATGCGGTTGTTGTAGTAGCTGTACCAGTTGGCGAAGTTCGTACGTTCATCCTGGTCGCCGCTGTTGATGGCGCCGTCGTTGTTGATATCGATGGTTCCCGGCCCGGATGTCGAGTTGACGATGATTTTTTTCCATAAGGCTGTTTTACCCGCGGCCGCGCATGTCGTCGTCGTCCGGGTGTTGTCGGTGCAATATTCCTGCTCGGTCGTGTTGGTGGAAGCACTGAGTGTCTTCTCGCAATCGCCGGCCAAGGGGACCAAGGTGGTGGCGCCAAGGTACTTCCAATAGTAGGCGGGCTGGGCTGTATCGACTTCGTCAGTAGCGGTGTTCGATTCAATCGTGTTGTTGATAAAGGCACGAAAACCGGTGCTCAGATCGGTGGTCGCGCTGGAGCCGCCGTCGTAGGCATGGTAGCCATCGTTGTAGGCCGCCGTGAAACTGGTCGGCGTGCCCGAGTTGATGCTGCCACCGGTGCTGGTTACGGGCACGACATAGCGGACACCGGGGTTGTAATAGACCAGATTGCATTGATGATTGCGAAACCCGATGCGATTTTCGCGACTGGAAAGACCGTCCGGCATGAACCGCCAGTTCATCGAGCCCGAATCGTCGAGGACGAACATGATGTTCGGGTACACCGCAGACGAAGAAGCGCTGCCCAGCGGGTTATCGGCAAGGTCGGTCAGCGCAGCCTGCGCCACGCCTGTAGTCAGCAATGCAACTGCAGTAGTGGCAAGCAAAATCAGCCGATGACGAGTAATTATGGATAGGGACATGGCCGTTCTCCTGGTCAGTACATGATGGTTTGCGTGTAGACCACCGTATTGGTGGGGCCGAGCACGCGGGAAGTTACGCGGAAATAGGGCTGAAAGGTATTGGACAGCGCCTGGGTGCCATAGGCGGCGGCCCCTTTCGATCCCCCGGCCAGGGATGAGCCAATGGTGACGCACTGCTGCCCTGCCGTATTGATGCCGCCAGGAATCTGGCACAGACGATGGATGACGTAGCGCACCTCGTTGCCAGCGCCGTCGTTGTTGGTGGCGACCACGGCATTGGTCCAGTTATAGGTCAATGGGTCAAATTCCGAGGGTGCGGGCGTAGCGCCACAGTCGTCAGTGGTGCCATCATTATCGGCATCGGGAAAATTGCTGGCATTCAGGGAGGTGTTGCACCATCCAGGGTAATAGCCAGCGGCCACACTCCCTTGCTCCAGCCCGGCCGCCGATTGGGCAATCAGCCAGGTGCGGGCAGACTCGATGCCGCGATCGGCAGCAACCGCGGCCGTGCGCTTGAAGCTCAGATTGCGGGCGATGATCAGGCCGGTGCCGATCTGCCGATACAGCACGATGCCGGCCAGCGTCATGGCGACCAGCATGATCAGCGCCAGCAGCAGGACTACGCCGCGCTGCGCGGCGAGCCCCTTTAGCAATCGCATGTTCCGCCGGCCCCTCACGACATTCCCCAGACGATGTTACGCAGCGGGATCACGGTTTCATAAACCCGGTAGCGGTAGTGCCGCCAATCATTGGCATTGCCCGGGGTCGTGTCCGCCGTGCCGTCAACGTTGGTCATGGTGAATGCGCCGCCCGCCCAGACCGGAGCGGCCGTTGTGACCGCGGTTTTTTCATACTGCTGACTGCGCGCCAGCAAGGCAACGCGGATGGCGCGCAGTTGCTGCCAGCTGGCGGGGGCAGCCACCCCCCATTCAGCGGCGGCGATCACGCCGTTGCTATCGGCATCAACTCCATACTCGGCCTGCAGATTGACAATGCCTTCCGCAACCTCGGTCGCCGCAGGCAGGTTGGCCAGCATATTGTTAACAGTCAGGTAGCGTCGGTTGCTTATCTGCCAGACATTGAGTTGCGGGAAAGTGCCTAGATTGAAAATAGAGCCGGTGGAGCCGACGCTCTTTGCCGTTCCGTCATTGAAACGCGCACTCCCCGTGTTATTGAGAAACTGCGCCTGCAACTGGGCAAGTGCCGTCGCAGAAAGTGTCGACTGGGCGGTCACATTCTGGTTGTTGGCAAAGTTGAAATAGGCCCCTGTTCCGTGATCAACGGTGAGTCCATCCGCATTTGCATTGCCGGTGATCTCGAACAAGCCGCAGACTGCGTTGCCGCTGTCGGCGGCGATCATCAGGTCGCCGGGGCGCAGACCCGTGCGGGTATTCGTGCGCTTGAAGCCGTCGTTGGCAACCGCCGGTGGCGGGGTCAGGTTGTTGAATGACTGACTCGATGACATGGTGGTGCCACTGCCATAAAGCGCGGTGATTGAATCTGGTGCTCCGGCTGCGCCATCGCCAATCAGCGTCGGCACCATGGCGAAGCTTAGGGTGCTCGGTGCCGGGCGCGTGCTGTCATAGGCCGACACGGTGCACCCCATGGCGGCCGCGTTGCCGAAACCGTAACCGGCCATCTTGAGGTCGCGCTCAATGCTGAACATGCCGATGCTGCCCGATACCTGGGCGTCGCTGCCCGCTGCGGTAGTCCGCTTGCGTGACTCCGAGTTTTCCATTGCCTGGAACATCATCACCATGCCGATCAGGGCAACGGCCATGCCGACGAGAACTTCGACCAGCGTAAAGCCCATGCCGTGGCGCGGATTGAGCGAGGTAGCACGCATGGTTCGGTTGCTCAGTTGATATAGCCGATGATGCGATGGAAACGCGGCCGCCCATCCTTTGGGCCCTGCCAGCAGACAGTCACGGCAACCTGGTTCGCTGCGGCGGTATTGACCACAATCTGCTGCATGGCTGCTGTGGAACCCGGCAGTCGCGTTGCCGTGTTCGCCGTTACGTCATTGACCCAGCCAGTGACCAGAGCATTGGCGGAAGGCGTGCCGCTGAAGTTGCAGCAGTCGGTGGTCGCCGCCGCATCCGTAGCCAGCAGGCGGCAGGTGGTCGTACTCCCTGTGGGCTGGTGACTGAACCCGGCCAGATCTGCCGTATTGACGTTACCGTTTGCATCCCGCGTGACATTCAGATTGATTTGGCCGAGAATCTGGTCGGCGAGATTGGCTGCCTCGACCCGGTATTGCGAATCGGCCTGGATCGCGATTGAATTGGCCTGCAGGCCAATCATGGCCAGGACACCAATGAAAAATATCAGGATTCCGATCATGGCTTCGATGAGGAACACGCCTGCCTGATTTTTTTTCATTGCGGCCATCAGCATCCCCTTGAATCGCCTGCAGCCACGGCGACGGCCCCGACGGCCGGATCGCATAAACGGGCCTGCCCGCCGATGGACACGATGACTTTCAGGCAGCGTATTGGACCGCCGGCGGTCACGCAGGTGCCCGCCTCCGGATTATTGAATTTGAATACGGCCTGACTCATCAAGCCGGTACGCCCCAGGCCGTTGAAAACAATTGAGCTAGCCGGCGTTGCCGGCGGGGCATCCGGGTCGGCGCTGGCTGGGACAGAAGTATCGTTGATCCTTATCGGAGTCAGTTGCCCGGTCCCACGCCCCGAACCTTCGATACCGAACTTGCCGTCGATAAACGTGCCCAGGTCGGCCGTTCTGACCATCCAGTTCGTGCCGCTGGCCGAGGCCGCGGCAGCGCCCACATTGGCCGGAATCGGATCGGTCGCCGTCAGCAGAAACTCGACTGAGGTATTCATTCTTACCGCTTCGGAACGCGCAAGCTGCACGCCTGACAGAAACATCTCCGCCGCCGAACGCAGTTTGACGTTGCGCAGATAGTCGGCAAATCGCGGGGCGCCCAGGGCCAGCAGCACACCGATGATGGCAACCGCAATCATCAGTTCAACCAGCGAGAATCCACGGTACCGGCGTTTCATGGTTTCAGCAGCCGCCACCCTTGCTGGTTACCCAGCAATTCTGCGTGACCGCAGGCCAGGCAGCACCCGCGGCAATCGTCGTTGTGCGCGTGTTGGCCTGATTGATGGTGTAGGAAAAACCCACCATGGAGCTCGCGCCTGTAGCAGTCCATAGATAGGTTTGGCCGCTGTTGGCCGAAGCGCAGGCAAACGTGAAATTGGCCGTCGCTGCTGTGGTAATGCTGCCGCAGGTGGTATCGCCTGCGCTGCCGTCGGCGTTGTAGTAGCGGTTGTCCTGGAAGTATTGCTCCATGCGCACCC
This sequence comes from uncultured Rhodocyclaceae bacterium, assembly GCA_964596295.1. Taxonomy (GTDB): domain Bacteria; phylum Pseudomonadota; class Gammaproteobacteria; order Burkholderiales; family Rhodocyclaceae; genus Rugosibacter. The sequence continues at coordinate 12,360 of CAZQTB010000017.1, read as the reverse complement.
GCAGGTCGGAAAGCGTGCCGACAGCCTCCGTAATCTTGCTGCGCGTGACATAGTCGTTGTAGTTGGGAATGGCGATTGCGGCGAGTATGGAGATGATCGCGACAACGATCATCAGTTCAAGGAGGGTGAAGCCGCGTCCGGCGCGGCGGCGTAGCAGACGGCCGGTAAAACGGCGATGGGGCAGGATTGGATATGACATGGTTCACTCTCCTCAGGTTGAAGATTGGCATTATGCCGTCAGAGTCGCCAGTCTGCGCCGACCGGCGGCTGGAATCGGGTGACGAGCGTTGCAATTTGCGCCATCGCCGTCCTGCCATCCGCTACGGCGAGGAGAGCGTTTCTTGCTCGACCGCCTTGTAGCGCGGTGGCTTCATCAGCGCCGACTTTCCCCCGTCGCGGGCGCTCAGTACCGCTCCCGCAGGTAAATGTAGGGGGCCTTGGACGCGCCGAGTTTGATGCGCGCATTGGGGTCTTGCGCCCAGGCCGCCGTACCGCCGCAACTCGCGGCCGGTGCCCAGAAGCCTTGCAGCCAGAGCATGTTCGCCGCCGTGCCGCCGTGTGCGGTGTTGCATGATGCATCCGCCCCGGCGGCGTTGAGATTGGCGGCCAGGTTGAAGCTGCCGGTCACTCCGGTCTTGTTGAAAATCAGCGTACCGAGTCCGCCGCTCAGGGTGATGGGGCTGGCCGATTGCACCACGGGCGCGAGTCCGCCGCTGACGGCCATGGCGCCGGTGGGCAGTGCCGTGCAGTTGTCGAGGGTATTGATACTCCAGCCGGTGCCGTTGTAATACTCCGCACGCAACGGCACGCGGATGTCGAGCAACTCGGAACCATAGGTGTTCATGAGGCGCAGGCGGCCGTAACGGAAAGACGTCGTCCCGCCGATCTGCAGGCGCTCATTGGTCGTATCGTTATTGGCGTCAAGATCGTAACTCGCGAACCTCACGCCGTCGCTATCCCGCGGATCGATGCCGAGCTTGACGCTACCGTAGGCGCCGTCGGGTGAAACGCCGCGGGTCAGCTTCGCGGTGGCGGTGATGGTGTTGCTGCCTTCACTGCCCGCCACGGCCCAGCCGGTGGCCGTTACCCCGGTAACGCTCATGCGTGTAGAGAGCAACGTCGGCCCGGCCGTGTCAATCGCCCCCAGCGCCATGGAGGGACTGACCCCGAGCTGGCCGTCCGGCCACAACGCCAGATTGGTGGGATCGAGCTTGGCATGCGCGCCCACGTAGTTCCCTGTCACCCTGTTGATCGGCGCGGCGCTTTGCGCGGTCAGGGTGAAGACGAGTTTCATCGGCTCGTCCATGTAGGTGAAACTTGATGCGGGAGCGCAGGAGGACGCGCTGCGCGTGACTATCGACCCCAGGGTCAGCGCAAAATGATCGGGTATGAAGCGCCCCAGGGGGCCGAGGGGGCCGCTGCCGATGACGCAGCCATATTTGCCGGAAGCCAGGGTGTTGGAGGTGCTGGCGGAAACGCAGTCGCCGTTGCTGCCATGGTCCACGCCACCCGCCACGCCGGTCACCTGATCCACCGCCGTGAAGTTCGCATCCTTGACGGCATCGGCATTCAGGGTCAGGGTGCCGACGTCGTGGTACTGGAAATTGCTGGCGAGACTGCCGCCGCCCGGCGCGGCAATCGGCGTAAAGCTTCCAGACCATGCCCCCGCCCCGATCGCCGCACTGTTATGGTCGACAATGTTCGCCGTATCGACGACCGGAGTTCCCGTATAGCCGGAGGTCACGGCGGCGCCCGGGTTGGCGGTGAGATTGAAATTCGCGCCCGCGGCGAGAGTGTTCGTAGCCGGGTTCAGCGCCGCGGTCGTGGACAGCGCGAACTGTTGCGGCCGGATGGCAAAGTTGTCGACAGAGCAGGTTGGTTGGACAGGACTCACCGAGGTATCGCGGATACGGACCTTGGCATTGGCGGCGGCGTAGGGATAATTGAAACTGTAGGTACGGCGGCCCGCATCGACAGAGGTAAATGTGTAATTGACTGCCGCAGTCAAACCAGCATTGGCATCGCCGCAATTGCCGCTCAACGCCGTCGGATCAACCAGGTCGACTGCGACCGTGCCGGTATAGCCGCTGTTGATCACGCCCGAGTTCACTGCCAGCACGTCGAGCGAGAAAGCCGTGCCCGACAGCTTGGTGTAAATGGGCGTGCTCGGGCTCCCGGCGGTTTCCACCGCATCGAAGCAGGTCGAGGAAGCCGTATAGGTCAGCGTGCAGGTTTCCGTGACGCCGTTGAAGCAGCGCGTCGGGTTGACCGGCGGCACGGCCGCCGCGCCAAGCGTCACCGCCCCCGCGGCGGCCGTGGTCAGGGTGATGCTGGTCTGCCCTCCGGTGAAAGTCACCGGATCGCTCGACCATGTGGCGCCGGCGATGTTCGTCAGGTCGGCTGTCACGCTGCCGAGATACAGCGTATCGCAATTCGCGTTGGCGCAGGCCTTGACGGTAACCGTCTCCGCGGCGCAGGTCAGCGCGGCAGTGTCGTGCAGCAGCCGGATGTGATGCAGCGTCGGTAAAGGCTGCGGATTGATCGAGCAGATTTGCAGGTTGTCGACTTCATGAATGTTGGTTGAACTACCCGTGGAACCGGTAAAGGAAAGGTACCAGTTGGTTGGCACGGCGGCCTGGCCCGCTTCCGCCTTGGCGTCGTAGGCTGCAATCAGGGAAACGTAACCGCTGCCGGTATCGCGCTCAACGGAGGTCCAGGCATTGACGCCGTTGGTGTGATCGATGGTAATTCTGTAGCGATAGCCCGGCCCCGGCGTGGCGCCGGCAACATCAATTCCAGGGCTGAGCGTCGTGGTGCCGCGATGGTACGGGTACCCGGTGTAAGCCGATCCGGAGCCGCGAATGGCAACCGAGTCGATGGTCTGCCCCGGGGCTGGACCTCCGCTCCGCCCCTCGGTATTGGCGGAGTAATTGCCATATTCGTCGATCGCCAGCCCGATCCAGCCGCCGGCGAATCCGGGATGGGTCGTATCACCACCCTGGCTCGCCTGCTTTGGGGCATACCCCAGGGAACCGCCAAAGGCGCCGGGTACAGGGGCAATGGAAGCATCCGAGAGGACTACACCCATGCCATCGGCGCCGCTTCCGTTGTACGCAAAATCGTCAAATTCAACGACGATCCGGTTGCCGGCGGCAGGAAACAACTGCTGCAACGCCGCCATGGTTGACACGGCATTTGTTGCATCCGTCAGCCGCAGGCGGTTGCTGACGATCCTGGGGTTGCCAAACGACCCGCCTTCGTTGGCGACAACCCAGTTGCCTGCCGGTGCGCCGTCGGCGCGATTGAAGTCGTCGGTGAAGCAGGTCAGCTGCGGCTTGAGCGCGATGGTGAGGAAGGCGTTGACAGAGGCGACCGCGACCGCGGTGGTGGTATTGCCGGTCGCGCCTGCCGCCGCCATGGTGCCGTCCCATACTGCAAAGCCGCCGCCATTGCCTGATGCCGTCCCCGCATCGGATCGCTCGGTGATGCCCGTGAGGTTTGCATTCGTCTCCGCGCTGAATGCAGCCGCTGCCAAGTCGTTGTCCCGTGTGACGGTCTGCACGATGAGTGTATCGGGGACACTGGTGCTGACGCTGCTCAAGATGACATCATCCCGGACGCCGCCCTCGGTGACATCCCATGGATTGCCGGCATTTACCGCGCCGCGGTAGGTGATGATCTGCGCGTAGGCGTGGTTGCCGGGGTCGGCGACCGTCGGTGCGCCCATTGCGGCCGAAGTGGCCCGCGCCCAGAAGACCGTAAGGCGGGTTCCTGTTCCTCCTGCCACGGTTGACTGCGGACTGTTTGGCACGGGCGCAAACCCGGCCGGGGTGGAAAGCGTGGCCGCTTGGCTTCCGATACTCTCGACGAAAAGCAGCGCAATATCATTGATCGCATGCGCCGGCCAGGTCGGTGTGACCGCCCCGGTCCCGGTGACCGCTGTTCCGGCGGCCTGGAAGGTCGGCGCCGCCGCGGCCTGCGGTTTCAGCGCGATGGTGAGGAAAGCGTTGAAGGACGCGACACTGGCCGTGGTGGTGGTATCGCCGGTCGCTCCCGCTGTCGCCAGGACGCCGTCCCATACCGCAAACCCGCCGCCATCGCCGGAGGTACTTCCGGCATCGGCGCGTTCGGTGATGCCTGTCAGGTTCGCGTTGGTCTGCGCGCTGAATACGGCCGCCGCCGAATCGGTTTCCCGGGTGACGGCCTGTACGATGCGTGTATTGGCTACGCCGGTCGTAACGCCGGTCACGGTGACGGTGTTGTCCTTGATGCCGCCACCGGTGTTATCCCACGGATTGCCGGTAGTGACTGCGCCTCGATAGGTGATGATCTGGGCATAAACGTGGTCGCCGGGGTCGGCGACCGTCGGTGCGGCCATTGCAGCCGAAGTGGCCCGCGCCCAGAAGACAGTGAGTCGTGTGCCTGCAGTTCCCGCGCCGGTTGCCTGGGGGCTATTCGTCACGGCCACGAATCCGGCGGGGGTGGAGAGCGTGGCAGGCTGACCTCCGGCACTCTCGACGAAAAGCAGCGCAATATCATTGATCGCGTGTGCCGGCCAGGTCGGCGTGACCGCCCCGGTCCCGGTGACCGCTGTTCCGGCAGCCTGGAAGCTTACTGCCGCAATCGCGTTCCCGCTCCAACCAGCCAGCCAGAGCAACGCGGCGAGCGAAACCACCAGCCTGCCTAGCCTGCTCACGATTTATCCTCGCGGACCCATGGGGCCGATAGGAAAATCGAAGGGAACACCGTATTCACATCATCTCCTTGGAAGGGCGGGGCTGTGTCGGCCGGATTCGGGTTCTGCGCAAACAAGAATATCGGCGCCAATACCTACCGCATGACCGGGGACAGACCACGGTTTCATGCGACTGACCGGTTGATGCGTGCCCAATGTCATAGCGCGATCTCAACCGGGGACAGGAGGTTTTTCACTGTGCTCCCCCCTTGCTTTGCCAACGCGGGATTTTGCAGCCACATCTGGATAAAGAATTCGCGCATTTGCTCGGACTGGGCCAGGCGGGCAAGCATGAGACGCTCCGGAATCACCAGGCGCGGGATATCGTCAAGTTCAGGCATTCGGATCTTCTCCACGCCTGATCTTCTCCAGCGCCACGATATCGAGCTGATCCTTGGGGCGATTCGCATTGCGCTTCATGGCCAGCAAATCCTCAATGGACGCTATTTGCACCCGTCGGCCAAACAATTCGCCGACTACCGCGCTGGCCGCAAGCCTGTCGAACGGCACCTCCGGACGTACCAAGACATCCACCACGCTGCCGCCGATGTGCGGCTCTCTCAGTGAAAATGACAACATACCTTTTTCACGATGCCACTGGTCAATTTGGCTGGCGTTTCTGAGCGAGTCGATCGGCACCGGAATTGCGGGAACCAAACCGTGCTGTTTGGCGACGGTAATGAATCGAATGAGGTTCTCGTCATTCATTGCCAGAACCAGGGCGATGTCGAATGTGGCTCGCAAAAACCCGTGCAACTGGACTGCCAGCCCGCCGACCAGCACATACTGGACGTGTTCATCGGACAGCGATTGGAGCAGTTCTGCGATTTTCATGACGAGCGCAGCGGGGATTTCGCTGGACGCTGCTCCGCGCCCGCGCGGCCGGCTAGCTGTGTAAAGCCGGCCGGGGAGAGAACGTCGAGGGGGCAAATTTGAATGTAGTTCATAGCGTGACATCAATGCGTCGTTCGATGTAGCCGAAGCCTGCCGCTGGCGCGGTATTGGGGCAGGTACCGGCGGGCTGGTTGCAGGCGGTGGCGGTGAGGGTATACACCGTCGGGCCGCTGCTGGCGTCGACCGTCGCAAGGCAGGTAACGGTGACGGTAAAGCCGGCAAGCGCCGGGGCGGCCGGGCTGAAGGTGGTCGTCGCGGCGGGACAGGCACGGATATTGGGGTCGGTAGAGGCATAACCAAAATTGTAAGCCGGCGTCGCCTGAATTCTATACACGCCCCATTCGATCCCCGCCCGCGCCGCCAGGTAGGCCCGCACGCCCTGCACGTCGAGCGTGGAGCCGATCTGCTGGCTGGTTGAAATATTGACGATGAAGGCGCCCAGCGCAGCCAGCACAACGAGAATGAAAATCGCCGAGACAATGGCAAAGCCACGGGCTTGTCCGAAGGAGGACCCAAGAATCCGTGTCTGCACGCGACGGCGGGGTAATGTGATCGGTAGCGTCATCATGGCACGTTGTCTACATGAATCTGCTGGAACAGGCCGACGCTTTCGCCACCGTCAGTCAGTGTCAAGGTGATGTAGAGCAGGCCGTTGCGGCCGGTGGCGTTGGCCTGGTATTCGACGCTGCAGGTAACATTGCCGGCCAGCGTGGTGCTGCTGCCGCCGGCCGGTGGCGTGACCTGCGCGGCGTTGAAGCCGTAGTTCCACTGCCGCGTCAGATTGCCCGCCGTGGCGGAGGGACAGGCATAGGTGACGGCCCGCGTGGCGCCAGGCACGACCTGAAAGCGGTTGTTGGGCGAGGGCAGCGGCGGCGACTGGCTGGCGAAGGGGTTGGCGGTCAGCGTTATCCCGTTGCCGGCGATGCTTTGCACCTGCGCGCGATTGCCGCCGGTATAAGCGTCTGCCGGCGCATTGCCGGGGCCGAGGTTGTAGATGACGATGAAGTCGTTGGCGGCGATCGGCGGGGTTGGCGCCGGCCCCAGCATGTCAAAGCTGGCATCGGCGGCACTGGTATAGCTGAGGAAATCGCCGCCGGTCGAGCCGTCGTCCTCGAAGCGGTAACGTCCGCCGCTGGCGGTCATGATGAACTCGATGTAATTGATGCCGCCCGCGTTGGTCACGCGCAGGCTGTTGGGCAGCGCCAGGCGCACGTCGCGCGTGATGCGGCGCAGGGCGACGTCCGCCTGGTCGGTGAGTTCGGCGCGGCGCGCGGAATCGAGATAGCCGCCGACCGGACCGCTGATGAATACCGCCACGATACCGGCGAGAATGCCGGTGATGGCAATCACCATGATGGCTTCGATCAGGGTGAAGCCGGCAGCTGGATGGCGGGGATGTCTGCGCTGCATCATGGCAGTGAATTCGGCGAATGGCGGGTGCGATAACCTTCGAGCGCGATGCTGTCGGAACCGTGGCTGACCGTCACGGTGATGCGCAGCGAATCGGCCGCGGCGATTCCGTTCAGGGCATCCTGGGCGACGGCGACGGCGGCGCTGTAGCCGGCAGGCATGGCCGTGCCCGTGATGCTGGTGGTGATGCCGGAAAGACCGTTATAGTCATTGACATTGTCGAAGGGAGTCGTTGTGCTGGCGCGCGTTTCGCCGGCTTCGGGACCCATGGCTTCGACAGCGTCCCAGCATTTGGTGACATCCGTAGCTGTTCCATCCAGCGTCGCGCTTGTGGCGGTTGCCGCCGAGCGATCATCCGGATCGCACCAGGTAAACGGCTGCAACTGCACCTCCTCCAGCAAAGCTTCGGCAATCGCCAGCATCTGCTTGCGGATCATCGGATCGGCGCTGGAGCGGGTGGTGATGTTGAATACGGTCAGCACACCCGCCAGCGCCACGCCGACGATGACGATGAACATGATCAGTTCGATCAGGGTCAGGCCGCGCTGGCGGTAACCGCTAATGCACATAGCCGGTCTCCGCCTCGACGGCGATGGCGTGCGCCGCATCGCCGGTGACGGTGTAGCTTGCCGCTGCCGAGGGCTGCCCCAGGGGGCTGAACGTGAGTGTCGCCGAACCCGCCAGGGTAATCCCGGCAGGCGCGCAGATCTGGTTCGTCGCGCCGCCGCAGGCACGGTCGGCGGCAGGCAGCGTCAATTGCCGCGGGTAAAGCCCTGCCCCTGCCCCTTCGGGCACGTCGTTGTCGATGGTCAAGGCCAGGTTGTTGCCGGCCCGGCTCACGCGCACATTGCGCCGTTGCGCCACCGCCGACTTTCTGGCGAATTCCAGCGTGGCTTTCACCTTGTCGCGGTAGCCGATCTCGTCAAAGCCCGTAAGCAGGTCAAGGCGCGGCAGGACGACGACGGCGAGAATGCCGATCATGACCATCACCACAATCAGTTCGATCAAGGTGAAGCCGCTGTGCGGACGATGCATGCAGGATGTGCGTCCAGAGACGGATTCAAAGGATGACGACATGCCGCGAGTCTAACAACGGCAGGCAATCCGGCGCAAGGCGCGGCGTTGCCATTCGTCGGCGCCGAACGGTATAATCCGCGCCCTTGCTGTTGTAGCTCAGTTGGTAGAGCAACTGATTCGTAATCAGTAGGTCGCCAGTTCGATTCCGGCCAACAGCACCAAAACCGCGAGGCCCGCCCCTGAGTTTTCTCATCGGTCGGGTTGGCCTTGTTTCCCGGGAGCGCCTCCTGGAACAAATCTCCGCTTCCTGTTATCACTGCGGCCTGCCGATTCCCGCGGGAACGGATATTTCCATCACCATCGACGCTGTGCCGCGCACCCTGTGCTGCGCGGGTTGTCAGGCAGTGGCGCAGGCCATCGTCGGCAACGGACTGACCGATTACTACCGCCATCGTGATGCGCTGCCGGAAAGTCCGCGCGAAGCGATGCCTGCGGTATTGCATGAACTTGGCCTGTTCGATCATCCCGAAGTGCAAAAAAACTTCGTGCGCCGGGCGGCGGGCGCCGCGGGCGAGCACGAGCGTGAAGCGGCGCTGATCCTCGAAAGCATTACCTGCGCCGCCTGCATCTGGCTGAACGAAGCGCACATCGGGCGTCAGCCGGGCGTCACGGCCGTCGATATCAACTACGCCACGCGCCGCGCGCGGGTGCGCTGGGACGAGCGCGCAACGAAGCTTTCGGCCATCCTCGCCGCCATCGCCGCCATCGGCTACCGAGCGCATCCGTATGACATCGCACGCTCCGAGCAATTGGCGCAGAAGGAACGCAAAACGGCGCTGTGGCGGCTGTTCGTCGCCGGCTTTGGCATGATGCAGGTGATGATGTACGCCTTGCCGGTGTATCTGGCGCAGGTCGGCAATGAGGGCGACATGACGCCCGGCATTGAACAGCTGATGCGCTGGGCCAGCCTCATCCTCACCCTGCCGGTGATGCTCTATTCAGCCGCGCCCTTCTTTGTCAGCGCCTGGCGCGATCTCAAATTGCGGCGCGTCGGCATGGATGCGCCGGTGGCGCTGGGGGTGGGTAGCGCATTCGCCGCCAGCGCATGGGCGACGCTGACGCAGAGCGGTGCGGTGTATTTCGATTCGGTCACGATGTTTGTTTTCTTTCTGCTGGCGGGCCGCTATCTGGAAATGATGGCGCGGCAGAAGGCGGCGCGCAGCGTGGAGACGCTGGCGCGGGCCATGCCGGCCGTAGCGATGCGCTTCACCGCCTGGCCGGCCACGACAAGCGAGCGGGTTGCCGTGGCCGAATTGCGTGCCGGTGACATGGTGCAGATCAGGCCCGGTGAAACCGTACCGGCCGATGGCATCGTCATGGCGGGCGCCAGTGCGACCGATGAATCGCTGCTTACGGGCGAGAGCCGGCCGGTGCCGAAAACCGTGGACGACAGGCTGACAGGCGGCAGCGTGAATGTCGCCAGCCCTTTGGCGATGCGTGTCGAGCGCGTGGGGGAAGCGACGCGTCTGGCCGCGATTGCCCGCCTGATGGAACGCGCGGCAGCGGAAAAGCCGCGCCTGGCGGAAATGGCCGATCGCATGGCGGGACGCTTCATCAGCGCCTTGCTGCTGCTGGCTGCGGCAACCGCGCTGGTCTGGTGGCAAGCCGACCCGGCGCGTGCGCTGTGGGTGTTCGTCGCCGTGCTGGTAGTGAGCTGCCCGTGTGCCTTGTCGCTCGCCACACCGGCGGTGATGACCGTTGCCACGGGAGCCATGGCCGCGCGCGGCGTGCTGGTGACACGCGGTCATGCCATCGAGACGCTGGCGCAGGCCGATCATTTCGTTTTCGACAAGACCGGTACGCTGACCCTCGGACGATTCGCGCTGGCTGAAGTGTTGCCTGTGTGCGCACCCGGGCCGCACGCACTGCTGGCGCAAACACGGGCGCTGGCGCTGGCAGCCGCGCTGGAGCAGGGTTCGGAACATCCCATCGGCCGCGCTTTGCGGGCGGCGGGCGGCACCGAAATCGTAGCGCAGGCTCTGCGCGCGACGGCAGGAGCAGGCATGACGGGAACCGTCGAAGGCCGGGAATGGCGGCTGGGCCGGCCGGATTTCGTCGGCGCCTTGCACGGCGAGCCGCTGCCGGAGGAAATCACGGCAAAAGTCGGCGCTGATGAAGCAACTGCGCTGCAAGGCGGTCAAGCAAAAAACGCTCTCCTCGCCGTAGCGGATGGCGACACGCTGGTGGCGCTGGGTTCAGCGGCCGGCTGGCAGGCATTTTTCCGCTTTACCGACCAGTTGCGTCCCGAGGCTCCGGCGCTGGTGGCGCAGTTGCGTGCGGCAGGCGTCAAACTCTCGATTTTCAGCGGCGATGCGCCCGCTGCAGTGCAATGTATCGGTGAAGCGCTGGGGATCGCCGATGTGCGCAGCGGCATGTCGCCCGAAGACAAGCACGCGGCGCTAAAAGCCTTGCAGGCAGGGGGCGCGGTAGTGGCCATGGTGGGCGACGGCGTCAATGACGCGCCCGTGCTGGCGCAGGCGCAGGTGTCCATCGCCCTGGGCGGCGGCGCCGATCTGGCGCGGGCGCATGCCGACATCGTGCTGCTGGGCAATGACTTGTCTGCATTGCATGCCGGGCTGCTATTGGCGCGCCGCACGCTGCGCAGCGTGCGGCAGAATCTTGCCTGGGCGTGCGTCTACAACCTCACCGCCATTCCGCTCGCCATGGCGGGATGGGTGACGCCCTGGATGGCCGGCATCGGCATGTCGGCAAGCTCCCTGCTCGTGGTTCTCAACGCCTTGCGCCTGCAGCGTACCTGAATGGACATTCTCTACCTTCTGATCCCGCTGTCCCTGGTGCTGGTGTTCGCCATCGCCGTCATTTTCTGGCAGTCGCTGAAAGGCGGCCAGTTCGAAGACCTCGAAGGACCGGCTTATCGCGTACTGATGGATGACGATTCCCCCATTGCCGAAGAAACGCCTGATTCCGCGGGTCAGGGTCAACACGGATTCCGTTCCGACCGGCAATAGTGCGGAAGCAAACCCGAAGCGCACCCTTGGGTTTGCAGCTACGGCCTGAATTCCTCATGGCGCGCCCGTGTGCGGATCATCGCAACCCGTTTAGAAAACCAAAACAGGGTTATCGCGTTCTTCTGGCGGATAACGCTTCCACGATTGGGGAACAATGAATTCCGTTGACCCAGGTCAACGTGACCCTTGTCTTGATCTGTAAAAGTTCGCTTCAGACCGGGTTGAGTGATAGCGCGAGACGGAATCGCGCATGGCGGCTCGCCATGCGCGGTATTGGCTTGACAGTGCCGTCGTGCCGGACAGCAACATGAATATGTTCTTCTGAGGGAGGGAGCAGGGAAATGGACATGTCAACAACACAACAATCGGGTGGTCGTTATACCGGCGAGCCGCCGTCGGTGTGGCCGGCGAAGGTGAATCAGATTCCGAAGGAGATCTTCGGCAGCGCCGCGCTGTTCGAGGAAGAACTGAAGAAGATATTCTACGGCGACTGCTGGCATGTGGTAGGGCATGCGGGGGAACTGCCGAATGTCGGCGACTTCAAGACCTTCGACCTGGGGCGGGTGCCGCTGCTGGTAGCGCGGGGCAAGGACAACAAGATCCGGGCGTTCTTCAACAGCTGCACGCACCGGGGCAACCAGGTAGAGGTTTCATGCAGCGGGAACCGCAAGGAATTCGAATGTCCGTATCATCGCTGGATCTTCGCGCTGGACGGGGCGCTGGCCGCCTGTCCGGGGTCGAAGGAATTCGCGCCGGACTTCCAGCAGGAGAAGTTTGGGCTGGCGGAAGTCAAGAGCGCCGAGTTTCTCGGGCTGCTGTTTGTCACGATGGGGGCGAACACGCCGCCGCTGGAGACATGGCTGGGCGAGACGGTGCCGCCGACGCTGAGCGCGCTGCTGGGGGGTGACGGGCGGCTCAAGCTGCTGGGCTACCAGAAAGTCCGCTATGCCTCGAACTGGAAGGGCTACAACGACAATGATGGCTACCACGCGCCGATGTTGCACACCGGGTTTCGCCTGCTTAACTGGCAGGGCGGCAAAGGGTTCCAGCACATGACCGAGAATGGTCACGTTATTTTTGAAGCCGAACTCAAGGCCATCCAGAACAACGGTTTTATCAACGACCCGTCGTTGATCGAATTCAAGGGCAGCAACCCCGAACGCGGCTCGCTGATCACCCAGCTCTTCCCGATGACCGTGATGGCCAAACACCTCGATATCATCAACCTGCGCTTTGCGATTGCGCGGAGCCACGACACCACGGAAGTGCATTACG
>CAZQTB010000016.1:0-51336 GCA_964596295.1 uncultured Rhodocyclaceae bacterium | reverse complement strand
TCGGCGGTCTCTCGGTTCTGGCCGCGCTGGTCGACGCCCTGCCGCGCGCCGACTTCACTTATTTTGCCGACACCGCCCATATGCCGTACGGCAACAAGAGCGAAGCGCAGATCCAGGCGCGCGTGCTGGCCGTAGGCGAAGGCCTGGTGCATTCGGGTTGCCGGCTGCTCGTCGTTGCCTGCAACACAGCCACGGCCACGGCGGTCGCAGCGCTGCGCCAGGCGCATCCCGGTGTGCCTGTGGTGGGCGTCGAGCCCGGCATCAAGCCTGCCGCGCAAACCTCCGTCAGCCGCCGCATTGCCGTGCTGACCACCGAAGCCACGGCAAAAAGCGAGCGCCTGGCAAAACTGATCCGCACGCACGCAGCGCACGTTGAGGTTTTCATCGAGCCCTGCCCCGGCTGGGCCACGCAGGTCGAACAACTGCAACTCGACGATCCGGCGCTGGCCGCCGACGTCCGCAAGCGCGTGCTGCCGCTGCTGGAAAAAGGCGTGGATCGCCTGGTGCTGGGCTGCACGCATTACAGCTTTCTCGCGCCGCTGCTGCGCGACCTTGCCGGTTTGCAAGCCACACATGTCAGCCTGGTCGATGTCGCCGACGCCGTAGCGCGCCAGGCGCAACGGCTGGCCGGGCCGCTGGCCGAAGGACGCGGGGATCTCATCCTGCAGGCTTCGGCCCATCCGGAAAAACTGCACGCCGCGCTGGGCCGTCTGCATCTTTCCCGCCTCGCTGCGCGCATAAAAAACCAACCCGTGTAAGTGCCGCCCCTAACTGCGTTGCGCGCCGATCACTCCCGGCACGTCGCGCAACAAGAGCAGTATCTTCTGCAAGCTCTCGCCTCCCGCCAGCTCCAGCGTAAAACGCATGCGCGCCACGCCGTTTTTGCTTTGCGTTTTCACCGCCGTGACATTGATTTTCTGGCGCGCAAGCAATTCCGAAATATCGCGCAGCAAGCCCTGCCGGTCACCGGCGTCGACGCGCACATCGACGGGATAAATCGCCTCCGCCAAGGCACTCCCGGTCGCGCCCCAGGCAGCTTCGATGGCGCGTTCTGGGCTGCGCGCCGCCATGTTGCGGAAATTCGCGCATTCGACGCGATGAATGGAAACGCCCTTGCCGCGCGTGACAAAGCCGACAATGGCATCCGGCGGAATCGGCTTGCAGCAGCGCCCGATCTGGGTCAATAGCTTATCCACGCCGACGATGAGGATGGCGCCCTGGCCCGCGCCCGCCGCTGCGCGGCTCTTGCGCGTGAAAATCTCCGGCTCGGGCAGCGGGACTTCCGCACCGCCGCGCAAGGCGCTATCCAGGGCGCGCGGGCCCAGCGTGCCGCGCGCCGCGGCCAGGAACATCGCCTCGGCGCTTTTCAGCCCGAGTTTCGCCGCCAGCGCTTCGAGATTGGCCTGCGCGCCATGCACAGCGCCCGCGCGCTGCAGCTCGCGCATGACGATGGCGCGCCCCTGCGCCAGCAGCTCGGCTTCATCCTGCTCGGCAAACCACTGCCGCACCTTCCGCCGCGCCTGCGGCGTAACGAGATAGCCCTGCGCCGCACTCAGCCAGTCGCGCGAAGGCCCACCCGATTTTATGGCGCTGATCTCCACCCGCTGTCCGTTTTGCAGCGGCGTATTGAGCGGCGCCATGTGGCCGTCGATCTTCGCCCCCCGGCAGCGATGGCCCAGATCGGTATGCAGGCGATAGGCGAAATCCAGCGGCGTCGCGTCGCGCGGCAGATCGATCACCTTGTCCTGCGGCGTCAGCACATAAATCGTATCGTCCAGCGCGGCGCGCTTGAACTGCTGCACCCATTCCGCCGAGTCGGCAATTTCATCGCGCCAGGACAAGAGTTGCCGCAGCCAGGAAATTTTGTCTTCATATTCCCCGCCGCCCCTGGCCGCGCTGCCGGATTCCTTGTAGCGCCAGTGCGCCGCCACGCCCAGCTCGGCATGCCGGTGCATCTCGCGGGTGCGAATCTGCACTTCCAGCGCGCGGCCGTCGCCGGCCACGACGGCAGTGTGCAGCGAGCGGTAAAAGTTGCCCTTGGGGTGCGCGATGTAGTCGTCGAATTCGCCATGAATCGGCTGCCAGAAGTGATGCACCAGCCCCAGCGCCGCATAGCAATCCTTGACCTCGTCGACGATGATGCGCACCGCGCGCACGTCATACACTTCGGAGAAATCGAGATCCTTGCCGCGCATCTTGTTCCAGATGCTGTAGATATGCTTCGGCCGGCCATTCACTTCGGCGCGGACATGCTCCGCCGTCAGTGCGTTTTGCAGGCGGCCGACCACTCCGGCAATGAAGTTTTCGCGCTCCAGCCGCTTTTCATCCAGCATGCCGGCGATGCGCTTGTAGGTCTCCGGTTCGAGATAGCGGAAGGCGCGGTCTTCCAACTCCCATTTCAATTGCCAGATGCCCAGGCGATTGGCGAGCGGCGCATAGATCACTAGGCTTTCCCGCGCCATTTCATCGCGCAGCGGACCAGCCCGGTCGGCCAGAAAGCGCAGGGTTTGCACGCGGCTGGCGAGCCTGAGCAGGACGACGCGAATGTCATCCACCATGGCCAGCACCATCTTGCGCAAAATCTCCGCCTGCGCATGCACTTCACCGCCGCCCGCGGCGGCGCGCGTGAGCGGGCGCAACACTCCCAGCCGATGCAGGCCGGAAACCAGCCCGGCCACCGTCTCGCCAAAGCCGATTTTCAGGCGTTCGGGAGCGTCCTGCCGGTGCGCCATCGCGGCAAAGAGCAAGGCGGCCGCACGCACATCCGCGTCGAGATCAAGCCCCGCCGCAATCAGCCCCATGCCCAGCGCATGCTGCAGCGTCGGCTCGCCGCTGGAGAGCAAGGTCGCGCCATACATCTCATCCGCCAGTTCCAAGGCCTCGGCCACGCGCGCCGCCGAGGCTGCGTCCAGGCCCGCAGCCAGACGAGCCTGGACATCGGCAACGTCAAGCGAATGCTCAAGGGTATGCACGAGAGAAACCATCTGCGGATTATCCCATGCAGGACATGCCCGGCCTGGGCGAAAGACGGCGCTGCCCCGCGCGATTCTTGCCGCAGCGGGGCTCTTGCGAAAATGCCTAGGGGGTGGGGTGGCTGATGGGACTCGAACCCACGACAACCGGAATCACAATCCGGGACTCTACCAACTGAGCTACAGCCACCACATGAAAGCAGGTGCCGCCCCGGGGAAAACCGGGAGGCAAGGGCGCGAATTATGCGAGATGGCGGGGAAAGAATCAAGTTCTCCCGGCAACCGCGCCGGGCGCCGCGCTCAATTCAGCGGCTGAAACAGCACATCCAGGTCATCCGCCGTAATGAGGTGTCCGCCGCCTTCCTCGGCTGCCGCGTCTTTGCGCATCAACTGATCGGCCAGGCCGCGTTTGCGGTTTTGCAGGGCGAGAATTTTTTCTTCCACCGTGCCCTGGGTCATCAGTTTGTAAACGAAGACGGGCTTGTCCTGGCCGATGCGGTGGGCGCGCGCCGTCGCCTGCTCTTCGACGGCCGGGTTCCACCAGGGATCATAATGAATCACCGTATCCGCCGCCGTCAGATTCAGGCCCGTTCCGCCGGCCTTCAGGCTGATGAGAAAAAGCGGCACGCGGCCTTCCTGAAAATCGCGGATCGGCGTCTCGCGGTCGCGGGTCTGGCCGGTGAGCTTGACATACGGGGTTTTGCGTTTGCCCAGCTCCTCTTCGATCAGCTCCAGCATCGAAGTGAATTGCGAAAACAGCAGCACCTTGCGGCTCTCGTCGAGCAGTTCTTCGATCATCTCCATCAGGGTGGCGAGCTTGGCCGAGGGTACGGAGCCTTTCCTGACCAGGGCTTCCGTTGTCGGCAGTTTGACCAGCCGCGGGTCGCAGCAGACCTGGCGCAATTTGAGCAACGCATCGAGAATCATGATCTGGCTGCGCCCCGCGCCCTGCTCGGCGAGCACCTGGCGCAGCTTTTTGTCGAACACGACGCGCAAGCTCTCGTAAATGTCCCGCTGGCCGCCTTCCAGCTCGACCCAGCGCACGATCTCGGTACGCGGCGGCAGGTCTTTCAATACCTGCTCCTTGGTGCGGCGCAAGAGGAAGGGCCGTACCCGCTCGGCCAGGCGCTGGCGCATTTCTTCATCGCCCTGTTTTTCGATCGGCGTGCGGAACACCTTGCCAAAACGTTGGGCGCGGCCCAACAGGCCGGGCATGAGAAAATCGAACTGCGCCCACAGCTCGCCCAGATGGTTTTCCAGCGGCGTGCCGGTCAGGGACAGACGATGCCGCGCCTTGAGTTGCCGCGCCACCTGGTGCGACTTCGCCTTGGGATTCTTGATGAACTGCGCCTCGTCCATGACCAGCAGATGATATTCCCGCGCCAGCAGCACTTCGCGATCGCGCACCAGCAGGGGATAGGTGGTGAGGATAATGTCGGCGCCGGCCATTTCGGCAAACCGGTCGGCGCGATCCTTGCCATGCAGCACCAGCACCTTGAGGTCGGGCGTGAACTGGGCGGCTTCGTTCTTCCAGTTCGCCATCAGGCTCGTCGTGGCCACCACGAGGCTGGGCCGGTCGGCGCGGCCGGCAGCTTTTTCCAGGTGCAGGTGGGCCAGCGTCTGCACTGTCTTGCCCAGGCCCATGTCGTCGGCGAGGATGCCGGCCAGCCCGTATTCGCGCAGGAATTGCAGCCAGTCCAGCCCGACTTGCTGATAGGGCCGCAACGTGGCCTGAAAGCCCGCCGCCGGCGGCTGGTGCGCCATGCCGGAAAAGTCCTGCAGACGTTTCCCCAGGGTACGCAGCTCCTCGCCGCCGATCCATTGCGTGGCGTGCTCGGCGATTCCGGCCAGGGCCGAGGCGTGGTGGCGCGCCAGCCGCGGCCGGTCGTCATCGAGAAACTCCAGCAAGGGCAGCAGCCATGCCTTGAGCCGCTTGGCGGGCACCGGCAGGAAGCGGCGCCCGTCCAGCGCCACGGGAACCGTCGCCTCGTCATCCAGCGCGCGCACCGTCGTCAGCAGCCTGGGCTGATCACGCAGCAGGCGCAGCAACGGCGGCACCAGGCTCACCCGTTCGCCGCCCACCATCACACCCAGGTCAAGCGTGAACCAGTCGCTGCCGGCTTCTTCTTCCAAGCCGACAAACCACTCATCGGCCGTCGCCAGTTGGAACGGGAAATCGTCGGCAATGGTTACCGGGACGCCCATCTGTTCCAGCTTCGCCACCCCGGTCTCAAGAAACGGCAGCCAGCCGGTCGCGTCGCTGCGCCCCGGCAGCAGGCAATCGCTTGCGCCATCAAGGCGCTGAGAGTCCGGCAGGCGCCGCTGGCAGCTCTCGAATCCAAGCGCCTGCAGGTTCGCCCAGACTTCGCCTTCGGTCTGCAGGTCGCGCAGCAGTGTTTCCCATTGCCCATCCGCAGTTTGCCGCCGCATCATCGGCGCGGGGTACTCGCCGCCGGTAACGCTGACGCCTTCCGGGTACGTGAAATGCAGCATGGCAATGGCATGCTCGTCGTAAAGACCCTGCGTCGCAAAACTCCGGAAGCGCCCGCAGGTCAGGGTCAGGCGCGCCAGCGGCTTGCCTGCCGGAATGCTTTCAGCGGCTTCGGGCAACGGCAGATCCAGCCCCTTTTGTTGCGCCAGATGCGACAGCTGCCGGCGCGCCAGCGGCGCATCGGCCTCATTCAGCGGCGGGGCTGCCAGCAGCTTTCTCAGCACGTCTTCAGGCAACGCGGAGTGCAGCTCGCCCAATCGGCCGGTCGCGGGATCGAAGTAGAACAGGGGCCACGTGGCGATCACCTGCAAAGGCTCGGGCAAGTCAAAATCAACCTGCTGCAGCCCGGCCGCATTGCGTTCCCAGCGCAACGCCAGCGGTTGCGGCTGGCCTGGATGCAGGGGCTGCGCCATGTTTCCGTCCTGATACAGCCTGCCGGTGCGCAAGGCCTGGCGCAGCAGCAACGCGCCGGTTTCGCCCGTCAGCTCAACATCGTCGTTGTAGTAGTACGTTGTCCCCGCCTGCAAGGCCACGAACAATCTTAACGGCGGCACATCCTCGTCGAGAATGAACTCGCGGTGGCTGCGCATGCTGCCCAGATCATAGGTTTGCGGATGATAGATAACCGGCTTGCCCAGGCCGCCCGTCTTTACCTGCCGGGTCTTGCCCAGCGCCAGGCGCATCGGCTGGCCCTGGCGCAGCAGATAAACCAGGCGCTGCGGCAAGGCTTTTCTTTTCGCGGCGGGGGAAGGCTCCTCCGCCGCACGCGCTTCATCCAGCTCGTCCAGCCATTCCAGCGCTGCCGCGCTGGGTTCGGGAAAAGCTTCCGCCATGGGCAGGGTGGCATCCGGCTTCAACACGCCGGACTGCTGATGCAGCACCAGCAATGCCGCCACCGCATGCTTGCAGTCCATGCCTACGGGACAGGTGCAATCGTTATCCACGCCGCGCAACCCGCCGGCGGCATTCAGCGACACCCACAAATCGACCTGGTAAGGCTGCTTTATGCTGCCTTTCACCGTCGCCTCGACATGGATTTCCAGCGGGTCGCGCTCGATCTCCTGAATCGAGACGCGGCCTTCGTTTGCATAAGCCAAGCCGCGTTGCACCGTGGCAGAGCCGTACTCGTCATCCAGCCCGGCCAGCTCTTCACTGGTTAACGAGAGTTTGCTTGACATGACAGGGATACGCTTAAAAGGGGCTTGGAAGATAACACATCGCTCGTCCCGCCGTCCAGCCGGCGCCGACTTTTTTCGGCACTGAATGCCTATTCAAGGCCGTCTGTCAGCACCTCTTTGAGGATGTCGCCGCGATTAAGCAGTTTCAGCCGCCGGGCGCGATCCTCGCGCACGACCTGTTGCAGATATGCAAGATTGCGCTCGATGGATTCCGCGTAAAAATTCCGCTCCACGCCGAGCTGTACGCTGAAGTGACGCGCCAGGACAGGGGACAACCCGCTCAACTCATCCGTCAGCCGCAATTTCGTCAGCCGGGAAAAACCCGCTGTTTTCTCCAACAGGTCATGAAAATCGCTGAAGCCGCCGAGATGGGCTTCCTCAAATTCAAGATAGAGCAGCAGCAGGCGTTCAAGATAGCTGCGATTGGCCATCTGGCCAATCAGGTCGGCGCTGGCGGTGGCATACGCAGCGCGTTGCTGTTGCACATTATCGAAGCTGACCCAGTCAGCCGCCTTGCGATGATCGGTCAGCAGGATGACCTTGACCGTCGCCTCCATGATATTGGCAGGCAGATCGCTTAACTGCTCACGGACAAAATTCACGCCGCGCATGACGTGGGTTTCAGTGAATTGCGCGCCGGTGCCGCTGGCTTCCTCGTGCCGCATCAGGTAGCCGACATCATGCATCAGCGCGCCGATCAGCGCGGCGTCGATATGATCGCCGTCCAGCCCCCTGTCGGCCAGATGCAGGCCATGCAGCATGCGAGCCGAGCACAGCGCTACCTCGTTGGTATGCATGCGATTGTGATAAGGCGTCTTGAGCATCTGATAGCCCGGCAATTCGCCGCCAAACGCATGGTCGAGCAACGTGAAGGCCTGGTCGATGCGCGCCAGGTCGTGGCCTGGCGCAAAGGCATGGACAATCTCCCTCACCTGCGCCTGGACTTCGCCGGTGTCATGCACATTGCCCAGGGCAACAAAGGGACTATCGGCCGGTATGTTCATCCAGGGCAGATGCGATGGAGGTGCATGGGCAAGAATCCAGTCGTGAAGTGCGATACATGAGGCGCATATGAGGTGCATCCTAACAGACTGTCGGACGGATGACTCTCCGAACCGGTCAGCGTGCAGCGACCCCCGCAAAAAACGCTCCTGATCATCTTCGCGTCAAATGTTGAAAAGCATCGCCATCCTTCTGTTTTTCTTCGTCTTTCATTTGAAAATAAAGCACACTATATGCAGTAGGTCATCTATTGCTCTGCACAAGATTTTTATCTAACTAATTGATTACATAAAGACAGAAATTTATTTTTTTATTATTTCTTTGATGATTTCCAGAGCCGGGGTATTCTCCACGGCAAATCAGAACTTACACTTTCATTTTCTTCGGGAGAAAGCATGACAACAACCAACATAACAGCCGAGGAAGCAATCCACAGCGAGTACACCGGGCAAATGGGCCTGCCTTTGCCGCAGGAAATATCCGGTGAGGTGCTCATCGAAAAATATGCCAAGGGCAACGAGCGCACCGTGCATGAGGTGCGCGCCCGCGTGGCCCGCGCGCTTGCTTCCGTCGAAACCGAAGATAAGCGCGCCCATTGGGAAGCGCGCTTTCTCGAAGCCCAGGAAAACGGTTTCGTTCCCGCCGGGCGCATCAACTCCGCCGCCGGCACCGATCTGTGCGCCACGCTGATCAACTGCTTTGTGCAGCCGGTGGGCGATTCGATTTCCGAAACCGTCGATGGCCGCCCCGGCATCTACACCGCGCTGCTGCAGGCGGCTGAAACCATGCGCCGCGGCGGCGGCGTGGGTTACGACTTCTCGTCCATCCGCCCGGTCGGCGCGCACGTCAAAGGCACGCAATCGCGCGCCTCCGGCCCCATCTCCTATATGCGCGTATTCGACCGTTCGTGCGAAACCGTTGAATCCGCGGGCAGCCGGCGCGGCGCGCAAATGGGTGTGCTGCGCTGCGACCATCCGGACATCGAAGAATTCATCCACGCCAAGGACCAGGGCGACCTGACCAACTTCAACATTTCCGTCGGCGTAACCGATGCCTTCATGCAGGCGGTGGAAACCGATGGCGAGATCGAACTGGCCCATCGCGCCACGCCCGCCGCCGACATCAAGGCCGCCGGGGCGTATCCGCGGGAAGACGGCCAGTGGGTGTATCGCAAGGTGCGCGCCCGCGACCTGTGGGACCAGATCATGCGCTCGACCTATGACCACGCCGAGCCGGGCATCCTGTTCCTCGACCGCATGAACAAGGACAACAACCTGTACTACTGCGAAACCATCGAGGCCACGAATCCCTGCGCCGAACAGCCGTTGCCGCCTTATGGCTGCTGCTGCCTGGGCTCCATCAACCTCACCACTTTCGTGCATGACGCCTTCTCGGAGCAGGCCCGCTTCGACTTCGACGCGTTCGGCAAGGTGATCGACACCTCCGTGCGCATGCTCGACAACGTGCTCGACGCCACGCACTGGCCGCTGCCGCAACAGTTGCAGGAAGCGCAATCGAAGCGCCGCGTCGGCCTGGGCTTCACCGGCCTCGGCGATACGCTCATCATGCTGCGCCTGCGCTACGACACGCCGGCCGCGCGCGACATGGGCGCGAAAATCTCGGAATACATGCGCGACCGCGCCTACCTGTATTCGGCCGAACTGGCCAGGGAGCGCGGCGTCTTTCCGCTGTTCAACGCCGACATGTACCTTTCCGGCGGCAACTTCGCCTCGCGCCTGCCGGGCGAGGTCAAGGAGCAGATCAGGAAGCATGGCCTGCGCAATTCGCACCTGCTCTCCATCGCGCCCACCGGCACCATCAGCCTGGCCTTTGCCGACAACGCCAGCAACGGCATCGAACCGCCCTTCTCCTGGACCTACACGCGCAAGAAGCGCATGGCCGACGGCACGCACAAGGAATACGCCGTCGAAGATTACGCCTGGCGTTTGTACAAGCATCAAGGCGGCGACGTCGGCAAGCTGCCCGACTACTTTGTCACGGCGCTCGACATCTCGGCACAGGCGCACAAGGACATGGTTGCCGCCGTTGCGCCCTCTATCGACACCTCGATTTCCAAAACCGTGAATGTGCCAGCCGACTATCCCTACGCCGACTTCGAAGACCTCTACATGAGCGCGTGGAAAGCCGGGCTCAAGGGCCTCGCCACCTATCGCCCCAACTCGATCTTGGGCAGCGTGCTCTCCGTTGAATCCACGGCCGCCGTCAATGCGCAAAAACAGCCGCAGGATGTAACGCTCGATTCCGCCAACCGGCGCCTTTCCATCGGCGCCCTGCCCGCGCCCGTGCTGGCCTCGCTGCGCTGGCCCAGCCGCCCGCGCATGAGCGACGGCAATACCGCATGGACCTACATGATCGAAGCGCCGCAAGGCGAGTTCGCCCTCTTCGTCGGCCAGATCGAAAATGACATGGGCCGCGCCATGCCTTTCGAGGTCTGGGTCAATGGCGCCGAGCAGCCGCGCGGCATCGGCGCCGTGGCGAAAACGCTGTCCATGGACATGCGCGCCAACGACAAGGCCTGGCTGAAGCTCAAGCTCGACGCGCTGGCCAAAACTCAGGACGAAGAAGCCTTCGACCTGCCCTTCCCGCCCAATGGCGAGAAAAAGCGCGTGCCGGGCGTCGTCTCGGCGCTGGCGCAAGTAGTGCGCTATCGTTGCGAAAAACTCGGCGCGCTGGAGGACAGCGACGCAAGCACCGGCGCCACGCCCGTCATCGACTGCATGTTCAGCCGCGACGAACCCAAAACCGGCACCGACGGCACGCTCTCCTGGACGGTGGATATCAGCAACCCCATCTCCGGCGAAGAGTTCGTGCTGGGCCTGAAAGAAATCACCCTGCCCGACGGCGTCACGCGGCCTTATTCCGTGTGGCTCTCCGGCCACTACCCGCGCGCGCTGGACGGCCTCACCCGCCTGCTCTCGCTCGACATGCGCGTGCTAGACCCCCCCAGGATCGGCAAGAAACAGCGCAAGCTGATGAACTATGCCGAACCGCTGGGCGATTTCATGGCCCGCGTGCCCGGCTCGAACAAGCAGCAAACCTGGCCATCCACCGTTGCCTACATCGCGCGGCTGATCATGCACCGCTACGCCATGCTCGGCATTCTCGACGAAAACGGCTACCCCACGCGCGCGATGGGCATCCTCGAAACCCCCGGCGCAGCGCCGGAAACCAGCGGCGGCATCAAGGTGATGCAGGGCTCCCTGTGCAACGAATGCGGCAACATGACGGTGATTCGCAAAGACGGCTGCGACTTCTGCTCCGCCTGCGGCGCAGTGGGTACCTGCGGCTGAAGAACAGACTGCTGCCGGAAACACCTTACAAGGTACAAGGCGCACGCCATCCGGCGTGCTCATTACGCGAGGAGTAACGATGAAAGAATTGTTCACATGGTGGATGACAATCTCTCCCTGGGCTTTCCCCGCATTCTGGGGAGCGCTCGCCCTCTACGCATGGATGCGCCGGCGCCATGGGCTCGGCGTGCTGCTGGTGATCGCCTGTGCGAGTGAGCTCTTCCTGAGCTACCTGTTTTCGCTGCCTTCCTTTACCGATGGCAGCGACCCCATCACCCTCTTCTCCACGCTTTATGCAAAGCAGCCCCTGTTCATGGTCGCCAGCCTGCTGCCGACGGCCGTCAATCTTTCTTTGGCGGCGGCCATCGCCCTGTTGCTGCGCAGCGCGTCCAAACCATCCGGGCGCTACTAGCACGCTGCTGTACGCCGCCTCAGCAGCGCCGACTTTTGCACCGCGCGGGAATCGG
This sequence comes from uncultured Rhodocyclaceae bacterium, assembly GCA_964596295.1. Taxonomy (GTDB): domain Bacteria; phylum Pseudomonadota; class Gammaproteobacteria; order Burkholderiales; family Rhodocyclaceae; genus Rugosibacter. The sequence goes on along the minus strand of CAZQTB010000016.1, from coordinate 39,915 downwards.
CTTGGGCGGAATTCCTGGGTCACGTGGCAATTGGCAGCAAATTCCATAGGTTCACCCAGAGCACCCGACAAGCTGACGGCGCACACGACGCACGATGCGCCCGCCGCTGGTTGTTAATAGCGCAGGACGGGAGTAGGGTTTACGTCATTCATCTTTTCCATGCATCCGGTAGTCCCCCGTGTGGCATAAACGAGGGAATGACATGAAGCTGTAGGCGTGTATAAAAAGCAAAAGGACGTGAGGTGTTAATAGCCTGGAATATTCCCATGGTGCTATTAAGCGTGCTGATAGCGATCATCGGGTCGCTCACGGCGCTTACCCATGCCCAGCGCATGCGCGCGAGCAGCGGCCATACGGCTTTGATATGGATGCTTGCCGGAGGGATTACGCTGGGATTGGCAATCTGGTCCATGCATTTCATTGGCATGCTGGCCTTGCATTTACCGATTCCTATCGGCTACGACCTGCCATTAACCCTTCTATCGACTGTGCCGGCGATTGCCGCAGCCCTGCTCGGTTTCTATGTGCTGCGTAAACCGGATATCAGCATAAGGCGCATCGTCGTGAGCAGCCTGCTGATGGGTGCGGGTATCAGTGCCATGCACTACACAGGCATGGCGGCCATCACGATGTCACCGCCAATTCGCTATGACCCGCTGATAGTCGCGGCCTCTGTCCTGATTGCCATATGCGCCTCACTGGGCGCACTCCTGATGATGTATCAGAGCAAGCAGGTCAAGATGGCTGCGTTGCCACGCTTTGTTTTGGGCGGCGTGATCATGGGCCTGGCAATTTCCGGCATGCATTACGCCGGCATGGCGGGGATGCAAGTCCTGCCCGGCAGTATCTGCCTTAGCTATGCGTCTGGAATTGACCAGGATATTTCAATGGTCATGGTGTCATTGATTTCCCTCTTCTGGTTTAACGGTGGAATCATCGCCGCCTTGTTCGACCAGCGCATGACGCGACAGAATGCGGAAGCATTGGCGCTACTTGAAAAAACCCATTTGGAGCTGCAAACTCGCACTGTTGAGTTGATCGAGCATGAGGAATTGATGCGCAGCATCACCGATGCGGCGCACGATGCGGTGATCCTGATCGATCACGCCGGCCTGGTTACGTACTGGAACCCTGCGGCGGAACATATGTTTGGATATGCCAAGCAAGAAATGGTCGGACAGAACCTGCACGACCTGGTTGTGCCCGAGAACAATCTTGCCGCGTATCGCGAAGGCTTTCCACGCTTCGCGCAGTCAGGGAAAGGACCGCTTATCGGTCAGACAAGAGAAGTTCCTGCGAAGCGCAGAAGCGGCGAAATATTTCCCGCCGAGGTCTCGCTCTCGGCTATCAAGCGACACGGCCAATGGAGCGCTATCGGCATTGTGCGCGATGCGACCGAGCACGTCAAAATCATGGAACAGCTCAACCAGTTGGCCACTACGGATGCCCTGACGGGCATCTGCAACCGGCGCCATTTCGACGAGATATTGACGAGCGAGATCAAGCGTTCTACGCGATTCTCCAGCCCGCTTACGCTGATCTTGTTCGATATCGACCACTTCAAGCGCATTAATGACACCTTCGGTCACCAGTCAGGCGACCAGGTTCTGATCCAGTTGGCACAGGTAGTCCGCAGTGCGATTCGTACTACTGAGCTGCTTGCACGCTGGGGAGGTGAAGAATTTGTCATTCTGGCGCCGGGCTGCAGCCTCGAGACTGGCCGGTTGCTCGCTGAAAAGGTGCGTCTGTTGCTTGAGCAGCAACATTTTGCCGATGTCGGGCAAGTGACCTGCAGTTTCGGAGTGGCGGACTATGCGCCCGGCGATAATGAGGACAGTCTGATGAAAAAGGCGGATCGATGTCTCTATCATGCGAAAGCGTCTGGCCGCAACCGCGTGGAAACCGTTGCAACGTCGCCGGCCTAGATACCGGCTTATCGCAGGCTGCATGAGCTCAAGAGTTATCTATCTGATCTGGCGGAGAGGGCGGGATTCGAACCCGCGTTAGGCTTTCACCTAAACACGCTTTCCAGGCGTGCGACTTAAACCGCTCATCCACCTCTCCGCAGGTGTCTGCCTGTTTTCCGCAGGCTCGGCAGGGCGCGGATTCTAGCAGAATCAGCCTTCGCTGTGCCGCAGCGAGAGGTCGATGGCGCGCACGTCTTTGGTCAGGCTGCCGATGGAGATGCGGTCGACGCCGGTTTCGGCAACGCTGCGCACGGTTTCCAGCCTCACCCCGCCGGAGGCTTCCAGCTTGGCGCGGCCGGCAGTCAGCGCTACGGCCTCGCGCATTTGCCCGAGGCTCATGTTATCGAGCAGAATCAGGCGGGCGCCGGCATCCAGCGCTTCGGCCAGTTGCTCGAGCGTTTCTATTTCAATCTGGATAAACACATCGCCATGCGCGATTGCGCGGGCGCGCTCCAGCGCCGGGGTGACGCCGCCGGCAGCGATGATGTGGTTTTCCTTGATCAGGATGCCGTCATAAAGGCCCAGGCGGTGATTCGTGCCGCCGCCGCAGACAACCGCATACTTTTGCGCCAGGCGCAGGCCGGGCAGGGTTTTGCGGGTATCCACAATGCGCGCCTGCGTGCCCCTGACGGCATCGACGTAGCGCCGCGTGGCGGTGGCCGTGGCAGAGAGCAGTTGCACGAAGTTGAGCGCGGGGCGTTCGGCGGTAAGCAACGCGCGGGTGTTGGCTTCGATCCGGCAGAGCATCTGGCCGGCGGTGATGCGCTCGCCGTCATGCGCAGTCCAGCGTATCGCGGCGGCGGGATCCAGCCGGCGGAAGCAGGCATTGAACCAGTCGCTGCCGGCCAGCACGGCATCCTCGCGGCTGATGACCGTGCCTTGCGAGCGGTGTCCGGCGGGCGTGAGCAACGCCGTCAGGTCGCCGCCGCCGATGTCCTCGGCCAGCGCAGCCACTACATTGCGATCGATTTCGGCGGCAAGCTGGAGCGGGTATTCCATGATATGTTGAGGGGTGCAAAAATGCAGGCCCGATCGATTCTAGCAGGGGAGGAACGCACAATGCTGGGCGTGTTTTCGGTAAGTCTGGGCGTACTGATCGCTTTTGCGCTGGGGGTCGTGGCGATCTATTTTTACCTCAAGGACATCACGCAGAAAAAGCACGCGATTTTGCGCAATTTTCCCCTGATAGGCCATCTGCGTTACTTCTTCGAGCAGTTGGGCGAATATTTCCGGCAGTATTTTTTCATGGGCGACCGCGAGGAGCGGCCGTTCAATCGCGCGACCCGTGCCTGGGTATATCGCATGGCGAAGAACGAAGGCGGCGTGCTGGGTTTTGGTTCGACCTACAACCTGCATGAGGCCGGTGCGCTGATTTTCGTCAATGCGCCGTTTGCCGTGCTGGAAAGCGAACGCCTGCCGACGCCGCCCCTGGTGATGGGCGAGGGGTGGTGCAAAAAACCCTTTGCCGCCCGCTCGCTGGTCAACATCAGCGGCATGAGTTATGGCGCGATATCCAAGCCGGCGGTGAGAGCCTTGTCGCTCGGGGCGGCAAAGGCCGGATGCTGGATGGATACCGGCGAGGGCGGGCTGTCGCCCCACCATCTCGAAGGCGGCTGCGATGTCATCATGCAGATCGGCACGGCGAAATACGGTGTGCGCGATGCCGATGGCCGGCTGTCGACCACAAAGCTGCGCGAAATGGGCGCCCATGAAACGGTGCGCGCCTTCGAGATCAAGCTCTCGCAGGGGGCCAAGCCGGGCAAGGGCGGGGTGCTGCCGGGAGGCAAGGTCACGACGGAGATTGCCCGCATCCGCGGCATCCCGGAAGGCTTCGATTCGCTTTCGCCGAACCGCCATCTGGACATTGCGAACAGCGATGAACTGCTGGACATGATCCTGCACATTCGCGACATTACCGGCAAGCCGGTGGGCATCAAAACGGCGATCGGCGGCTGGCAGTTCATGCACCTGCTGACCGAAGCCGTGGCCCGGCGCGGGCTGGACGCCGCACCGGACTTCATTGCCGTCGATGGCGGCGAAGGCGGCTCGGGGGCGGCGCCACAGGCGCTCGCCGACCACATGGGGCTCGCGATCGACGAGGCGTTGCCGCGCGTGGTCGATGCATTGATCGAGGCCGGCATGAAGGAGCGGGTGCGCGTGATCGCCACCGGGCAACTGGTGACTTCGGCGCGCGCCGCCTGGGCGCTGGCCTGTGGCGCCGATTTCGTCAATACGGCGCGCGGCTTCATGTTTTCCCTCGGCTGCATCCAGGCCCTGCGTTGCCATACCAACACGTGCCCGACAGGGATAACGACGCACAACGTCAAATTGCAGCGCGGTCTGGTGGTCGAGGAAAAATTCGAGCGCGTGGCGAATTACTGCCTCAACATGAACCGGGAAATCGACATGATCGCCCACAGCTGCGGCTTGCATCATGCGCGCGAGTTTCGCCGCGAGCACGTGCGCACCGTCGGCGCCGATGGCCGCAGCACGGCGCTCAACATGCTCTATCCGTATCCCGTCAAGGTTCCATTGGTTCCGGCGGCGCCAGCGATGCTGGCTTCCTGATGCGTTCCGACAGGGCGATCGAGGCGCTGCTTGCGACGATCACCGCCATGCCGATGACCGCCAGCGCATCCGGCAGGTGGTCGTTGAAAAGCCAGCCGAAGAGCGTTGCCCAGACAAGCTGGATGTAAATCATCGGCGAAAGGATCGAGGCGGGCGCGTGGCGAAAGGCGCGCGTAAACAGCCAGTGGCCGATGCCGCCAAACACGCCCATGGAAAGGATCTGCGCGCTTTGCCAGGCGGTTGGCGTCACGGTGTTCTGCCAGTAAAGCGGCGCGGCAAGCGTCATGGAGGCGCTGCCGACGAGCGCCGTATAGAACAGCAGCGTTATCGTGTTCTCCGTCGCCGCCAGGCGGCGGGTCTGGACCTGGTAGATGGCATACATGACGGCCGCCAGCGACATGAAGATCACGCCGTGCCATGACAGCGCGCCGCCGGGACGCGCGATGAGAAGCATGCCGGAAAATCCGGCGGCAACGGTCAGCCATTGGCCGGGCGTCACATGTTCTTTCAGGTGGAAATGCGCGAGCACGACGACAATCAGGGGGGCAAAGAAAAGGAAGGCCGTGGCCTCCGCGAGCGGCAGCAGGGAAAAGCCGGCGACGCCGAAAATCGACGTGGCAACGACCACCAGGCCGCGAATAATCTGGGCTGCGGGGCGTTGCGTGGCAACCAGTTTCAGGCGCAGCGTCGGCCCAAGAAAAATGATCATCAGCAGGAAGTGCACGGTGTAACGAGCCCAGACCAGCATGGGAATGGGGAACGTCTGCGAAAGATGTTTGGCGGTGGCGTCCAGCGCGGCGAAAAAAAAGACGGCAACCAGCGTCATGAGGATGGCGGCAAAAGGGCGATGGTCATGCATACGAATCTATCCAGCGGTTGAGAAGACGGCGGGCAGCGGGAACCAGTTCGCCGGCGGCGATGCCGACGGGGCCATTGCCTGCGGCAGCCAGTGTTTCGGCGGCGGCGCCGTGGAGATGGACCGCGCAGGCAAGCGCCGCATCCGCCGGCCAGCCCTGGGCCAGCAGGGCGCCCGCCATGCCGGAGAGCACGTCGCCCGTGCCGGCGGAGGCCAGCCCCGGATTGCCCGTGGTGTTGATGCGGAAGCGCCCGTCGGGATGGGCAAGCACCGTGCCGCATCCCTTGAGCGCGACATGCGCATTGAAACGGCGCGACAGTTCCAGCGCGGCGGCGATGCGGTCGCCCTGGATTTCTGCAATCGTCGCCGCCATGAGACGCGCCGCTTCCGCGGGATGGGGGGTGAGCAGGGTCGGCGCAGCGCGGCGGGCGATGTGGCGCGCCAGCACCGGATGGGCGGCCACGAGATTGAGCGCATCGGCATCGAACAGCACGGAAAAATCGGCGCTGGCGAGACGGCGAATCAGCGCCAGCGCGGCATCGGATTGGCCAAGCCCGGGCCCGATGACGCTTGCGGTGGCGTGCGCCAGCGCATCGCCGGGTGCGCGCAGCATCAGTTCGGGCTGCGTTGGATCGACGGCGAGAGGTTCCAGCAGGCCGACGAAAACGCGCCCGGCGCCGAGCTTCAGCGCGGCACGGCCGGCAAGCAGCGCGGCGCCCGCCATGCCCGGCGCGCCACCGATGACGGCGAGCGAACCGAAACTGCCCTTGTGGCTGTTGCGCATGCGCGGCGCGAGAAATTCATGAAAGTCTGCGCGGGAGAGGAGACTGCCGGCGGTATCCGGCAACGGCAGCCCCAGCGCGTCGATGGCGATCTCGCCGCAGTGATCCGGGCCATCCAGCGTGTACAGCCCCGGCTTGGCAGCGATGAAGCTCAGCGTATGCGTGGCATTCACGGCGCAACCCATCACGCGGCCGGTGTCGGCATCCAGCCCGCTGGGAACGTCCAGCGCCAGCACCGGCCCGGCAAAGCGGTTGATGCGTTCGATCAGCGCGGCATACTCGCCGGTGACGGGCTGCGTAAGGCCGATGCCGAACAGCCCATCGACCACCAGGCCGTAATCGCCGGCGGGCACATCAGCGGAAAAGCTCCCGAAGGGATGTGCGACGCTGGCGCCGGTTCGAACCCGTGTCTGGGCGGTACGCCACCTGGCGAATGCGTGCCGGGCGTCGACCGGCAGCTTTTCCGCATCGCCATGAAACACAACGCGGACGAGGATGCCGCTCTCGCGCAGCACCCGCGCCAGCACGAAGGCATCGCCCCCGTTGTTGCCCGGCCCGGCGCAGACCAGCACAGGCGGGCGATGGCGTCCAAGGATTTTCAAGGCCGTCGCCGCGGCAGCGCGGCCGGCCCGTTCCATCAGCGGGGGCTGGACGCCGGCATGGCGCAATTCAAGGGTGCGCAGTTCAGCGGCACGCAGCAGGGAAGAACTCATACCGGATTGTACCTGTGACTTTGCACAGAGGCTGGACGCTCAGCCGATGAATCGGGGATAATTCGGCCTTGTTCCCTGCCCATGAAGAATAACCAATGAGCGCCCGCATCATCGATGGCAACGCCCTCGCCGCTACCGTGCGCAGCGAACTGGCAACACGCACGGCGGCATTGAAGGCCCGCGGCGTCACGCCTGCCCTTGCCGTCATCCTGGTGGGCGACGATGCCGCCTCGGCCGTGTATGTGCGCAACAAGGTTACCGCCTGCGAAAAGATCGGCATGCGCTCGCTGCACTTCAGCTATGCCGGCGATGCCGATCCTGCGGCGGTTTTCGCCAGAATCGCCGAATTGAACGGCGACCCCGAAGTGCATGGCATTCTTGTGCAGTTGCCCTTGCCGAAACATTTCGCCGCCGATGCGATTCTCGAAGCCGTCGCCGTTGAAAAAGACGTGGATGGGTTTCACGCCGAAAATATCGGCGCCCTCGTCCAGGGCAAGCCGCGCTTCATTCCCTGCACGCCGTACGGCGTAATGAAAATGCTCGCATCCATCGATGCCCCGCTGCAAGGCGCGGAGGCTGTCATCGTCGGGCGCAGCAACATCGTCGGCAAACCCATGGCCCTGCTGCTGCTGGCCCAGGGCTGCACCGTCACCATCTGCCACTCGCAAACCCGCGACCTCGCCGCGCACACCCGCCGCGCGGACATTCTGGTCGCCGCGGCAGGCCGGCCAAGAATGATTTCCGGCGACATGGTAAAACCCGGCGCGATAGTGATTGATGTCGGCATCAATCGCCTGCCTGACGGCAAGCTGTGCGGCGACGTCGACTTTGCAAGCGTCGGGGAAGTCGCCGCTGCCGTCACGCCGGTGCCCGGCGGCGTGGGGCCGATGACCATCACCATGCTGCTGGCCAACACGCTGGAAGCTGCCGAACGCATTGCAACAACATCCCCAGGAAAGGAAATACCATGAAGCACCCTCACCCGCTGATCGGCATTGTCATGGGCTCGGACTCGGACTGGCCGCTAATGCAGGCTGCCGCAAAAATACTCAAGGAGTTCGGCGTGCCCTTCGAGGCGCGCGTCATCTCCGCCCACCGCGCGCCCGATGCGGTGTTCGACTATGCGGCGATGGCCAGCGATCGCGGCCTGCGCGTGCTCATCGGCGCAGCCGGCGGCGCAGCCCATCTACCCGGCGTGCTGGCGGCAAAAACACTGCTTCCCGTGCTCGGCGTGCCAATACCGTCGAAACATCTGCAAGGACTCGACTCGCTGCTTTCGATCGTGCAAATGCCCAAAGGCATCCCGGTCGCCACGTTCGCCATCGGCGAAGCGGGCGCGGCCAACGCGGCGCTCATGGCCATCGCCATTCTGGCCGGAACCGATGCTGCCCTCAAAGCAAAACTCGCCGCCTTTCGCGCTACGCAAAATGAACGCATGCTGGCAATAACGCTGCCGGAAATTTAATGGACACGGCGGCTGTCCGCGACTATTTCATCCACCTGCAAGAGCGCATCGTCAACGCGCTCGAAGCGGTCGACGGCCAGCCTTTCCGCCGCGACGAATGGCAAAGGCCGGAAGGCGGCGGCGGCATTTCCCGGCTCATCGAAGAGGGTAATCTCTTCGAACGCGGCGGGGTCAATTTTTCGCATGTAACGGGCGCAGAAATGCCCGTCTCGGCGACCGTCCATCGTCCCGAACTGGCCGGCCGCCGCTGGGAAGCGATGGGGGTTTCCCTGGTGCTGCATCCGCGCAACCCCTACTGCCCCACGGTACACATGAACGTGCGGTTTTTCATCGCCGGGAAAGAGGACGACGAACCGGCATGGTGGTTTGGCGGCGGCATGGACATGACGCCTTACTACGGATTCGAGCAGGATGCCGTTTCTTTTCACCAGGCCTGCCGCGACGCGCTCGCCGGCTTCGGTAGCGAAACCTATTCCCGCTACAAGGCCTGGTGCGACCGTTACTTCTTCCTCAAGCACCGCAACGAAGCGCGCGGCATCGGCGGCATCTTTTTCGATGACCTGAATGAAGGCGGCTTCGCGCGCTGTTTCGCCCTGGCGCAAAGCGTGGGCAACCAGTTCATCGCCGCTTACCTGCCGATTCTCGAACGCCGCCGCGACCTGCCCTATGGCGAGCGCGAACGGGACTTCCAGGCCTACCGGCGCGGGCGCTACGTGGAATTCAACCTGGTCTGGGATCGTGGCACGCTGTTTGGCTTGCAATCGGGCGGCCGCACCGAATCCATCCTGATGTCGCTGCCGCCGCTGGCGAAGTGGCGCTACGACTGGCGCCCCGCGCCCGGCAGCGCGGAAGAAAAACTCTACACCGGCTTTCTGCCGCCGCGCGACTGGATTTGAACCCGTTCAAAGGGCGGCCGCGGCCCGATAGTGCCGTATCGCCAGCGCCGACTTTTCTTCGAACCGGTCGAGCAGCCGCGCCAGCTCGATATGCGCGATGCGTGTCGGCGCAATGGCCAGCGATGCCTCCAGATAGCTCTGCGCCTTGCCCCACAATTGCTGCTGGCAGCACAGCCGGCCCAGGGTAAGCAGCAGGGCGCTGTCCTGCGGTCGTTGCGCCAGCCATTTCTCGGCTTGCGCAATGCGGCCCATGACGTCGCCTCCCGTGCATTGGGCATAGGCCAGCACCAGGCCGGCATCCCAATGTTCTTCCAGCGCATTCTCGATCACCCGCTGCGCCTCGCGACAATCGCCCGCAGCCATCAGGGCCTGCGCCGTTTCAAGCGCCAACAGCGGCTCCACGCGATCACGCTCATCCAGCTCGCGCCAGTAACGCAGCAGCCCCACCATATCGCCGCGCATGTCGCGCAGCGCCTCGCGCAAAGCGCGGTTGCGCAACGGCGTTGCCTGTTCGGGAGTCAGCGCCTTGTGCTTTTCAAGCTGCCGCGCCAGGCGCGCCACTTCGCGCCAGTGGCCCAGCCCGCGTTCGGCGCGCAGGGCCAGGCGCAGCGCCGCGATGTGGCGCCCCCCGTGCAGGGCAAGCTCTTGCAATGCCGCGCGCGCCTCTCCGAAGCGATGTTCTTCGAGAGCGAATCCCGCTTCCGTCATCAGGCGCGCCGACTGAAAGCCTTCCGCATCGGCGGCACGCACGCGCTCAGCCCATAGCGCTTCGCGTTCCGCATCGCGCAAGGCATGGGCCGCGCGCCAGGCAATCAGGGCGGCAACCGCCGGTACGGGATGGTCGGGCCAGGCTTTCTCGGCGCTGCGCAAGGCCTGGCCGAAACGCCCTTCCTGCAGCAGGCGCGCGGCATCGAAGTGCGCCGCGGCGGCCTTGCTGGCGCGCCGCCGCTGGCGAAATGCGGCGACCGCGCCGGGCAGCGCCAGCATGTGGCTGACCATGCGCACCAGCAGATAAGTCAGGCTGAAGCCCAGCGCCGCCAGAAGCAGGAAAAAATTGAGCGACATCTCCGCGCGCCAGGGCGGCATGACCAGCAGCACATAGCCCTCGTTGTAGCGCGCAGCGAGCGCCAGGCCCACCGCCAGCGCGGCCAGCGTCAGTAGCCAGAACAATGCGCGCATGGCCTTGCCGTCCCTTACCTGCCGGCACCGCGTTCGCGGGCGAGTTTGAGATTGCGCACGGCGGCCAGCGTTTCGCTGAGCGAAGGCAGATTGAAGCCGACATCGGTGGCGGCCAGCGTCTTTAGCGTTGCACGTGCGGCCGCGACCGGCCTGGTGCGTACATCGAAGTAGCGGTCCAGAAGCTCCTGCGCCTGGCGGATTTCCTCGCGGAAGGTTTTGCCGTCCCGCTGCAACAGCGCCAGCCGCGCATTGAGCAGGCGCAGCTTGAGATTCTCGCGCAGGAAGAAGCTCTGGCTGGGCGACAGCAGCGCCGGATTGCGCTGCTCAATGCGTTCAATGCGCACCAGCTGGTGAAACTCGTTCCACAAATCCGCCAGCAATGCACGCCAATAAGTGCTCCTGGCGGGTGATGCAACGGGGGTTGGCGGCGCAACCGCTCCGGTTGCCGGCCGTTGCTCAAAGGCCAGCAGCAGCGTGTCGGCCGCGGCCGACACACTTTCAATCTTGAGCGAAAGGCCCGTTATATCGGCGCCCGGCGTGGCTTTCAGGCGTGCAATGTCGCGTATCAGCAGGCGCCTTAACGGCACAAGCTGCGCTTGCGCCTCACGCGCCAGGCGCGCCTCTGCATCCTCCAGCGCCATCAACGCTACCTCCACATTGCCGGCGAACTGAAGCTGCTGCATGGCCAGGGCGATGGCCTGCTCGACCTCAGCCAGCAGCCGTTCATCGCGGCGGCCGGACATCTCCTGGTACATCGCCTGCAACGCCAGCGACTGGCCCTGGATTTCGGCCAGCCGGGCGTCCAGCAGGTTGACCTTGGCCTGCAGGGTAGCCACCGTTTCCTGACTCTGCCTGGCCAATGTCCGGCCTTCCCTGGCCAGGTTGTCGCCCTCGGCCAGCCGGCGGGCAACTTCCTGTTGCATGCCGGAAATCTGCAGGCGGGTGTCGACCCATTGGCCGACAATCACCAGCAAGGCGATCAGGGTGACGCGCAGCGCAGGGCGGCGCAAGGCTTCCCGCCAGTTTGCCCTGGCCGGCGCGGATTCAGTGGGTATCGAAGTTGTCGCTGGTTCCATGATGTGCATAGTATTGCATGAGTGCGGCGATCAGACCCTCGTCACCGGCTGCGGTCGGAATCACTTGCGTCAGGCCCAGTGCATGCGCCTGCTCGGCAATGCGCAGATGGGGCACGAACACCGGTGTCTTTTTCAGCCAGGCCTGGCCGAGGTGCCCGATCATGTCAAAAAAATTACGCAGGCCTTCGCTGCTGGTCAGCGTCACGGCATCCAGCGCGCCCGCCTCCCACAACTTCAGCAAAGGGGCCGCATCGTGCATCGGCCTGGCGCGGCGATAGCAGGTGACATGAGTAACTCGCGCGCCACGCGCCGCGAGCGTTTCACCCAGCATGTCGCGGCCCGCGTCGCCGCGAAAAACAATGATGCGCTTGCCTGCGGCATCGATAAGCTCGGGCAGCTCCAGCAGCGCCTCGGAATCAAAGCGCAGCGCCGGCGCAATGACGTTCGTGATGCCGCGGCGGGCAAGCGCCTGTTCGCTCATCTTGCCCAGCGCCGCCACCCGCAAACCCTCCGGCCAGGGGCGGCGCGGCAGGATGATGTCCAGCGCTTTTTCAATCGCATTGGGACTGACAAAAACGGCAAGATCAAAATGATCGAGGTGAATGGCCGCGTCAAGCACCGGCGCGATATCTTCAACGTCATGGATTTCCAGTACGGGAAAGAACACCGGCAAGGCGCGCCGCTCGATCAGCAGTGTGGCGAGATGCGCCGCCTGCCCGGCCGGCCGGGTGACCACCACATGACGGCCTGCCAGCGCAGTCATCGCATCTCCCGGCATCACGCGAGGCTGGAAAGGATTTCCCCGGCGCCTGCGGCGCGCAGCGCGGTGGCCAGTCGGCCGCCGAGCGCCTCCGGATCGGTAGCCGGCCCCACGAGTTCGGCGCGCGCCATGCGCGTGCCATCCGGCGTGGCGACGAAACCGCGCAGATAAAGCTGCCCTGCGCGCAGTTCGGCATACGCCCCCAGCGGCACCTCGCAACTGCCGCCCAGCGCCCGGGCTGCGGCGCGTTCGGCGCGCACGCAGGCTGCCGTGCCGGCATCGTGCAAAGGGGCCATCCAGGCAGCCACCTCGGGGCGCGCTGCCAGCGCTTCGATGCCCAGCGCGCCTTGTCCCGCGGCAGGCAATGACTCTTCAGCCGGCAGCAGCGCACGAATGCGCTCGCCCAAACCCAGCCGGTTCAAACCGGCGGCGGCCAGAATGATGGCGTCAAACCGGCCTTCGTCGAGCTTCTTCAGGCGCGTGTCGAGATTGCCGCGCAAGGGCGCAACGGCAAGGTAGGGGTAACGCGCATGCAACTGCGCTTCGCGGCGCAGGCTGGAGGTGCCAACCACGGCGCCCGGCGGCAGGTCGTCGAGGCTTGCATATTTGCTGGAGATGAACGCATCCTGCGGCGCCTCGCGCGGGCCGATGGCGACCAGGGCGAATTCTGCGGCCATGTGCATCGGCACGTCTTTCATCGAATGCACGGCGATGTCGGCCGCGCCTTCGAGCAGCGCGGTTTCCAGTTCCTTGACGAACAACCCCTTGCCACCCACCTTGGCCAGCGGCCGATCAAGAATTTTATCGCCGCGCGTGGTCATGCCGAGCAAATCAATCCGGCAGGCCGGATACAATTGGCGCAACAGCGCACGCGTATGCTCGGCCTGCCACAAGGCGAGACGCGATTCGCGCGTGGCGATGACAAGACGGGACGGCGGCGGCACGGAAACGGAATTCATGACGAGTCCAGCGGAAAATGGCCTGTGCAACGGCATGCGAAATGCAAGCGCCGCGAGTTTATCATCGGCAGTCGCGCCTTCAGGACGAATACCGCCGTATCGCCGCCACCGTCCGACTGGATACCGCTTCGCATAACTTTCTGCCCGCCCCACGACGACATTGGATAAGCCATGGACCTGACGCCCCGCTCGCCTGCACCTGCCGACGCCTCCGGCGCAGACAAGGATGCCCCGCTACGCGAGGACATCCGCTTCCTCGGCCGCCTGCTGGGCGACACCTTGCGCCAGCAGGAAGGCGACGAAGCCTTTGCCACCGTCGAGCACATCCGCCAACTGGCGATCCGCTTTCACCGCCATGACGATCTGGCCGCCCGCGATGAACTGGAAAACCTGCTGAATGCCCTGCCCAACGCGCATACCACGCAAGTGGCGCGGGCCTTCAGCTACTTCTCGCATCTCGCCAATATCGCCGAAGACCAGCATCACCTGCGCCGCACCCGCGCCCATGCCCTGGCCGGATCAGAGCCGCGCGAAGGCAGCCTGTACCACGCCGTGGCACAGGTGCAGGAGGCCGGCATCGACGCCAGGACGCTGGCCGATTTCTTCGCCCGCGCCGCAATCCGTCCGGTGCTCACCGCCCACCCGACCGAAGTGCAGCGCAAGAGCATTCTCGATTGCCAGTGGAAAATCGCCCGCCTGCTCGATGCGCGCGACCGCAGCCGGCTGACGCCGGAGGAATTGCAGGAAGATGAGGAAGCGATCCGCCGCGCCGTGCTGACGCTGTGGCAGACGCGCATGCTGCGCCGGGCCAGGCTCTCGGTGATGGATGAGGTCGCCAATGCGCTGACCTTTTACGACACCACCTTTTTGCGCGAATTGCCACGGCTCTACAACCGCCTGGAAGACCATCTCGTCGCCGCGTTGCCGGACTGGCCGGGCGGCGAGCTGAAACCGTTCTTGCATCCCGGCTCATGGATCGGCGGCGACCGCGACGGCAATCCCTTCGTCACCGCCGACGTGCTGCTGGCCGCGATGCGCGCGCAAAGCCGCAAGGCGCTCAGCCACCACCTCGACCAGTTGCATCGGCTGGGCGCCGACCTGTCGCCCACCTCGATGCTGGTCGAGGTCTCGGATGAACTGCAGCAGCTCGCGGCGCGTTCGCCCGACCACAATCCGCATCGCGACGACGAACCCTATCGCCGCGCCATCGCCGGCATGTATGCACGGCTGGCCGCTGCGGCGCGCGTGCTGGACGACCTCGAAGCGCCGCGCCATGCCGTCGGCGCGGCCGAGCCCTACGCCAGCGCCGCCGAATTCGCCGCCGATCTTGATGTGCTGCATGATTCGCTCGTCCGCCACAACTCGGCGCTGCTCGCCCGTGGCCGCTTGCGCCGCCTGCGCCGCGCCGTGGCGATTTTCGGTTTTCATCTGGCGCCGCTCGATCTGCGCCAGAACTCGGACGTGCATGCCCGCACCGTCGCCGAGCTCCTCGCCGTCGCCCGTCCAGGCAGCGATTATCTGGCGCTCGACGAAGCGGCCCGCGTCGCCCTCCTGCTCGACGAACTTGCCACGCCGCGCCCGCTGGCCGCCCCTGCCGTCACCTACTCCGCGGAAACCCGGGGAGAACTCGCCATCTTCCATGCGGCGCGCGCGATTCACCGGCGTTACGGCAAGGCGGCGATCGAGAATGTCATCATTTCCAAGACTGACAGCGCTTCCGATATCCTCGAAGTCGCCGTGCTGCTCAGGGAAGCGGGTCTGCTGCGCCCGCGTCCAGAGACGGATTCAAACGATGGCGCGCTGGATGTCAATATCGTGCCGCTGTTCGAGACCATCGGCGACCTTGAAAACGCCGCTGCCGTGATGGACCGGCTGTTTGCCCTGCCACTCTACCGGCAGCTCCTGGCCAGCCGCGGCAACCTGCAGGAAGTCATGCTGGGGTATTCCGACAGCAACAAGGACGGCGGCTTTCTGACGTCGGGCTGGGCTTTGTACCGGAGCGAAATTGCGCTGACCACGACCTTCGCCCGTCACGAGGTACGCCTGCGCCTGTTTCACGGCCGCGGCGGCTCCGTCGGGCGCGGCGGCGGTCCCAGCTACCAGGCCATCCTGGCCCAGCCGCAGGGTGCGGTGCAGGGGCAGATCCGGATTACCGAGCAGGGCGAAGTCATCGCCTCGAAATACGCCAACCCGGAACTCGGCCGCCGCAATCTGGAAATCCTCGCCGCCGCCACGCTCGAAACCACGCTGCTGCCCCATGCGCACGACAACCCGCCGCCAGAATTTCTCGCCGCCATGGAGGAACTCTCGGCCAGCGCATTCCGCGCCTATCGCGCGATGGTGTATGAGACGCCGGGCTTCGAACGTTACTTCTGGGAATCCACGGTGATTGCCGAAATCGCCGCGCTCAACATCGGCAGTCGCCCGGCCTCGCGCAAGCAGAGCACCGCCATCGAGGACCTGCGGGCGATTCCGTGGGTGTTTTCCTGGGCGCAATGCCGCCTCATGCTGCCTGGCTGGTTCGGCTTCGGCACGGCGGTTGCGGAATGGAAAGCAAAAAACGGCGGCGCCGGCATGGAACTGCTTGTCCGCATGAACCGCGAGTGGGGATTTTTCCGCACGCTCTTATCGAATATGGACATGGTGCTGGCGAAAAGCGACATCGCCATTGCCGAGCGTTATTCCCAACTGGTGAGCGATGAAGCCCTGCGCCATGCCATCTTCCCGCGCCTGAAAGCCGAGCGGCAGGCGGCGATCGATGCGCTGCTGGGGATCACGCAGGAAAACGAGTTGCTCGATGGCAACCCGTTACTGAAGCGCTCCATCCGCAACCGCTTTCCCTACCTCGACCCGCTCAACCATCTGCAAGTCGAACTGCTGCGCCGCCATCGCGCCGGCGCCACCGATGCGAAGGTCCAGCGCGGCATTTACCTCAGCATCAACGGCATCGCCGCCGGATTGAGGAACAGCGGGTAATCAACTCGTCGGCAAACGCGGCAACGCGGTGGCTTCGACCCAGCGCTTGATGCGGTTGGCATCGCCGACGCGAGTCATCTTGCCCACCGAATCGAGCAGCACAATGATGGTCGGCTTGCTGTTGATCCATGCCTGCATCACCAGGCACCGGCCCGCCTCGTTGATGAAGCCGGTCTTCGACAGGCCGATCTCCCACGCCGGATTCTTGACCAGCGCGTTGGTGTTGCGGAACTGTTGCGGCCGGCCGGCGACATTGACTTCTTCCTCTACCGTCGTCGTAAATTCCCGGATCAGCGGATACTGATGCGCGGCATCGACCATCTTCGCCAAATCGCGCGGGCTGGCGACATTGGCCGCCGTCAGTCCAGTGGAGTCCGCAAAGCGGGTGTCTGCGAGGCCGAGCGCTTTCGCCTTGGCGTTCATCGCGGCGACAAAAACCTCCTGCCCGCCGGGATAGTGGCGCGACAAGGAGGAAGCCGCACGATTCTCCGAAGACATCAGCGCCAGCCGCAGCATCTCTTCCCGCGTCAGTTGGGTACCCACCTTGAGGCGCGAATGCGTACCCTTTACGGCATCGACATCCTCATCGCCGATGGTCAGCGTTTCCTGAAGATCCGGCATGGCATCGAGCACCACCATCGCGGTCATCAGCTTGGTGATGGAAGCGATCGGCAGCACGGCGCTGGAGTTTTTTTCATAAAGCACGGCGCCCGTGCTCTGATCCTGCACCAGCACGGCCGACGACTGCAGCGCGAGGTACCGTGCGCCGTCCGATGCACGACGGTATCCGGGCTTGGCATGTTTGGCATATTTTGCGGGCTTGATATGCTTCGTCACCCGCACCTTCTTTTTGCTGGCTGCGGCAACATCCATCGGCGCCACGCCGACGCCGGCTATTGCTACGGCAAGCAGCATCAGCAGCAGCGTTTTCTTCATTGACTTGCCCCTTCTGCCAAGCACTTGAGGGATGGATAATAACAGCTGATCATATTCTGGATTAATGGGTTAGAGGGATAATCTCAACCTGAATCTCAACCTAAACCTCAACTCAAGTCAAGAAATTTCAGAACTTCCTGGCGTTTTTCCAGCGTGTCGCGGTAACCAAGATCAATCAGGGCGCAGGTGTAGGCCCGCTCAAAAAGCAGATAACTGATGAGCGCGCCGCCGTTGCGGTTCATCGCCCCGATGCCGCGCAGCAACATCCGCACCGGCCATGGCAGGGCCCATGCATTGCGTGCCGCAAGATGATCGAGACGCTCGGAAGGGGCGATGACCAGCACATCGATTGGCCGCAGCGCCATCTCCTGCTCGTCACGCACTTCTTTCGGGATCAGCGAGATCGTGTGGTTGATGCGAATCAGGCGCTCCAGATCGACGGACATGCTATCGAGAAAAATGCTGGACAGCGCGTGGCCGGCTATCTGCGCCAACGAAGGATAAACTTCCGTGCGCGGGCGGGCGTTTTCCTCATGCAGGCGACCGGCACCGATAACCAGCACCTTGTCCGCGCCGAGATGGATGGCGGGAGAAATGGGGGCGGTCTGCCGCATCGAGCCATCGCCAAACCACTCGCGATTGATTTTCACTGCCGGGAAAATGAACGGAATGGCGCTGGAAGCCATCAGGTGATCGGCGCCCAGCTTGACATGCGATCCGACGCGCTGACTGCGCTGCCAGGGCTCGAGGTCCGCCCGTCCCTGAAAAAAAGTGACGCTCTGGCCGCTCGAATAACCCGAACAGGTGATGCTGACCGAATGCAGCGCCTGGCTTTCAATGGCCTGCCCGATGCGATTGAAATCAAGCTTGTTGACGAGCAGCCTGCACAAGGGGGAATTGTCGAGCAAGGAACGCGGCGCGCGGTGCGTTATCCAGCCGAACATCAGCGCACTCAGCCATCGCGCGCCGGATCCGGCAACGCCTAATATATCCGTGCGATAAACCTGGTGGGCATGAAAGTTTTCCCACACGCGACACAGATGATCGACACCCGCGCTGAAGTTTTCCGCCCAGATCGCCATCGTCGCCGCATTGATGGCGCCGGCAGATGTGCCGCACAGAATCTGGAAGGGATTGCGATGCGGCTCCGGCAGCAGTTCACGCACGGCTTTGAGCACGCCGACCTGGTAAGCGGCACGCGCGCCGCCACCGGTAAGAATCAGTGCGATCCGTGGCTGTTTTGTCATGTATCGTTACTCAGGCGTTGCTTGTCGCCGGTAGGCGCAAATCATTTGACCGGGCCGATTGTACCGCCGTGCCGTCCGGAAACGGATCAAACCGGCGCCGCTTTTTGCGCGGCAGGCAAACGGCGGGCCGCCTGGCTGGCTGCAAGCTCCTGCATCCGGTATGCGATAATGTAAAAACAACAATTTACTTCCGCGTGCGAGCAAACAGGCGCCAACCAGGCGCCCCGCCGACGCGGACAGCCGGAGGCCCGTTGATCCCCATCCCTGATCGTCTGGCCGTCCGGCGCGAACCAGACATTCAATCCGGAGATCAATCGCCTCATGAATCAGCCTACTTTGGCCAATGCCCCCAGCCACATCAAGCACACCCGCCTCATTAACTGGGTCACGGAAGTCGCGGCGTTGACCGAGCCGGACCGGATCGTCTGGTGCGACGGCTCGCAGGAAGAAGCCGACGCCCTCTTCGCCCGGATGGCGGAAGCCGGCAGCATGACCCGGCTGAATCCCGCCAGGCGGCCAAACTCCTACCTCGCGCTATCCGACCCTTCCGACGTCGCGCGCGTCGAAGACCGCACGTATGTCTGCACCACCGACCCGGAAGACGCCGGCCCCAACAACAACTGGGAAGACCCGGCAAAAATGCAGGCTACGCTGCGCGGCCTGTTCAAGGGCTGCATGCGCGGCCGTGCGATGTATGTGATTCCGTTCTCGATGGGCCCCATCGGCTCGCCTATCGCGCATATCGGCGTCGAACTTTCCGACAGCCCCTATGTCGTGGTGAATATGCGCATCATGACCCGCATGGGCCGCGCGGTGACCGATCAACTGGGCACGGACGGCGAATTCGTGCCCTGCCTGCACAGCGTCGGCCACCCGCTCGCAGCGGGCGAAAAGGATGTGAAATGGCCGTGCAACAAGACCAAATACATCTGCCACTTTCCTGAAACGCGGGAAATCTGGTCGTTTGGTTCCGGCTATGGCGGCAACGCGCTGCTGGGCAAGAAATGTTTTGCGTTGCGCATCGCCTCCACCATGGCGCGCGACGAAGGCTGGCTGGCCGAACACATGCTGATTCTCGGCGTCGAATCGCCGCAGGGCAAAAAGTCCTACGTTGCCGCCGCCTTTCCCTCGGCCTGCGGCAAGACGAATTTCGCCATGCTGATTCCTCCCCAGAGCCTCGGCGGCTGGAAGGTGACGACCGTGGGTGACGATATTGCCTGGATCAAGCCGGGCAAGGACGGACGCTTGTACGCCATCAATCCCGAATCCGGTTTTTTCGGCGTCGCCCCCGGCACCTCGGAAAAGACCAACTTCAATGCCATGGCGACGCTCAAGGAAAACATCATTTTCACCAATGTCGCGCTCACCGATGACGGCGACGTATGGTGGGAAGGCATGAGCAAAGAACCGCCCGCGCACCTGATCGACTGGCAGGGCAAGGACTGGACGCCCGCAGACGGCAAGGCCGGGCGCAAGGCCGCACACCCCAATTCGCGCTTCACCGCGCCGGCCGCGCAATGCCCGTCGATCGACCCGGACTGGGAAAGCCCTGCGGGCGTGCCCATCTCGGCCTTCATCTTCGGCGGACGCCGCGCCACCACCGTGCCGCTGGTCTTCGAAGCCTTCAACTGGAACTATGGCGTCTATATGGCGGCCACGCTGGGCTCGGAAACCACTGCGGCGGCGACGGGCGCGCAAGGCGTCGTACGCCGCGACCCCTTCGCCATGCTGCCGTTCTGCGGTTACCACATGGGCGATTATTTCAATCACTGGCTAAAGATCGGCCACCGGATCGAGCACACCCCGCGCATTTTTACGGTCAACTGGTTCCGCCAGGATGCGGCAGGCAACTTCATGTGGCCGGGCTTCGGCGAAAACATGCGCGTGCTGAAATGGATCGTCGAGCGGTGCACCGGGCGCGCCGATGCAAAACAAACCGCGCTCGGCTGGGTTCCCCGCTTCGAAGACCTCGACTGGAGCGGCAATGAGAATGTTTCAAAAACAGAGTTCGAACAACTTGCCGCAATCGATGCCGCGGCCTGGCGCGAGGAACTCAAACTGCATGCCGAATGGTTTGACAAGCTGAAAAGCCGCATGCCGCGGCAGCTGACGCTGAAGCGCGACTTGTTTGAACTCGCCCTGGCCGACGACCGATAGCCTGCTGCGCAAAAACTGGAACAATCAACTTTTGTAGACACTTCATGGCTGCCAAAATTGTTCTTGAATCCGTCATTACCTGCCCGCAATGCGGGTACGCGAAAGAAGAAACCATGCCGACGGATGCGTGCCAATGGTTTTATGAGTGTACGCATTGCGGCACGCTGCTGCGTCCACAGGCAGGAGATTGCTGCGTATTCTGTTCCTATGGATCAGTCCCCTGCCCGCCAATACAGGTTCAGGGCAAGGCGCAGGGCCCTTGTTGCGCCGCCTCCTGACTACAGATCGGCCCGGCCCCGCCAGTCGATCAGCGCCGGGAGCGCGCCGCGCAAGGCATTGCAGACGACCACCTCCTCGGCCGCGCGCAGATCGTCCAGCGTCAGCGGCCTCTCCGTCGCCGCCCACGCCGGATCGTCGAGGATCATGCGCCGCATCACGCCAGGCAGCAGGCCGCTGGCAAGCGGTGGCGTGTGCCAACGTCCGGAAAGCTTGACGAATAACGTGCTGCGCGCGCCTTCGGTAACTTCGCCGCGGTCATTGCAGAACAGCACATCGAACGCGCCAACCGCTTCGGCCGCATGCCATGCGGCATCGTAGCGCGCCCGGCGGGTGGTCTTGTGGCGCAAAAACAGCGGCTCGATGCGTACCGGCTCCTGTGCCAAAAGCAGGGTGACCGGCGTGTCCAGGGCGCCCAGCGGCGCGTACTCCAGACGCACCGTGCCCGCCTGGTCGAGCGCCAGGCGCAAGCGCTGCGGAGAATCCGGCGGCAACTGCGCGCAGGCTGCCGCGAGCGTTTCGCGCACATGGGCGGCGTCGTAGCGAAACCCAAAATAACGGGCCGAGGCCGCGAGCCGTTGCAGGTGCGGCTCAAGCCAGCGGCAGCCGGCGGCCTGTGTTGCATGCATTGTTTCGAACAACTCGAACTCATGGCCCAGGCCGGTCAGAAAACCCGCCTTCAACCCGCATTCGCGGAACTCGGCCGCCGCCGTGCTGTCATGCACGATGCCCGCCCCAACCCCCATTTCGCCGGCGCGCCGTCCTCCGGCATCGGGCGCAGCGAGCAACAGCGTGCGGATGGGCACCGACAGGCAAAAATCGCCCAGCACGCGGCCCTCCTGCGGCGCATCAAACCAGCCGATGGCGCCGGTGTAGTAGCTCCGCGGCGCGGTTTCCAGTTCGCTGATGATTTCCAGCGTGCGGCGTTTCGGCGCACCGGTAACCGAACCCGCAGGCAATAAAGCGGCCAGCACATGCGTCAGGGTCAGCGCTGGGTCAACATCGGCCGCCACCGTCGAGGTCATCTGCAACACCTGGCCGTAGCGCGCCACGCTGAACAGTTCCGGCACGCACACCGAGCCGAGCCGCGCGATGCGACCGAAATCATTGCGCAGCAGATCGACGATCATCAGGTTTTCCGCACGGTTCTTCGGATCGGCGGACAGCGCAGCAGCGCGCGCGGCGTTTTCGCCCGGGTCGTCCGCCGCCGCCGCCGTGCCTTTCATCGGCAGCGCGCTCAGGCGGCCAGCGCTATGCCGCACGGCCAGTTCGGGAGAAAACGACAGCACCGCACGGCCATCGGCCAGCGCAATCAGCGCGCCAAAAGGCACCGGCTGGCGCGCCCGCAGGCGCCGGTACAACGCGATCAGCGCGCCATACGCTGCGAAGCGCAAGCGATAGGTGTAATTGACCTGATAGGTGTCGCCCGTTTCGATGTAGCGATGAATCCGCGCAATGGCTTCCGCGAACCCGGCTTCGCTCACGCTGGACGTGAGTCCGGTCACCCCCGCGACGGCGTCGACGGCCGCGCCTGCGCGCTGGCCAAGCCAGGCGGCAACCTCGGCGGCCGACAGATGCCGGCAGTTTCGGAACAGCAGGATTTGCGCCAGTTCAAGCCCTGGCGGCGGCGCAATGCCCTGCAAGGCGGCGCCCAGCTCATGCGTGAACAGCCCGACGGCATGCAGCCCCTGCCCTTGCAGCCGCTGCATTTCCTCCAGCAGCGCAGAAAGCTTTGCAGCGTCGGTACATGGCAGCGTCGCGACGTGCCCCGTGTATAGGCGCGAGCGCGGCGACTCCGCACTCGCTTCGCTATCGTCGAGCAGTGCAAAGCATTCGGCGCCGTCCAGAGACGGCTCTGCATTCCCTGCGGTCAGATTCAAAGCCGGAGAGCGCGGTTCAGTAAGCAAAACGGCCCGACAGTTCGTCCAGATTCAACTCATGCAATATCTGCCCGGTGCGCTCTCGTGCGTTACCGCGCGGGACACCGCCGCGACGGGCGATGATGAGCTCGTTTTTCATCGAATGCTCCCAGCCCACCAGCTCGGTCACCGTCAGTTCGTACCCGTGGGATTCGAGCAGCAGGCAACGCAGCACGTTCGTCAGCTGGCTGCCGAATTCACGCGTGTGCACCGGATGCCGCCAGATTTCGGCCAGCGGCGTTTGGGCAAACGATGCATTCTTGCGCCGGCGCAAGACCGCTGCCACCTCGGCCTGGCAGCACGGCACCAGCACGATGAACCGCGCCTGCTTGTGCAGGGCAAAACGGATCGCGTCGTCGGTGGCGGTATCGCAGGCGTGCAGCGCGGTCACCACATCGACGCATGCCGGCAGCGCAGACGATGTCATCGAAGCGTCAATCGAAAGATTGAGAAATGCCATGCGCGCAAACCCCAGGCGCTGCGCCAGGTCCTGCGATTTGGCCACCAGCTCGGGACGGGTTTCGATGCCATACAGCATGCCAACATCGCGCGCCTTGAAAAACAGGTCGTAGAGGATAAACCCCAGATAAGACTTGCCCGCGCCGTGGTCGGCGAGGGTCAAATCGCCGCGCGCGCCCATCACCTCATGCAGCAGCGGTTCGATGAAATGATAAAGATGGTAAACCTGCTTGAGCTTGCGGCGGCTGTCCTGATTCAACTTTCCGTCGCGGGTGAGGATGTGCAGCTCTTTTAATAACTCAAGCGACTGGCCGGGCTTTATTTCGGTACTCATGCAAAATCCGCGTCACTCATCGACAGGCAGGCGAATGGCGTATTGGCCGGACTTTTCATCGCGTTCGACGATCAGCAGCTTGCGCTTTTTGGCATCTTCCAGAAGGTCGCGGAAGGAACGGTAGCCGTAATAGGATTCGGTAAAGCCCGGCTTGCGCCGCTGCAATGTCGGCTTGACCATCGAACCCCAGATGATGCCATCCCCGCCACGCTCGGCAATCAGCGCCTCGACGGTTTCCACCAGCAAATCAAGCGCCTCTTCGCGCTTTGAATCTTCGGTTTTTTCCTCGCTCCGCTCCCCGCCTTTCAGGTTTGCCGCCCTGGCCGCGCCGGTTGCCGCCTTGGCCGGCGCCTTCTTTGCGCTGCGCGACTTCTTGGCTTCCTGCTCGCGCACCAGGTCGTCGTAAAAAATGAATTCGTCACAGTTGGCCGAGAGCAGGTCCGACGTCGCCGCCTTCACGCCAACGCCAATCACATGCTTGTTGTTTTCGCGCAGCTTCGAAACCAGCGGCGAGAAATCGGAGTCCCCGCTGATGATGACGAAAGTATCGACATGCGACTTGGTATAGCAGAGGTCAAGCGCATCGACCACCATGCGGATATCCGCCGAATTCTTTCCCGACTGCCGCACGTGCGGAATCTCGATCAGCTCGAACGACGCCTCATGCATCGGCGCCTTGAATTCCTTGTAGCGCGCCCAGTCGCAATAGGCTTTCTTGACCACGATGCTGCCTTTGAGCAGCAGCCGCTCCAGCACTTTGTTGATGTCGAACTGCGCATACTGGGCGTCGCGCACGCCGAGCGCAATGTTCTCGAAATCGCAGAACATTGCCATATTGGTTATTTCGGGATGGCCGGCCATGAAGGCTCCCTGATGAGAATGGAAGAAGCGCAAGTTTCTCATGGATGGCGGCAATATGGCGCAGGATGCAGGTTGGCAGCCGGAACCATCGCGCAGCGGATACACTGCGGGCTGTTTCCAGCCGACGGCGGGATCCCATTGCGGATTGCGCCAGAAAGCCTTTCTTCGCCGTCTTGCCAACGCCGACTTTTCAATGCTCTCCACCTTTCTGCACCATCTGACCCTCGCCACGCCGTTATTCACGCTGGTGGCCATCGGCTATGCGCCGATGCGCTGGCTGCGCTGGCCGCAGTCGATCGCCGAGGCGCTGACACGCTTCGTTTTCTCGATCGCCCTGCCCGCCATGCTGTTTCGCATGATGAGCGACTTTTCCCGCCTGCCGCCGGTCGATGCGCGGCTGCTGGTCGCTTTTTTCGGCAGCTGCCTGATCGTTTTCGGCATCGGCCGCCTGGTCGCCTGGCGCTGGCTGCGGCTGGATGGCGTGGCGCAGTCGGTGTTTGCGCTGGGCGGCGTGTTTTCCAACAACGTGCTGCTCGGCATTCCGCTGGCCAAAACCACGCTGGGCGACGCTGCGCTGCCATCGGTTGCGCTGGTGCTGGCGTTCAATTCGCTGATCTTGTGGACGCTGGTCACGGTATCGGTCGAATGGGCGCGGCATGGCAGCTTCTCATTGGCCGGCTTTGCCAAGACGGTAAAAGCCGTGGCGACCAATCCGATTGTCGCTTCGATCGTTGGCGGCACATTGTTCGGCCTGACCGGGCTCACCATTCCGCCGCTGCTCGACACGCCGCTGGCGATGCTGGGCCAGATCGCCGCGCCGCTATCGCTCGTCGCGCTGGGCATGGGCCTTGCCGAATACGGCATTCGCGCAGGCTGGCGGCAAAGCACGGCGATCTGCGCGCTGAAGCTGGTGATACAACCCCTGGTAGTGTGGCTGCTGGCCTTGGCCTTGAAGGTGCCGGCGCTCGAAACGCAGGTGGTCGTGCTGCTCGCCTGCCTGCCCGTGGGGGCGAACGTCTATCTCATGTCGCGCCAGTTCAAAACGCTGGAAGGCCCGGTGGCGGCGTCGCTGGTCATCTCCACCGCGCTCGCGGCAATCACTGCGCCGCTGGTGCTGACCCTGCTCGGCGCAGGAAGCTGAGGGCGCCGGAGCATCGCCGTCTCATCCAGACACGGATTCAAATCAGCACCGGCTTTTACGCCTCGCGCAGCCGCCACAACATACGCCATCGAAACAATCCGCGAAAGACGCTGCATCCTTGCCCCCAGTCTCTCGCATCTGCAACCGGTGATAGCCAGCATAATGCAGCCATGCTCCGTCCGTTTGCCGATACCTGCCTGACCATTTTCCATGCCGGCCGCCCTTGAAACCCTGCGCCGCGTCTTCGGCTATCCGTCATTCCGCGGCCCGCAGGCCGAGATCATCGATCACCTGATTACCGGCGGCGATGCGTTGGTATTGATGCCCACCGGTGGCGGAAAATCGCTGTGCTACCAGATTCCCGCCCTGTTGCGGCCCGGCATCGGCGTGGTCGTTTCGCCCCTGATCGCGCTGATGCAGGATCAGGTCGATGCCCTGCTGCAAGCCGGCGTGCGCGCCGCTTACCTGAATTCGTCGCTCGACTACGCCGCAGCAGCCGCCACCGAGCAGCGGTTGCTGCGCGGCGAGCTCGACCTGATTTATGTCGCCCCGGAACGCCTGCTCACCGAGCGCTTCCTTTCCCTGCTCGACCGTCTCGATGCAAACGGCCGGCTCGCCCTGTTTGCGATTGACGAAGCCCACTGCGTCTCGCAATGGGGCCACGATTTCCGCCCGGAATACATCCAGCTCTCGGCCCTGCACCAGCGCTACCCGGCCATTCCGCGCATCGCCCTGACGGCGACGGCGGACGGCCTGACGCGCAGGGAAATCGTCACCCGCCTGGGGCTGGACAGCGCGCGCATATTCATTTCCAGCTTCGACCGGCCCAATATCCGCTACAGCGTGGTCGAGCGCGGAGAAGGGAAAATAAGCCCGCGCCAGCAACTCCTGGAGTTTCTCGCCGGCCATCGCGGGGAAGCCGGGATTGTGTACTGCCTGTCGCGCCGGAAAGTGGATGAAACCGCCGCATGGCTTGGCGAGCAGGGCATCGCCGCCCTGCCCTATCACGCCGGTCTGGAGGCGGACACGCGGCAAAAAAATCAGCAGCGTTTCCTGCGCGACGAAGGCGTCGTCATGGTGGCGACAATTGCCTTCGGCATGGGCATCGACAAACCCGATGTGCGTTTTGTCGCGCATCTCGACCTGCCCAAAAGCCTCGAGGCTTACTACCAGGAAACAGGCCGCGCCGGGCGCGACGGCGAACCCGCCGAAGCCTGGATGACGTATGGGCTCAACGATGTGGTGATCCATCGCCAGCGCATCGACGAATCGGTGGCAGGCGACGAGCAAAAGCGCGTGGAGCGCGGCAAGCTCGACGCGCTGCTGGCCTGGTGCGAAACCGTCCGCTGCCGGCGCGTGCTGCTGCTCAAGTATTTCGGCGAAGACGCCGCGCCCTGCGGCAACTGCGACACGTGCCTGGAGCCGCCCGAAATGTGGGACGGCACCGAGGCGGCGCGCAAAGCCATGTCGGCGGCGCTGCGCACCGGCCAGCGTTTCGGCGCCGGTCACCTGATTGACGTCCTGCGCGGCAAGGCCACCGAAAAAGTGCAGCAATTCGGCCACCAGTCGCTGCCCACTTTTGCCGTGGGCGCCGATCTCGACGACAACGGCTGGCGCTCGGTATTCCGCCAGTTGCTCGCGGCAGGCCTGCTGCACGCCGACGCCCAGGCCTATGGCGCATTGCGGCTGACCGAAGCAGCGCGGCCCCTGCTCAGGGGCGAGAGCACGTTGTCGCTGCGCCGGCCCGTCGTGCGCGCGCGCAAAAACAAAAACCCGGCGCTGGCGACACGGTGGCTGAATGCGCGGCCGGATGCGCCAGCGCCCGCCGCCGCCAACGCAACCGACGCTCCCGTTTTCGATGCGCTGCGCGCCTGGCGTAGCGAACGCGCACGCGAACAGGGCGTCCCGGCCTATGTGATCCTGCATGACCGGACGCTGCACGAACTGGCGGCGCGGCGCCCGTTATCGGCGGACGAACTCCTCTCCGTGCCGGGCATCGGCCAGGCCAAGGCCGACCGTTACGGAGAAGCCCTGTTGCGCGTATTGGTACAGAAAATTCCCTCACCGCCTTGAGCGCAGCCCTGCCGAGCGGGCGATAATATGCGTCTGTGCACAGGGAGTTGCGCAGTCAGTCCGTACAACGAGAAAGATAGTGAATGAAGCGTGTAGATGATTTTCGCCTGAAACTGGGCCAGCATGAACTGGTGCCGATCATGGTGGGCGGCATGGGGGTGGATATTTCGACCGTCGCCCTCGCCCTCGAAGCCGCGCGCCTGGGCGGCATCGGCCATATTTCGGACGCCATGGTGCCGACGGTTTCCGACCGGCGCTTCAACACCAAGTACGTCAAGAACAAGCTCCGGCAGTTCAAGCTCAACGTCGCCAACACCGACAAGTCCATGGTCAAGTTCGACCTCGGCCTGCTCGCCGAGGCCACCGCCCTGCATGTGCGGCATGCCATGGACGCCAAGCAGGGCAACGGGCTGATCTTCGTCAATTGCATGGAAAAGCTGACCATGAACGCGCCCAGAGAAACCCTGCGCGCACGCCTGAGCGCCGCGATGGACGCCGGCATCGACGGCATCACGCTCTCGGCCGGCCTGCATCTGGGCTCGTTTGCGCTGATCGAAGACCACCCGCGTTTTCGCGACGTCAAGTTCGGCATCATCGTTTCCTCGCTGCGCGCCCTGCAACTGTTTCTCAAGAAAGTCGCGCGCACCAACCGCCTGCCCGACTACATCATTATCGAAGGCCCGCTCGCCGGCGGGCATCTGGGCTTTGGCATGGACTGGGCAAAGTATGACTTGGCGACCATTTTTGCCGAGATCCGCGACTGGCTGAACGCCGAGCACCTCGACATTCCGCTGCTGCCCGCCGGCGGCATCTTCACCGGCTCGGACGCCGTCGCCTTCCTCGAAATGGGTGCGGCGGGCGTGCAGGTCGCCACGCGCTTTACCGCCACGCACGAATGCGGCCTGCCCGACCACGTCAAGCAGGAATACTTCAAGGCCAGCGCAGAAGATATCGAGGTGAATACCATTTCGCCCACCGGCTATCCCATGCGCATGCTGAAAGGCAGCCCCGCCATCGGCGATGGCATCCGCCCCAATTGCGAGGCCTATGGCTACCTGCTCGACTCGTCCGGCAATTGCCAGTACATCGACGCCTACAACCGCGAAGTCGCCGCCCATCCCGATGCGAAGAAGATCAGGGTGTGGGACAAAACCTGCCTGTGCACGCAAATGCGCAACTTCGATTGCTGGACCTGCGGGCAAAACACCTACCGGCTCAAAGACACCACGCGCCGCAACGCCGACGGCAGCTATCAACTGCTCACCGCTGAACATGTCTTTCACGACTACCAGTTCAGCACGGATGGCAAGATTGCCCTGCCGGGCTGAGCGGCTACGTTGATGCTGTAGAAAATTCAGCCTGGCGCGCCATGGCGCGCCGTATCACCATCCGCTACGGCGCGGAAAGCGTTTTCTGCTCGACCGCCTTGTAGCGCAGTTGCTTCGTCAGCGCCTTCCAGAGAATACCGCTCCGCATAACTTTTCAGGCCGGATGACGCTTGTCAAAATGCAGAATAAATCGTTTAATCCAATCCAGATAGGCCGCTTCGGTACGAATGCTGTAATGCAAAACGCGAATCCGATCCCGCACCTGATCCGGCAAACGGAGTGATTGATCCGGCAGCAGAGTGGTGTCTTTGACAGAAATTTTAGGGGGTGTCATGGCCATTCGATTCGTTGCAAAACAAGGCACTAAAAAATTCTACCCCGAAGTAGACACCTCCAAGGTGTATTTGTCGGCAAATTTTAGGGTGTCTACTTTACGTTAGCCATTTCAAAATCATCCCCAGCTCATTTGCCAAAACAAGATCATGCCCATCTCATTTGTCAAAATCGTAAAAGGTGCCACCTACTCTCGCCAGACACTGGCCGAGTTATGGGGCTACACAAGTTTCCACGCTATCGCTCGTGGAGTCGTCACACCACGAGACGACAACAAAATCGTTCTCTTCGTCACAGAAGAAAAACAGGCATCCGCTGAGCAATATGCCGACCGTCTGTCTGGAAGCGCGCTCGAATGGGAAGGGCCAACTGACCACTTTGCCCAGAACAGAATGCTAAACGCCGAGCAAAGCGGAGAAGAAATTCATCTCTTCCACCGTGGGCGTCATCACTCCGATTTCACCTACTGCGGTCGTCTAAGAGTTACGGGGCATGTTCTTCACACTGATCGACCGAGCCATTTCAAATTCCAGGTAATCTGAACATCATGGCTAACCCGGCGTTCAAGCGGAGCTGCGCAAACAGCCGCGCAGCCCGCTTAACTCTACGTTGGGGGTTGCCAATAATTTCCAATACGCACGCCACTTGGAGCGCGTGCAGAAATAGTAAAAGCTGTACGCCGTTGCAAGTTGTTCTGTTGTTGCCTGCTTTGCGCCACAGATTATTCGTACCATTAACCGTTTGAGGTATCCCATGATTGAAGCCCTTTGGTCAGTTCAGTTTGTCGCCAACACGCAAGCAGTTGGCTCTGGTGTGGTCGTTGTTGAAAATGGCAAGGTTCTTGGGGGGGACGCTCAGTTTTTCTATGTTGGTCACTGCAAGGTAGAAAACGGCATTCTCAACGCAACTGCAAAAATCACCCATTACGCTGGAGAGCCAAGCTCCGTGTTTGGCCCAGCAAAGGAGTACAGCATTTCTGTATCCGGCACTCCGGCGCACGATTCGTTTGTTCTCAGCGGGCATGTCGTTGAGGCACCGCAACTCAAGATCAGCATTCACTTCACCCGCCGTGCTGAGCTTCCGTAGCAACTTCAACCCCCAACCCGGCGGTCCACCGGACTCCGCGCCTGCGGCGCTCCGCCGGTGACCTCTACGTTGGGCATTACCCTTTCAACATTTTCACTTGGTGCGGTCATGAATATTTCCTTCCAGTGGCACGGCGACAAAATCACTCCGAAACAAATTGAAAAAGTGGAAAGCGACATCCGCGAAGAAATACCAGAGTCCGTAAGAATGCTTAACTTGCCAAGACCTTCGTCTCTCGTCGTCTATCTATTTCCAAATCCATTCATGTCCTCGCTTGAAGGTTCAGCCACAACAGAAGCGGGAGAAATTGTGCTTAAAATTACCTACTCACTCACGCATCCTTGCAATCGGCGCTACTTTTTTCCGGCCGCGTCACATTCGGACGCACAGTGATCCTGCACACGTCATCCAAGTTATAGGTTTTATCCCCACCGCTAAAAGCAATCACCATGCACCCATCACCAACAAGCAGCGAGACAAAATCCATTGCGGTTACTTGGTTCGGCTCAGATTTAAGCTCAAACATCACGCTACCAACCAACATGCCCAACCCTACGGTTGAGAGCGACGGCCCCCGGCAGTCTTCGTTTTCGTTCAGTGGTTGTTGGTCGTTCGTCATTCGTCATCTCCTTTTGTGGTGGGGCCGCGCCTCATCTCTACGTTGGAACTCATGAGCGACCTACCTGCCGCACTAAACATAGCGGCTACTTCAGTCGGCTTCGTCGCTGGCGTCTGCTTCTGCATTGGCGCGGTCACAACAAAGCCGAAAAACATTGCCCGTGCCTCTGCAGCAATCGTTGGCTCCAATCCAACGCTCATGCGGTCACTCAGTATGCAAAGATCGCAATACATAGTCGGCGCGCTATTTCTAGTTTTTTCGTTTTTTCTTCAAGCTGCGGCAGTCCTAATTCCAAAAGACACTCCGCTACCGCTTCCGCTTTTCTTTCAATCGCCTCTTGTTCTGCTTTTCTCCATTCTGACTCTATCTGCGGCTCTAGCTTTCCTCTCCGTTTCGCTTGCCACCAAAGGCACACAAAGGGCAGCGCAAAAAGAATTGCAAGGGCTACAAGAGAATCAACAAGGGGCGAAAACATGAGTTCCAACCCGGCGCTCAACGCGGACTCCGCTTCGCGGAGCCGGTTAGCTCTACGTTAGGCGCGAGGAGAACAGATGGCTCTGGATGAAGACGATCACAAAAGCATTGATGGTGGCGAATCTGCTCGTAACGAGTATGAGCTTGCCGTGAAGACGCAGATGCACTTCAACGAAATACTAATGAAGTTTCGGTCGTTCGGAGTGACGGTCGTAGTGGCAATTTACAGTTACGCCGTGGGGCGTCCGGGGGGCGAACTCATTACGACTATCGGGGCGACACCATCTCAAGTGATAGCTATCGCGGGTGTCATATTAACGGTTGTGTTTGCTTTCCTTGACCTCGGCTACTTCTTCCCTTTGCTCTTGGGCGCCGTCCGTCGAGCCTTAGCGCTTGAGGAAACTACTTCCTATCGTCTTACCAGCACAATCTCGGGCGCGGTTCCGAAAAGGAGGGCGTATATCTTGGTCATCACTTTCTACATTACCATTGTGTTGTCAGGAGTATTCCTCGCTTTCGTAGTTTTGCCCAACGCTGGGAGTTCACCGCAATCGTCACACAAGCCAGAAATGTCCAGCCCGCAAGGTGGAGCGCCTAACTCGGCGTTGCAGGGGACGCTGCGCGATAAAGCCGCGCAACGTCCCTAAACTTAAACATTCAGCGTTCATATGCGCCTCGACCGGAAAAACTTGTAATGAAGAACCCTAGGTGGGGGCTTTATAAAGACAGGTCGGAAATGCTATACAGCGGAGCGCTGTCTGTAGCGCCGCATAACCGCGTTGATGCGGACGCAACGTGCAGCGCACCGGACGCGCCAAAAAACGGCGCGCCGGTTAGCTAGTACATTGAGAAAACCATACAAAAGACCATATTTTTATATGGCATTCATCTTGTTGCTGTGCTAATGTAAGCGCATGAACAAAGCGCGGTTCGAGTGGGACGAAAATAAGGATGCCGAAAACCGGGAGAAGCATGGAGTGACTTTCTCTGTGGCGCAATACGCATTCATCGATCCGCACCGCGTAATCGCCGAAGACCCTGCACACAGCGAAGACGAGACGCGTTATTTCTGTTTCGGCGAGGTCGAAGGCGGCATTCTCACCGTCCGCTTTACTTATCGCGGTGGTGTCATTCGTATCATTGGCGCCGGTTACTGGCGGAAAGGCAAGGCAATTTATGAGCGCGAAAACGGAACGTAGCGGAGTTTCAGAGAAGGCTAATGCCAGCGAAAGCAGGCGTTACGCCGAAACTAAAATCAAGTACACAAATGAACCGCTGGGCGATGTCAAGGTCGTTCGGGATTTTCTCCCGCCACCCGAGCAATTGGCGTTTCGCGAAGAAGGGGTGAAAGTCACGCTTGCCCTGAGCAAAAGAAGCGTTGAGTTCTTCAAGTCCGAGGCGGCAAAAAATCATACGCAGTATCAACGCATGATCCGTCACCTCGTCGACGCCTATGTCGAAAGCTACGCCCCGCCTCCAACTGCTCGCTCAACGCGAACTGCCCGCAAGCGGGCAGCCGACTAGCCTGACATTGAAGCTGTAGCCCCAAAATCATCCTGCGAAAAATTCATGCAAATCGCTACGCCGGGAAAACCCCGGTCGACAAATAGCGGTCGCCACGGTCGCAGATGATGCTGACGATCACCGCGTTATCGGCTGTCTCCGCAATGCGCAGCGCGACATGCACTGCGCCGCCGGAGGAAATGCCGGCGAAGATGCCTTCTTCGCACGCCAGCCGCCGCGTCATGTGCTCCGCCGCCGCCTGGCCGACGTTTTCGGTCTGGTCGACGCGGCTGCCGTCGTAAATTTTCGGCAGGTAAGCCTCCGGCCATTTGCGGATGCCGGGAATCTGCGACCCTTCTTCCGGCTGGCAGCCGATGATGCGAATGGCGGGATTCCGTTCCTTCAGAAAACGCGAGCAGCCCATGATGGTGCCGGTGGTGCCCATGCTGGAAACAAAATGCGTGATGCGGCCATCGGTGTCGCGCCAGATTTCCGGGCCGGTTCCCTCGTAGTGGGTCAGGGGGTTGTCGGCATTGGCGAACTGGTCGAGGACGATGCCCTTGCCGGCACGCACCATGTCCTGCGCCAGATCGCGCGCGGTTTCCATGCCGCCGGCCTTGGGCGTCAGGATCAGTTCGGCGCCGAAAGCCTGCATGGTCTGGCGCCGCTCGATGCTCTGGTTCTCCGGCATGATCAGCACCATGCGATAGCCGCGCATGGCCGCTGCCATCGCCAGGGCGATGCCGGTGTTGCCCGAAGTGGCCTCGATCAGGGTGTCGCCCGGCTTGATGTCGCCGCGCGCTTCGGCGTGCAGGATCATCGACAGCGCGGGCCTGTCCTTCACCGACCCCGCCGGGTTGTTGCCCTCCAGCTTGACCAGGATCACGTTGTTGCGCCGCGCATTATCGGCGCCGGGGATGCGCTTCAACTGCACCAGCGGCGTATTGCCGACAAAATCCTCGAGGGTTTTCCAGCTCATCGTGTCTTCCGCCGAGCCGCCTCAAGAAAGAAGAAGACACCCGCTCTCCAAAGTGGCAGCGCACCGGATCGGTCGATGGGGCAAGCGCGGGGGTTCATTTGTTCAGCCAGTTAACGTAGTCGGCGACGCCCTCTGCGACGGCGGCAAATTCGCCCGTGTAGCCTATGCCGCGCAGTTGCGCGAGATCGGCCTGGGTAAAGCTCTGGTACTTGCCTTGCAGCGCCTCGGGAAAAGCGATGTACTCGATGATGCCCTGGGCCACCAGCGCGGCGAGCGGCAAGGCCGGCTGGCCCTCCAGCGCGCGGCAGGCATTCACCGTGGCGGCGGCCAGTTCGTTGAAGCTCTGGGCGCGGCCCGTGCCCAGGTTGTAAATGCCGGAAACGCCGTTTTCCAGGAAGGCCATATTGACCTTGACGACATCGCCGACATACACGAAATCGCGTTTCTGCTCGCCATTGGCATAACCGTCAGTGCCCGCAAAAAGCCTGACCTTGCCCTCGCTGCGATACTGGTTGAAGTGATGAAACGCCACCGAGGCCATGCGCCCCTTGTGCTGTTCGCGCGGGCCATACACGTTGAAGTAGCGGAAACCGGCAATCTGGGAATCGGCTCCGGCCATATTCGGACCCAAGCGGCGGCGCACTACCTGATCGAAAAGAAATTTTGAATAGCCGTAGATGTTAAGCGGCGCTTCGCACGCGCGCTGTTCGCGGAATACGCCGCCGCTGCCGTAGACTGCCGCGGACGAGGCGTAGAGCAGCGGCACCTCCTGCTCCTGGCAATAATTCAGCAGCGCCAGCGAATAGCGGTAGTTGTTGGCCATCATGTAGCGGCCGTCGGTTTCCATGGTGTCGGAGCAGGCGCCCTGGTGCAGGATCGCATCCAGGCTGCCGTCGAACTGGCCATGTTCGATCATGTCGAGAAATTCCTTCTTGTCGAGATAATCGGCGATGTCGCAATCGGCGAGATTGCTGAATTTGTCGGCGCGGGCGAGATTGTCGACCGCGATGATGTCGGCAATGCCGCGCGCATTGAGCGCCTTGACCAGATTGGCGCCGATAAAGCCGCAGGCGCCGGTGACGACGTAATACATAAGAAGCCTCTATGGTTCGGTTAGCGTTTTAATCGGCGTTTCGTCTCAGTTCATCCAGCGAGCATGTCGCGGTGCCCAGCTTGCCGACCACAATCCCCGCGGCGCGGTTGGCCAGCACCAGGGCCTGCGCCAGCGGCAGCCCGCTGGCCAGCATCACCGCCAGGGTGGCGATGACGGTGTCGCCTGCTCCGCTGACATCATAAACCTCGCGCGCAACGGCAGCTTCGTGGCGCACGCCGTCAGCGGAAAACAGGGTCATGCCCTCTTCGCTGCGCGTGACCAGCAGGGCGGTCAGGTCAAGCTCCTTGCGCAGGCGCTGGGCCTTGGCCTCCAGTTCGGCTTCATTCCGCCAGCTGCCGGCCACTTCGCGCAGCTCGGTGCGGTTGGGCGTCAGCAATGTGGCGCCGGCATAGCGGGCGTAGTCGTCGCCCTTGGGATCGACCAGCACCGGCTTGCCTGCGGCGCGCGCGCGCTGGATCATTTCGGTGATGTGCGTCAGGCCGCCCTTGCCGTAATCGGACAAAATGACCACATCGCAGCCGGCAAGACGGGTGCTGAAGTCGGCCAGCTTGGCGCGCAGCACTTCGTGATCCGGCGTGTTTTCAAAATCGATGCGCAGCAACTGCTGCTGGCGGCCGATGACGCGCAGCTTGACCGTGGTGTTGAGCCCGGCGTCTTCATGCAGGCTGGATTCGATGTTGGCGTCCGTCATCAGCCGCGCCAGCGTTTTCCCCGCCTCGTCAGCGCCGACCACCGAGAGCAGCGCCGCGTGCGCGCCCAGCGCCGCGCAGTTGCGCGCCACGTTGGCGGCGCCGCCGGGCCGCTCTTCGCTTTTTTCGACTTTCACCACCGGCACAGGGGCCTCGGGCGAGATGCGCGACACCTCGCCAAACCAGTAGCGATCGAGCATGACATCGCCCACAATGAGGATGCGGGCGGCAGCGGTATCGGGTATCGGCTGGTTCATGGCCGTCCGATCGCGAAATATTCCAGCCCCGCCTTACGCGGCGTTGCCGGCTCATACAGGTTGCGGCCGTCAAAAATCACCGGCGTCTTGAGCGTGGCCTTGATGGCATCGAAATCCGGGCTGCGGAATTCCTTCCATTCGGTGACGATGGCCAGCGCATCGGCGCCGTCAAGCGCGGCCATCGGCGTGGCGGCGTAACGGATGCGCGACTGGGCGCCGAGAACGCGCTGCGCCTCGCGCACGGCTACCGGATCGTAAGCGCAAACGGAAGCGCCGCACGCCAGCAAATCGGCAATCAGCGCAAGGCTCGGGGCCTCGCGCATGTCGTCGGTATTCGGTTTGAACGCCAGCCCCCACAGCGCAATCGTCTTGCCGGTCAGGTCGGCGCCCAGGCGCCTGGTGATCTTTTGCGCGAGCACGGTTTTTTGCGCATCGTTGGCTTTCTCAACGGCTTGCAGCACATGCAATTGCCGGCCCGATTCCTGCGCGGTGCGAATCAGCGCTTGCACATCCTTGGGAAAGCACGAGCCGCCGTAGCCGACGCCGGGATAGAGAAAATCGAAGCCGATGCGCGGGTCGGAGCCGATGCCTTTTCTCACCAGTTCAATATCGGCCCCCAGCTTTTCCGCCAGGTTGGCCAGTTCGTTCATGAAGCTGATGCGCGTGGCCAGCATGGCATTCGCGGCGTATTTGGTCAGCTCCGCGCTTTTCACGTCCATCACCAGCAGGCGCTCGTGATTGCGCTGAAAGGGCGCGTAGAGCTCGCGCATCAGTTCGATGGCGCGCGCATCTTCAGCGCCGATGATGACGCGATCCGGTTTCATGAAATCCTGTACCGCCGCGCCTTCCTTGAGAAATTCGGGATTCGAGACGACGCTGAAATCAATGGCGGCGCCGCGCGCCTTCAACTCATCGGCAATCGCTGCGCGCACCTTGTCCGCCGTGCCCACGGGAACCGTGGATTTATCCACGACCACCTTGTAGCCCTGCATGTGGCGTCCGATGTTGCGCGCCGCGGCAAGCACGTATTGCAGATCGGCCGAACCGTCTTCATCGGGCGGCGTACCGACGGCGATGAACTGCAATACGCCGTGGGCGACCGCTTCCGCAAGGTCGGTGGTAAAGCGCAGCCGGCCGGCGGCGATGTTCTTCTGCACCATGGCCTCCAGCCCCGGCTCGTGGATCGGGATATCGCCCGCCTTGAGGATGCGGATTTTCGCGGCATCCACATCCAGGCAAAGAACATCGTTGCCGACGTCGGCAAGGCAGGTTCCGGAGACAAGACCGACATAGCCGGTGCCAATAACGGTGATTTTCATGATTCAGGGTGTGATGTCGAATTCTTCAGTACGCTTCGGCGGATAGGTCTCCCAGCCGCCGCAACCGGGGCAACGCCAATAGAACTGGCGGGCCTTGAAACCGCACGCATCGCAACGATAGCGCGCCACGCGGCGGGTATGCGTATGGATCAGGTGTTTGACCAGTTCCAGGTCGGGGCGGCGCGCCAGCGGCGACACCAGAATCTGCGCCTCGAGAAACTTTTCCAGCCCCAGCAGGGTTGGGTTGCGCCGCAACTCATCGCGCACCAGTTGATAGGCTTCTTCCACGCGGCCCTCCTCAAGCTCGACGCGGAATACGGCTTCCAGCAGATCGAGCGACGGGTGGCGCTCAAGCCAGGCGCGCAACAGCTCGATGCCATCCGTCTTGCGCCCCAACTGGCTGTACGCATTCATCAGGCGTTCGGCGACGAGCGCGACATACACCGGATTGTGCTGTTCGATGCGTTTCCAGCAATCAATCGCCGCCTCGCCAGCGCCGACTTTTGCTTCGAGGTCGCCCAGCAGCAGCAAAGCGCGCACGCATTTGCGGTTGTTCGCCAGCGCCGTATCCAGCAGGCGGCGCGCCGCGTCGTGATGGCCATTCACCATTTCATTGGCCGCCATTTCGCAGCGGAACTCGGCCACCGCCTTCTGCCACAGGTGATCGGCATGGTTCGGCAACGCCTCGGCGATGATGATGGCTTTGGCCCATTCCTTTTCCTGCTGGTAGATTTCCAGCAAGCTTTTGAGCGCCTCCTCGTCGCGCTCGGTGCCGCGCAGCTTGAGAAAAATCTCTTCGGCGCGATCCAGCAGTCCGGCCTTGAGATAGTCCTGCCCCAGCTCGGACAATGCATGCAAGCGCTGCGGCGCGCCCAGCCCGTCGCGTTCAATCAGATTCTGATGCACGCGAATGGCGCGATCAGTCTCGCCGCGCCGGCGGAACAAGCTGCCCAGCGCGAAGTGCAGTTCGATGGTTTCAGGATCGACGCGGGTGGCTTCGATAAAGGCTTCGATGGCCTGGTCGGGCTGTTCGTTGAGCAGGAAATTCAGCCCCTTGAAGTAGGAGTGCGGCAATGCGCGCGACTCATTCACCAGTTGCTTGATGTCGATGCGGGCGGCAATCCAGCCGAGCACGAAAAAGCCCGGTAAAGCCAGCAACCACCAGAGTTCTATTTCCATCGATTTATTTGGATGTCTGGTTGTTTTTGTTACGGCGGAAAACGCCAATGGCCGCCGTCAGTCCGATCGCCACGCCGACGGCAAAGACGGCAAGAATCACTACTGCAACGGGGAACGTCCATTCCTGGCCGAAGAAAAACCGCAATTCCATCGGCCCGCTGTTCTTGATCGCCAGGCCAAACAGGCCCAAAAAAACCACCGCGCGCAGCAACCAGAGAAACAGCCTGAACAAGGTCAGCATAAAAAATCAGCCTGCAGGCAGCAGTAACGAAAAAAAGCGGCACCTTGTCACAGGTGCCGCTTTAATCCACAGCGCAACGGCGTTACTCATGACCGAGATCGACACGTTCCCGCAACTCCTTGCCGGCCTTGAAGTGCGGCACGTATTTTTCAGGTACGCTCACCTTGTCGCCCGACTTGGGGTTGCGGCCAATCCGTGGCGGGCGATAGTTCAGCGCAAAGCTGCCAAAACCGCGGATTTCGATGCGGTCCCCGCGCACCAGTGCCGCGGAGAGCGCTTCGAGCAGAACCTTCACCGCAAAATCGGCGTCTTTCACGCCCAACTGGGGGAAGTGTTCCGCCAGCCGGTTGATAAGCTCCGATTTGGTCATGGGATCGAAACAGGCTTACTGTTGCTTGAGCTTGGCTTTAAGCAAAGCGCCGAGGCTGGTCGTGCCCGCATTGCCTGCGCCCTCGGATGCCAGTTTCTGGATTGCCTGCGCCTGCTCCGCCTGATCCTTGGCCTTGATCGAAAGATTGATCGAACGCGTCTTGCGATCCACGTTGATGATCATGGCCTCAACCGCATCGCCCGCCTTCAGGTGCTGGGTCATGTCTTCGGTGCGTTCGCGCGAAAATTCGGAAACGCGCAGATAACCTTCCACGTCATCGCCGAGGTTGATCACTGCGCCGCGCTGATCGACGCTCTTCACCGTGCCGGAAACAAGGCTGTTCTTGTCGTGGGTGGCGACAAAGCTGGTGAAAGGATCGCCGTCAAGCTGCTTGACGCCGAGGGAAATCCTCTCTTTTTCGACGTCGATGGCCAACACCACGGCTTCGAGCTCGTCACCCTTTTTGAAGTTCTGTTTGGCTTCTTCGCCGGCGACCGTCCATGACAGGTCGGACAGATGGATCAGGCCATCAATGCCGCCCGGCAGGCCGATGAAAACGCCAAAGTCGGTAATCGACTTGATGATGCCTTTCACCTTGTCGCCCTTCTTGTGGTTCATCTCGAAATCTTCCCACGGGTTGGGTATGCACTGCTTCATGCCCAGCGAGATGCGGCGGCGGTCTTCGTCGATTTCAAGAATCATCACTTCGACTTCATCGCCCAGCTGGACAACCTTGGTGGGATGAATGTTCTTGTTGGTCCAGTCCATTTCGGAGACGTGCACCAGGCCTTCGATGCCCGGCTCGATCTCGACGAAGGCGCCGT
>CAZQTB010000015.1:0-54078 GCA_964596295.1 uncultured Rhodocyclaceae bacterium | reverse complement strand
CCAGATCAGCCAATAATTGCTTCAGCTTGCCTTGCTTTAATGCTTCGAGTGATAGGGGTGCGTTCATGGTGGATATTTCCTCCGTAATAAATGAAATGCAACTAGCAGAAAACAATTTCATTCTATGGAGTACCGGCCCATGCACTCTTTGACTTAAGTCAACCGAAGCCTTTTTTTGCAGGCATGGTGGGGAAAGGCTGTCCTTTGACCTAAATCAATTCATGAGGGAGGGGCCAATGTCATGATTATTGGTACAGGGTCGCGATTGCCGTACCAGTAGCGCGCGATCGAGGAGGTTTTTCTTGGTTCATCCCAATCGCAAAGGAGATCACGATGGGCATCATGAGGATCGGCCACGTCAATATCCGCGTCATGGATATGGATGCGGCGTTAAAGCATTACGAAAAAGTCATCGGCATGAAAGCTACGCACAAGGATGCACAAGGCAATGTCTATCTGAAGTGCTGGGATGAGTGGGATAAATATTCGCTGATTCTTTCGCCTGCCGACCATGCCGGCGTTAACCATGTCGCATACAAGGTCGAGCACGACGCCGATCTCGATGCATTGAAAAAACGCATCGAAGCTTACGGAATCAAAACCGAAATGCTGCCTGCAGGCAGCATGCCCTTTGTCGGCCGCGCCCTCAAATTCAACCTGCCCAGCGGCCATGACATGCGCCTTTACGCCAAGAAAGAACTCGTCGGCACCGACGTCGGCTCGGACAACCCCGACCCGTGGCCGGACGATATTCGCGGCGCCGGGGCGCACTGGCTCGATCACTGCCTTTTGATGTGCGAAATGAATCCGGAGAAGGGCATCAACAAGGTGGCGGAAAACACCAAGTTCGCCATGGAGGTGCTGGATTTCCATTTATCCGAGCAGGTGATGCTCGGCCACGACAAGTCAGTGCAGATTGCGACCTGGCTATTCCGCAGCACAACGCCCCATGACCTGGCTTTTGTGGCGGGTCCGCGCAATGGCTTGCACCACATCGCGTTCTTCCTCGACAGCTGGCATGACATTCTCAAGGCAGCGGATGTGATGTCGAAGAACAAGGTAAAGATCGATGTCGCGCCGACACGGCATGGCATCACCCGCGGCGAAACGATTTACTTCTACGATCCGAGCGGCAACCGCAACGAAACCTTTGCCGGACTCGGCTATCTCGCCCAGCCCGATCGCCCCGTGACGACATGGGACGAGTCGCATCTCGGGCAGGCCATCTTCTACCACACGCGGGAATTGAACCCGGCATTCACCGAGGTTTACACCTGACGTCGAATACTGATGCCCCCTAAAGGCAAAACGCCCGCACTCCGGACCGGAAAGATGATACCGGCAGGTTGCGGGCGCGCCGGTTTCCGCCGTCAATGCGGCGAATGATTCACAACTGCGCCTTGGAAAGGAAAGGATCATGGATTACTTACGCTACTATCTGAACACGGCGCTGGTGCTGATTGCAATTCTTGGGTTTTACCTCGGGGGGCAATGGGTCTGGCTTGGCGCATCGACTTACCTCGGCCTGCTGATAGTCGATCTGTTGTTGCCCAAAGACTACGCCAACCGCACAATCAGGCACCCGTTCTGGGCCGATTTGCCGCTGTATCTTCATGTCATCCTGATGATCGTCATGTATGGCATGTTCGCGTGGCGCATGCAACAGGGGTTCGGCGCCGACACCCGCGTTGTCCTTGCCCTGGCAGGCTGCTTTGCCAGCCTCGTCTGGATCAGCGCGGTGCCCAATCTGCCGATTGCCCATGAACTGATGCACCGGCGAAGCGCTTTCGAACGACTCCTGGCCAACATAGCGGCAACTTTTTTCTTCGATCCCCACCGCGCCATCGGACATGTCCACACCCACCATCTCTACTTCGATACCGAAAAGGACAGCGACACACCCTACCGCGGCGAAAAATTTTATGAGTTCATCCTACGCGCCACCAAAGGCGCCTATCACGACACCTATGAACTTGAGAAGCGTCGGCTATCGGCACAAGGAAAGAGCGTGTGGGGGCCAGACAGCATCGTTTTCTGGGGAATCGTCGCGGTATTCGGCGTACCGCTGGCGATCGGTATCTACGCTGGCTGGCTGGCCGGGGTAATCGCCCTGCTGGCAATGGCCGCGACCAAACTGCTGCTCGAAGCGCTCAACTATTTGCAACACTACGGTCTGCAAAGGGTATCTGGCGGACCCATTGAAGACCATCACACGTGGCATCACTTCTCGGCCGTTTCACGCATCGCGGGTCTGGAAATCACCAACCATATCGATCATCACCGCGATGGTTTCCTGCCGTTCTACAAGCTGCAAGTGCATAAGGGCGCGCCGGAAATGCCCAGTGTCTTTGTCTGCGCTCCGGCCGCCTTCATTCCCTGGGTATGGGATCGTTACATTGTCCAGCCCCGGCTCAAGGAGTGGGACCTCAAGTACGCGTCTCCTGCGGAGCGGAAGCTGGCCCGCGAAGCCAATCTGAAGGCCGGTTGGCCAGACTGGATCGGAGAGACGCAGGCGCAGGCGCAATCAGGCAGATGAAATCCCGCGCCACTTTTTCTTCAAATTCGCTTCGCCGTATCACCAGCACCGACTATTTTTGGTGCGGCGCGGGCACCTCCTTAAATACAAGGGAGGCCTCAAAGAGCATTTGAGGCCTCTGCCGTTATTCACGTATCACCAGTTTCAGGCAGCGGCCTTTTGACGGGCGGCGCGGATTTTTTCAACCCAGGCATAGTTGTGGGCATCGTCGCCAATCTCGCCCGGCTGAAGACCCATGTACTTCAACGCCCCGGCCAGATTCGCTGGCTGAATCATGCCGGCGAGAAAACGGTCGATGAGGGACAAATGCCCTTCATAACGCTCCGGCTCCTGTTCAAAACACCATTTGCAGCCTTCTGAGCAGAAGTGATACGCGCGACCTTTATGTTCGAGAGGATAATCCCGCACTTTCCAGGCGGAACCGGGTGCCGAAGCAATCGGCAATTGACACATATTGCAAAGCATTGGCAAGGTTTCAGGGTACGTCATCTCACGTTCGCCCTTGAGCAGATTGTCCGTAATGACATCCCAACATGTACCAAAAGTGTCATTCCAGCCCGGGTATTTCTCTTCAAGCCAGGCGCGCTCTTCCGGCGTCACGCCTGCCGGAGTGTTCCACCACATGATTTGCCGCCAGAACCAGAATCCCATCTGCATGGCATGACTTTGATAATCAAGTTCGGCGATAAATTGATCCCAGTACCAGGGCTTATCAAGCCCCAGATCAAG
Organism: uncultured Rhodocyclaceae bacterium; assembly: GCA_964596295.1. GTDB lineage: Bacteria > Pseudomonadota > Gammaproteobacteria > Burkholderiales > Rhodocyclaceae > Rugosibacter. The sequence goes on along the minus strand of CAZQTB010000015.1, from coordinate 50,813 downwards.
CAAGGATCGTTCGAACTGGCTCACGATCCATTCCTGCATGAACTCCTTGAAGGACATCTTGCGGTCCGCAAGCGGAGTGAAATAATCCATCATGGCGCCTGTCACCGCCGCAAATAAGCGCCAGGCGCGCCAAATCGCGATATCAATCAGTTTTTGCGCTTCGGCCTTCTTGCCGTTTGCAATCAGTACGGAAACCAGCGGGCCGCCAATCTGGGCATGACGCGATTCATCGGTTTGGATACTCGAGATCAGGTTCGAGAACGACCAGTCGCCTGCCTCCGCCGCATCGGCTGCCAACCCCAGGAACTGCATGTTGGTAAATCCCGTCTCGAAAGCAAAGGTCAGCATCAACCCCACCTCTGTGGCTCCTCGCGTCGTCATCATGTTGTCAAACAGGTGGCGCGAGGCAACGATGGCCCAATGGTCAGTGTCGTAGGACTTGTGCGCCCAGTCGAACTGGCGGTCTTTCGGGCAAAGCTCGTGCGGGAAGTACAACTGAAGCTGGGCGTGCCGCATTTCATCCATCATGCCCAGCGTCGCCATGTTGCGCATGCCAGGAGCCTTGCCGAAACGCACCATCCGGGCTTCAGCCGTGGAAGCAGAATACTCAGCACGCGGAAAGGCGCCGTAATGCAGTTTCAGGACAGATTGCCAACCCGGGTCAGCTTTTTCATAGATGTTGCTGCGCTCAAGCGCGGCCTTGACGGAATACGCATTCGCATCCTTTCCCCGCTGCACCTTCACATATTCGGGATACGTCTGCTTGTAGGGTTCATCATAACTTTCCCATTCTGTCAGGGGAATCCCCATGCTGCCTGACATTTGCGGGGGAAACAATTCGTCTTCCCGGACATATTGCGGCGTCCAGTTCGTGGTGCGCGCAATGTCGTACCAATCCAGTCTGCCAAGTATCGCCATGATAAATTCTCCTCTACGTTACTTATGCTGCAAAGCTAACCAACCCATCCCCGCAGAAAACAAGATCGCTTCACGCGTATCCCCATGTGCGGGACATGAGTATTCGTGGAGCTTTTTTCGGCAGATGGTGAACACTATTGCCCCGCCAAAAAATTCTATTGACACAGGTCAACTGGTTCGTTATTGCCTGGAACACAAAACACCAGAAATGTTAGCCTTTTCGCTTCGTTCCTTATATGAAATCCCCGGGGAGAAAAAATGTCTTCACTCGCCGCAGCCTGCGCCCTGTTTCTTGGTTTGCACTGGATCATTGCCGGCAGTCCCCTGCGCGGCGTAATTGTTTCTCGCACAGGTGAAAAGCCCTTCAGGATGGCTTTTTCCCTGGCCATCGCCGTGAGCCTCGTCTGGATGGGCTGGGCCTTTGCCCATGCACCCTACATCGAGACATGGGGCAAGGCCGACATGCTCAAGCCGTTTTCTCTGGCCTTGATGGCGTTTGCCTTTATTCTTTTGGGCGTGGGGGCCTTCGCTAAAAACATGAGCATCCTTACCCAGAACGAACCAGACCAGGTGAAAGTGGGCGGCATTTTGCGCATCACTCGCAATCCGGCGCTGATCGGCCTTGGTTTGTGGGGGCTCGCGCATTTCATTATCAATGGCGACTGGGCTGCGCATCTTCTGTTCGGCAGCTTCGCCTTCCAGGGCTTGATCGGCCCTTTGAACATGGAGCGCAAATACCGCAATAAATATGGCGCCGCATGGGATGGATTTTCCCGGCAAACGTCGCATATCCCGTTTCTCGCCATCCTGACGGGCCGCAACCGCCTCGTACTCAGTGAAATCAACCAGCCGATCTTCGCCGCAAGCCTGGCGGCCTACGCCATCGTTCTTTACTACCACAACGCATGGTTCGGCGCCTCGCCGCTTCCATAAAGCTGAATGGCGTTAACCTGCCCGCTGCATGCAGCTTCGCGTGATCGCCGTATTGTCGGCGCCGACTTTTATTTATAAAAAAGACAAAACCCAAAACCAGAAAACACTGCCCTTTGCAGCAATAACGCCGGAAAGGCCGTCACATTGATTTATTTCTTTGCCCAGTTATAGCGTAACTGCAGGTCCAGGCCAAAACCCGGAGCCTCATTGTCATGCCCCCACATGTCATATTCGTAATACTCCGATTGGTGTGTGGCTTTGCGGCCCACACCGCCATATTCAACCAGCCAGCCTGATGGATTGACATGATAGAAGGTCAGCATGTGGTCATTGGCATGCTTGCCGAGTTTCAGATGAACCGGAAGTTTTCTGTCCCTGACGATATCATGGGTCATGCCGATATCGTCCAGGTTATCAACTTCAAACTTCAGGTGATTGATGCGTTTCGGTGCCGGTCCCCCGACGAAGGCCACCGTATGATCGCGGTCATTGCAATGCATGAAAACAGGCTTGGCAATGATTCCCGCCTGTGGCACGTGGAGGTGATACTCGATCGACCCCCGCATCCCCATCACATCAACGTAAAACCGGTAAGCTTTTTGTACATCTGTTTGCCTGAGAATAAGATGTCCAAGGCCTTGGTCACCGGTCACAAATCGGCCATGCATGCCCCGTCCCGGATGGAAAGGTTTGTGATAATCGATCAATGGTCCATGATAAATCTCGGAAGGATTGCCACCGGGATCAAGAAACTTGATGAGATCAAGCACTCTGCGTTCTTCGCATTCGGCAGCATCGCACTGCCGGAACTCGACCCTCGCCGCCTCCAGCTGGCGTTTCATCTGCTCGAACTCTTCCGGGCCGGCAACACGCCAGCCCAGATAATCCAGGTCATCCGTGCCGCTGTTGTGCACCGTAATGCGATGATGCTGATAGTCCATCCTCAGGTAAAAACGATCCTTTTCGCCTTCATCGACGACTTGCAGTCCCAGCACACTGGCTGCATATTCGCGCCATGCGTTCATATCCGAAACGCCCAAACCCAGATACCCTAATTCAGTGACTACCGCCATGATGTAAACCTCCTACGAGTTAATCTTTCGAAATGAAGACTGACAAAGCCGCCCATCCGCTACCGCAGGGCTTATCTTGGAAGAGAAAGAAGCGAAACAACTTGATCAAGGTCAAGGAAAGACTTTTTCTTACCATTTGAAACCTGGCACTGCACTGATTGGCGCTGGTTTATAGGGGCTTGCGCCGCTTGGTTCGGCGCGCCGCCATGGTCATGAAATAACAGGAAAAAAGCTGCCCGATGAATACACCGGGCAGCTTGATTGCGACTGTTTTGCAGCGGGTTTTACACCAGAGGATGCTGGCTCATGCCATATTGAGCGCGTCCATAGAACATCATGTGGTCTTCGTAGGCTTGGCCCACGTGGATGGAAACCATGAACAGGTCGCGAGCAAAGACTTCAATCAGATCGCCCCGATAAGCGGCCGCGCCACCCAAGAGTTCCAGCGCACGGAATCCGACTTGCGATGCGCTCCGGGAAATGGACGACCGCCAGGCCGCCATGCGCGCTTCCTCGTCGGGTTGTATCGTAGTCTTACCCTCCTTGCACCAAACCTCAAGTTGCTTCACATACCTTCCAAAAAGCGCCTCAATGGTTTCGACCTGTGTCGTCACTTCGCCCAGATTGCGCTGTGCCACGGGAGATTCCCACTCCTTCATGCCAAGCACGACACGCTGCCGGCCACGGATGCGCTCGTGCAGCTCCCGTTGCAAGCGTTGCGCGGCGCCCGTGCAGATTGCACCAAAGCCCACGCAGAATGCCGGGCCAAAAGGCACACGATACACCGGCTCGCGGGGGTCATACTCGCCACCGATAGGCACCGTATTCCGCTTGATCGCACCCAATGGCAGCACCATGTCCCAACGCGAGAAAACATTATCGACAACGAATGAGTTGCTCCCCGTGCCATTCAGGCCAAACGCATTCCAGTCTTTGATGATTTTTCCTTCCGATACCTTGACCGTTACCAGGCAAGGTTGCGGCCCGCCTTTTTGTCCGGGAACGTCAATCATTGCACCCAAGCCTATCCAGCCGCAAAAATCGATTCCGCTGCCCCATTTCCATTCGCCGCTAATGCGCACGCCACCGTCGACGTATTCGATTTTTCCAACCGGGAAGAAGATGTCAGAAACAAATTCATCCGTGGCAAAAATCTCTTCCCGCGCCTTGGGCGGCAACATGGCGACCCAGGTTTCGTGCAACGGCATGAAGTAAGTCACCCACGCGCCGGAAACGCTGTGCTGCGCCACCGTGCGCACCACTTCCGCCATGGTGTCGTGCCCCATCCCGAAGCCACCATAGCGTTTCGGCCTTAACAAACGATGCAACTGGGTTTCGTGGATGGCATCTTTGAGCTTGTTCGAATAACCATTATTGCGATCGGCTTCAAAAAGCTCGGCCTCTGCAATCTGTCCGACATATTCAGCGCGCTTGATCGCTTCTTCATGGGTTAACGTAATTTTTTGCAGCATAAAAACTCCCCTTTATTTGGAATAAATGAAGCTCGCGTGTTTTCAGAAAGCGGGAATCCTTCACGGCAATCCGCGCGTAGCCCAGGCGATGTACGCCTCGATGAAGCAATGCCATTTCTACCTCTCCTTCCCCTCAACATCAATTCAGCGAGCGGGATTCAGTCAGGTCACTACTTCAAAGAAGTTGGCAACAATTGCGTTCTCGTAATAGAACGCGCCGCGCGGGATGTTTTCTCCGGCCCAAACGATGGGCGGCACTTTGCCGCGGATGGTCGGCGCCTCGTAAATGCCACACTGGAATTCATTGCGATTGCCCGACGGATCATGGAAATAAGTGGTGGATACCCCGCCGATTCCATGGCGACTGATGCCGTAATCGAACGTAGCGACCTTGCGATGCTTGAGCATATCGACCCGGCGGATGACGTCAGCCCGGTCATTCACATAAAAAGCGACGTGATGCAGGCTATTCGGAGGCCCGGGAGCAAACGCCACGTTGTGGACGGTACTGCTGACTGTCAGAAAGAAGGCGAAAATATCGCCGTCCGGACCAAGAATCGTTTCGGTCAGGTTGAAATCCAGCACGTCCTGCAGGAATTTTGCCGATTTGTCGCAATTATTTCCGGCCAGCAAGGCGTGATCCAGATGGGTGACGGGGGTTATCCCGACCAGGCTGTCAAGAATGATGTCCGGGTCTTTCATGCCGTAGGAGTAGCCCACCTTCTCGGCGTGATAAAAGAGGTTGAAGACATGTCCGGAGGGAAGCTCGATCTTGAGTCCCTCACCTTGCGCCATGACATCATCTTTCGCAACGCGCCAGGTTTTTAAGCCCCAGGTCTTGGCTGCCGCTTCTGCTTCGCTCAAATCGTCCGGGTCATCGACCTTGAAGCCGACATGGTCGAGCCCGGCACGGTCGGAAGCATTCAGGATGATGCAATGATGATCCTGCGATTCATGCGCCTGCAGATAAACCTGCCCCGGACACCGGCCAGTGACGCGCAAACCGACGACTTCGGTGTAGTGCTTTTCGCTGGCGGCAAGATCCAGAGCCCGGATGCTCAAGTAGCCCAGTCGAGACACAGCCATTTTGATCTCCCCTTCTTTTTTATTTAGGCAAACGTGCATCCGCACAAAAAAGAAAGATCACCCTCGAAGCTTCATGTTCTCCAACCGGAGGGCTTCCAAACTGGCAAAGGATGCGATGCAAATTCTAAGAAAATCCGAGGCAAGACCAGTTGACTTAAGTCAACCATCCAAGGAGATGCCAAACAAGCGGCGAACAATTTCTTGGCCATGAAGCCAGATGAAGCGTGCTGATCGCCAGGGACAAGACGACGAGGCAGACGACGCTGGCGGCAGCGAAGGGATCGAGCCGCGCAACCGGGCGATGCACAAGGCGGGAAGTGGGCGCAGCACTATCCACCAAGGCCGGTGAATTGCTGCATGCCAATGGCTTTGGCATGCAGCTGCACAGCGGGACGGACAACCAGATACGGGAATCTGGCCAGGTGGCCTGCGTCAGTGCACGAGGAAGTCTATCGCCAGACGATTAAACTCATCCGCATGCTCAAACTGCGCCCAGTGGCCGCACATGCTGAACACATGCAACCTGGCGTCGGGAATGCCCCAGAGCACCTTCAGTCCGGTATCAAGCGGCACGAAGCGATCGTCACGGCCCCAGGCGCATAGCGTCGGCGCCTTGATTTCACCCAGGCGCGGCGAGAGATCGGTCGCTAGCGCCCCAGGATTTTTCTCCATGCTCTTGACGAAGTTCTTCAGATGTTCGCCATCGTTACGCAGCATGTTCTCAAGGCGTCCCTGAAGCAGCTCTTCGGTAATCGTTGCGGGGTCGTAAACGAACACGTCCATCATGCGCTTCAACGCATCCAGCGACGGATTCCTGTACAGATTGAACAGATGCTTGATGCCTTCCAGCGGCATAGGCGAAAACATGCTTTTACCCAGGCCGGCCGATCCCATCAAAATCAGCTTGTCCAGGCGCGCCGGATATTCGAGCGCGAAAACAAGCGAGGTCAGGCCGCCCATCGAGTTGCCCACGAGGTGGGCTTTCTTGATGCCCAGTACATCCATCAACCCCTTGGCCGCCCATGCATTGAGCAGGCCGCGCGATTCATCCGTCACAATCGGATCGGACTTGTTGAAGCCTGGGCAGTCGAGCACGATGACGCGAAAACCGGCATCAACAAACGCCCCGATATTGCGCGAGAAGTTGGTCCATCCGCCCGCGCCGGGACCGCCGCCATGCAGCATGATGACCGCATCGCCCTGTCCCGCTTCGTTGTAATGCAGCTTCAGGTCAAGCTTGCCTTCCTTGATGTGCGCGTACTTGCTGGTCGATGCTTCAGTCAGGTTTGACATACTTGCCATGCCCTATCTCCTGTGTAAAAAATGGCGCTTCAACGCTGCGGAATACCCGCCGAAAGGAAGCAGATAGTACACCAAGGGAATTTTCATTTATTGTCCTGCTTCAACCCTTTTTCTTCTTTCAGGCGCTGGTGGAATTCACGCAGCCGGGCATCTACTTGCGACTGTTCATAGAAACTGCCGTCAGTGGCTTTTTGCGCCAGTTGCAATTGCTCTATCGCCTCGGGCAGGCGTCCGCTCAACGCATAGGCTTCCGCCTGCGCACGGTGCTGTTGCAGCTGCCGGCCCAGTGCGGCATAAGTCTTCGCTTGCAGGGCGTGTACGGCGGCATCCGCCGAGTAGCCAAGCAAATCATCGGTCGCCACTTTCAGCGCCTCTTGCGGCTGATGCACGGTGAGCAAGGCGTCAATCAACGCATAAACCACGGCCCGTTCCTGCGGATAACGGCTGTACGCGGCGCGCAGAATCTGTACCGCTGCGGGAACATCCTTCTGCTTCATGCGCAACTCGGCGGCCAGCGTTGCAATCATCGGCGAGTCCGTCTTCAGCCGCCGCAATTCGGCCAGTTCGCGCTCGGCCGCCGCCATGTTGCCGACGCGCAAATAGCTTTGACTCAGCCCATAACGCACCGCCGCTTCATTGCCGGAGAATGTGCGATCCTTGAGCCGGCTCGCAAAGTACGTCACCGCATCCTGCGCTGAACCCTCATGGGCGCGCAGCTTGGCGCGTACCAGCTGGAATTCGAGTGAATCCGGCACCTGCTTGTAAGGCCATCCCTGAATGCGATTACCGATATCCGCCAGCCGCTCGGTAGTCAGCGGATGGGTACGCAAGTAGCTTGGTGCATTGTTGTCATACAGCCGGCCAAATTTTTGCAGGCGCTCGAAAAAGCTCTCCATGCCGCGGACATCGTAGCCTGATCGCTCCAGCAAGCCGAGGCCAATGCGGTCGGCCTCGCGCTCGAAATCACGCGAGTAGTTGAGCTGGTTCTGAATGCTCGCAGCCTGGCCGGTCATTGCCGCACCCATCGCCACATCGGGGTTGCTGCGCGCGGCGAGAACGGCTACGACCAGCGCGGCGATGCTCGCGACCTGCCCCTGCCCGGCCTTGTTCATCATGCGCGCCTGGTGATGCTGGGTGACATGGGAGATTTCATGCGCCAGCACCGAGGCCAGCTCGGACTCGGATTCGGCCGCAAGAATCAATCCGGTATGCACACCGATAAAGCCTCCCGGCATGGCAAAGGCATTCAGTGTCGAATCGCGCAGGGCAAACAGCTCGAAGCTCTGGCGCGGTTCCTCGCTATGCGTCGCCAGCCGGTTGCCAAGACGGTTGAGGTAGGCATTGACCTCCGCATCGCCGAGCCAGGCAGGATCGCGACGAATCTCGTTCATGACTTGTTCGCCAATGCGACGCTCCATCGCCGGGGACATATCAACCTGAGCCACCTCCCCCAGATCAGGCAATTCATCGGCCATCAATGGAGACGGCATAGCGAAGGCCAGCAGCAGACCAAGGGCAAGCGGGCGTGGATTCATCCCGCTATGATAGCGGCTCTGCGACGACAGATTGTGACAAGGTATTGCATGCATCCGCCAACACGCCCATTAACGCATTTCGACGACGCCGGCCATGCGCGCATGGTCGATGTCGGCGGCAAACCGGAAACCCTCCGCAGCGCGCGCGCGCGCGGCAGCATCCGCATGGCGCCGGCCACTTTTTCCCTGATCGAGAACGGCACGGCAAAGAAAGGCGACGTGCTCGGCATTGCGCGCATCGCCGCCATTCAGGGCAGCAAGCGCACGCCCGAGCTGATTCCGTTGTGCCACCCGGTCGCGCTTACCCGCGTGGCGGTGGAGTTCACGCTTGATGCCGCACACAGCCGGGTCAGCATTGATGTCACCGCCGAGACTGTCGGCCGTACCGGGGTGGAGATGGAAGCGCTGACTGCGGCTTCGGTTGGACTCCTCACCATTTATGACATGTGCAAGGCCGTGGATCGCGGCATGGCAATTGAGGAAATCCGCCTGCTGGAAAAATCGGGCGGCAAATCAGGGCATTGGGTAGCTGATGAAGATAAATAACGGAAACTCCGCTCCGCGCGCCGTGGCATGGTGGCTGCTGGCCTGTTGTGCGATGGTATTCGCCACGCTGGTCATCGGCGGCGTGACGCGGCTGACGCACGCCGGGCTTTCCATCGTCGAATGGCAACCGCTGATCGGCGCTCTGCCGCCACTTAACGAGGGGCACTGGCAGGAACTGTTCGCCAAGTATCAGCAAACGCCCGAGTTTCGCCTGCGCAATCACGATATGACGCTGACAGGTTTCCAGTTCATTTTCTGGTGGGAATGGGCGCATCGGCTTGCAGGGCGGTTTATCGGCGTGGTGTTTTTCGTGCCCTACCTCTGGTTCCTCGTGCGCGGCCAGCTGCGTGGCCGGCTGGCGTGGAAGGCGCTTGGATTCTTTTTCCTTGGCGGGTTGCAAGGGGCGATAGGCTGGTACATGGTGCAAAGCGGACTGGTGGATGATCCGCGCGTCTCGCAATACCGGCTGGCGGCCCATCTGGGGCTCGCCTTCCTCATTTTCGGGCTGATGCTATGGACGGCGCTGGGGTTGCTGCAAACGCGTCACAGAAAAACCGTCGCATCGCCAGCGTCCAGAAACGGATTCAAACCAGCGCTGCGCGTCCCTGCGGGAATTTTTACGCACTGTCTCGGCGCCGGGCTGGTGGCGCTCGTATTCCTCATGGCGCTCTCCGGCGCGCTGGTCGCCGGCATTCATGCCGGACTCGCCTACAACACGTTTCCGCTGATGAACGGGCATTTCGCGCCGCCGGAAATTTTCCTGCTTGAACCGCTGTGGCTCAACTTCTTCAGCAACATGGCTACCGTGCAGTTTGATCATCGCCTGATTGCCTGGGCCTTGCTGGGCCTCATCCCGTGGTTTGCCTGGCGGGCAGGCAGAGAGTTTCCTCACGCCCGCCCCGCAGCCACACTGCTGCTGGTCTGGCTGGGCGTGCAGGTCGGCCTCGGCATTGGCACCCTGGTAATGCGCGTTCCCGTGGCGCTGGCTGCGGCCCATCAGGCCGGCGCGATGATCCTGTTTGGCCTGGTGCTGTGGGTCAATCACATGATCCGGCGCGAAGCATGAGGCTTCATCACGATTCGCATCGGTTTAATGCACGTTGAATTACTCGTAGCGAATTTCGATGACTTCAAGCGCGCGCACACCGCCGGGGCTTTCGAACTTCACCGTGTCGCCCGCGCGCGCCTTGAGCAGGGCGCGGGCCAGTGGCGAAATCCAGCTGATGCGGCCGGCGCTCGCGTCCGCCTCGTCGATGCCAACAATCTGATACGTCGCCTCGCCGCCTTCGGCGTCGCATACGGTCACCGTTGCCGCAAAAAATACCTGCGCGCAATTTTCCTGCGCCGCCGGATCGACCACCACGGCGGATTCCAGCCGCTTGGTCAAAAAGCGGATGCGGCGATCAATCTCGCGCAAGCGCTTTTTGCCATAAATGTAATCGGCATTTTCCGAGCGATCGCCATTGCCCGCCGCCCAGGACACCACCTGCACCAGACCCGGTCGCTCAATTTTCACCAACTGCTCGAACTCGGTGCGCAACGCCGCATGGCCGCGTACCGTCATGTAATTCTTGATGCCTGCGGGTAACGGTGTCTCGGAAACCCCTTCCGCGTCGGACTCATCCGCTTCATCGGATTCCTTAACGAATGCCTTGTTCATTTTCCAGATACCCCCAAGTTCAAATCCTAGCACTTATCCATAGAAGTGAGCACTAACAGCACTGACTGCTCTTCAAGCATCGCCTGCCAAAGCCCGAAATTCCCCCTCTTTCTTCGCAAATGCCTTTGCACCCGCCCTGAAATCACCGGGAACCATGTCAATGTCGGCAGGATACAGACAACAAAAAATTATATAACCCAATGAAATATAAATAAATTTTCGTCAAATTACCACCCATCCCCGCGTGCTCCAGCCAAGGCGCGGTACTGCCGCAATCTTTCGCGATTCGCCCTGCGACCTGCCTGCCTGTTGGCCTGAGTAGAAATAGCCGACGATCATGCCGCAGTTTCCTGCAACAAGGCCACGGCCTAGTCGCTACCATTTGGTCAATGCCTACCCCAATCGACCTTTACGAAGAAATCTGCGCTTTGTCCCAGCGCATGGTGAACGCTGCCCGAGCCAACGACTGGAACAGCCTGGTTGAGCTGGAGCATCGCGTGGCGGTACTGCGCGACGAGTTGATGGCAAACGACGAGAACCTCTCCCTGAGCATGTCCGAACTGCTGCACAAGCATGGACTGATCCAGCAAATCCTCGAAGATGATGCCGAGATTCGTCGCCATACCGAGCCCTGGATGGAGCGCGTACGCCAATTCCTCGGTGCGCAGAACCATCACCCCCAGGCGCACCCTGCCTATGCAGCCGACAGCAATACAGCGGAAACCAGCCAAATAACGGCTAACTCCGCTTAATTAACAAGAAAAGCAGCTTAAAACAAGCTAACCTGATTTATAAAGACATTTCGGCCCTGACAAACCCGAACCGGGGAAAATGGAACCAGGGCTGTTCTTATTTGCCTGGCTTATTTGCCGGCTTGCGCGCCGCCGCGTAAAGCGGCATCACCTCGGGCAGGTGCCGCTCAATCTCCTTGACGCGATTCTCGCCGGCGGGATGGGTGGAGAGAAATTCCAGCGGCTTGGCACGATCCGCTTCCATCATCTTCTGCCACAGCGTTACCCCGGCGCGCGGATCAAACCCGGCGCGGGCCGCCAGATCAAGCCCGACCACATCTGCATCGGTTTCATCATCGCGCGAAAACTTGAGCGACAGCAGGTCACCGCCGAAGCGGAAGGCCCCCGCATACTTGCCGCCGCCCAGCAATTCGCCCAGCAGCCCGGCCCCCAGCCGGGTGAGCTGGTTCTTCGCCATGCGTTCGCGGGCATGTTCGCGCAATGCGTGGGCGATCTCGTGGCCCATCACCATGGCGACCTCGTCATCGGTCAGCTTGAGCGTATCGAGAATGCCGGTATACACCGCAATCTTGCCGCCGGGCATGCAGAACGCATTGATCTGCTTCGCGTCAATCAGGTTTACTTCCCACTGCCACTGGCGTGCCCGCGGATTGAAGCGGTCGGCTAGCGGAATCATGCGCGCAGCGATCGCCCGCAAACGGCGCAGTTGCGCATGATCGTCGGACGCCAGCACGCCCTTGGCGGCAGCCTGCCGCTTGATCTGGTCGTACTCGAGCGCGGCCTGCTGTTCAATTTCCCCGGCCGGCACCAGATTGCGCACGCTGGAAGGCTTGCCCACATTGATCCCGTCGGCCCATGCCGGAAACATAAAGACCAAAGCGAAGCACAGCGGCAACAGGCGCAGCATCATGCGCTCTCGCCGCCCAGCGTCTCGGTCAGATGCGCCAGAAGCTGTTCCAGGTTGCCGCACATGAGACTGAAATTGGCCGCAAACAGGTCGTCGGCGTTTCCGCCCTGGCGCTCGGCATCTTCCTTGAGCAGATCGAGAAAGACGAGGCGCTTGACCTGCAACTGCTCGGTCAGCACAAACGAGACGCGATCACCCCAGGTCAGGCCCAAACGGGTAGCCGTCTTGCCGGCGGCGATATGGTGGCGCACATCTTCGCTGTCGAGATTGTGGCGGACATAACGCACGGCGGCGCGCTCCTCGGCTACGGCGCGCAGTTCGCAATCCCGATCAATGGCAAAGCTGCCGGGGGCAGCGCCTGCCGCCAGCCACTGCGTCATGGCGGTCGCCGGTGCAACCCGTGTTTTCAGCAAGCTGACGGGCAAATCGCCGAGCGACAGCTTGAGCTGCTCGATGACTTCGTCGGCACGGCCGCTCGAGGCGGCATCCACCACCAGCCAGCGATTGACCGGATCAATCCAGACATAGGTCAGGCCGCGTTTGGCAAAGGCGCGCGGCAACAGTTCCAGCTCCACCTGCTCAATCACTTCACGCGCCTGCTTGCGCCCCGGTTTGTACCCTTGCGCCGCCTCGATGTCGGCGAGCCGGGCCTGCGCATATTGACGCACAACGGAAGCGGGCAGCAGCTTTTGCTCGATGCCCAGCGCAATCAGCTGCTGGCGCTGCATGGAAAACACCAGTTCGCCGGCTTCGCCGCGCGGCGGCACCCAGCCGCGCGCCGCGCGATCCGTTGCGCCACAGCCATGAAACAAGCCGCGCTCGAGCGCGGCGGCCAAATCCTCGCTGGAATAAGCCCACGCGTCGGCAAGGCGGAATATCTGGAGATTGCGAAACCACATGGCGGGAAAACGGGGAAATGGACAGGGGGCGATTTTACGCAGCGCCCAATGAAAAAGATAAAAAAAACGGCACTCCGCAGAATGCTTTTTTCTTGCGCCGGAGGTAACCGGCTGTGGCCGGATCAGACCTGAATGCGCATTGCGGTCATTCCCCGATTACGTCGGCGCCGGGCGGCGCGGAAAAACGAAAGAGGCTGGCCGCCAGGGACGGATTGGCTTCAAACCGCGTAAAACGCAGCAGGCTGGTCTGGCCGAAGCTGTCATGGATTTCCATGCTCACCGGCTGGTTGGCGGCAAAACCGATCCTGACGCGTTCGAAGCTGGCATCCCCCGTCTTCGATGTTGCCTCGACATATTCGATACCCTCCGCGGCCGCCGCTTCCCTGAGTTCGAAATGCCGTTCCAGGTCCTGTCCCGCAAGCAGTGCGGCCGGGCTGGCGCCAAAGGCGGCACCGATTTTTTTTACCGCAACCTGATGGAGTTCGGGATCGTAACTCCAGAGCGTGACGCCATCGCTGACCAGCAACTGCTGATAGGGTTTTTCATAAGACCAGCGGAATTTTCCAGGGCGTTGCAGGGCAAAAGTCCCGCTGGATTGCTGCGGCTTGCGGCCCGGCTTGCCAACCGCGCTCTGGCTGAAAACACCGCGTGCGCTGGCGGTGTTGGCCACAAAATGCTTCAGCTGATCAAGGCCGGAAGCGATGGATGCGCTGGCAAAGCCAGTGCTGCACAGTGCGCAGAGAATACAGCGAAGTTTTTTCATGGTGCGATTATCGCCCAGGCCCTTCTATTCTTGCCGGCAATTTTCGTATCAGAGGTTGCCGTGGGTTTATTCAGACCGTCGTTCCGGCCCGATGACCTCGCGGCCGCCGGCGGCATTCATCGGCGAGACCAGCCCGGCCTTTTCCATCGCTTCGATCATGCGTGCGGCGCGGTTATAGCCGATGCGCAGGTGGCGCTGCACCAGCGAAATCGAGGGGCGCCGGTTCTTGAGCACGATATCCACCGCCTGGTCGTACATCGGGTCGGCCTCGGCGTCGCCATTCGCCGCGTCGCCAGCGCCGACTTCCTGCGGGTCGGCCAATCCACCGGCAAGAATTTCCTCAATGTATTCGGGCGGGCCGATTTTCTTCAGATATTCAACCACGCGATGCACTTCGTCGTCGGCGACGAATGCGCCGTGCACGCGCACGGGCAGACCGGTGCCGGGGGGCAGGTAGAGCATGTCGCCCTGCCCCAGCAGCGCCTCGGCTCCCATCTGGTCAAGGATGGTGCGCGAATCGATCTTGGATGACACCTGGAACGCGATGCGGGTGGGAATATTCGCCTTGATCAGGCCGGTGATGACATCCACGCTCGGCCGCTGGGTCGCGAGAATCAGATGGATGCCCGCCGCACGCGCTTTCTGCGCCAGGCGGGCGATCAGCTCCTCGACCTTCTTGCCGACCACCATCATCAGGTCCGCCAGTTCGTCGATCACCACGACGATGTGCGGCAGGGTGGACAACGGCTCGGGGCCGCTGTCGGTGTGCGCCGTCAGCGAGAAGGGATTGGCAACGTGTTCGCCCGCCTTTTGCGCCTCATGGAGCTTGTTGTTGAAGCCGGAGAGATTGCGCACACCGAGCGCCGACATCAGCTTGTAGCGGCGTTCCATTTCGCCGACACACCAGTTCAGGGCATTGGCCGCCTTGGTCATGTCCGTCACCACCGGAGCCAGCAGGTGAGGAATGCCTTCGTAGATGGAAAGCTCGAGCATCTTGGGGTCGACCATGATCAGGCGCACGTCCTGCGGCCCCGATTTGTAGATCAGCGACAGAATCATCGCGTTGACGCCGACCGACTTGCCCGAGCCGGTCGTGCCGGCTACCAGCAGATGCGGCATCTTCGCCAGATCAACCACCACCGGCTGGCCGCCGATGTCCTTGCCCAGCGAGATGGACAGCGGCGAATGCATGCCGTGATAGGCCTGCGAACCGATGATCTCGGACAAGCGCACGATCTGCCGCTTCGGGTTGGGCAATTCCAGCGCCATGCAGGACTTTCCGGGCACGGTTTCCACCACGCGAATCGACACCAGCGACAGCGCACGCGCCAGGTCCTTGGCCAGGCCGACGATCTGGCTGCCCTTGACGCCGATGGCCGGCTCGATCTCATAACGCGTCACCACCGGGCCAGGGTGGGCCGAGACAACCTGGGCCGTCACATTGAAGTCGGCCAGCTTGCGCTCGATCAGGCGCGAGGTGAATTCCAGGGTTTCGGCGGAAGGCAGGTCGGCCGGATTGTGCGTGGGCTCCGTCAGCAGGTGCAGGGGCGGCAACGCACCGCCCGGCGCATCGAAAAACAGCGCGGACTGGCGTTCCTTTTCGACGCGCGCGACAGCCTTGGGAGCCAGCGGAACGTCAAGTTCAACGGGTTCGATCTTGACCGGCGACGGCGGGTTTTCTTCGATCTTGCGGCGCTCGGTTTCCACCACCGCTTCACGTTGTCCGGCGACGAGGCGGCCGTAGCGCCGGTCCTGCCACCGGTCCCACAGCGTTCGCCCGCCCGCCCAGGCCGCTTCCAGCAGGGCGCCAAATTTTTCAGCCACGCCCAGCCACGATGCGCCGGTGAAAAGACTGAAACCGACCATGATCAGCACCAGCAGAATCAGCGTGCCTCCGGCATACCCGAGAAACTGCGTGGCAAAGCGGCCAACCTCGAAACCCAGCATGCCGCCCGGGGCGAGCGGCAATGCCAGTTTCGCGCTCCAGAAACGCATCGCTTCAAGGCCCGCACTGGCCAGCAGCAAAACGCAAAAACCGGCCAGCGCGATCAGCAGGGAACGCCGATCGTTTGCATCCGCACCCGGACCGGCGAACAAGCGGCTCAGGCGGTGGTAACCCCAGACCAGCAGGAAAAAGGGCAAAGCCACCCACCACCAGGCCGAAAAGCCGAACAGGTACAACAACACGTCAGCCAGCCATGCGCCGAAGCGCCCGCCGGGGTTGATGACATGCTCTACGGTCGCCGCATGCGACCAGCCGGGATCCGCCGTGTTGAATCCCCACAGCACGATGGCCAGATAAACCCCGCAGACGCCCACCAGCAGCCAGCGGGCTTCCTGTACCAGCAGGATGATTTTTTCCGGCAGCGGTGCGGCGGTCAGCGACGGCGTAGTGTTCATGGCAGCGGATGGTTTGCGGAACTTACCCTGGGCAAGGCGATAGGCACTGGATGATTATGGCCCATCGAAAAAACGCCCAAAGGCCAAAAAGCCTGCCTAGATTAGCCCTGTTTTGCACTTGCGTAGCCAAAAAGTCGGCGCTGGCAAGACGCCGCGAAGCATTGAATCTTTGCATCCGTCTCTGGAAAATCCCCTGAAGGGACGGCAGCCACGCCTTGCCTGCGGCGATTCAGCTCGCGGCAAGGCCGGTAAGCCGCGTCAGCGCTTCGCGATATTTTGCGGCGGTTTTCTCGATAACCTCGGCAGGCAGCCTTGGTCCCGGCGCCTGCTTGTCCCAGTCGAGGGTATCCAGATAGTCGCGGACAAACTGCTTGTCGAAGCTGGGCGGACTGATGCCTGTCTGATACTGGTCGGCTGGCCAGAAACGCGAAGAATCAGGCGTCAGCACTTCGTCGATCAGGTATAGCCGTCCGTCATTGTCCTGGCCGAATTCAAATTTGGTATCGGCAATAATGATGCCGTGCACACGGGCAAAAGCGGCTGCTTCGCGGTACAGGCGCAGGGTCGTCTCTTTCACTTTCTTCGCCAGCGCGGCGCCAATCAGCTTCTCGACGGCGGCGTAGTCGATATTTTCGTCGTGATCCCCCATCGCCGCCTTGGTCGCCGGCGTAAAAATCGGCTCGGGCAATTGCTGCGCCAGTTGCAGGCCCGGCGGCAGGGCAATCCCGCAGACCGCTCCGGTCGCCTGGTAATCCTTCCAGCCCGAGCCGATCAGATAACCGCGCGCCACGGCTTCGATCGGCAAGGGCTTGAGGCGCTTGACCACCAGCGCGCGGCCACGCACCTGAAGGCGCTCTTCCTCGCCTGCCACCACCGTCTCCGGATCAATGCCCGTGAGCTGGCTGGGAATGACGTGCGCCAGTTTGCCAAACCAGAAATTGGCCACGGCGGTCAGCACCCCGCCCTTGCCCGGAATCGGGTCGGGCAGAATGACATCGAATGCGGACAGACGATCCGTCGTGATAATGAGCAGATAATCCTCGCTCACGGCATAGATGTCGCGTACCTTGCCTCGGCCCAGAAGCGGCAGGCTGGTTATGGAAGATTCAAACAATATAGGCTGGGGCATGGCTAGTCTCTGCAAAAATATCATTGGTGAGGAACATTACTTCACGATGGGATCCAGTTCGCCGCTCTTGTAACGCGCGGCCATCTTCTCCATCGGCACAGCCCGGATTTTACCTGCCTGGCCGGCGCATCCAAAAGCCTCGTAGCGCGCCTTGCAAACGGTCTTCATGGCCTTCTTCGTTTCGCCCAGATACTTGCG
Source organism: uncultured Rhodocyclaceae bacterium (assembly GCA_964596295.1). Taxonomy (GTDB): domain Bacteria; phylum Pseudomonadota; class Gammaproteobacteria; order Burkholderiales; family Rhodocyclaceae; genus Rugosibacter. The sequence continues at coordinate 33,240 of CAZQTB010000015.1, read as the reverse complement.
CGGATCGAATTCCTTGGGGTTCTCCGCCATGAAGCGGCGGATGGCGGCAGTAGAGGCCATGCGCAGATCGGTATCGATGTTGATTTTGCGCACGCCATGCCGGATGCCTTCGACAATCTCCTCCACCGGCACGCCGTAGGTTTCGCCCATGGCGCCGCCATACCGGTTGATCACCGCCAGCAAGTCCTGCGGCACCGAGGACGAACCATGCATCACCAGATGCGTATTGGGTATGCGCGCATGGATTTCCCTGATGCGGTCGATGCGCAGCACCGCGCCGGTCGGCGGGCGGGTGAATTTGTACGCGCCGTGCGACGTGCCGATGGCAATCGCCAGCGCATCGACGCCCGTGGCCTTGACGAAATCGGCCGCTTCGTTCGCATCCGTCAGCAACTGGTCATGGGAGAGCGCCCCTTCGGCGCCGTGGCCGTCCTCCTTTTCGCCCATGCCCGTTTCCAGCGAACCGAGACAGCCCAGCTCGCCTTCCACCGAAACCCCGATCGCGTGGGCGATTTCAACCACGCGGCGGGTGACATCCACGTTGTAATCAAACGGGGCGGGCGTCTTGGCATCCTCTTTCAATGAACCATCCATCATCACGCTGGAAAAACCCAGGCGCATGGCCTGGATGCAAATCGCCGGGCTCGCGCCGTGGTCCTGGTGCATGGCCACGGGAATATCGGGGTTGGCTTCCACGGCGGCCTCGATCAAATGGCGCAGATAGGCCTCACCGGCATATTTGCGGGCCCCGGCCGAGCCTTGCATGATGACCGGGCTGCTGGTCTCGGCCGCCGCCTCCATGATGGCCTGCACCTGTTCCAGGTTATTGACGTTGAAAGCGGGCAGGCCATAGCCGTTTTCCGCCGCATGGTCGAGCAGTTGACGCATCGATACGAGAGCCATTTCAGTCTCCTTGGATAAAATCAGCTTGCCGGCCGCCGGTGTTCACCGACCTTGACCAGCTTCAGGGTATTGGTGCCTCCCGCCAGGCCGATCGGCTCGCCGATGGTGAGGACGATCAGGTCGCCCTCCTCCACCGCGCCGGCGGCGATCAGGGTTTCTTCGGCCTGCCAGAGCAGCTCATCGCGATCATGCGCAACATAGTCTGTGAGCAGCGGGAAAACGTCGCGGAAGATGCTCACCCGGTAACGCGTGCGGATGCGCGGAGTCAATGCATAGATCGGCACGCCGGAATTGATGCGGCTCATCCACAGGGCCGTGGAGCCGGATTCGGTCAACGCGGCGATGGCCTTGACCTGCATATGCACGGCGGTAAACAGGGCGGTCATGGCGATGGATTGATCGATGCGGGAAAACGTGCGGTCGAGAAAATGCGCATCAAGCTTGATCTCGTGCGACTTTTCCGCCTCCACGCAAACCCGCACCATGGCCTGCACTGCGGCCACCGGATAAGCGCCGGAAGCCGTTTCGGCGGACAGCATCACGGCATCCGTGCCATCCAGCACGGCATTGGCGACATCCGACACCTCGGCGCGGGTGGGCACCGGGCTGGCAATCATCGACTCCATCATCTGCGTCGCCGTAATGACAAAACGATTGGCCTCGCGGGCCATGCGGATAATGCGCTTTTGCAGGGCCGGCACGGCGGCGTCGCCGACTTCAACGGCCAGATCGCCGCGCGCCACCATCACGCCATCCGTGGCATGCAGGATGTCCTGCAGGTTTTCCACTGCCTCGACACGCTCGATCTTGGCGATGACCAGGGCATCGGATCCTGCCTCGTGCAGCAACTGCCGCGCCTGCCGCATGTCGGCGCCCGTTTTGGGGAAAGACACGGCGACGAAATCGACATTGAGCGACGCGGCCGTCTGGATGTCCGCCATGTCCTTGGGCGTCAGCGCCGGGGCTGACAGACCCCCGCCCTGCCTGTTGATGCCCTTGTTGTTGGACAACTCGCCATCGTGCCGGTTACGGCAATGTATTTCGCTACCGGCAACGCGCTCCACGTCAAACACCGTGCGGCCATCATCCAGCAGCAGCACATCGCCGGCTGCCACATCTTCCACCAGTTCGGGATAATCCAGGCCGACGCGCGTCGCGTCGCCCAGCGCGCAGGCTGCATCGAGGATGAAATGCTGGCCGGCCTTGAGCGCTACCGGACCGGCGGAAAACTTTCCGATACGGATTTTCGGCCCTTGCAAGTCAGCCATCACGCCGACGGTGCGTCCGGCGCGATGCGCCGCCGCGCGCAACGCATCCACGCGCCGTCTGTGGTCGTCCGCCGTACCATGCGAAAAATTCAGCCGCACAACATCAACGCCCGCCGCCGCCAGTTCAGCGAGTCGCTCCGGGCTGCTGGAAGCCGGGCCGAGTGTGGCAACAATCTTGGTCGCACGCTGCATGACGAGGTTCCCGGTTAACCGCTAATTCCCGGCGCGTTGTTCGAGGATGTCGACAGCAGGCAGTTTCCTGCCTTCGAGAAATTCAAGGAAAGCGCCGCCGGCCGTGGAAATGTAACTCACCCGCGTGCCAAAAGCGTTGATTGCCGCAATGGTGTCGCCGCCCCCGGCCAGCGAGAAGGCCTTGGAATCGGCAATCGCGTGGGCAAGGGTTTTCGTGCCGCCGGAAAACTGCTCGAACTCGAACACGCCGACCGGGCCGTTCCAGACAATGGTGCCCGCCTGCGCCACGATCTCGGCCAGAGCTTGCGCGGCGGCCGGACCAATGTCAAGAATCATGTCATCGTCGGCCACGTCGTCAATACTTTTGACCACGGCCGCCGCGGTTGCCGAAAACTCCTTGGCGCAGACCACTTCCGCAGGCAGCGGCACAGGCACTTTTTCCATCACCCGCCGTGCCGCATCGACCAGACCGGGCTCGGCCAGCGATCTGCCGATTTTCTTGCCCGCCGCCAGCAGAAACGTGTTGGCGATGCCACCGCCGACGATCAGGTGGTCCACCTTGTCGGCCAGCGATTCCAGCACTGTCAGCTTGGTTGACACCTTGGAGCCCGCAACCACCGCCACCAGCGGATGCGCCGGGTTGGCCAGCGCCAGCGTCAACGCCTCCAGCTCGGCCGCAACGCACGGTCCGGCGCATGCCACCGGCGCATATTTGCCCATGCCGTAAGTGGTGGCCTCGGCGCGATGGGCGGCGCCAAAGGCATCATGCACCCAGACATCGCACAGCCTGGCCAGTTTTTGCGCCAGCGCATCATCGTTCTTTTTTTCGCCTTTATTGACGCGGCAATTTTCCAGCAGGACAACTTCGCCGGGTTTTACAACCACGCCATCCACCCAGTCCTGCACCAGCGGCACCGGACGGCCAAGCAGTTCGGCCAGGCGCACGGCCACCGGAGCCAGCGAATCTTCCGCCTTGAATTCACCTTCCGTCGGGCGGCCAAGGTGGGAAGTGACCATCACCGCCGCGCCGCCCTCCAGCGCATAACGGATACCGGGCAGCGCCGCGCGGATGCGGGTGTCATCGGTAATCGCGCCATGCTCGTCCTGCGGCACATTCAGATCGGCGCGGATGAACACGCGCTTGCCGGAAACATCCAGATCGGTCAGCTTCTTGAAGTTCATTTATCAACCTTTGCCGCGTAGTGCCGTATCGCCGGCGCCGACTTTCATCGCCTGCTTATTTGCCAACTCATTTGTCAACTACGCGGACCATTTCCAGCACCTTGTTGGAGTAACCCCATTCGTTGTCATACCAGGCCACGATCTTGACGAAGGTGCTGTCCAGCGCAATGCCGGCTTCGGCATCGAACACCGAGGTGCAGCTCTCGCCGCGGAAATCGGTCGCCACCACCTTGTCTTCGGTATAGCCGAGTACGCCTTTCATGGCGCCTCGCGAAGCCGCCTTCATCGCCGCGCATATCTCGGCATAGCTGGCTTCCCTGACCAGTTCCACGGTGAGGTCGACGACGGACACATCGGAAGTCGGCACGCGGAACGACATGCCGGTGAGCTTCTTGTTCAGTTCGGGAATCACCACGCCGACCGCCTTGGCCGCGCCGGTCGAGGAGGGAATAATGTTTTCCAGGATGCCGCGGCCGCCGCGCCAATCCTTGTTGGACGGACCGTCCACGGTTTTCTGCGTCGCCGTCGCGGCATGCACGGTGGTCATCAGGCCGCGCTTGATGCCCCAGGTATCGTTCAGCACCTTGGCCACCGGGGCCAGGCAGTTGGTGGTGCACGACGCATTGGAAATGATGTTCTGCCCGGCATAGGTCTTGTCGTTCACGCCAAACACGAACATCGGCGTGTCGTCTTTCGAGGGCGCGGACATGATGACTTTTTTGGCGCCGGCCGCCAGGTGCTTGGCAGCCGTTTCCTTGGTCAAAAAGAGCCCGGTGGACTCAATCACGATATCCGCCCCGACTTCGTTCCACTTCAGCTCGGCCGGGTCTTTCAGCGCGGTCAGGCGAATTTTTCTGCCATTGACGATCAGGGTGCTGCCCTCGACCGAAATCTCGCCCTTGAAGCGCCCATGCACGGAATCGTACTTCAGCATATAAGCCAAGTAATCCGGTTCGAGCAGGTCATTGATGCCCACCACCTCGATATCGGAAAAGTTTTGTACCGCCGCGCGGAACACCATGCGGCCGATGCGGCCGAACCCGTTGATGCCAACCTTGATCGTCATGTGCAAACTCCTGAAATAAAAACTAGATGAGACTCTTCACCGTGGCGACAACATTCTCCACGGTAAAGCCAAACTCCTTGAACAAGGCGCCCGCCGGCGCCGACTCGCCAAAGCGGTTGAGGCCGATCACCGCGCCTTCCAGCCCGACATATTTGTGCCATCCATCGGTAACCCCCGCCTCGACCGCCACGCGCACGATGCCGGGCGGCAGCACGCTGGCGCGATAGGCGGCATCCTGGCGGTCAAAAATGTTGGTGCAGGGCATGGACACCACGCGCACGGCGATGCCCTCTGCGGCCAGTACGGCCTGCGCCTTGAGCGCCAGGTCGACCTCCGAGCCGGTGGCAATCAGCACCGCCTGCGCCACCTGCGCTGCGCCCTCGGCCAGCACATAGCCGCCACGGCGGATATTGGCCTGCGTTGCCGCATCGCGTTTGACGAAGGGCAGGTTCTGCCGCGAGAACGCCAGGCTGGTCGGGCCATTCCGCCGCTCGATGGCGGAAGCCCAGGCGACTGCGGATTCGACCGTATCGCACGGGCGCCATGTATCCATGTTCGGAATCAGGCGCAGCGTTGCCAGTTGCTCGACCGGCTGGTGCGTGGGGCCGTCTTCGCCAAGACCGATCGAATCGTGCGTGAACACGAAAATGGAGCGCTGCTTCATCAGCGCCGCCATGCGCAGCGCGTTGCGGGCGTATTCCGAGAACATCAGGAAGGTGCCGCCGTAAGGAATGAAACCGCCGTGCAGCGCAAGGCCATTGACGATGGCGGCCATGCCAAACTCGCGCACGCCGTAGTGGATGTAATTGCCCTGTCCTTCGCGCGTGACGGTCCTGGAACCCGACCAGTGGGTCAGATTCGAACCCGTCAGGTCCGCTGAACCGCCGAGCAGTTCCGGCAACCTGGGCGCAAAGGCTTCGATGCTGTTTTGCGAGGCTTTGCGCGTGGCAATGTTTTCGGCTTTTTCGTTGATCTTCGCCAGCACGGACGCCACATGCTCGTTCCAGCCGGCCGGCAGGTCGCCCGCCGTGCGGCGCGTGAACTCGGCAGCCAGCTCGGGGTGAGCTTTGGCATACGCGTCAAAGCCTTCTTGCCAGGCGGCTTCCCATGCCGCACCTTTTTTCTTCGCGTCCCATGCGGCATAAATGTCCTGCGGAATCTCGAACGGCGCATGCGGCCAGCCGAGCTGTTCGCGCGCGGCGGCGATTTCGGCATCGCCCAGCGGAGCGCCATGCACGTCGTGGCTGCCCTGCTTGTTGGGCGCGCCTTTGCCAATCACTGTCTTGCAGCAGATCAGCGTCGGCCGCCGGGTATCTTCCTGCGCTTCGCGGAGCGCCAGGTCGACGGCCACCGGATTATGGCCGTCGATGCCGCGAATCACCTGCCAGCCGTAGGCATGAAAGCGTTCCGGGATGTTCTCGGTAAACCAGCCTGCGACATGGCCGTCGATGGAAATGCCGTTGTCGTCCCAGAAGGCGATCAGTTTCGACAAGCCCCAGGTGCCGGCGAGCGAGCAGGCCTCGTGGGAGACGCCTTCCATGAGGCAGCCGTCGCCAAGAAAAACATACGTGTGGTGATTGACGATTGCATGGCCGGGACGATTGAACTCGCTGGCCAGCAGTTTCTCGGCCAGCGCCATGCCCACGGCATTGGCGATGCCCTGGCCCAGCGGACCGGTAGTGGTCTCGACGCCGGGCGTATAGCCAATTTCCGGATGCCCCGGCGTTTTGCTGTGCAACTGGCGGAATTGCTTCAGGTCGTCCAGCGACAGGGCGTAGCCGGTCAGGTGCAGCAAGGCGTAGAGCAGCATCGACGCATGCCCGTTGGACAGCACAAAGCGGTCGCGGCCAGCCCAGTGCGGATTCGCCGGGTTGTGGCGCAGATGGCGGTTCCAGAGCACTTCGGCCACATCGGCCATGCCCATGGGCGCGCCCGGATGCCCGGAATTGGCCTTTTGCACGGCATCCATGGCAAGGGCGCGAACGGCGTTGGAAAGAGTGGAAGCGGAAAATGAAGCGGCAGGGAGCGGCATTGTCGTGGCCATCGCAAAAAAATAAAGGAAGGGGGGAAGTTCCCTTCCTGCAAGTTCGTTATTATCGACGAAACCGGGGGATTCACGCTAGTGCGGGTGTTTTCTTGTCACCCGCCCGCAGGCATCCGCCGTGGCTGCCTGCGGGCGCCGGCTACAGCAATGGCCAGGCTCTGGTTGCCGGGTCTATGCGCGCAAGTCCTTGCCGTGGAGCCTTGCATTCGAATCCGCAAAGGCTTGCAGCGTATGCTCCACGTCATAGGGGCGCTCCTCGAACGTTTTGGGGTTCCATTCGCTGCGCGGCGCAGCGAAGAAATCCCCGCCGTAGACATGGATCGCCCCGGTAATCTGATCCAGCGGATTCGTCACGGCGTGGATGATCGCCGCACCCAGCGAGACCGTGTCCTGCGCATGCAGTTCCTTGATCCCGTGTTGCCTCAGGCCGCGCCCGCTGCGGCGATAGAAGATGTTTTGTTCGCGGCCCCCATAGATGCCGATGACGGCCCACATGCGATGATCGTGGGGTTTGAATTCCATCCGCGGCCCCCAGCACAGGTTGAGGATGGTCAGGTCGTCTGCCCGGTAGAGCGTCCCAACCCCCGCGCGCTGCGGCTCCCCGAGCGCACGCACGATATGCGCGGGCGCGCTGACGGCCTTGGCTACCAGCTCCCGAATTGCCGCATGCGCATTGCTTTCCTTGAGCGCGGCGCGGCATTCCTCAATGAAGCGTTCCTTTTCGAACATCGCGGTTACTCCTGCCTGCTGCCCACTGTGGCACCTATCGTCAGCGACCTTTCACATCGGCAATCCTGTGCGCGAGTGGCTGCGGGTGAGACATCACAGTATTCACGTCAAACAGATTCATGTGAATCAGATTAAACACTATATCTTCTTTCATGACAGTGGCCTGCTGCGCCGCGCACTTGCCGTGGCAATACGGCGACACTCCTCAGCCATGCTTCAGAGCCCGCGCCAGCACGCGGTTTTCCACCCGTGCTGCGCCGTGGGCCTTGAGGGTGCGCGCCAGTTCGTCGAGCGTGGCGCCGGTGGTCATGACATCGTCCACCACCAGCACGGTTTTGCCGCCCAGGTCGATGCCGCATTCGAAGGCATGGCGAATATTTTTGGCGCGCTCCTTCCACGGCAGGCCGGTCTGCGGCGCGGTGTCACGGCGGCGGATGCGCTTCAGTTCAAGGGGAACGCCAAGCTGCCGCGCCAGCGGGCGGGCGATTTCGACCGACTGGTTGAAGCCGCGCTGCGCCAGCCGTTTGGTTGACAGGGGAACGGGCAGGATGACGTCGGGCGGCGCGGCGGATTTGAATCCGTTGCCGGACAGGGCCGCCAGCGCCTCGCCAAAAAAGTCGGCGCTGGCAAGGCGGCGCGAATACTTGAGCGACTGGATCATTCGGTCAATCGGGAACTCATAACGCCAGATGGCCTCTGTAGCGTCGAAATGCGGCGCTTGTTTGAGGCAGGCGCCGCATATGTCGGCATCGGGCGTTGGCAAGGCGCAAATGGGGCAGCGCTCCGCGCTCAAACGCGGCAAATCGGCCAGGCAACTGGAGCACAGCAAGGCGTCATCGCTGGCCGCGCCGCACAGAAAACAGTCGCGCCGCAGCAGCGCCGCCACGGCCGCCTCTGCAACCGCCCCTGCAGCTTTTCCTGCCAGAACCCTGATTGACAAGCGCAGCTCCTTCCACGAAGATGCTTACCTTTTCTTGCATTCTATCGAGTCCGCCGCAATGACTGCTCTTGCCACACGCGAAACCGCCGACGAAACTCCGGCCAAGACCGCTCAATCCCTTACCTCGCCGGCTCCGCCAAATTTGCGCTGGAGCGTGCGGGCCATCGAAGCGCTGTTTGCGCTGCCTTTCAACGACCTGCTGTTTCGCGCCCAGGAAGTGCATCGGCAACACCATGCGGCCAATGCGGTGCAGCGTTCAACCCTGCTGTCGATCAAGACCGGCGGCTGTTCGGAAGACTGCGGCTATTGCTCGCAGTCTTCGCGCCACGGCGAGGCGCAGCGCGAAGAGCTGCTGGCGCTGGAGGATGTCATTGCCGCGGCGCAAGCGGCCAAGGACAAGGGCGCATCGCGCTTTTGCATGGGCGCGGCATGGCGCGGGCCGAAAGAAAAAGACCTGGAACGGGTGACCGAAATGGTCGCGGCGGTGAAGGCGCTGGGGCTGGAAACCTGCGCCACGCTGGGCATGCTCAAGGAGGGGCAGGCCGCGCGCCTGAAAGACGCCGGGCTGGATTACTACAACCACAATCTCGACACGTCGCCCGAGTTTTATGGCCAGGTGATTACCACGCATACGCAGGCGGATCGCTTCGACACGCTGGCGCAGGTGCGCAGCGCGGGGCTCAAGGTGTGCTGCGGCGGCATCATCGGCATGGGCGAGACGCGCCGCGCGCGCGCCGGCCTGCTGGCCGAACTGGCCAACATGGGCACGCCGCCGGAATCGGTGCCGATCAACCAGCTGGTGCCGATGCCCGGCACGCCGATGGCAAATCTCGCGCCGCTTGATCCGTTCGAGTTCGTGCGCACCATTGCCGTGGCGCGCATCGCCATGCCGGAATCCATGGTGCGCCTCTCGGCGGGCCGTGAACAAATGAGCGACGAGTTGCAGGCATTGTGTTTTCTCGCCGGCGCCAATTCGATTTTCTATGGCGACAAACTGCTCACCGCAGGCAACCCGGAAGCCGATCGCGACGAAGCGCTGTTTAGCCGCCTGGGGCTTATTTCAGTGTGATTCGCGGTGTGAGCCGCGGATTGCCCGGCGCGGCGGCGGCCTACGACCAGGCCGCCGTGCTCGCCCGCGAAGTCGGCGCACGCATGGCGGAGCGCCTCGATTACATGAAAATAGCGCCGCGCCGCATGGCGGACATCGGCTGCGCCACCGGCGATGGCATCCGCGCCTTGCAGGCGCGTTACGGCAAGGCGCAGGCGATTGCCATTGATTCCGCCCTGCCCATGCTGCACGGCGTGCGCGCCCGCAGATCATGCCTGGCACGCCTGATGCACCCGCTACGAGCCCGCCCGCGACTCGTCACTGCCGATGCGCGGGCCCTGCCGCTGGCGGCGGGTACGCTGGACCTGGCGTGGTCGAACCTGATGCTGCACTGGCTCGACGATCCGCTGCCGGCGCTGCGCGAAATGCACCGCGTACTGGAGGTGGGCGGCCTGGTCATGTTCGCCACGCTGGGGCCGGACAGCCTGCTTGAACTGCGCGCAGCAATGGAAAAAGTCGGCGCCGGCGACACGGTGAAACGCTTTCCCGACATGCATGATCTGGGCGATATGCTGGTTGCCGCCGGCTTCGCCGACCCGGTCATGGATATGGAAATGGTGGATTTCACCTACCGCCACCCGCGCCAGTTTCTCGCCGATCAGCGCCACCTCGGGGTGCGCGACCGCTTGCTGGGCGAGCAGGCGTTTCGCGCGTGGCGGCGCATCTTCGCGGCGTGGCAGCGCACTGCCGACGGACGCCTGCCGCTGCGCTTTGAAATTGTCTATGGCCATGCCTGGAAACCCGCGCCGCGGCAGGCGGGAGAGCAAACCGCCGAGGGCCATGCGATAGTCAGGTTTCACCGGCAATGAAACAGGCCAGGCTGCGCAAAAGAGTCCGCCCGCGTAATCCGCTGGCCATCAGCCCGCTGCTGAAAAAAGGCGGTGTGCATCAACGCACCGACAAGCGCGCCAGCCGTGCGCGGCGCAAGGCACAGCAACGCCGGAATGAAAACGCAGCATAGCGTGCAATTGCCCGGACGCTTCGACGCGCATCCAGATACGGATTCAAAGAGTGTTTTACAATTGGGCGGAATAATCGTCCATGAGTCCCCTACCCCGTCTCTGCGGCGAACAGAACTCCGCCGCGACCGGCGTGCGGAAGCCAATGATTCTCACAAGGAAAAGAAGCAATGTCCGTCGTCCCTGATTCTCCCCTGACACCTGCCGATGGCGATCCGCGGGAAACCCGCGAATGGCTCGATGCGCTGGCCGCCGTCATCGAGCATGTAGGCCCGCAGCGCGCCCACTTCCTGCTGGAACAACTGATCGCCGAAGGCCATCGGGCGGGGATCAACATTCCCTACAGCGCCAATACCGAATACATCAACACCATCCCGGTCGAGCAGCAGCCGAAGGTTCCCGGCGACCAGGCGCTGGAACACACCGTCCGCGCCTACGCGCGCTGGAATGCGATGATCATGGTGCTGCGCGCCAACCGGGAAAACTCGGGCCTGGGCGGCCACATTGCCAGCTATGCTTCGGCGGCCACCCTGTATGACGTCGGCTTCAACCACTTCTGGCATGCGCCGTCGGAAAATCATGGCGGCGACCTGGTGCTCTCGCAGGGGCATTCCGCGCCCGGCATTTATGCCCGCGCCTTTCTGCTCGGCCGCCTGACGGAAGAGCAGATGGACAACTTCCGCCGCGAAGTGGATGGCAAGGGCCTCTCCAGTTACCCGCATCCGTGGCTGATGCCGGACTTCTGGCAGTTTCCCTCGGTATCGATGGGGCTGGCGCCGTTGCAGGCGATTTATCACGCCCGCTTCATGAAATACATGCAGGACCGCGGCCTGGCCAGGACGGAAGGGCGCAAGGTATGGGCCTTCATGGGCGACGGCGAAATGGACGAGCCGGAATCGATGGGGGCGATTGGCGTCGCCGGGCGCGAACGGCTGGACAACCTGATTTTCGTCGTCAATTGCAACCTGCAGCGGCTCGACGGCCCGGTGCGCGGCAATGGCAAGATCATCCAGGAACTGGAATCCGATTTTCGCGGCGCCGGCTGGAATGTCGTCAAGATAGTCTGGGGCCGCTACTGGGATGCCTTGCTGGCGCAGGATAAAACCGGTCTGTTGCGGCAGCGCATGATGGAATGCGTGGATGGCGATTACCAGACGTTCAAGGCGAAGGACGGCGCCTATGTGCGCCAACATTTCTTCGGCAAATATCCCGAACTGGCGAAGCTGGTCGAGCACTGGTCGGATGACGACATATGGGCGCTCAATCGCGGCGGTCACGATCCGCACAAAATCTACGCGGCCTACGCCGCCGCGGTGGCGCATACCGGCCAGCCGACGGTGATTCTGGCCAAGACCATCAAGGGTTATGGCATGGGCCATTCCGGCGAGGCGCAGAACATCACCCATCAGCAAAAGAAAATGGGCAGCGATTCGCTCAAAGCTTTCCGCGACCGGTTCAAGCTGCCGGTCAGGGATGAGGACATCGACAAGCTGCCCTATCTGAAGTTTGCGGAAGACTCGAAAGAGCTGGCCTACATGCGCGCAAGGCGCGAAGCGCTGGGCGGTTTTTTGCCGGCCCGCCGCCGCCGCGTCGAGCCGTTGCCGGTGCCGCCGCTCTCCGCTTTCGAGGCGCTGCTGAAGGCCGGCGGCGAGGGCCGCGAGTTCTCCTCCACCATGGCCTTTGTGCGTGCGCTGAACGTGATGCTCAAAGACAAGGTCATCGGCAAGCGCGTGGTGCCGATTGTGGTCGACGAATCGCGCACCTTTGGCATGGAAGGCCTGTTCCGCCAGATCGGCATCTGGAACCAGGACGGGCAGAAATACGTGCCGCAGGATGCCGACCAGTTGATGTTCTACAAGGAAAGCAAGGACGGCCAGATTCTGCAGGACGGCATCAACGAAGCCGGCGCCACGGCCGACTGGATCGCCGCCGCGACATCCTATTCGGTGCATGGCGTGCAGATGATTCCGGTGTATGTGTTTTATTCGATGTTCGGCATGCAGCGCACCATGGACCTGGTGTGGGCCGCTGCCGACCAGCGGGCGCGGGGCTTCCTCATCGGCGGCACGGCAGGGCGCACCACGCTGAATGGCGAAGGCTTGCAGCATGAAGACGGCCATTCGCATGTGCTGGCCGGCGCGGTGCCCAACTGCATCGCGTACGACCCGACCTTTGCCTACGAAGTCGCGGTGATCGTGCAGGACGGTTTACGCCGCATGGTGGCCGAGCAGGAGGACGTGTTTTATTACCTGACGGTGATGAACGAGAACTACGAGCATCCGGCCATGCCCGAAGGCAGCGCCGGGAGCATTCTCAAGGGCATGTATGCGTTCCGCAAAGGCGCCGCGTCGAACGGCCCGCGCGTCCAGTTGCTGGGCTCCGGCACGATTTTCCGCGAGGCGATGGCGGCGGCCGATCTGCTGCGCGCCGACTGGGGCGTTGAGTCTGATTTGTGGTCGTGCCCGAGTTTCAACGAACTGGCGCGTGACGGGCAGGAGTGCACACGCTGGAACCTGCTGCACCCCGCCGATACGCCGCGCGTGGCGCATGTCGCGGCCTGCCTCGCGGATACGCGCGGCCCGGTGATCGCGGCGACCGACTACATCCGCCTGTATGCCGAACAGATCCGCTCGCTGGTGCCGCGCCGCTACACGGTGCTGGGCACGGACGGGTTCGGCCGTTCCGACACGCGCGAAAAACTGCGCCATTTCTTTGAGGTCGACCGCTACTGGATCACGCTGGCCGCGCTCACCGCACTGGCCGATGAAGGCCAGATCGAACGCAGCCAGGTCGCGGCTGCCATCGCCAAATATGCGCTGGATGCCAACAAGCCCAATCCGGTAAAGGTGTAAGTCATGTCCGATATCGTAGAAGTACACGTTCCGGCTATCGGCGACTTCAAGGATGTGCCGATTATCGAGGTGCTGGTCAAGCCCGGCGACGAGGTGAAGGCCGAGGATTCACTGCTTACCGTTGAATCCGACAAGGCCACGCTGGATGTGCCGTCGCCGGTTTCCGGCGTCATTGCCGAACTGAAAATCAAGGTCGGCGACAAGGTGTCCGAAGGCTCTTTGCTCGCCCTGATAAAAGTCTCAAGTCCGTCACTGGACAAGACGGCGAGCGCCGTAGCCACGCCGCCGCCGGTTGCAGTAACGCCTGCCACGACGCCGGCTTCGGTAGTTGCCGCCGCGGTTGCGCCGCCCCCTGCCGCAACCGCCGTCCCGGCAACCAGCGCTGGCCAGTTCGCACACGCCAGCCCGTCCGTGCGCGCCTTTGCGCGCGAGTTGGGAGTGGAGATCGGCAAAGTGCCGGGTACCGGGCCGAAAGGCCGCATCACGCAGGCCGATGTGCAGGCCTTTGTCAAAGGCGTGATGAGCGGCGCCGTAGCGCTGGCGCCAGCGCCTGGCGTCCCCTCGGGAACTTCCGGCGGCGGCCTCGACCTGCTGCCCTGGCCGAAGATCGACTTCGCCAAATTCGGCCCGATTGAAGCCAAGCCGCTCTCGCGCATCAAGAAAATAGCCGGCGCCAATCTCGCGCGCAACTGGGCGATGATCCCCCACGTCACGCAGTTCGACGAGGCCGATGTCACCGAGCTCGAAGCCTTCCGCGTGGCGCTGAACAAGGAGAACGAGAAGACAGGCATCAAGCTGACCATACTCGCCGTCCTGATCAAGGCCTGCGTCGTGGCGCTGAAAAAATTTCCTGACTTCAACGCTTCGCTCGACGGCGATCGTCTGGTGCTGAAGCAGTATTTCCACATCGGTTTCGCCGCGGATACGCCGCATGGCCTGGTCGTTCCCGTGTTGCGCGACGCCGACAAAAAAGGCATTACCGGGATTGCCCGCGAAGTGGCCGATCTGGCGCAAAAAGCCCGCGAGGGCAAGCTTGCCCCGGCCGACATGCAGGGCGGCTGCTTCTCCATTTCCAGCCTCGGCGGCATGGGGGGCACGGCCTTCACGCCCATCATCAACGCGCCCGAAGTCGCGATTCTGGGCGTTTCGAAAACCCAGACCAAACCGGTGTGGGACGGCAAGGTCTTCGTGCCGCGGCAGATGCTCCCGCTGTCGCTGTCTTACGACCATCGCGTGATCGACGGCGCCACGGCGGCGCGGTTCACGGGCTTTCTGGCAACGCTGCTGACAGATATGCGCAAGACCCTGCTGTGAAGTTTTCCGGAGAATGTAAATGAGTCAGCTTGTTGAAGTGCGTATTCCTGATATCGGCGACTTCAAGGATGTGCCGATTATCGAAGTGCTGGTCAAAGTGGGCGACGAAGTCAAGATCGAGGATTCACTGATTACGCTTGAGTCAGACAAGGCCACGCTGGATGTGCCGTCCCCCGTGGCGGGCACGGTCAGCGAACTGAAAGTGAACGTTGGCGACAAGGTTGCCGCGGGTACGCTGGTGGCCATGGTGAATGTGGCAACGCATGTAACGGCGGCGAAGCCGCAAAAAGTTATGCGCAGCGGTATCCAGGGGGACGGCGCTGGCGACACGCCGCAAAGCCAGCCCCCTTCCGGGACGGCGGCTGGACGAACGACGCCCGCTGCCGCGCCTGCAAGCTTCGCCGGCAAAGCCGATATGGAATGCGATCTGCTGGTTCTCGGCGCCGGACCGGGCGGCTATTCTGCGGCTTTCCGCGCCGCCGATCTGGGCCTGAAAACCGTGCTCGTCGAACGCTACGCGACGCTGGGCGGCGTCTGCCTCAATGTGGGGTGCATCCCCTCGAAAGCATTGCTCCATGTCGCGGCGGTGATGGATGAAGCGGCACATGCCAGCACTTTGGGCATCAGTTTTGCCGCGCCGAAAGTTGACATCGAACGCCTGCGCGCGCACAAAACCGGTGTCGTCAACAAGCTCACCACCGGCCTGACCGGCATGGCCAAGGCGCGCAAGGTGGAGGTGGTGCGCGGTTACGGCCACTTCCTCGATGCGCATCATCTGGAAGTGGAGACAACGACCGGCAGCGCACAGGAAAAAACCGGCAAAAAGCGCGTCATCCGCTTCAGCCACTGCATCATCGCCGCAGGCAGCGCGGCGGTGCATTTGCCGTTCCTGCCCGATTCGCCAAGGGATCCGCGCATCGTCGATTCGACCGGCGCGCTCGAATTGCCCTTCACCCCCAAGAAAATGCTGGTCATCGGCGGCGGCATCATTGGCCTGGAAATGGCCACGGTGTACTCCACGCTGGGGACGCAGGTTGATGTTGTCGAAATGCAGGATGTCCTCATGCCGGGGCCGGATCGCGACCTGGTCAAGGCGTGGGAAAAGCAGAACGCCGGCCGCTTCGAACATGTGATGCTGAAGACGAAAACCGTGTCGGTCGAGGTGCAGGCCGACGGCCTGTTCGTGACGTTTGCAGGCGAGCAGGCGCCCAAGGGCGCGCAGCGTTACGACATGATCCTGCAGGCGGCAGGCCGCACGCCCAACGGCAAAAAAATTGATGCCGACAAGGCCGGCGTACTCGTCACCGAGCACGGCTTCATCCCGGTGGATAACCAGATGCGCACCAACGTGCCGCACATTTTCGCCATTGGCGACATCGTCGGCCAGCCCATGCTGGCTCACAAGGCGGTGCATGAGGCGCATGTCGCCGCCGAAGCGGCGTCCGGGATGAAGAGCCATTTCGACGCCCGCGTGATTCCCGCCGTCGCCTACACCCATCCGGAAGTGGCGTGGGTCGGCGTCGGCGAAGACGAGGCAAAGCAGGCCGGACGCAAAGTCGATGTCGCCAAATTCCCGTGGGCCGCCTCGGGCCGCGCGATTGCCAATGGCGCGGAATACGGCTTCACCAAGCTGCTGTTCGACGCGGAAACCCATCGCGTGATTGGCGGCAGCATCGTCGGGCCCAATGCAGGCGACATGATCGGCGAAGTGGCGCTGGCCATTGAAATGGGCGCGGATGCCGTGGATATCGGCAAGACCATCCACCCGCATCCGACGCTGGGCGAGAGCATCGGCATGGCGGCGGAAGTGGCGCATGGCAGTTGCACCGACCTGCCGCCGATGCGCAAGCGCTAATTGCCGCGAAAACACTTTGCAATCAGGCATGACACAAGACGAAATGAAACAGGCCGTGGCGCGCGCAGCGCGCGATTATGTCGCGGCGCACCTGCCGGCCGGAGCGATTCTCGGCGTGGGTACGGGCTCCACGGCGAATTGTTTCATTGATGAAATCGCCGCGCTAAAAGACCGGCTGGGCGGCGCGGTGGCGAGTTCCGAAGCCACGCGCAAGCGCCTGGAAGGCTGCGGCATTCGCGTGCTTGACTTGAATGACGTCGAGCGCATGGGCATCTATGTGGATGGCGCCGATGAAATCGATGGCAGCCTGGCCATGATCAAGGGCGGCGGCGGCGCGCTCACGCGCGAAAAGATTGTTGCCGCGGTGGCGGATACCTTCGTCTGCATCTGCGACATTTCCAAGCGTGTACAGACCCTGGGCCGTTTTCCGCTGCCGGTGGAAGTGATCCCGATGGCGCGCGCCCATGTTGCGCGGCAACTCGCCCGGCTGGGCGGCATACCGCAACTGCGCGCAGGCTTCACCACCGACAATGGCAACCTGATTCTCGACGTGCATGGCCTGGACATTGCGCAGCCGGTCGTGCTGGAAGCCTGCATCGATGGCATTGCCGGCGTCGTCAGCAATGGGCTTTTCGCGCGGCGCGGCGCGGACGTGCTGTTGCTCGCCACGCCACAGGGGGTGGAAGCGGTTAACCGATAGGCTGGCGCTGGAGTTTGGCGAATCACTGAAACAATTCCTTCACGTACGACGGGTATAGTAATGAAAATGTAAAAAGGTGGCGACATGAATCAACAGCATATTCTCAAGAAGTTCGATACCGATCTCGAAGACCTGCGCAGCCGCGTGCTGGCAATGGGCGGACTCGTTGAGCAACAGTTCCTGCGGGCCATGGACGGGCTTGAAAGCGGCGATATGGGAGCGCTCGAGCAGATCATTACCAACGATCACCTGGTTAACCGGCACGAAGTGGAACTTGATGAAGCCTGCACGCAAATCATTGCCCGGCTTCAACCGACGGCGGTTGACCTGCGCATGGTCATGACGGTGGTGAAGATCATCACTGATCTCGAGCGCATCGGCGATGAGGCCAAAAAGATCGCCAAGATGGCGCGCGATTTGCACACGGGCGACCTGCGTTCGGTTCCGCGCATCGACCTGCGTCCGGCGGCCAACATTGCCGTTGCCATGTTGAGAAAGTCGCTCGACGCCTTTGCCCGCGTTGATGAAAACGTATCCACCGAAGTAGCGCGACAGGACCGCGAAGTCGATGCCAGTTTCAAGGCGGCGATGCGTCAGCTCATCACTTTCATGATGGAGGACCCGCGCACGATTTCCAGCTCACTGGACCTGTTGTTCATCGCCCGCGCCATAGAGCGCATTGGCGATCACTCCAAGAACATTGCCGAGTACGTCGTGTACATGGTCAAGGGCCGCGATGTGCGCCACATCGGACTGGAAGCCATGGAAAAGGAAATTGCGCGGTAAGCGCCAACCGCTTCACAAAAGTCGGCGCTGACACTACGGTGAAAACCCCGCGGTAAAAACCCCGCGGCGGAAACCCGGCGGCGGCAAATCAGGGGGACGGCGGCACGTAACCGCTGACCTGGTCGGCGCCGTCACCGAAGAAGTGTTTTTGCACCTGCTCGGTCAGGTATTTGCGGTGCTGCGGATCAGCCAGACTCAGACGGTTCTCGTTGATAATCATGGTTTGCAGCTTGATCCACGCCTGCCAGGCTTCCTTGGATACGCTCTCGTACAGCTTCTTGCCCAGTTCCCCGGGCATGGGGGGGAAGTCCATCCCTTCAGCCTCTTTGCCGAGTTTGATGCAGTTGACCATGCGTGTCATGCCATTTCCTTTAGGTTCTTGTTGCTGCGGATCGGGTTGCCGCTTCAGTTTACTCCGGGTTCTATAGCGTCTTCACCAGAATTTTTGAACGGCGCTGCAGGTTGTAGAGTTCGCGGCGCGAGGCCGGCAGCGCATCCACTCCGGATTCGACGAAACCGCGTTCGATGAACCAGTGCGCGGTGCGGGTAGTGAGGACGAACAGCTGCTTCAGCTTCATCTTTTTCGCGCGCGCTTCGATGTGGGCGCGCAACTGGTCGCCATAACCGCTGCGGCGAAAATCCGGCATCACGGCAACGCAGGCCAGCTCGGCCGATTTTGCGTCGGAAAAAGGGTAGAGCGCAGCGCAGCCGACAATCACGCCGTCATGTTCGACAAGCGAAAAGCGGGTAACTTCCATCTCCAGCCGCTCACGGCCGCGCTTGACCAGCGTGCCATCCGCCTCCAGCGGTTCGATGAGGCCCAAAATCGCGCCGACGTCGTCGATCGTGGCATCGCGCAAACGAGCCAGCGGCGCCTGCGTCATCACCGTGCCGACGCCATCGCGCGTGAAGAATTCCATCAGCATGGCGCCATCGGCATGGCGGTCGAGGAAATGCACGCGGCCGACACCGGCGCGGCAGGCGCGCACCGCGCTGGGCAGGACCCGGGTAATCTCGGGGGCTTGCGCCTGCAAATAGCGGCCCGTAATTTTTTGCGCCTCGTCAGCGGTCAGCGCATCGATCAGCGCGCCCTTGGCATTGACCACGCCCGACGCATCGCACAGGTAGATCAGCTTGTCCGCCCGCACGGCGACGGCCACGGCTTCGGCGACTTCCTCCCAGGCCAGGTTGAAAATCTCGCCGGTGGGGGAAGCGCCAATGGGCGTAATCAGCACCACGTTTTCCTGCGTCAGATCGGCCTGGATTTCTTCCGCAATCACCTTGCGCACCGCACCGGTGTATTGGAAATCGATGCCATCGACCACGCCCACGGGCCGCGCCGTAATGAAGTTGCCGCCGGTGACGCGCAGGAAAGCCCCGGCCATCGGCGTATTCGGCAGGCCTTGCGAGAGCAGCGCCTCAATCTCGATGCGGGTGACGCCCATGGCGCGCTTGACGCATTCCAGCGCATCGCTGTCAGTGACGCGGAGACCCTTGTGAAACTTCGGCTCAAGCCCGCGCATGCGCATCTCGGCGTCAATCTGCGGGCGGGCGCCATGCACCAGGACCAGACGAATGCCCATGCTGTCGAGCAGCGCGATGTCATGAATCAGCGCTTGCGCCGAACCGGCTTCGAGCACCTCGCCGCCAAAGGCAATGACGAAGGTGCGGCCACGGAAGGCGTGGATATACGGTGCGGCCTGGCGCACCCAGGCCACCAGCCGGGCATCGGTGTCGGGTTGTGCGCTACGGATATCCAGTGTCATGTGTCGGATTTGCCTTTCCTGCGTTTGGCGCTTTTGGGGGATGTTTTTTTAGGCTTGCTCATGGATTCTCCCACGACTTGCCCGGCAAGTTCCGCTTCGAGGCGTTCGCACACGGTTTTCAGGATTTTCACGCGGGCGTGGTTCTTGTCATTGGACTCAACCAGCGTCCATGGCGCCGCGCCGGTGCTGGTGCGGTCGACCATATCGCATACCGCCTGCTGGTAGATGTCCCACTTCTCGCGATTGCGCCAGTCTTCTTCGGTGATCTTGAAGCGCTTGAACTCGATCTTCTCGCGCGCCTTGAAGCGTTTCAACTGTTCTTCCTGGCTGATCTGCAACCAGAATTTGACGACAATGGCCCCGGCTTCCGACAGTTCGTGCTCGAAATCGTTGATCTCGCTGTAGGCGCGCAACCAGTCGTGCTCCGAGCAGAAACCTTCGATGCGCTCGACCAGCACGCGGCCATACCAGGTGCGGTCGAAAATGGCGATGCGGCCGCAACGCGGAATGTGCCGCCAGAAACGCCACAGATAGGGTTGCGCGCGTTCTTCCTCGGTCGGCGCGGCCATCGGAATGATCTGATATTGCCGCGCATCGAGTGCGCCTGCAATGCGGCGAATGGCCCCGCCCTTGCCGGCGGCATCCGCCCCCTCAAAGGCGCAGACGAGCGAACGCTTCCTGAAGCGCGGATCGCGGACCAGTTCGGAAAGCCGCCCCTGCCAATGCGCGAGTTGATCCGCATACTCCTTGTCGGTCAGCTTTTTCTTGAGGTTGAGTTCGGAAAGCACATTGCGGCCATCGACATTCGTGCGTACTTGCGGAGCCACCGGGGTGTCCTGATTGTCACCCGTTGTCAGCCGCTGGCGTACGGCATCAAGCAGAACCTGGCCGACAGTCAGCGAGCGGTAACGGTCATCCGCGCCTTCAACGATAATCCAGGGCGCCCAGGCGGTGTTGGTCATGCGCAGAATATGACCGGCGACTTCTTGCAGCTTGTCATAGGTTTTCAGACGCTCCCAGCTCCACGGGGTGACGCGCCACGCGGTGCGCGGGTCTTTCTCCAGCGTCTTGAGGCGCTTTTTCTGCGCCTCCTTGCTGAGGTGGAACCAGAACTTCAGCACCAGCGCGCCCTCATTCACCAGCATGGCCTCGAAGCGGTTGATCCGGTCAATGCGTGCGTCCAGATCGGCCAGCGCAAGCTCGCCCTCAAGACGCTGGCGGATCGGGTCGGAATACCACGATCCGGCGAAAATGCCGGTGCGGCCTTTGGGCGGCAGGGCGCGCCAGTAACGCCACATGGCCGGGCGATTCCGCTCTTCGTCGGTGGGCTCGGAAAATGCCAGGGTCGACAGGTAACGCGGGTCCATCCACTCATAAAGAATGTTGATGGTCTCGCCCTTGCCTGCACCGTCCTGACCGCTGACCAGTATGACGACCGGAATTTTCGCGTTCTCGTTCAGGTCGAATTGCGCATCAAGCAGTGCGGCACGCAGCTCCGGCACAACCTTGCGCCAGGTTTCCTTGTCGATCTTGTGACCGATTTCTGCGGATTCAAACATGATGCCTCCTCACAGATCGCCCCAAAGCGCCATTATCGCTGCCAGCGCAGCCATCCCGGCTGTTTCCGTGCGCAGCACACGCGGCCCCATGCAGACAGGTTGAAAACCGGCAGCCTGGGCAGCCAGCAGCTCGCCGTCTTCAAACCCGCCTTCCGGGCCAATCAGGATGCTGATCGGCCCAGCAGGTGCGGCCTGCTGGCGCAGCGATCCGGCTGCATCAGGAACGCAGATGAAATGTACTCCTGATGCGCCCTCGGCAGCCTGCCCCAGATAATGCGGCAGATCAATAATCGGGGCGACTTCTGGCACGCGATTGCGCCCGCTCTGCTCGCAGGCGGCGATGGCGATGTTGCGCCAATGCGCGACGCGCCGCCCGGCACGCTCGCCGGAGAGGCGAATCACGCTGCGCTTGGCCGTGACGGGTTGAATCCGCGCGACGCCCAGTTCCACGGCCTTCTGCACCACCCAATCCATCTTGTCGCCGGCAGGCAGCGCCTGCACCAGCGTGATGTGCAGCGGCGGCTCGTTATCGCGCTCCTCAAAAACAGTCAGCATGGCATGGAGCGCCGCTTTGGGCGGCTTGCCGACGAGAGCGAGCGCCGCCCGCCATTCGCCCCCGCGCCCATCAAACAGGATCGCCGTGTCGCCAGCGCCGACTCTTAAAACATTCAGCGCATGATGGGCAGCCTCGGCCGGCAGTTCAACCGTCGCGCCGGCGGCGAGCGGAGAAGGGCAGAAAAATCTCGGTATCATTTTGCGATTATCACCAAAACACGGGGCAAACGCATGGCAAGCCTTTTCCTCGTTTGCAATTTTTTCCGGTGAACGGGTGATTTGACTGATCGGCCCGGTGACAACAGGAATCGTGCTTGATGAAGATAGTCGCGGAGGGGGTGGTACGGTGCGTTAAAATCTTCTGACCATGCCTGCCCCGTCAACCCCGCAATTCATCCATCTCCGCCTGCACAGCGAGTATTCGATCAGCGATGGAATTACCCGCCTCGACGACGTCATCGCGCGGGCGGCGGCAGACAACCAGCCGGCGTTGGCGCTGACCGACCTGGTCAATTTGTTTGGCATGGTCAAGTTTTACTCGGCAGCGCGCAGCCAGGGCGTCAAGCCGATCATCGGCTGCGATGTCTGGATTGACGACGCATCGCCCACCCGCGCGGAAACACGCGATGCGCCTGCCCGGCTGCTGCTGCTGGCAAAAAACCCGGCCGGCTATTTGCGGCTGTGCGAGTTGCTGTCCGCCGCTTATCTTGCGCCGCGCCGTCATGGCCGCGCCGAGATTTCCCGCACGCAGTTGGGCAATGGCGACAACAGCGGCCTGATCGCACTTTCCGGCGGGCCTCTGGGCGATATCGGCCAGTTGCTCGCGGCGGGCAAGGTGGAACAGGCCGAAGGGTGCGCGCACGCCTGGGAACGGCTGTTTCCCGGCGCTTACTACATTGAGGTGCAACGCCCTGGCGGACGCTCAGTGGCTAACGGAAACCCGTCCGCGCAGGATGCGCTGGTCAGCGCCAGCGCCGATCTCGCCGCACGCCTCGGCCTGCCGTTGGTGGCCACGCACCCGGTGCAGTTTCTCGACCGGGACGATTACAAAGCCCATGAAGCGCGCGTGTGCATTGCCGAAGGCTATGTGCTGGGCGATACGCGGCGGCCAAAAAATTACGGCCCGGAACAGTATTTCAAAACCCAGGCCGAGATGGCCGAATTATTTGCCGATCTGCCCGAAGCCCTGGAGAACGCGGTGCACATCGCACAGCGGTGCAACCTGACGCTGGAACTGGGTAAAAGCCGCCTGCCGGACTTCCCCACGCCCGATGGCCAGCCGCTGGACGCCTTTCTCGCCAGCGAATCGCATGCGGGCCTGGCGCGCCGGCTGGAACTGCTCTACCCCGATGCCGCCGAACGGGAAACACAGCGCCCAGGTTACAGCGAGCGCCTGGACTTCGAGATCAGGACGATCATCCAGATGGGCTTTCCCGGCTACTTTCTGATCGTTGCCGACTTCATCAACTGGGCCAAGCACAACAATGTGCCGGTAGGACCGGGGCGCGGCTCGGGCGCAGGCTCCCTGGTGGCTTACAGCCTGGGCATCACCGATCTTGACCCGCTGCGTTATGCGCTGCTGTTCGAGCGTTTCCTGAACCCTGAACGCGTCTCGATGCCCGACTTCGATATCGACTTCTGCCAGGAGGGCCGGGACCGCGTCATCGATTACGTAAAGAAGAAATACGGCGCGCATGCCGTGTCGCAGATTGCCACCTTCGGCACCCTGGCGGCCAAGGCGGTGATCCGCGATGTGGGCCGCGTGCTTGATCTGGGTTTCAATTTCGTTGACCAGTTTGCCAAGCTGATTCCCAACGAACTCGGCATCACCCTCAAGGACGCGCTGGAGAAGGAGCCGCTGATTCGCCAGCGCGTCGAAAGCGAAGAGGAAATTGCCGAGCTGTGGGCGCTGGCGACAAAGCTGGAAGGCCTGACGCGCAACGTCGGCATGCATGCCGGCGGCGTTTTGATCGCGCCAGGCAAGCTGACCGACTTCTGCCCGCTGTACGCCGCCGCAGGCGCCGATTCGGTGATCTCGCAATTCGACAAGGACGACGTGGAAAAAGCCGGGCTGGTGAAATTCGACTTTCTCGGCCTGCGCACGCTGACGATTCTCGATGAAGCCGTGCGCCTGGCGCAGGAAGTCGAAGGCGTGCGCATTGATCTGGCCACCCTGCCGCTGGATGACAAGGAAACCTACGATGCCATTTTCAAGAACGCGAACACCACGGCGGTGTTCCAGTTTGAATCCGGCGGCATGAAAGAAACGCTGGTACAGGCCAGGCCCGACCGGCTCGAAGACCTGATAGCACTCAATGCGCTGTACCGTCCGGGGCCGATGGATTTCATTCCCAACTTCGTCGCCCGCAAGCACGGGCGCGAGCGCGTGGTTTATCCGCACCCGAGCCTGGAGCGCGTGCTGTCCACGACCTACGGCATCATGGTGTATCAGGAACAAGTGATGCAGACGGCGCAGGTAGTGGCGGGCTACAGCCTCGGCGGGGCCGACCTGCTGCGCCGCGCGATGGGCAAGAAAAAGAAGGAGGAGATGGATCAGCAGCGCGCCGTGTTCGTGGCCGGCGCAGGCAAAAATAATATCGGCGAAGCCCAGGCCAACGAAATTTTCGACGTGATGGAAAAGTTCGCGGGCTATGGCTTCAACAAGTCGCACGCCGCCGCCTATTCGCTGGTGGCCTACCAGACCGGCTGGCTCAAGCGCCATCATCCGGCGGCGTTCGCCGCCGCCACGCTGTCGTCGGAAATGGCCAACACCGACAAGATCCAGTTCTTCTTCAAGGACGCGACTGACAACGGCCTCGTCTTCCTGCCGCCGGACATCAATGCCAGCGGCGTGCGCTTTCGTCCCATCGACGGCAGGACCGTGCGCTATGGCCTCGGCGCCATCAAGGGCACGGGCGAATCGGCGCTCGCCGCGATTCTCAAGGCACGCACGGCGGACGGCGCGTTTACCGACCTGTTCGACTTCTGCCGCCGCGTGGACAAGCGCGTGGTGAATCGGCGCGTGGTCGAGTCGCTGATTCGCGCCGGCGCGTTCGACAGCGTTGACGACCATCGCGCCAAACTGCTGGCTTCCGTCAGCATCGCGCTGGAAGCGGCGGAACAAGCCGAGCGCAACGCGCTGCAAGGCGGGCTGTTCGACATGAACGGCGCTGACGGCAAGGGCGCAGGCGCCACCGCGCATTACGTTGCGGTGGCGCGCTGGACCGAGCGCGAGCGCCTGATGCAGGAAAAGCTGGCGCTGGGCTTTTTCCTTTCCGGCCATCCATACAACGCCTACGCCGCCGAGCTGGCGGCTTTCGTCAAGCGCCGCCTGGGGCACATCGAACCGCAACGCGAACCGGTGCTGCTGGCGGGCATCGTGATGTCCACCCGCACGCAGATGACGCGACGCGGGAAAATAGCCGTGGTGACGCTGGATGATGGCACGACGCAGATCGAAGTCACGGTGTTCAACGAACTGTGGGAAGCCGAACGCCGCAAGATCAAGGAAGACGAACTGCTGCTGGTCGAGGGCAAAGTGCAAAAGGACGACTACAGCGGCGGCCTGCGCGTCACAACCGACAAGCTCTACACCCTGGCTGAAGCGCGCGGCCGCTTTGCCCGCAGCCTGCAACTGACGATGAATGGCGGGTCCGATGCGAAACGCCTGCACAGCCTGCTGGCCCCCTTCCGCAACGGCCCCTGCCCGGTGCGGCTGAGTTATCGCAACGGCGAGGCCAGCGCCGAGCTGCCCATGCCGGATTCCTGGCGCGTGCAGCTCGACGACGCGTTGCTGGCCGGGCTTGCCGAATGGCTGAAACCGGAAAATGTCAAAGTCGTTTACGCATGATGACGCTCATCGACAACGCACTGCTTGATGAAGTGTGCGCCGCGGCGGCCGCCAGCCCGCGACGACGCAAAAACCACAATCTGCATGCAACGGACGCCTATCCGGCGCATCGCCTGCTGAATGCCGTGCAACCCGATTCCTACATCGCGCCGCATCGTCATCTTGATCCCGGCAAGGACGAGACCTTCGTGGTTTTGCGCGGGCTGATGGGCCTGCTGATATTTGATGACGCGGGACATATCGTAAAGCACGTAAAAGTCGGCGCTGGCGATACGGCAAACGGTGCAGAAAACATTGCACTCGGCGTCGATATTCCGGCCGGCACATGGCATGCCTCCGTTGCGCTACGACCTGATACCGTCATTCTTGAAGCCAAGGCCGGCCCGTATCACCCGCTGACCGATGCCGAGCGCGCACCCTGGGCGCCCGCCGAAAACACGTCCGGGGCGGCGGCGTATCTGGCCAGCCTGATAGCTGTTTTCGCCGCGGAGTAAAAAGTCAGATCATAGCCAGGCGCCAGAGCGAGGTCACTTCGGCCGCACGGGCGGCGTGTAGCGGATCGGTAGTGTCGGCAACGCGGCGATGCGTTGGCCTCGCATCCAGCCGGCCCGCGACTTTCAGGCCAGCATTATCAATAGCGGCCAACAATTCGTCGCGTGAGCGCAGGCCCAGATGTTCGGCAATGTCGGAGAGCACCAGCCAGCCTTCGCCGCCCGGCGCGAGATGCGCGGCCAGCCCATCGAGAAACCCATGCAGCATGCGGCTGTCAGGGTCATACACGGCGTGCTCCAGCGGAGAACTTGGCCTGGCGGGAATCCATGGCGGGTTGCACACAATCAGCGGCGCGCGCCCTTCGGGGAAGAAATCGGCCTGCACCACCGCAACCTGTCCCGCCAGCCCGAGCCGCGCCAGATTTTCGCGCGCGCACGCCAAGGCGCGCGGATCCTGATCGGTAGCGACGATACGCGCAATGCCCCGGCGCGCCAGAACCGCAGCCAGCACACCGGTGCCGGTGCCGATGTCGAATGCCAGCGAATGCGCGGACAAGGCGGCGGGCAAAGGCGCATCGGCGACCAGCCCGACATATTCGCCGCGCACCGGCGCGAATACGCCGTAATGCGGGTGGATGCGCTCATTCAGCGCGGCAACCGGCACTCCTTTTTTGCGCCACTCATGCGCGCCGATCAGCCCCAGCAGCTCGCGCAGCGAGGCGATGACAGGCTCATCGCCGGCGCCGTATGCCTCGATGCATGCCTGCCGCACATCCGGCGCGCGGCGCAAGGGCACGCGGTAATCGGCGTCAAACGGCAACAACAACCGATTCAGGATGCACGCACGCCGTCCCTGCGCCAGACGATGCAGGTGAAAGGCCTCGTCTGGCGCATGCGCTTCCGCCGCCGTGCGCTGCCGGCGATCAACGCGGCGCGCCAGCGCCTGGAGCATCTGGCGCGCATTCTGAAAATCCCCGCGCCAGAGCAATGCCACGCCCTCGCAGGCCAGGCGATACGCCGCATCCGCCGTCATCCGGTCATCGGCCACCAGCACGCGTTCGGGCGGCGCGCTACCGCTCTCCGCGCGCCACCGCGCAGAACGCGCCTCTCCTTGCTCAACCCAGTGCACAAGCGGATGGTCAGGCGTCACAAACCCGCATCCAGGCCGCCGCCTTTCAGCGCGGCGGCAATTACCCGCTGCGTCAGCTGCGGTGCCAGCAGCTCGATGAATTCATATTCGAAACCCCTGAGCCAGGCATCGCGGCGGAAGGCCAGGCGCGCGGTATTGGCCTCAAACAGGTGGGATGCAGACAAGGCGGCGAGCGTGTCGTCGCGCAATGGATCAAACGCCATCTCGGCGATGATGCCCAGGCCCAGCCCGAGGCTGACGTAGGTCTTGATGACATCGGAATCAATGGCAGTGAGCATGATGTTAGGACTCAAGCCCTGCCGCTCAAAGGCGCGGTCAATATGTGAACGGCCGGTGAATGTGGCGTCATAGGTAATCAGGGGATACGCTGCCAGGGTGGCCAGCGTCAGCGCGCCACGCGTCAGCAGGGGATGCTCCTTGGGTGCAATCACCAAATGCGACCATTGATAGCATGGCAGCGTCAGCAACTCGACGCGCTGATCCAGCGCCTCGGTCGCGATGCCGAGATCAGCCACGCCGTCAATCAGCCACTGCGCTACCTGTGCCGGGCTGCCTTGCTGCAGGTGCAGCCGAATCGCCGGGTGCCGCTGCACAAAGCGCTGAATCACCGGCGGCAGGGTGTAGCGTGCCTGCGTGTGCGTCGTGGCAATGGACAGCGTGCCGCTGCCCTCGGCGGCGAATTCCTGGCCTACACGCGTCAGGTTCTGTGTTTCGCGCAAAATGCGGCTGGCTATGTCCAGCACAATCCGGCCCGGCGCGGTGATGCGCGTCAAGCGCTTGCCGCTGCGCTCGAAAATCGTCACGCCGAGTTCTTCTTCCAGCAGGCGGATCTGTTTTGACACACCCGGTTGTGAAGTAAACAAAGCCTCGGCGGCGGCAGAGACACTCAAGTCCTGCCGTTCGATTTCCACCAGGTAACGCAGCTGTTGCAGCTTCATGTGATAATTATATAATTTTTTGATATAAACAAATAGCTTGTAAGTATTTTCCAAGCCTATCCGGTCTCGTTAATATTCACCGCACTATGGATTTCACTTTCAACCCTGCTCTCTCGCTCTCCGGCCTGATCGTCGGTTTACTGGTTGGCCTGACCGGTGTCGGTGGCGGCTCGCTGATGACGCCGATTCTGGTACTTCTTTTTGGCTTCAAACCGGCCACCGCCGTAGGCACTGACCTGCTCTACGCCGCAATCACCAAAAGCGGCGGCAGTTGGGTGCATCATCGTCACGGCAATATCGACTGGCGCATTACCGGCCGCCTGGCGCTGGGCAGCGTGCCTGCCGCTGCGCTGTCGCTGTTTGTGCTCGCCCACCTGGGGCTTGAGAATCACAATACCGCCCGCCTGATTTCCGGCGCACTGGGCGTGGCTTTGCTGCTGACCGCCGGCTCGCTGCTGTTTCGCCAGCGCCTGCTGACTTTTGCCCGCCGGTATATTGGCCAGGCACTGAATGAACAACAGACGGCGCTGCTTACCATCCTGGTAGGCGCTATCGTCGGAACGCTGGTGGCATGGACCTCGGTTGGCGCCGGGGCGCTGGGCGTGACGGCGCTTGCATTCTTATATCCGCGACTGGCCGCACGCCGCATTGTCGGTTCCGACATCGCCCATGCCGTGCCACTCACGCTGGTCGCAGGCATGGGGCACTGGTATCTGGGCTCCGTGGATGTGCCGCTGCTGCTGAACCTGCTTCTGGGCTCGCTACCCGGCATCGCGCTGGGCAGCCATTTTGCCGCGCGTGTGCCCGAGCGCAGGCTGCGCTCATTGCTCGCTGCCGTGCTGATACTTGTCGGCGGCAAGCTCATCCTCGCCTGAGGCAACAACGGAAAGCCATCATGTATCGCTACGACGCGACCGATAAAGCCATCGTGCATGCACGGGTCAAGCAGTTTCGTGACCAGACGCGGCGCTATCTCGCCGGACAGTTGTCGGATGATGAATTCCGCCCGTTGCGCCTGCAAAACGGGCTCTACATCCAGCGCCACGCACCCATGCTGCGCATTGCCATTCCCTACGGCCAGCTTTCGTCCGCGCAGTTGCGCGCGCTGGCCGACGTCACCCGTCGTTATGACCGTGGCACAGGCCACTTCACCACGCGCCAGAATCTGCAGCTCAACTGGGTCAAACTGCCCACCGTGCCCGACCTTCTCGAGCAGCTGGCCGACGTGGAAATGCACGCCATCCAGACCTCGGGCAATTGCATCCGCAATATCACCACCGATCATTTCGCAGGCATTGCCGCCGATGAAATCGACGACCCGCGGCCGTGGGCGGAAGTGCTGCGCCAGTGGTCAACATTTCATCCGGAATTTGCCTATCTGCCGCGTAAATTCAAGGTTGCCGTCAGCGGCTCGCGCACGGACCGCGCCGCCATCCAGGTGCACGACCTGGGCCTGCAACTGGTAAAGAATGACGCCGGCGAAATAGGCTTCACGGTGTATGCCGGAGGCGGCCTGGGGCGCACGCCGCTCATCGGGCAAAAGATGCGCGACTTTCTGCCCTGGCAGCATCTGCTGACGTACAGCGAGGCGCTGGTGCGCGTTTACAACCGCTACGGTCGCCGCGACAATCCGTACAAGGCGCGCATCAAGATTCTGGTCAAAGCCATCGGCAGCGAAGAATTCGCCCGCCAGGTGGAAGAAGAATGGGCGCATATCAAGGATGGCCCGAACACGCTGACCGCCGCAGAGGTCGCCCGCGTGGCGGGCCAGTTTTCACCGCCGCCCTACGCCATCTTCCCGGCCGGTGATTTATCCGGCATCGCGGCACAGCATAACGACAAGGCCTTTGCCCGCTGGCTGGAACGCAATGTGCACGAGCACAAAATTCCCGGCTATGCGGCAGTCACTTTGTCGCTGAAAAAACCCGGTGTTGCGCCGGGTGACGCAACTGCCGCCCAGATGGAAGCCGCCGCTGCGCTGGCCGATCAATTCAGCTTCGGCGAGCTGCGCGTTTCCCATGAGCAAAACCTGATTCTTTCCGATGTGCCGCAACGCGACTTGCACACCGTCTGGCAGCAGGCAAAAGCTGCGGGGCTGGCCAGTGCAAACATCGGCCTGCTGGCGGACATGATCGTCTGTCCCGGGGGCGATTTCTGCTCGCTGGCAAATGCCAAGTCGTTACCCATCGCAGCCGCCATCCACGAGCGCTTTGCCGATCTGGATTACCTGTTCGACATCGGCGAGCTGGAGCTGAATATTTCCGGCTGCATGAATTCCTGCGGCCATCATCACCTCGGCGCGATCGGCATTCTGGGCGTCGATAAACATGGCGAAGAGTGGTATCAGATTACCCTCGGCGGCGCGCAAGGCAATGCCGCGCGGATCGGCGAAGTCATCGGCCGCTCGTTCGCCGCGGCGGAAGTCGCCGACGTCATCGAACGCATGATCCAGGCCTACCTCGCCCATCGCCACGCCGATGAGCAGTTCACTGACACCGTCGCGCGCATCGGCTTGCAACCTTTCCGCGATGCGGCTTACCGCAAGGACGCAGCCATCGGGGAACTTGCCCATGCCTAGGCAGCTCATCAAGGATGGCCGCCTCGCCGACGACCGCTGGCAGATCGTCGCGCTTGACGCGAACGCCACGGCAGATGACGTGGCCGCGCTGCCGATTCCTGCCGGCCCGGTGCTCATCCCCGCGCCGGTATGGGTCGCCCGGCGCGACGAATTACTGGCGCGCCCCGGTGTACTGGCGCGCCCCGGTGAAATCGCCGTCTTGCTGGCGCCGACTTTTTCCGTCGAAGACATTGCACACGATGTACAGCGCTTTGCGATGATTGCGGTTGAATTTCCCAAGTTCATCGATGGCCGCGGTTATTCCACGGCCCGCCTGCTGCGTGAACGCTATGCGTATCGCGGCGAACTGCGTGCCGTGGGCAACATCGGCCGCGACCAGCTTTTCTACCTGCATCGCGTGGGCTTCGATGCGTTTCTCATTCCACAAGGGCAAAATGCAGAGGAAGCACTACAATCACTGCAAGATTTTCCTGATGTTTACCAAGGCGCCGTCGATCAGCCACTGCCGCTGTTCCGCCGTCGCGCAGTGTAAGCAACAAGCGTAAGGAAATACCATGTCTGCCAGCGCCGCCATCCTGTCCACCGTTGCCGCCAAAGCGGCCGCTGCTGTCAGCCTGCTGCGCTCGGCCGCCAGTAGCTACGCTCCGGTGGTCTTCGCCAACAGCCTGGGCGCCGAGGATATGGTGCTCACCGACCTGATCTGGCGCGAACACATCGATATCGGCATTTTCTCGCTCGATACCGGGCGCCTGCCTGCCGAAACCTACGCACTGGTTATGGCAGCCGAAAAGCATTATGGACAGCGCATCAATTTGATCTTCCCCCGTCCTGAAGATGTCGAAACCTGCGTCCGGCGCTATGGCATCAACGGTTTTTACGACTCCATCGAGGCGCGCAAAGCCTGCTGCCACGCGCGCAAAGTCGAACCGTTGCAGCGCGTCTTGGCTGGCAAGGGCGCTTGGGTCACCGGCCTGCGCGTCGCGCAATCCACCACACGCGAAGGTGTGGAACCGATTGCCCCGGACCCGGCCAACGGACTGGTCAAGGTCAGCCCGCTGGCCGACTGGAGCGAAGAGGAGGTCTGGGCATACATTCGCGTCAACGGGGTGCCGTATAACCCGTTGCACGACCAAAACTATCCGAGTATTGGCTGCGCACCCTGCACCCGGGCCATCCAGCCGGGCGAGGACATTCGCGCCGGGCGCTGGTGGTGGGAAAATCCGCAAACCAAGGAATGCGGCCTGCACATGGTCGACGGCCGCCTGCAGCGTATCGTGAAAGAAGGAACTTCCGCATGAGCGGCCTGGCTCAGCTACCCAAACACACCCTCTCGCATCTCGACTGGCTCGAGTCCGAATCCATTTATATCCTCCGTGAAGTGGCCGGACAGTGCGCCAATCCTGCGCTGCTGTTCTCCGGCGGGAAAGATTCCATCGTATTGCTGCGGCTGGCAGAGAAGGCCTTCCGCCCCGGTCGTTTCCCCTTTCCCTTGCTGAACATTGACACCGGACATAATTACCCGGAAGTGCTGGCGTTTCGCGACTATCGCGCAGCACAGCTTGGCGAGCGCTTGATTGTGCGTTCGGTCGAAGACTCGATGCGGCGCGGCACGGTCGTTTTGCAGTCGGCGGATGAATTACGCAACAAGCATCAGTCGGTGACGCTGCTCGAGGCGATTGAAGAATTCGGTTTTGATTGCTGCATTGGCGGCGCACGTCGCGACGAGGAAAAGGCGCGCGCCAAAGAGCGGATTTTTTCGTTTCGCGACGAGTTTGGCCAGTGGGACCCTAAAAACCAGCGTCCGGAACTTTGGGATTTATTCAATGCACGTGTGCACAAAGGCGAAAACATCCGCGCCTTTCCCATCTCCAACTGGACGGAGCTGGACGTGTGGCAATACATTGGCCGCGAGCAGCTTGAAATACCTTCAATCTATTTTTCGCATCAGCGGCTCATTGTGCGGCGTAGCGGCCTGTTGCAGCCAGTGACGGCACTCACCCCCGCCAACCCGGACGAGACCGTTGAGCAAATGCAGGTGCGCTTCCGCACCCTTGGCGACATTACCTGCACCGCGCCGGTTGCATCCGACGCCGACACGCTGGAAAAAATCATTCTGGAAACGGCGAGCACGACCATCACTGAACGCGGCGCGACGCGTCTCGACGACCAGACATCGGAAGCATCGATGGAACAACGCAAAAAAGAAGGCTACTTCTGATGAGTGCAATCGATCGCTTACCGGAGACCGATACCGGCCTGCTGCGCTTCCTCACCTGCGGCAGCGTGGATGACGGCAAGAGCACGCTCATCGGACGGCTGCTGTTCGATACGAAAACCATTCTGGCCGACACGCTCTCCGCCATTGAACGTACTTCGCAGCGGCGCGGCCTCGACGCCGTCGATCTTTCGCTGCTGACCGATGGTTTGCAGGCGGAGCGCGAGCAGGGCATCACCA
>CAZQTB010000014.1:0-57740 GCA_964596295.1 uncultured Rhodocyclaceae bacterium | reverse complement strand
AAGTCATCGACCGTTGCTGGCAGATGGGCGAGACGAATCCGATTCTCGCCATTCACGATGTCGGCGCCGGCGGCCTGTCGAATGCCATGCCGGAACTGGCGCATGACGCAGGTCGCGGCGCGGCTTTTGATCTGCGCGCCGTGCCGAGCGAAGAGCCCGGCATGAGCCCGCGCGAAATCTGGAGCAACGAAGCGCAGGAGCGGTATGTGCTGGCGGTGGCCCCGGAACGGCTGGACGAATTCCGCGCCCTGTGCGCACGCGAACGCTGTCCGTTTGCCGTGCTCGGCATGGCCACGGACGATGGCCGGCTGACGATGCAAGACGATCATTTCGGCAACCGGCCGGTAGATATGCCGATGGAAGTCCTGCTCGGCCGTCCGCCGCGCATGCACCGCGAGGCCAGCCGTCAGGCGGTGAGCATGCCCGCGCTCGACCTGGCCGCCATGGATCTTGCCGAAGCGGCGCTGCGCGTGCTGCGCCTGCCTGCCGTGGCTGCGAAGAATTTTCTCATTACCATTGGCGACCGTTCGGTGGGCGGACTCACCGCGCGCGACCAGATGGTGGGGCCGTGGCAGGTGCCGGTAGCCGATGTCGCGGTGACGGCGATGGGTTATGAGACGCTGCGCGGCGAATGCTTTGCGCTGGGCGAGCGTACCCCGCTGGCCTTGCTTGATGGCCCGGCCTCGGGCCGCATGGCGATAGGCGAGGCACTGACCAATCTGGCGGCGGCGGATGTCGGCGACATTGCACGCATCAAGCTTTCCGCCAACTGGATGGCCGCTGCGGGCCACGGCCATGAAGATGCGGCGCTGTTTGATACGGTCAAGGCTGTGGCCATCGACTTTTGTCCGGCGCTGGGCGTTGCGATTCCGGTGGGCAAGGATTCGCTGTCCATGCGCACGCGCTGGGAGCAGGACGGCGAACAAAAACAGGTGGTGTCGCCGTTGTCGTTGATCATTACGGCGTTTGCGCCGGTGGATGATGTGTGCCGCACGCTGACGCCGGAACTGCGCCGCGATGACGAAGCGGGTGAAACCGAGCTGTTGCTGATCGATCTGGGGGAGGGCCGCAACCGTCTCGGCGGCTCGGCCCTGGCGCAGGTATATGGCGTCAGCGGCGACGCGGCGCCCGATGTCGATGCCGCCTTGCTCAGGGCTTTCTTCGGCGCGATTCAGCGGCTCAACCGCGAAGGAAAAATCCTTGCCTACCACGACCGCTCGGATGGCGGCTTGTGGGCGACGGTGTGCGAGATGAGTTTTGCGGCACATGTGGGCGTATCGCTGAATCTTGATGCGCTGTGTTACGACGCGCTGATGAATGACGTGGATGGCATAGAGCGCCGCCCGGAACTGCTTGCCGGCCGCGCCCGGGACATGCTGCTGGCGGCGTTGTTCAACGAGGAACTCGGCGCCGTGCTGCAAATTCGCCGTGCCGAACGTTCCGCAGTAATGCAAATATTGCGCGATGCAGGGCTGGGCCGCGCAGCGCATTTCATCGGCAATACCAACATGGACGACGAGGTGCGCGTCTGGCGCAATGCGAAACGGGTATTTTCCGCGCCGCGCCGCGAGTTGCAGCGCACCTGGAGCGAAGTCAGCTTCCAGATCGCCAAATTGCGCGATGATGCAGCCTGTGCCGAGGAAGAATTCGCTGCGCTGCTGGATGCCGATGATCCGGGATTATCGGCGCAACTCACGTTTGATCCGCAGGCGCCGTTTGTTGTTGCCGGCGCGCGGCCTAAAGTTGCCATTTTGCGCGAACAGGGCGTGAACGGGCAGGTCGAGATGGCCGCCGCCTTTGAGCGCGCCGACTTTGCGCCATTCGATGTGCATATGTCCGATTTGCAGGCAGGGCGCGTACGCCTGGCAGATTTCAAGGGATTGGTCGCGTGCGGCGGCTTTTCCTACGGCGACGTGCTCGGGGCAGGGCAGGGCTGGGCCAAGTCGATCCTGTTCAATGCGCGGCTGTGCGACGAGTTTACGGCGTTCTTTGCGCGCAGCGACAGCTTTGCGCTGGGCGTATGCAACGGGTGCCAGATGATGGCGCATCTTGCGCCGATCATTCCCGGCGCCGCACAGTGGCCGACGTTCCAGCGCAATCGCAGCGAGCAATTCGAGGCGCGGCTGGTCATGGTGGAAATTCCGCAGTCGCCGTCGATCCTGTTTTCCGGCATGGCGGGTTCGCGGCTGCCGGTGGTGGTATCCCACGGCGAAGGGCGCGCGGTGTTCGCGGACGGGAATAAGTCGGCGCCGGCGCTACGCTACATCGACAATCGCGGCATGGTGGCGAGCGCCTATCCGGCAAATCCGAACGGTTCGCCGGAGGGTATCGCCGGCGTTACCACGGCCGATGGCCGCTTCACCATCATGATGCCGCATCCCGAGCGCGTCATCCGCACGGTGCAGATGTCATGGCATCCGCGCGGATGGGGTGAGGACTCGCCCTGGCTGACCCTGTTCCGCAACGCGCGGCGCTGGCTGGGTTAAATTTTTTGCTCAGGTTTGACCAGTGCAGCCCGTTGCAGGGTGTGGGCAAAGCCAAAACCGGTCACCACAATCAGCGCGCTGCAAAACAGGATGACGGTGGGAATGCCGATGCTTTCCACAACCTGCGATGCGCTATAGACGCCGATTGACTGGCCCATGAAAAAGACCGCCACAGTGAGGGAGACGGCCGAGCCGCGGGCCGTCTCGGATATTGTTGTGGCCCTGGTGAGCAAGGTGCTGTGCAGCAAGTACATGCCAAAACCGGAGCAGGTCATGGCCGGCAGCGCCAGATACCAGGCAGGGCTGAAAAAAAGCATCAGGAAACCGCTTGACACGCCAAGGCAGCCGATCCGTGCCAGCCCCACAGGGGTGAAGGCGCGCACCAGGCGTCCGGCATTGGCGGAGTAGAGCAGGCCGCCTGCGCCATAGGCGATCAATACGAGGCTTGCCGTAGCGAGGGCGACATCAAAACGGCGGTGCAGGTAAAGCGGCAAGAAAGCCAGTACGGGGAATACAGCCATACCTTCAAGACAGACAGACGCCAGCACAGGCCATGCGCGCGAGGAGGTGATGACAGTCCGCATATCGTGGAGCACCGAGCGTTGCGTACCGCCGGCCGCAGCCAGCTGTTTGCGCACCACAGGATTGCGGCGCGTCTCAAGCAGCAGACGCCAGCCGATGAGAAGATAAATCCCGGCCAGTGTGGCAAAGGCCCAGCGCCAGCCAATGGTGTCGATAAACACGCCGCCCAAAACCTGCCCCGATACCATGCCGAAAATCTGCCCGCTGATGAATTTGGCGAGAATTTTTTGCCGGTTGGCGATGGGAACGCGATCGGCAATCCAGGCCATGCCGACAGAAATCACGCCGGCGGAGAATACGCCGGTCAGTACGCGCGAGGCGACAAGCCATTCCAGCGAGGGGGCCAAGGCAGCGGCGATGGAACCGAGCGTACAGGCGAGCGTGGCGTATGTGATCAACCGGTAGCGGTCAACGCGGTCGCCCAACGGGCCAAAGGCGAGCTGCATGATGCCGTAAGCAATAATGAACGAAGTGATCACCGAGGCGGCTTTGCCTATGCTGACGTGAAACGTGGCGGCAAGTTCCGGGAGAAACGGGTCGCACAGGCGAAAGGATGCTGCGCTGGCGAATGCCGCGCCGGCGAGCAGAAGCACCGCGCGATCGAGATCTGAATCGGTTTCAGCAGATGATGTCATCAAAGGGGCTCATTAATAATTATGGGTAATGGTGTTGTCGCGATTTCACTCTGTCGCGGGCGGTTTGCGCGGCAACAGCAGGGGGCGCAGCAAGCGGGTCAGCCAGGGCATCACCAGCCACGTCATGACAAACACCATAAGGGCAGTGAACGCAGCGATGCGCAGCAGAAATGGCCAGTCGGCGAGCAGCGGCGCGATAGTG
Organism: uncultured Rhodocyclaceae bacterium; assembly: GCA_964596295.1. GTDB lineage: Bacteria > Pseudomonadota > Gammaproteobacteria > Burkholderiales > Rhodocyclaceae > Rugosibacter. The sequence continues at coordinate 53,835 of CAZQTB010000014.1, read as the reverse complement.
GCCTGCAGCAAGGCGACCGTAGGAAAAATCCCGAGCCATGAGACCACGGCCATTTTCAGGCGCGATGGCTGCATATTGCTAGGAATCGCCGGTAGCGCAAACCAGGCTTCCAGGCCGGTGAGCAAGCGATATTCGGGATCGCCTTCAGCAACTTCTCCCAGGCGTTGAATCCATAGTATGTGGGCAGGCGAGGCATCCCATGCGGCCAGAGCCGCTTTGCTCGCCCAGCGCACGATGACCTGGTATTCGCCATCGGGTGTCGCGGGAGGCACAATCTCGGCACCCAGAAAGCCAGTGAAACTTTGCATCTCGTCAAACATGCCGCGCAGCAGGGCTTCGTAGGCTGCGCCGCAATTGGGTTTCGCCCGTCGATGGGCGATGCGCCGGACAGGCGTCGTCACAGCATCGTTTTTCATCAGTATTCCCGATATGTTTTAGTGCAGGCAGGGATGTTATCGCGTGTTCTGAAAAGCCGGCGCTGGTGAATCGGCGGGGCGGTTATTCTTTCGAATGCGCCTGTAAAAATAAAAACGGGAGCCGCAGCTCCCATTTTTCTGGCCGGGGAATGCGTTTATTCAACCTTGGCCTTGGCACGCAGTTCGTCCAAGTGCTTTTGGATCATGCCTTGCTGCATCTGCTGGGCAATTTGCCCCTTGGCTTCGTCAAACGCGGGGATCTTCAGGTCACGGGTATCATCAAGCTGGATGACATGCCAGCCAAAATCGCTTTTCACCGGCGCGATGGTGAATTTGCCTTTTTCGAGCTTGATCATGGCATCGGAGAACGGCTTGACGAAAGAGGCCGGGCTGGCCCAGCCCAGGTCGCCGCCACGTTCCTTGGAACCAGGGTCTTTCGACTGCTTGGCAAGTTCATCAAATTTTTCGCCTTTTTTCAGTTTTTCGATGATGGCCTGGGCTTCATCTTCCTTTTCAACCAGAATGTGGCGCGCCTTGTATTCCTTGTTACCCAGCCTGGTTTTCAGGTTTTCGTATTCTTTCTTGATCTGCTCGTCGCTAATGGGATGACGTTTGACATAGTCCTTCAGGTAGGCGCCGATCAATACGCCCTGACGGGCCATGTCTATCTGGGCTTGAACATCGGAACTTTTGTCGAGGCCTTTCTTGCCCGCTTCCTGCACCAGGATTTCGCGGCGCACGAGTTCTTCCTTGACTGCTGCGCGCAATTCCGGCGAGTCGGGTTGACCCTGCGCTGTTTGAGCTGCAATAAGCGCATCGGCGCGACTCTTGGAAATAGCGCGGCCATTGACGGTAGCGAAGGCGGTTGCCTTTTCGCCAGTGTCCTTCTTCGCAGCATAAACGGCGCTGCTTGCCACAGAGGCGGCCAAGGCAAACAGGAGTGCATAACGGAGCGTGTGGTTCATCGTAGTTCCTGGATTAAGAATTAAGTGGAAAGTAAGGATTCGTCAGGGGGGGCTGCGCTAATGCTCAATGCATGGATTTCCCGCTTCATCAACGATCCCAACGCATCATACACCAAGCGGTGTCTTTGCATTGTGCTGCAACCGGCAAACCGGGGGGAAACGATGGCGAGCCGGAAATGCCCGCCACCGCTGCGGGCGCCGGCGTGACCGGCGTGCAGCGCGGAATCGTCGATGATTTCAATGGACAGCGGAGCGAGTGTGGCGAGCCGCTCGCGCATCGCATCAATCACGCTCATGGCGTGGGCAGAACCTGGCGGAATGGTTTTACGGTGACTTGCGCGAAAACCCCGGCGGTGACAAAGGGGTCGGTATCTGACCATTCCTGAGCGGCTGCAAGCGAATCGAACTCGGCGACAATCAGGCTGCCGAAGAATCCGGCAATGTCACGGTCAGGGCTGTCATTGGCCAGGAAAGGGCCCGCCAGCGCAATCCGGCCAAGTTTGGCCAGGTGCGCCATATGCGCAGTATGCGCCGTGCGGCGCGGCTCCTGGCTGTTGGCTGCGTCGCGGGCAATGATGGCATATAGCATTATGGGTTTTCCTCTGGTACGTACTTGGCCAGGACCAGCCCCTGGATGACGATGAATATTATCATCAATCCCATGCTGCCGAAGAGTTTGAAGTTAACCCATGTTGTCGTGCTGAAACTGGATGCCACATACAGGTTGGCAGCGCCCATGACGGTGAAGAAACCGGCCCAGGCGAGGTTGAGCCGGCTCCACAGCAGGGCAGGCAATTGCATCTGCTGTTCGAGCATGGCGCGTATCAGGTTGCGGCCGAAGAAGCGGTCTGAACCCAGCAGCGCGGCGGCGAAGAGCCAGTAGAGGATGGTCGGCTTCCATTTGATGAAGGTTTCGTCATGCAGGATCAGCGTTGCGCCGCCGAACAGGGTCACCAGCGCCAGGCTGACCCAGAGCATGGTATCGACTTTGCGATGATGGAACCAGACCCAGCCGATCTGGGCTGCCGTTGCCAGGATGACCACGCCTGTCGCGATGTAGATGTCGAAGGCTTTGAACGCAATGAAAAACAGGAGGATCGGAAAGAGGTCGAAGAGAAATTTCATGGCAGGAGGTGGCTACCTGGTTTTGTCGAGGTCAATCGAGGCTGAGTTGATGCAGTAGCGTAAACCGGTAGGCGCAGGCCCGTCCGGAAAAACATGGCCGAGGTGCGAGCCGCAACGGCTGCAGGTGACTTCGGTGCGGTGCATGCCATGGCTTCTGTCGTTGGTTTCAGCGATGGTTTCAGGATTCAGCGGTGCGGTAAAGCTGGGCCAGCCGCAGCCCGAATCGAATTTTGCGGTCGATGTAAACAATGGTTCGCCGCAGCCGATGCAGCGGTAGGTGCCGGGTTCCTTGCTATCCCAGTATTTGCCGCTGAAGGCGCGCTCGGTGCCTTTTTCGCGCGCGACGCGGTACTGCGCGGGAGTGAGTTGCGCGCGCCATTCCACCTCGGTTTTGATGATTTTTGGTTTATCGCTCATCGGTTATAAAGTCAAGCCAGTCCTGCTGCTGACTATAATCGACCCGAGGCTGTTTGAGAAGCTTGCCGGACAGTAAAATTTAGGATGATGTGATGCGTGTGACAGTCTTGGGTGCCGGTGTGGTTGGCGTGACATCGGCCTGGTATCTGGCGGCGGAAGGCCATGACGTAACGGTGATTGACCGGCAGATGGCGCCAGCGCTGGAGACCAGCTTCGCCAATGGCGGCCAGATTTCGGTGAGCCACGCCGAGCCGTGGGCGAACCCAGCGGCTTTGCTGCGCATTCTGAAATGGCTGGGCCGCGAAGATTCCCCCCTGTTGTGGCGTCTGCGCGCAGACCTTGCGCAATGGATGTGGGGCGTGCGCTTTTTGCGCGAATGCACGCCCGCGAGAACGCGGGCCAATATCGGAGCCATCGTGCGTTTGGGGCTGGCCAGCTGCCAGGCTTTGCGTGCGTTGCGGCAGGAAATGGCGTTGGACTACGACCAGCTTGAACGCGGCATTCTGCATATCTATACCGATCAACGCGAGTTTGAGCATGCCTTGCCGCAAGCCGCCTTGATGCGCGAGTTTGGTTGTGACCGGGCGCCGAAAACGGGGGCCGAATGCCTGGCCATCGAACCGGCACTGGCAGCCTCCGCCATCCCGATAATCGGCGGTACCTACACGGCTTCCGACGAATCGGGCGATGCCCGGCGTTTTACCGGGCTTTTGGCGCAGCACGCGGCGGCGCGCGGCGTACATTTCCGTTACGGCGAAAACGTGACCGCCTTGCGGCGCGAGGGAGGTCGTTTGGCCGGCGTCCAACTGGCGTCGGGCGAAGAGGTGCGTGCCGATGCGACAGTGCTGGCGTTAGGCAGTTATTCGCCCTTGCTGCTGCGGCCGTTGGGTGTGCGCCTGCCGGTTTATCCGGCAAAGGGTTACTCGGCAACGTTTGCCTTGCCCGAGGGCATGGCAAGTACGGCTGCGCCGACGGTGAGCTTGACCGATGACGGAGCAAAGATCGTGTTTTCGCGTCTTGGCCAGCGCTTGCGGGTGGCAGGCACGGCAGAGTTTACCGGCTACGACCTGTCGCTTAATCCTGCGCGCTGCGCCCCCCTGGTGCGGCGCACGCGTACGCTGTTTCCGGCGCTGGCGGACGCGGGGCAGATCGAATTCTGGACCGGTTTGCGGCCGGTAACGCCGAGCAATGTGCCGTTGATCAGCGAGATGCGCGGTGCCGGCCTGGCCGGGCTGTGGCTGAATACCGGCCACGGCACGCTGGGCTGGACATTGGCCTGCGGCGCGGCGCGCCTGTTGGCGGACTTGATCGCCGGACGCGACCCGGAAGTCGACCCGGCGCCTTACCGTCACTGAAAAGTTATGCGAAGCGGTATCCACCGGACGGCGCTGACAAGACGGTGATTTAATGCAGGTGGCGCGGTGCGGCTTCGGCTTGTTCTTCGGGCAGTTCCGCATGCATCGGCTCGCCCTCCGGGCTGGGATACAGGGGAGCGCCGCAATCATCGCAGTATTCGAGCGGAAAGCGTTGGCTCAGTATCGTCACGTCGGCGATGCCCGCTTCGCGCAGCACCGCTTCAATTTGCGCGGGCATGTCGCTGTTGCCGTCTTCGTTTTCAAGCAATGGCCAGACCACGCCATGCACGACAGTGCGGTCATGGCGCAGCGCCAGGCCGATGCGGTACTCCTCGAGCTGGTGATCCTGAAAGAGGGCAATCACGGCACGCAAGTCGGAGGGCGGCAAATTCAGCACGGTTTGCAGGAAGGCCACCGCGGAGCGCAGCGACCAGGGACGCGAAGCGCGGTCGGCATCAAGCACCGCAGAGTGGTACGCGCCGACAGGCTGAAACTCAAGCGCACAGGCGGGCAACAGCAAACGCAGCGCCTCGCCGCCCTGGAGAGCCCATTGACGGAAGGATTCGGCGCGATTGCCGTCATCTTCCTGCCAGCGGAACAAGGCCGCATCCCGCGGCGCGGCAATGGCGCCCAGCAGATACCGGCTGTCGGATAGAAAACCCATCGTCTCGGCCAGTTGCCTGGGGTCGATTTTCAGGTCGCGGCCATGCATGGCGGCCTTGGCCAGCTTATCGGCAAGCTGGGTTGTTTCAACATAGGTTTGCGGTAACTGATCGGGGCTGTACAGAATGTCGCAGAGGCCAAGTTTTGCGTCTGCCGCCAGCACATGGGCCTGCAGATGCACGCGGAGCGCCGCCAGGGATGCGGCGGAGATCGGACCGGCAGGGATGGGGAAACGCGACCAGGCCAGGACAGGAATGGCAATCATGACGGCGTCGAGACCGCCGGGGGCATCAGCCCGCCGCGTTTCGACGCAGGACTCGATGATATCGACCAGGGCGCCGTAGGCCGGGGAGGTCTCGCGATAGAGCGGATCCAGCGCGGCCATCAGGGTTTCTTCTGCGCCGCCGGCCAGCAACTGGCCAACCTGTGCGGTGAGGCGGCTTTCCCAAAAGATGTCTTCGATCCGGCTGGATGATTCACCGAGCCGGGTTGCCAGGCGGATGAGCAGTTCTGTGTCGGGTGTCTGCCGGATGCGGCGTGATGGGCGGTTGCGTTTCATGGGGGAAGAATCGGGCGGAGTCACTGTGGCGGGTAGCGGGCGATTCTATCAGTGCTTCTGTTGCATGCATGAAGGCGCCTTTGATGCGCTCAAGCGGCGACATAGCGACAGGCTGCTTCACTCCGCGAGCAGAAGAAACACGGTTGGCCGTTTGTCGATGTGCGGTACAGGCGCTGCCTTCCAGTCGCGGATGCGGCGCGTGGCAATGCATTCCCCGGCCAGCGTCAGATCAGTGGCAAGGCATAGCCGGGTTTGCGGCCGGCCGGCAGCGAGAAGCGCATTGAAGAGCGCCAGGTTACGGTAGGGAGCTTCAATGAAAATCTGCGTCTGCCGGTGATCGGCCGACTCTTTTTCAAGCCCGATGATTCGGCTGCTGCGCGCAGGCTCGCGTGCAGGCAGGTAGCCGTGAAACGCAAAACGCTGGCCATCCAGCCCTGAAGCCATCAGGGCGAGCAGCAGCGAGGAAGGGCCGACCAATGGCTTCACGGGAATTCCCGACTCATGCGCGCGCCGTACCAGTAACGCGCCGGGATCGGCAACGGCAGGGCAACCGGCCTCCGACATCAACCCGATGTCCTGGCCGGCGCCGAGCGGTTTCATCAGCCGCTCGATGTCTGCGCCGGTAGGTTTTTCCGGCAATTGCTCGATCATCAATTCGCGCAGAGGGACAGGATGCCCCATGCGCTTTAATTCCGCGCGCGCGGTTTTTGCGTTTTCGGCAACGAAATGGGTCAGGCGACAGGCGGCTTCACGCGTGGCCGGGGGCAGGCAGGCTTGCCACCGGGTATCGCCGAGGGCAACGGGCAGCAACCAGAGCGTTCCGGCCATGCTCAGGGCAGGGCCACGCCCTCGGCGCGCAGCATGGCGCACAAGGCGATGAGCGGCAGGCCGATCAGCGCCGTGGGATCGTCGCCGCGCTGATACCGCAACAGGGCAACGCCGAGGCCTTCGGACTTGGCGCTGCCTGCACAGGCGAGAGCGTCTTCCTTGTCGAGGTAGGCTTCGATTTCGGCATCCGTCAGTTCGCGCAGGCCCACATGGGTGGGTATGCAGCGGACCTGGGCGTGGCCGGTGGCGCTGTTGAGAACGCAGAGCCCGGTATGGAAAATAACTTCTTTGCCGCGCATCAAGCGTAATTGTTTAACGGCATTGCGTCGCGTACCCGGCTTGCCAAAGCGCTGTTCGCCGCATGCGGCAACCTGGTCAGAGCCAATGATCAATGCCTCCGGAAAATATCGGGCGACGGCACTGGCCTTGGCTTGGGCAAGACGCTCCGCAGTGGCGGCAGGGGATTCGCCCGGCAAGGCCGATTCGTCGGTTTCGGGGGCGGCTGTTGCAAAGGGCAGTTGCAGGCGGCCCAGGAGTTCGCTGCGGAAGGTCGAGGTTGAGGCGAGGACGATGCGCTGAACCATGTTTCGAGCTTGAAAAGATGGGGGCGGGCATGATAACATTCGTTGTTTATGCCGCACGAAACTCCTTCCGCGTTGCTTTCTTCCGCACTGGCGCCTTTCGCGCCCATAGCCATCGACAGTCTGGAGTTTGCGCATGGCAGCCGCGTCATTGAAGGTGCGGTTTCCCTGACGCGCCTGCCGCGATTGGCCGAGCAGTTGCTTGACCTGGAGAGTTCTCTGGCTGTCAGGCTGCAAGGGTGGCGGAGCGAAGGCAAGTCGTGGTTGCGTTTGGTGGTTGAAGGCAGGCTAGTGCTGCAATGCCAGCGTTGCCTGGGTGGCGTGACTGTGCCGCTGGGCGTTGATGGCGTATTGCAGCTGATTGCTCCCGGCGAAGCCTGGCCGGACGATGAATTGGTTGACGACAGCGCCGATGCCATCGACGCCGGCGGGGAACTGGATGTGCTGGGACTGATTGAGGATGAAGTGCTGCTGGCCTTGCCTATCGCGCCGCGGCATGACCAATGCGAGCTGCCCCGGACGGCTGGAAATGGATATGGATCATCGTCGTTTGCGGCGCTGGCCGCTTTGAAGAAGCATTGAAACAAGGAGCGTTAAATGGCTGTTCAGCAGAATAAGAAGTCCCCTTCCAAACGTGGGATGCATCGCGCACATGATTTTTTGACTGCCCCGCCGTTGGCTGTTGAGGCGACTTCGGGTGAGGTTCATCTGCGTCACCACATTTCCCCGTCCGGCGTGTATCGTGGCAAAAAAGTCATAAAGGCCAAGGGCGAGTAGGTTTCCGGATTGAAATCGGCCGGATACGCAGCACGCATCCGGCCGTTTTCTTGTTAGGGAACTTGAACAATGGCGATTACCCTTGCAGTGGATTGCATGGGCGGCGATCATGGCCCCTCGGTCACGTTGCCCGCGACGTTTGAATTTCTGCGTAAGGAAACGGCATGCGCCGCCATCCTGGTCGGTCGCGAAGAGCGGTTGCGTCCCTATGTAGAACAGGTCGCGGCCGAATTCGGGGCGCGTGTTTCGATCCGCCATGCTGCGGAAGTGGTCGAGATGGATGAGGCCGTGGCGAGCGCGCTGCGCGGCAAGAAGGATTCTTCCATGCGCGTGGCCGTCGATCTGGTCAAGGAAGAGCTGGCCCACGCCGCCATTTCAGCGGGAAATACCGGCGCCCTCATGGCAGTATCGCGTTTTGTGCTGAAGACCCTGCCTGGCATAGATCGTCCGGCCATCTGCACCGTTCTGCCCTCGCAGCGCGGTAACACCTATGTGCTCGATCTCGGCGCCAATGTCGATTGCAGTCCGGAGCATCTGCTCCAGTTCGGCATCATGGGCGCGATGCTGGTATCCGCCCTGGAACACAAGGAGCGGCCCAGCGTCGGTTTGCTCAATATCGGCGAGGAAGACAGCAAAGGCAACGAAGTGGTCAAGCGTGCGGCTGAATTGTTACGGCAAAGCGATCTTAATTTCCTGGGTAATGTCGAAGGCAATGACATTTTCAAGGGCACGACGGATGTGGTGGTGTGCGACGGCTTTGTCGGCAACGTGACGTTGAAGGCATCCGAAGGCCTGGCGCAAATGATCGGCAGCGCCCTTAAAGAAGAATTTTCGCGCACGATTTATAGCCGGCTGGCAGCCCTTGTCGCCATGCCCGTGCTGAAATCCTTCCGGCGCCGCTTTGATCACCGCCGTTATAATGGCGCCAGCCTGCTCGGGCTGAAAGGCATCGTGGTCAAAAGCCATGGCTCAGCCGACCAGTTGGCTTTTCTTTCCGCTCTGGAACGGGCTGCGGAAGCGGCACGCCAGCAACTGCCCGAAAAAATTGCCGCGCGCATGGCTGCCGTATCACCAGCGCCGACTCTCTGTGACTGAGGGTAATGGGTAATCAAACAATGATCCATACGCGCATTACCGGAACAGGGAGCTATCTGCCCGGTGAACCAGTCGGCAATCAGGCCTTGATTGCCGCGCACGGGCTCGATTCATCCGATGAATGGATTACCGGGCGCACGGGGATTCGCAGCCGGCATCTCGCTGCGTCCGGCATAACCAGCAGCGACCTCGCGCTGCAGGCCAGCCGGCAGGCGCTGGCAGCGGCGGGCCGGAAGGTCGGCGAGGTTGACCTGGTAATTGTTGCGACGTCGACGCCCGACTACATTTTTCCCAGCACCGCGGCCCTGCTGCAAAGCAAGCTCGGCATGACGCATGGCGCGCCTGCATTTGACGTGCAGGCCGTCTGCAGCGGCTTTGTGTATGCACTCAGCGTGGCAGAAAAATTCATCCGTTCCGGTTCGCACAAATGCGCCCTGGTGGTCGGCGCCGAGGTGTTTTCGCGCATCATGGACTGGACCGATCGCGGCACCTGTGTGCTGTTCGGCGACGGCGCCGGCGCGGTGGTGCTGGAAGCATCGGATCAGCCCGGGGTGCTGGCTACCGCCCTGCATGCCGATGGCAGCCAGCACGGCATGCTGTCAGTGCCCGGTCAGGTATGCGGCGGGCAGGTGATGGGCGACCCGTTCCTGCGCATGGACGGCCAGGCGGTGTTCAAGTTCGCGGTCAAGGTGCTGGCCGACGTGGCCAACGAGGTACTCGATAATGCAGGCATGACCATAGCCCAGGTGGACTGGCTGATTCCGCATCAGGCGAATGTGCGCATTTTGCAGGCGACGGCGAAGAAACTCGGCATGCCGCCTGAAAAATGCATTGTTACCGTGGATCATCACGGCAACACCTCGGCCGCCTCCATTCCGTTGGCGCTTGATGAGGCGGTGCGCAGCGGGCGCATCCAGCCCGGACAGCACCTGCTGCTGGAGGGCGTGGGCGGCGGCTTTACCTGGGGCGCCGCGCTCCTCACGCTCTGATTCCTCAATATTCCGGGACGATAGTCAACCGATAGCCAACCAATAGTCATGAAATTCGCATTCGTTTTTCCTGGTCAGGGCTCGCAGTCATTGGGCATGATGGCCCACTATGGCGGGGCTGCCGTGGTGCGCGCCACTTTTGACGAAGCTGCGGAGGCGTTCGGCCGCGATCTCTGGCAACTGGCTGCCGAAGGCCCGGCGGAGGCCTTGAACCAGACGGTCAATACCCAGCCGCTGATGCTTACCGCAGGCATTGCCGTCTACCGGCTCTGGCTGGAAAAAGGCGGCCGCCCCCCTGCGCTCATGGCGGGGCACAGCCTGGGCGAGTATTCGGCGCTGGTGGCCGCAGGCGTCCTGCAACTGAAAGATGCCGTGCCGCTGGTTGAATTGCGCGCCCGCGCCATGCAGGATGCGGTGTCTGCCGGCGAGGGTGCAATGGCGGCGATCCTCGGTCTGGATGCGACGGCGGTGATCGAGGCGTGCGCGGAATCTGCGCAAGGGCAGATTGTACAGGCGGTGAATTTCAATGAACCGAAACAGACCGTGATTGCCGGCCACAAGGCGGCCGTTGAACGGGCGGCCGAGGCAGCCAAAGCCAAGGGCGCAAAACGTGCCATCATGCTGCCGGTTTCTGCCCCTTTCCATTGTTCGCTGATGCTGCCGGCGGCGGAAAAGTTGCGCGCGCGTCTGGCCCAGGTGAGTTTTTCTGCGCCGCAAATCCCGGTGCTGAATAATGTTGATGTGGCCCGATTGACTGATCCGGCGGCGATCAAGGATGCGTTGGTGCGCCAGGCTGCTTCGCCCGTGCGCTGGGTCGAAACCATGCAGGCGGTGCAGATGGCTGGCATAACGCATGTTGTTGAATGCGGCCCGGGCAAGGTGTTGTCCGGTCTGGCGAAACGTTGCGCGGAGAGTCTCACGGGGCTGGCCATGGCCGACCTGGCGGGACTCGAAGCAACTCTGGCTTTGCTCAAGGAGGCTTGAAATGGAATTGCTGCAAGGGCAAGTTGCGCTGATCACCGGCGCTTCGCGCGGGTTGGGGCACGCCATCGCACTGGAACTTGGCGCACAGGGCGCCACGGTCATCGGCACAGCCACCACGCCCGCTGGCGCCGCCGAGATACAGAAAGCGCTGGATGCCGCATCCATCCCCGGGTGGGGCGCCGTGGCCAATGTCACGGATGCCGCTGCATGCGCAGCGCTGGTCAGCGAGATCGAAAAGAAATTTGGCGCCGTATCGGTGCTGGTCAATAACGCCGGCATTACCCGCGACAACCTCGCGCTGCGCATGAAGGATGACGAATGGGATGCCGTGATGGAGACCAACCTCAAGGCGGTGTTTCGCCTTTCCAGGCTGGTCATGCGCGGCATGATGAAGGCGCGTTTTGGACGCATCATCAACATCACCTCCGTGGTGGGCGAGGCGGGCAATTCCGGACAGGCCAACTATGCGGCAGCCAAAGCGGGCGTGGCGGGCATGAGCCGGGCGCTGGCGCACGAATTGGGCAGCCGCAATATCACGGTGAATTGCGTTGCGCCGGGGTTTATCGACACCGACATGACGCGCGCCCTGCCGGAAGCGCAGCGCGAGGCGCTGCTCAACAAGATTCCGTTGGGCCGTCTCGGGCGGCCCGAAGAAATCGCGGCGACGGTGGCATTTCTTGCTTCGCCGCGCGCCGGATACATTACAGGCAGTACGCTGAATGTGAATGGCGGGATGTACATGGCCTGATTTCTTCAAGGGAGTCGGCTCTTTTTGTTAAACTAGGCAGGTTTTTAATACCCGATAAATCAGGGAAGGAGTTTCAAGATGGAGAACATCGAACAACGCGTCAAGAAAATCGTCGCCGAACAGCTGGGCGTGAATGAAGCCGACATCAAGAATGAGTCTTCGTTCGTGGAGGACCTGGGGGCGGATTCTCTCGACACCGTTGAGCTCGTCATGGCGCTGGAAGAGGAGTTCGAGTGCGAGATTCCCGACGAGGACGCAGAAAAGATCACCAGCGTGCAACAGGCCATTGACTACGTCAACGCCAATCTCAAGAAGTAATTCTCAAGCCGTAGGCGCAGTGCAAAGCCAGGAAGTCATTTCAATTCGTTTCGGGGGTCATTCGTGTCGCGACGCCGTGTAGTCGTTACCGGGCTGGGGCTTGTTTCGCCGGTTGGCAATTCCGTTCCCGACGCATGGGAAAACCTGATCGCCGGCAAGAGCGGCATCGGGCCGATTACCCATTTTGACGCGTCAGCCGTTGCGGCCCGTATCGCGGGCGAAGTGAAGGGTTTCGATGTCACCGCCTATCTGTCGGCCAAGGAGGCGCGCCGCATGGATGTTTTCATCCACTACGGCATGGCGGCGGGAATCCAGGCAGTGCGCGATTCCGGAATCGAAGTGACTGCTGAAAATGCTGATCGTATCGGCGTGAATATCGGTTCCGGTATCGGCGGTTTGCCGATGATCGAAGAAACCCACAATGATTTTCTCGCGGGCGGGCCGCGCAAAATTTCACCGTTCTTCATTCCCAGCACGATCATCAACATGATTTCGGGCAACCTGTCGATCATGCTGGGCATGAAAGGGCCGAATATTGCGGTGGTGACGGCTTGCAGCACGGGCCTGCACGCCATTGGCCTGTCCGCCCGCATGATTGAATACGGCGATGCCGATGCGATGGTTTGCGGCGGCGCGGAAGCCGCGGTGACGCCGCTGGCCGTTGGCGGCTTTGCCTCGGCCAAGGCGCTGTCAACCCGCAACGACGATCCGGCTACGGCAAGCCGGCCGTGGGACGAGGATCGCGACGGGTTTGTGCTGGGCGAAGGCGCCGGCGTCATGGTGCTGGAGGAATACGAACATGCGAAAAAGCGCGGCGCGAAAATCTACGCCGAGCTGACGGGTTTTGGCATGAGCGCCGACGCCTTTCACATGACGGCGCCGAATACCGACGGTCCCCGGCGCAGCATGCTGAATGCCATGAGGAATGCCGGCGTGAATCCTGGCGATGTGCAGTATCTGAACGCCCACGGCACCTCCACGCCGCTGGGCGACAAGAACGAAACCGAGGCCATCAAACTGGCCTTTGGCGCCGATATCGCCAAGGGGCTGGTAGTGAATTCCACCAAGTCGATGACCGGCCACCTGCTGGGCGGGGCCGGGGGGCTTGAGTCGGTATTCACCGTGCTGGCGATTCACCACCAGATCAGCCCGCCCACAATCAATATCTTCGCGCAGGATCCGGAATGCGATCTCGACTACTGCGCCAACGTTGCGCGACCGATGAGAATCGATGTCGCCATGAAAAACAATTTCGGTTTTGGCGGCACCAACGGCACGCTGCTTTTCCGCAAGGCATAGCTTGCGGCGGCGATGAAGTCCGTCGCTGCGCTGCATATTCCAGTTCGGCCATCGCGCCATCTGCTGGCGCTCCAGTGGGTGGCGCATGCCATTGCCGCCGGCGCTTTGCTGCACGCAAACATTCCTGATGGATTGAGGATATTCCTGCTGCTGTTGGTGGGCGCGTCATTGGCGCGTTTGCGCGGTTCATCGGCTGTTGCCGGCCTGATTCTGCATGGCGATGGCCGCCTTGAAAAAGTCGGCGCTGACGGGACGGCGAATGAGCTTGTGCCGCATCCCCACACCACGGCGCTGCCGTTTCTGGTGGTTTTGCTGTATCGGCAGGATGGGCGTCTGACGGCACTGACCTTGCTGGCGGACAGTCTTGCGGCAGAAGACTTTCGCCAGTTGCGCCTCTGGCTGCGTTGGCGCGTGGCACAGAAGTCGGCTGCGTCGTGACTAATCCTGATACGGGTGCAGCACCGTATCCAGCGCGCGCGGCAGGGTTGTGGAATAGTCGCGGCTGAAATGCAGGCCGCGGCTTTCGTGACGGCGCTGCGCGCTTTTTACGATCAGATGAGCCGTCAGGACAAGGTTGCGCAGTTCGATGAGGTCGTTGCTGATGCGGAAATTTGCGTAGTATTCGCCGATTTCCTTTTCCAGCAAGTCGATGCGATGCAGTGCGCGTTCCAGCCGTTTGTTGGTGCGCACGATGCCGACATAATCCCACATGAAGCGGCGCAACTCCGCCCAGTTGTGGGAAATGACAATCTCCTCGTCGGCATCGCGCACGCGGCTTTCATCCCAATGCGGCAGGAGCGGCGGCGGCTCGACTGCCGTCGCGCGAATGGCGGCGGCGGCGGCGGCGGCAAACACCAGGCATTCAAGCAGGGAATTCGAAGCCAGCCGGTTGGCGCCGTGCAGCCCGGTAAAGGTTGTTTCGCCCACCGCATAAAGGCCGGGCAGATCGGTGCGCGCGGCAAGGTCGGTAACGATGCCGCCGCAGGCGTAATGCGCTGCCGGCACCACCGGGATCGGCTCTTTGGTGATGTCAATGCCCAGCGCCAGGCAGCGCGCATGGATCGTGGGGAAATGCTCCTTGAGGAAATCCGCCGGTTTATGCGTCATGTCGAGGAAGACGCAATCGACGCCATGGCGTTTCATTTCAAAGTCGATGGCGCGGGCGACGATATCGCGCGGCGCCAGTTCGGCCCGCTGGTCGTGGTTGGGCATGAAGCGCGTGCCGTCGGGCAAACGCAGAATCCCGCCTTCGCCGCGCAAGGCTTCGGAGATCAGGAAGGATTTGGCATGCGGATGATAAAGACAGGTCGGGTGGAACTGGACAAACTCCATGTTGGCCACGCGGCACCCCGCGCGCCAGGCCATGGCGACGCCGTCTCCCGTTGCCGTATCCGGATTGGTGGTGTAGAGGTAGACCTTGCCCGTGCCGCCGGTTGCCAGGACGGTATGGTCGGCGCCGACCGTGATCACCGTGTCGCGCTTGATGTCGAGCACATAGGCGCCGAGGCAGCGGTTGGGCGACAAGTCGAGTTTGCTGGTGGTGATGAGGTCTACGGCAATATGGCGTTCCAGCACCGTGATGTGCGGATGCTGGCGGACCTGCCCGGTCAGCGTTTGCTGCACGGCGCTGCCCGTGGCGTCTGCCGCATGGATGATGCGGCGTTGGCCGTGGCCGCCTTCGCGGGTGAGGTGGAAGCCCAACGGCGAATCGTCCCGGGTGAAAGGCACGCCGCGCGCAATCAGCCAATCGATGGCTGCATGGCTGCGCTCGATGACGAACCGGGTGGCGCGCGGGTCGCATAAATCGGCCCCGGCGGTGACGGTGTCGGCGATGTGGGCTTCGACCGAATCGCTTTCATCGAGGACTGCGGCGATACCTCCCTGAGCCCAGGCCGAAGCCGAGTCTTCCAGCGTCTTTTTGGTGACCAGTACGACACGATGAGTATCCGCCAGATGCAGTGCCAGCGCCTGGCCGGCGAGTCCACTGCCTATGATAAGGACGTCGAAATGCCGGATGGCCTTTTGTTTCATGGGGCGGAACTATATCACCCATCATGCGGGGAACTATTCACAAACAGGGGGGTCACTACCGCCAGCGGCAAAGCGGCGGAGCCGCAAAGGATGTAAATGAATACAGGAAGCAGGGCATGAAGCGGGCAGGATGGCTTGATATACTGGCCGGCGGCCAGAACGGTCGCAAATTTTTGTTTTCAGGCGGGATCAAACCACAAAGCCCATGGGAGATCGGGAAGCAGACCGGATACTCGTTGAGCGTGTCCAGGCAGGCGACAAGCAGGCTTTCGGGCTGTTGGTCGTCAAGTATCAACGCAAGCTCGCGCGCCTGGTTTCGCGCATGGTGCGCGATCCGGCCGAAGTGGAAGACATTGTGCAGGACAGTTTCATCCGTGCTTATCGTGCGCTCTCGGGCTTTCGCAACGACAGTGCGTTTTATACCTGGCTGTATCGGATTGGCGTCAATACCGCAAAAAACTGGCTGATGACGCATGGCCGGCGGGCGCAAATCACCACCACGACAAATGATGAGGAGACCGAGGGTTACGATGAAACGGATCTGTTGCGCAACACGGAAACGCCAGAACGGCTGTTGATGACCAAGCAGATCGGCGAAACGGTCAATGCCGTAGTGGAAGGATTGCCGGAAGATTTGCGCACGGCGATTACGTTGCGCGAAATTGAAGGATTGTCGTACGAAGAAATTGCCGAAGTGATGGATTGCCCGATTGGCACTGTGCGTTCGCGAATTTTTCGCGCACGGGATGCGATTGCGGTGAAGTTGCGGCCATTGCTTGATACGGCGCCCGACAAAAGGTGGTAACTGGTGGTAACTCGGCGATGGTATGCACGATAGCGACGCGAGGGTGACAACATGAAAGCACGTGTTTCCGCATTGATGGACGGTGAGCTTGATGCGCACGAGGCAGCGGATGTTCTGCGTGCCTTGTCCCGCAACGGCGATCAGCAAAGCGATTGGTGCCTCTATCATGTGATGGGCGACGCCTTGCGTCGAGAACCTGATTTGACGATCGACATTGCCGCCAACGTGATGTCCACCCTGGCGTTCGAGCCGACGGTATTGGCTCCGGCAGGCATGCGGCGTGGCGCGGTCGGCTGGCAACGACCCATGCTGGCGATTGCCGCAGCGACTGCCGGTGTGGCAGTGGTGGCGTGGGTGGCCTTGGCCCCGGTGAGCGAGCCTGGCAGCACGGCAATAGCCAGTATCAAGCCGTCTTCATCAGCGCCTGCATCCGGCCTGTCCCTGGCATCGGCGGCGCCTTCGCCTGCTGCTGGTCAACCTGCCCGTTTGCAGGAATATCTCGTGGCGCACCAAACCTACGCTCCGGGTGGCGCCCTGGTGGGTGGCGCGAGCCAGATACGTACTGTTGCCGCATCGGTCGAGAGACGTTGATGGGCCTTGCCGGCGCTTACCTCGGGTTCATCGCCGTCTTGCTGGCGCCGACTTTTGCGCGCGCCGATGACGGCATGCCGTTTTTGCAGCGCATGGCCCAGGCCACCAAGCAGCTAACCTACGAGGGTACTTTTGTGTATCACAGCGGCAATCGCATGGAAACCTCGCGCATCGCCCATACATGGGTTGATGGGCGCGACCTGGAGCGGATCGAAGTGCTTGACGGCAGTCCGCGCGAGGTTATCCGCGATGGCGACGAGACCACGTGTTTTTTGCCGGACGAAAAACGCCTGATTGTTGAAACCAGGTCTGCACGACACCGCTTTCCGGCATTGTTGCCGGCCGGCCTGGGCAGCCTGCCGGATTACTACTCGATCCGCCACGGCGGCCAGGGGCGGGTGGCCGGAATCGACAGCCGCGTGCTGCTGCTGGAGCCGCGCGACAACCTGCGTTACGGACATGAGTTCTGGATGGACGTCGCCAGCGGTTTGCTGCTCAAGGCGACCATCCTGGGGGAGCGCGGTGAAATGCTGGAGTCGTTCAGCTTCACGCAAGTGACTATTGGCGGTTCGCTTGAGCGTAATGCCTTGAAGCCGCGTTTTTCCAGAGAGCATGTCCAGGTGCAGAGGATCAATGCGACGGAGACAGTGCCTGAGGACATGGGTTGGGTTTTTCGTACCGCGCTCCCCGGCTTTCGCCGCATTACGGCCATGAAGCGCCACTCCGGTCCAGGTCAGCCAGCCAGTCTGCATATCCTGTTTTCTGACGGCGTAGCGTCAATATCCGCATTCATCGAGCCGCGCAGTGCGGCAAGCAAGGCGGAGGCGGGCGGCCCTCCCGTGCTGTCAAGCCTGGGGCCGATCAACGTGTATCACCGCCAGTTGGACGGCTACCTGCTGGTGGTCATGGGTGAGGTGCCGGCTGTTTCAGTCAAACAGTTGGGCGATGGAATCGAGTGGAAAAAGAAATGAATCAGTGCGATGCCATTGTCGTCGCGGCGACAGGCAACCAGGTCTGGGTTGAAATACCCGCAAGGGCGAAGGCTTGCGCCAATTGTCCCAGCCCCGGGGCCTGCCAGACCGGTTTTTTGGGTCTGGGCGGCTTGATGGGCAGCCCGCGCCGCTATCGCCTTGACAATGAGCTGGGTCTTCGCGTGGGTGACCGCGTCAGTCTGGTCGTGGCTGAGGGCACGCTCTTGCGCGCCTCGCTGGCGTCTTATCTGATCCCTGTTCTGTTGGCCATGGGCGGCGCGGTGGCCGGCCAGTCGTGGGCCGGCGACGCCGCCGCCGTAGCCGGTACCCTCGCGGGCCTGGCCCTGGGTTTTGTTTTGCTGCGGCGTAACGAGCATGCAGCCCGTTACGGGCGCAACCCGCTTTCCCTGCAACATCGGCTTGAGAAGACACATCTTTCTAAGGAAGTCATCAAGGAAAAATCATGAAGAAATTGTGCATGCCCCTTGCGGTTGTGGCTGTTGCTTGTGCCGCGCTGCTCTCCGTTCCAGGCCAGGCCCGCGATTTGCCGGACTTTACCGAACTGGTGGAAAACCAGGGCCCGGCGGTGGTCAATATCAGCACCACCCAGGTCGTCAAACGGAATCCCGTGATGCAGCAATTCCAGTTTGACGAAGATGATCCGGCACAGGAGTTTTTCCGGCGTTTTTTTCCGGGACAAATCCCCGGCATGCCTGGCCAGCCAGGCCAACCCGGTCAGCCCGGTCAGCCGGGCAGTCCGCGCGAATACAAGAGCCAGTCTCTGGGTTCAGGCTTCATCATCACCGCCGAAGGCCATATCCTGACCAATGCGCATGTCGTGGATGGAGCCGATGAAGTTACCGTAAAGCTTACCGATAAGCGCGAATTCAAAGCCAAGGTACTGGGCGCCGACAAACGAACGGACGTGGCGCTGATCAAGATTGAGGCGACCAACTTGCCCGTAGCCAGGCTGGGCGATCCGGACAAACTGAAAGTGGGTGAGTGGGTGGTGGCGATTGGTTCGCCTTTTGGTTTCGAGAATACGGTAACGGCCGGTATCGTCAGTGCCAAGGGCCGCTCGCTGACGCAGGAAAACTACGTGCCTTTCATCCAGACCGACGTGCCCATCAATCCGGGCAACTCCGGCGGGCCTCTGTTCAACATGAAAGGTGAAGTCGTCGGCATGAACTCCCAGATATATTCGCGTTCGGGTGGCTTCATGGGCCTGTCTTTTGCGATCCCGATTGATCTGGCGCTGGAGGTGCAAAATCAGCTCAAGCTGAGGGGCAAGGTGAGCCGCGGTCGTCTGGGCGTGGTGATTCAGGACGTGAACAAGGAACTGGCGGAATCCTTCGGCCTGGCCAAGGCGCAAGGCGCGCTGGTGGCTTCGGTGGAGAAGGGCGCCGCTGCGGACAAAGCCGGTATTGAGGCAGGCGACATCATTCTCAAATTCGACGGCAAGATGGTTACGGAATCAAGCGACCTGCCGCGCCGGGTAGGGGCGACCAAGCCGGGCAGCAAGGTTGTCGTACAACTCTGGCGTAAAGGTGCAACGCGCGACCTGACGGTAACGGTGGGCGAAATACCTGACGACGAAGCGCCGCAAAACAGGCGCGGCCGCAAACCCGCCGAACCGGCCAAGGCCAATCGTTTGGGACTTGTGCTTTCCGCTCCTACAGCCGAGCAAAAGCGTGCGCTGGGCGTGCAGAATGGCCTGATCGTTGAGGATGTGACTAACGCAGGAACGCGCACCGATCTGCGTCCGGGGGACATCATTCTCTCTCTCATCCATAAGGGCAGCCAGATTGAGGTGAAGTCTGTTGCGCAGTTCAATGAATTGCTGTCCGGCGTGGACAAGGCGTCAACCATCACCTTGCTGGTCAGGCGGGGCGACATGCAGACCTTTGTCACGATCAAGGGAGTGGCGGATAAATAGCCCCGCGTTGCGATTATTCAGCCGCGATTATTGCCATCTCTGTCACGATATGCTCGCCGCGCTGGAGGCATTGCGCGGCGAGCCGGGCCTGGCGCAGTTTGAGGTCGCGGTCATTGACGTCGATGCCGATCCGGCTCTTGAGGAAAAGTATGGCGATCTGGTGCCCGTATTGCTGGATGCCGAGGGACGCGAGTTGTGCCATTACTTCCTTGATACAGCGAAAGTACGTGAGTATTTGAGCGCTTTCCGCTAGAATTTCGCATCTCGTTTTAAGGTCTCAAAGGTGCTCTACAGGTTGCATGAGCGCCTTTTTTGTTGGCTCTTGATGAATCACATCCGCAATTTCTCCATCATTGCTCATATCGATCATGGTAAATCGACGCTGGCTGACCGCATCATTCAGCGCTGTGGCGGCTTGTCGGATCGCGAGATGGAGGCGCAGGTGCTTGACTCGATGGATATTGAGCGTGAGCGCGGTATCACCATCAAGGCGCAAACGGCAGCACTGAGCTATACGGCCCGTGACGGTAAAACATACAATCTCAACCTGATCGACACGCCGGGGCATGTCGATTTTTCCTATGAGGTCAGCCGTTCGCTGTCGGCTTGCGAAGGCGCATTGCTGGTGGTCGATGCCTCGCAGGGCGTAGAGGCGCAAACGGTGGCTAACTGTTACACTGCCATAGAGCTTGGCGTAGAGGTTGTTCCGGTGTTGAACAAGATTGACTTGCCGCAGGCCGACCCCGATAACGCACGCCAGGAAATCGAGGACGTGATCGGCATTGATGCCACGGAAGCCGTCCTGTGCTCGGCGAAAACCGGCCTCGGCGTGGACGACGTTCTGGAGGCCGTCATTAGCCGCATCCCGCCACCCAGAGGCAAGGCGGATGCGCCGCTCAAGGCGCTGATTATCGATTCGTGGTTCGATAATTATGTGGGCGTCGTGATGCTGGTGCGCGTGGTCGATGGCATGCTCCGGGCAAAAGACAGGCTGTTGCTGATGTCGACCGGCAGCGTCCATTTGTGCGAGCAGGTGGGCGTGTTCACGCCCAAGGCGCTGCCGCGTGCCGAATTGCGCGCAGGTGAAGTGGGTTTCATCATCTCGGGCATCAAGGAGCTGAACGCGGCAACGGTCGGCGATACCGTCACATTGGCGGACCAACGGGCCGCAGAACCTTTGCCCGGATTCAAGGAAATCAAGCCGCAGGTGTTCGCCGGGCTCTACCCCGTCGAGTCGAATCAATATGATGCCTTGCGCGACTCGCTGGAAAAACTGCGTCTGAATGACGCTTCGCTGCATTACGAACCGGAGGTTTCCCAAGCGCTGGGTTTCGGTTTTCGCTGCGGCTTCTTGGGGCTTTTGCACATGGAAATCGTGCAAGAACGTCTGGAGCGTGAATTCGATCAGAATCTGATTACGACGGCGCCGACAGTGGTGTACGAAGTGCGCCTGCGTGACGGCACAGAGACTCTGGTGGAAAATCCGGCCAAACTGCCGGAAGTGCAGAAGATCGAGGAAATCCGCGAACCCATTATCACCACCGTGATTTTTGTGCCGCAAGAGTATCTGGGGTCGATCATTACGCTGTGCGAGCAAAAGCGCGGGCGCCAGATAAATATTGCATATCATGGGCGCCAGGTGCAGCTCACGTACGAAATGCCGATGGCTGAAGTGGTTATGGATTTTTTCGACAAGCTGAAATCGGTATCGCGCGGCTATGCGTCGCTTGATTACGATTTCAAGGAATATCGCGCTGCCGATGTGGTCAAGCTCGACATTCTGATCAACGGCGAAAAGGTCGATGCACTCTCGGTAATTGTCCATCGTGCCAATGCCGCTTATCGCGGCCGGGAACTGGCGGCTAAAATGCGCGAATTGATTCCCCGGCAAATGTATGACGTGGCAATTCAGTCGGCCATTGGCTCGACCATCGTGGCGCGCGAGAATGTCAAGGCCATGCGCAAGGACGTGCTGGCAAAATGTTACGGCGGCGATATTACGCGCAAGAAAAAACTGCTGGAAAAACAAAAGGCCGGTAAAAAACGCATGAAACAGGTTGGCCGTGTGGAAATTCCGCAGGAGGCTTTTCTGGCCGTCTTGCGCGTGGGGGATAAATGACAGACATGGCTGTTGCCCCTCCCTGCCGCAGAAACGCGCGAGCTCCGGTTCGCCGTCCTTGCCAGATTCGGTTTTTTATTCATAACACGCCGCCTGCTTGGGACGGCCAGGCGGAGAGCGCATGAATTTTGCCCTGATCCTTTTTTTGTTCGTTGTCGCCACCGGCGCCCTGTGGGCGGTCAATTATTTCTGGGCGAGCAAGAGGCGTCCGGCCGATGCCAAAGACCCATGGTGGGTCGAATACGGCGGCAGCTTCTTTCCGGTCATCCTGGCTGTCTTTGTGCTCCGTTCCTTTTTGGTTGAACCGTTCAAGATTCCCTCCGGGTCGATGATTCCAACGCTGCTGGTAGGCGATTTTATTCTGGTCAACAAGTTCACCTATGGCATCCGTCTACCGGTCATCAACAAGAAAATTGTCGCGTTCAACTCCCCGCAGCGCGGTGACGTGGTGGTGTTTCGCTATCCGCCCGACCCTTCGCTGGATTACATCAAGCGCGTGGTGGGAATCCCGGGCGACCAGGTGGTCTACCGCAACAAGCAACTGATCATCAACGGGCAGGAAGTAAAACAGAAAAAGGCAGAGGACTATCTCGATCCTGTCCGGCTGTACTACACCCCGCGTTTCAGCGAAGCCCTGGGAAAGGTTCAGCATTCAATTCTTATTGACCCCGAAGCGCCCGGCTTTGTGCAACCGATCGTGCGCTTTCCGCATGGCGATAATTGTCACTACAATAGCGAAGGCGTCAGCTGCAAGGTGCCGGATGGCCACTATTTTGTGATGGGCGATAATCGTGACAACTCGCAGGACAGCCGTTTCTGGGGTTTCGTGCCTGACCAGAACCTGGTGGGAAAGGCGTTTTTTATCTGGTTTAATTTTAGCGATCTGCAACGAATCGGCTCATTTCATTAGGAGGGGAAAATGAAATTCCAGCGCGGCGTTAGTCTTAACGGCCTTATGATTGGTGGCGTGATTTTTGCGCTGTTGGCTCTGCTTACCATGAAAGTGCTGCCGGAGTGGATCGAATACGGCAAGATACTCAAGGTAGTCAAGGCGACAGCGGCTGACAGCAGCCTCAAGGAAGCCCCGATAGCGCAGGTGCGTTCCGCTTTTGAGAAACGGGCAGACATCGACGTGATCAAGAGCGTCACCGCGCAGGATATCGAGATCGGCAAAGACGGCGGCGAATTGGTGATTTCTTTCGCGTATACAAAAAAAATTCCCCTGTTTGCCAATGCCAGCCTGGTTTTCGATTTCGAGGGTAGCAGCGCCAAGCAATGAAGCTGCAGACGCTGGAAGCGTTGCTTGGACACCGTTTCGTTCGTCCGGAGTTGCTGCGCCAAGCGCTTACCCATCGAAGTTTTGGCACGCCGCATAACGAACGCCTGGAGTTCCTCGGCGACTCGATCCTGAATTGCGTGATCGCGAATCTTTTGTTTCTGCGTTTTGCGGAACTGAATGAAGGCGAGCTGTCCCGTTTGCGCGCCAGCCTCGTGCGGCAGGAAACCCTGGCCGAGATCGCATTAACGGTTCGTCTCGGCGATTATCTTCGCCTTGGCGAGGGAGAGTTGAAGAGTGGCGGCTTTAGCCGGCCATCAACGCTGGCCGATGCCATGGAAGCAGTTTTTGCAGCCGTCTATCTGGATGCCGGTTTTGTCGCCGTGCAAGGCGTCATTGAGCATCTTTTCATCCCGTGGATCTTGCGTATCGATCCGAAAAACTCGGGGAAAGACCCCAAAACGGCCTTGCAGGAACTATTGCAAGGGCGTCGTTTGTCCTTGCCGCGCTATGAACTTCTGACCGTACGGGGCGAAGCCCATGCCCAGGAATTCGAGGTTGAGTGCGTCATTGCCGAGCTTGGGATATCTTGCGTCGGCACGGGCGGCAGCCGACGCATTGCTGAACAGCAAGCCGCTCGCCTGGCGCTTTCCAATATAAAACAATGAGCGAAAATTTTCGTACCGGTTATCTGGCGATTATCGGCCGTCCCAATGTGGGCAAGTCAACGCTGACCAACTGCCTGGTCGGCGCCAAGGTGAGCATCACCTCGAAGAAGGCGCAAACTACGCGCCATCGTATTCATGGCGTCCTGACTACCGCGGAAAGCCAGTTCATTTTCGTTGATACCCCGGGTTTTCAGACCGCACACAAAAATGCGCTGAACCGGCTGATGAACCGTAGCGTGACATCATCATTCGCCGACGTGGATGTGATTTTGCTGGTAATTGAGGCAGGGCGCTGGGGGGCGGAAGAAGAAGCGCTGATGGCCATGCTGCCGGCTGGAAAGCCCGTCATGCTGGTCATCAACAAAATTGACCGGCTGGAGGACAAGGCTCGGTTGTTGCCGTTTATCGCACGCGTTTCGGCGCTGCATTCCTTTGCCGAAGTGGTGCCGCTCTCCGCCGAGAAAGGCTCAGGCACAGACGCGCTGCTGGCTGCTGCGGCAACCTATCTGCCCGAAATGCCGCCGATGTTTGAGGCAGATGACATTACCGATCGCTCCGAGCGCTTTATGGCGTCTGAGATCCTGCGTGAAAAGCTGTTTCGCAACCTGGGTGAAGAGCTGCCTTATGGCCTTGCGGTCGAGATCGAAAAATTCGAGCAGGAAGGCGAGCTGCGCCGAATTTATGCTGTTGTGATTGTCGATAAGCCCGCGCATAAGGTCATGGTTATCGGCAAGGCCGGTGAACGGCTGAAACGCATTTCCACCGATGCCCGCAAGGATATGGAAAAGCTCTTTGGCGGCAGGGTCTGGCTGGAAACCTGGGTCAAGGTCAAAGCCGGCTGGGCCGATGACGAGCGGGCGCTGAAGTCTCTCGGCTACGAGTGATGCGGTGAGCGGAAAACAGCGCATTGATGGACAGCGAGCCTATGTCCTGCATCTCTATCCTTACAGCGAGACGAGTCTCGTGGCGGATGTTTTTTCGCGCGATCACGGCCGCATCCCTTTGCTGGCGCGCGGTGCGCGCCGGCCGCGGTCGGCTCTGCGCGGGGTACTGATGGCTTTTCAGCCATTGGAACTGGGCTGGTTCGGCGGCGGCGACGTAAAAACGCTGGCCAAGGCCGAATGGCTTGGCGGCATGCCGCTGCTGGGTGGACGCTGCTTGCTGCTGGGCTATTATCTCAACGAATTGCTGGTGAAAATGTTGCCGCGCGAAGATCCTCACGCCGCTCTGTTCGATGCTTATGGCGCAGCCTTGCATGCGCTGGCGCTGGGCGGAGCCGATGCTCCTGAATTGCGGCGGTTTGAAAAGACGCTGCTCAAGGAACTGGGTTATGGTTTGACCCTTGACCGTGAGGCGGCAACCGGCGAAAAAGTATACGCGGACGCACATTATGTTTTTCAGATCGAACGCGGGCCGATACGAAAAGTCGGCGCTGGCGATACGGCGGATATGACAGTATTGCATGGTAAAACGCTGCTCGACATGGACGCGGATGACTACACCGATCCGCAGACACGGGCGGAGAGCAGGGCACTGATGCGCCAGTTGATCGCCCACCACCTAGGCGGCAAGCCGCTGCAATCGCGGCGGGTATTTATGGAGTTACAGGAACTGTGATTGAACTGGGTGTCAACATTGACCACGTCGCCACCGTCCGTCAGGCGCGACAAACTTACGAGCCGGATCCGGTCTGGGCAGCCGTCGAAGCGCACCTGGGCGGCGCCGATGGCATTACCGTGCATTTGCGCGAAGATCGGCGGCACATTCAGGACCATGATGTGCGCCGCTTGCGCGAGCTGACCCATATCAAGTTAAACCTGGAAATGGCAGCCACTGACGAGATGATCGCCATCGCTTGCGCAATCAAACCGGAAATGGCCATGCTGGTGCCCGAAGGGCGGCATGAGGTCACTACCGAAGGCGGGCTGGATGTCGCCGGACAGGAAACTCGGCTTCACGCAGTGGCTTCACGCCTGGCCGATGCCGGCATCGTCACCAGCGTTTTTATCGATGCCGAACTGATGCAGGTAGACGCTGCTGCCCGCATAGGCGTGCAGGTGTGCGAACTGCATACGGGGCCATATGCCCATGCCTTCCACACGCGCGGCCGTGATGCGGAAAGCTCGCCTGTGGCAGCCGAGCTGGAAAAGCTTCGCTGCGCGGGGGAGGCCATTCGTTCGGCGGATATGCGCTTTAACGCAGGCCACGCATTGAACTATTTCAATGTGCAGCCGGTTGCCGCATTGCCGGGTATGCGCGAACTGCATATTGGTCACGCCATCGTCAGCCGCGCCATGTTTGTCGGCATGCGCGAAGCCGTTCGTGAAATGAAGCATCTGATGCGGGAAGCCCAGCGTCGATGATTTTCGGGGTTGGCACCGACATCGTGGCGGTAGCCCGCATGGCAGGGCTCTGGCAACGTCATGGCGAACGCACGTTGCAAAAAATTCTCGCTCCCGGCGAACGCGAAGCCTGCGCCGCCAATAGCTATCCCGGGCGCTTTCTTGCCAAGCGATTTGCCGCCAAGGAAGCCCTGGGAAAAGCCCTTGGCACGGGGGTGCGGGCACCGCTTCTGCTGACTGAAATCGGCATCAGCCATGATGCGCTTGGCAAACCGGCCTTTGCATTTGCGCCAGCGCTTGCCGCTTACTTTGCCGAGCGAAAAATCACTGCGCACCTTTCCATCAGCGACGAACAGGATTACGCCGTCGCCTTTGTCATTCTGGAAACTCCATGAAAAGCCTTCCCCTGGGCCCGTTGATGATTGACATCGAAGGCCTTGAGCTTTCCGCGCTCGACCATGAAAGATTGACGCATTCGCTGGTGGGTGGCGTCATCCTTTTTTCCCGCAACTATCGTGACCCGCAGCAACTCACCGCGTTGTGTAGCGCCATTCATGCGTTACGCACGCCCCGCTTGCTGATTGCCATTGACCACGAAGGCGGCCGTGTGCAGCGTTGCCGCGCAGGCTTCACCGCCGTGCCGGCGATGCGGCGACTGGGAGAACTGTGGGATGGCGATGCGGCTGCGGCGCGTGCGGCCGCGCGCTCCATTGGTTATTTGCTGGCCGCTGAATTGCGTGAGTGCGGCGTGGATTTTTCCTTTACGCCCGTGCTTGATCTTGATTGGGGGCGTAGCGGGGTGATTGGCGATCGGGCTTTTCATCGCAATCCCGTCGCCGTCACCGAGTTGGCTGGCGCCCTGATTGAAGGCCTGCGTGCCGCCGGCATGGGCTGTTGCGGCAAGCATTTCCCCGGCCACGGCTGGGTTGCTGCCGATTCGCATGTGGCTATTCCGCTCGATGAGCGGAGCCTCGCTGAGATGTACGCCGACATGCAGCCCTATCGCCAGCTCACCCTGGACGCCATCATGCCGGCGCACGTGATTTATCCGCAGATCGATTCGCGTCCCGCCGGTTTTTCCACCGTATGGATAAACAAGCTGCGAAATGAGTTTGCCTTCGACGGCGTGATTTTCAGCGACGATCTGTCAATGGAAGGGGCTAGCGTGGCAGGCGGCATCGCCGAACGCGCCGATGCCGCCTGGACGGCAGGCTGCGACGTGCTGCTGGTCTGCAATGCACCCGAGTCAGTCAGCGTGCTGCTTGAGGCCTGGCGGCCCGTGCATTCTCCGCATACCAGGCGGCTCCAGCGGCTTGCGCCGGATTCAGCATGGCAAATCGATAAAGCGCGTTATGCTGCGGGTTTTGCTGCCGTGGAGAAACTGGCAGGATGATTTTTAGCAGGATCAAATGGCTGGCACTTTGTGCCTGCGGCAGTTGATCAATCTGTTTTTAGGGAGAAAGCAATCGAAATGGATTTAAAAAAATTATTGCGCGAGAAGACACGCAGCGCCGCGGAAGCGGCAGAAATGGTTCAGTCCGGGTGGACGGTCGACTATGGATTTTCGATCAGCCAGCCGGATGCTTTCGATGCCGCCCTGGCGGTGCGCAGGGACCAGTTGCAGGATGTGCATATCAGAAATGCCATCTCCGTAAAGCCGCGCAAGGTACTGGAAGTTGACCCGGAACAGCGGCACTTTCATGTTGAAAACTGGCATTTTTCTGCATATGACCGCAAATTGTACGACGCCGGAGTGACCAGCTATATCCCCTTCAATTTTGGCGAGGGGCCCCGGCTGTATCGCGAATATCTGGATGTGGATCTGGCAGTGATCAAGACCACGCCCATGGACAAACACGGTTTTTTCAATTTTGGGGCCACAGCCAGTTATCTGCGGGCAGTATGCGACAAGGCCCGTCGCGTTGCGGTGGAAACCAGCACTGCCATGCCGACGTGTTATGGCGTGGAAAATATCATTCATATATCCGAAGTGGATGCGGTCATCGAAGGTGATAACGCGACGATGACCGAGCTGCCCAACGCGCCGATATCCGATATCGACAGGCGGGTGGCGGAATTCATCATTCCTGAAATCGAGGATGGAGCTTGTCTTCAGATCGGCATTGGCGGCATGCCCAATGCCGTGTGCAGCGCGTTGGCGCATGCGCCGGTGAAGAATCTCGGCATCCATACCGAAATGTTTGTCGACGGCATGGTTGATCTGGCGGCATCGGGCAGGGTGACTGGTTTATGCAAAAACACCTATCGCGGCAAGATTGTGTTTACCTTTGCGCTGGGAACGCAGCGCACTTATGACTTCATCGATGGCAATGAAATGTGCATCAGCCTGCCGGTGGACGAAACCAATCTCACCGAGAATATTGCCCGTAACCGCAAGGTCGTATCGATCAACAATGCCATGCAGATTGATCTCATGGGGCAGGTGGCCTCGGAAAGCGCCGGTTTCAAGCATCGTACGGGAACCGGGGGGCAACTCCAGTTCGTGCGTGGCGCCTTCATGTCCGAGGGTGGCAAGTCATTCATGTGTCTTTCTTCGCGTTACATGAAAGGCGACCAGCCCCGCTCGCGCATTGTGGCCGGGCACCAGCCAGGCACGGTGATTACGACGCCGCGCACCGATGTCATGTATGTGGTTACCGAATACGGCATGGTTAACCTGAAAGGGAAAAGCATTCCAGAAAGAGTCAATGCGCTGATTGGCATCGCCCACCCGGATGATCGTGAGCTGTTGGAAAAACAGGCACGACAAAGCGGGTTGCTCCCGCGACGTTTTCTCTGACAGGCGAGAGGGATATCCAGCGTGATAAGCTTTTTTGCCCGTATTGGCATGTCGTTTGGAAACACAGTAGGATAATCAGCCAACTGGAGGTTTTCCCCGACCCCTGATGCAGGCGCAGCAAAAGAATACCGCAGCCACGAAAAATAATTAAGGAGACTGAAATGGACGAAAAGACGGCTTGTCCTGCGCAAGAAGTTTCAGCTATCCGGATCAGGAGTGTTGCGTTCCTTAGCCCGTTTCGCTGGTTGCGCCAGGGCTGGGAGGACTTGAGATACAGCTTGAAGGCGAGTTTGGCGCACGGATTGATAGTCACTGCAATGGGCTGGATTGTCGTGATGTTTACCAGCAGCCATCTCTACCTGTTTACCGCGGCCATCTCGGGCTTCATGCTGGTGAGCCCGTTGCTGGCGACCGGCCTGTATGAATTATCGCGGCGCAAGGAATCGGGTCAGCCGGTAAATTTTGAGCTGTCGCTTACCGGTTTGAAGACAAACGGCAGCAGGCTCGCCAGGTTTGCAGCCATGTTGACGCTGTTCATTTTTGCCTGGATGGGAATATCCGCCCTGATTTTCAGGGAATTCTTTCATGGCGATATACCGGCGCTTACAGGAGCTATTTATCAAACATCCTGGTTATCGTCGGGAGGGGCGGATTTTGTGCTGGCCTATGGCGCCGTTGGCGGAGTCATCGCAGCGCTGGTATTCGCCTTGACGGTTGTGTCGGTACCCATGATCATGGATCGCTCGACGGGGCTGATGACAGCCATGTGTACCAGCATCAGGGTTGTCCGGCTGAATTTCTTCGCCATCCTTTTGTGGGGCGCTTTGCTTGTCGCGCTAACCCTGACGGGTTTTGCAACACAGCTGTGGGGAATGATTGTGATTATCCCGTGGCTTGGGCATGCGACATGGCATGCCTACCGGGATACCGTGGGGGATTAACGCACAGCGCTGTAGCAGGCCTACCGACGGAGCTGGTTCCAGTGTTAATTAACATAATACAAATTATGCGAACAATTAGATAGGAAAACAAACCAGCGTCCGTGCGAAACAGGCTTTCACCAGCCGCCCCGGAACCGCCTGCCCTAATCCGCATGCCCCCGTTGCAAAGCCAGTTCTCGCGCCGTCCTGCCATTGGCATCAAGCAAGTCCACGTCGGCTCCGGCAGAGAGCAACAGGCGCACGACGTCTTCCTTCCCATTTTTTGCGGCAAGCATCAGGGCGGTCTGGCGATTCGGTGCGCGTAAATCCAGTTTTGCCCCGTTTTTGATCAGCAATGCGGCGATTTCTCGATGACCCATGTAGGCTGCGTACTGCAGAGGCGTCCAGCCGGCCGGGTTAACATCGGCGCCTGCGTCAAGCAGCAGGCTGACTATGGCAAGATGCCCTTTCAGTGATGCCAGAGCCAAAGCCGAATCGCCATACTGGTTGCGGTGTCCCACGCTAGCGCGGTTTTCCAGCAGGATAGCCAGCAAGACTTGATTGCCATTGCGCGCCGCGATCATCAGCAGCGTCGAGCCGTCCCTGTCGGCGGTATTCACATCCATGCCGCGTTTAATCAGATCGACTACCGCAGCGCTGTCGCCATTCGTTGCGGCGGCCAAAATATCGCTATAAGCCCCTGCACGGGCATTCTGACCAATATTTATGAAAATAAATATTAATATCAGTATATTACGAATCATTTCTTATCAAAAAGATTAAAGAAGTTTTTCGTCGTGGCGCGTGCCAGCGCATTGACATCCATCCCGCGCAGCAGCGCCACTTCCTCCGCGACATGGCGCACCCACGCCGGCTGGTTGAGTTTACCGCGATAGGGAACAGGCGCGAGGTAAGGCGAGTCTGTTTCGACCAGCAGCCGATCGAGCGGCACAAATGCTGCCACCTCCTTGACTTGCTGCGCCTTTTTGAAGGTGACGATGCCGGAAATGGAAACATGAAAGCCCAGGTCGAGTGCGGCGGCGGCTACGGCATGCGTTTCGGTGAAACAGTGGAAGATCCCCCCCGTTTCGCCTGCATTTTCTTCGCGCAGGATCCGCAGCGTATCGTCTGCGGCATCACGCGTATGAATAATCAAAGGCTTGCGGCACTTCCTGGCGACGCGGATGTGGGTGCGAAAACGTTCTCGCTGCCATTCCAGATCGCCCTCTAGGCGGTAGTAATCCAGGCCGGTTTCGCCAATGGCCACCACTTTGGGATGCTTGGCGAGACGCAGCAGTGTTGCTTCATCCGGTTCTTCACAGTCCTGCGAATCAGGGTGCACGCCGACTCCGGCATACAGATTCGGGAACCGTTCCACCAGCGCGAGCACGCCGGGAAAGCGCTCCAGCGTTACCCCGGCAATAAGCGCCCAGCCCACATTGTGGGTTTTCATCGCGGCCAGATAATCATCTTCCCGCCCCCGGAAGTCGGGAAAATCGAGATGGCAGTGCGAATCGACCAGTAATTCGGCAGTCATGAGACTGGCGGGCGCAGGGCGCGCAGGTAATGAAAGGCAAGAGATTCGAGAAACAGCAGCTGATTAAGCGGATGCCGCGCACTGCGGCGAAAGGAGTTGATTTCGCGCCAGGCCGCAAGCAATGCGACGGGGTTGAGCGTGGCGACATTTTTCGGACGCGGCCAGCCGCGATGGTAGCGAATCTCGCCGGCCATGCGCTCCAGCGCCAGATCAAACAGCCAGCATTGCACGCCTTCGACCAGATTTTCCAGGCGGAACGAGCCTTCGCCCCTGCTCTTGAGCACGGTGTCCCAGCGTGCAGCCAGCGCAATCGGATCGGTGTGCGACGACACAAGGCTTTCCACCAGGGCGTCGATAGCCGCCAGTTGCCCTTCGTTTTCCCATTGCAGAATGCGCAAAGGCGCGCCATCGGCCAGATCAAGATAGCGCGTTGCCTGTTTTTCCAGCCCGGCGTGCACCAGCCAGTCGGTAGCCGCCTGGTTGTCCGGTCGCGTAAAAGGAACCACTCGGCAACGGCTGCGCAGTGTAGGCAAAAGTGTTTTTTGTTTTGATGAAATCAATATAAAATATACACTTGAAGGTGGTTCTTCAAGTATTTTAAGAAGCGAGTTGGCCGCCGCCGCATTCATTGCTTCCGCTTCGGTAATCAGCACCACCCGATTGGCGTGGCGATGGCTGCCGACAAACACAAAGTCCTCCAGCTCGCGAATCTGGTCGATGCGGATGCTGCGCGCACCCTGTTTTTTGGCTTTTTCGCCCCCGCCCTCTTCTGTTTCCTTGTCATCGTCAGGCGCCACGCGGCGAAAATCCGGGTGATTTCCGGTTTCCAGCCAACGGCAGGCGACGCATTGCCCGCACGCTTCCAGAACGGGTGTAACCGCTTCACAAAGCAGCAGTGCGGCGAGCCGTTCCGCAAAATCGCGCTTGCCGACGCCGCGCGGGCCGGTGAGTAGCAACGCATGGGGCAAGCGTTCCAGCCCCTGCCCCAGTAGCTGGTTTTTAACAGAACTATTTATTTTTAAATCATATTGTTGCAATTGATTTCTCAAGTATTTGATTAATATTGGCCAACGATTGGGTTGCATCAATCAGCGTCACCCGCCGAGGATTTTCCGTTGCGATGCGCAGATAAGCGGCCCGCACGCGCTCAAAAAACGCCGTCTGTTCCTGCTCGAAGCGGTCGCGCGTACCGCCGGCTTTAGCCAGTCGCTCCTGTGCCACAGCCACGGGCACATCAAAAATGAAGGTCCGGTCCGGCTGAAAATTACCCAGTGTCCATTCGCCCAGGCCGGCAATTTTCTCCCAGGCCATGCCTCGCCCTCCTCCCTGGTAAGCAAACGAGGCGTCGACAAAACGGTCGCAAACGACCCACGCGCCACGCGCCAGCGCCGGTTCAATGACCTCGGCAAAATGTTCGCGGCGGGCGGCAAACATGAGCAGCGTCTCGGTTTCCAGGTGCATCGGCTCAGCCAGCAGCAAGGCCCGCAGCTTTTCGCCCAACGGCGTGCCCCCCGGTTCGCGCGTGGCCACGACATCATGCCCTTGCGTACGCAGATGCGCGACCAGCCACGCATGCTGGGTGCTCTTGCCCGCACCATCAATGCCTTCAAACGTAATGAAGCGGCCGCGCATGCTTTACTTTTGTCCTTTCTGATGCTTCGCCACGGCCCGATTGTGCTCTTCCAGCGAGCGCGAAAATACGCTGATGCCGTCGCCCTGCGCGACAAAATACAGCTTGTCGCTCGGCGGAGGATTTGCCGCCGCCTGCAAGGCAGCCAGCCCCGGCAAGGCAATCGGCGTTGGCGGCAAACCCCGCCGCGTATAGGTATTCCACGGCGTATCCGTCTGCAAGTCAATCCGCCGCAGATTGCCGTCGAAACCTTCACCCAGGCCGTAGATTACCGTCGGATCGGTTTGCAATGGCATGCCGATGCGGAAACGATTGACGAAAACAGCCGCAATTTGCAGCCTGTCGCCCGCCAGCCCGGTTTCTTTTTCAACAATGGAGGCAAGCGTCAACAGTTCATACGGCGTCTTCAACGGCAAATCCGGACTGCGTGCAGCCCAGGCGGCCGCCAGTTGGCGCTGCA
Organism: uncultured Rhodocyclaceae bacterium; assembly: GCA_964596295.1. Classification (GTDB taxonomy): domain Bacteria; phylum Pseudomonadota; class Gammaproteobacteria; order Burkholderiales; family Rhodocyclaceae; genus Rugosibacter. The sequence goes on along the minus strand of CAZQTB010000014.1, from coordinate 20,630 downwards.
TGGCGCGATAGGCGCGCGCCAGGACCGTGATGTCGCTGCTGCCCTTGTCGTACAGGTAGGTATCCGGAAAAAACAGTCCTTCCGGCCGGGTTTCGCTGGCGCCGATGCGTGCCAGCAACTGGGCATCCGACAAGTCGCGCGACACATGCGCCAGATCGGGCGCGTCGTTCAGCAAGGCACGGAACTCGCGGAAGGTACGGCCTTCCACCAGCACCAGCTCGCCCTGGCTGACATCGCCGCGCGTCAGTTTGTCGAGCAGCTGCAAGGCGGTCGTCTGTCCGGAGACCTCATAACTGCCCGCCTTGATATGCGCCGCGCGGCCCAGCACCCGGCCCAGCAATTCAAACTGCCAGGCGGGCAGATCAATGCCTGCGGCCTCAACCACCTGCGCCGCACGGCGCAGGCTGGCGCCCGGCGGCACCGAAAATGCGGCCGGATCATTTTGCATGGGCAACGGACGCAGTGCGATCCAGGCAACTCCCGCTGCAAGAATGGCGATAATCAGCAGCAGCTTGAACAGGCGCATGGAGGATGAAATGGCAGACCGGCAAATTTGCGGCTGGAGCGCGATAATAACATCCTCCACCATGCACACGGACTCACTTCAATGAATCAGGAATGGACTGCTTTCCTTGCCACTCAAGGCTTGGCGGCTGATGGCGCGGAACATTTCGGGCGGCCCGCGGCAGAATTGCAGGCGGCGTGCGCAGGCGCCGTGAGCGTTCCGCTGGTCGACCTCGGCCTGATCCGCGTCAGCGGCGAAGATGCAGCGGGTTTTCTGCACAACCTGATGACCAACGACATCCAGGGCATCGACGCCGGCAGCGCCCGCGTGGCCGGTTTTTGCACGGCCAAAGGACGGTTGCTGGCGATTTTCCTGATCTGGCGCGAAGGCAGTGATTATCTGCTGATGCTGCCGCAGGAAATTCTGCCGCCGCTGCTCAGGAAGCTTTCGATGTTTGTCCTGCGCACCAAGGTCAAGCTCAGCGACGCCACTGCCGAACGCGCCCTGATCGGCATTTCCGTCCCTGGCGCCGCTTTGTCCGGCAAGCCGGCTTTTATTGACGCCGCCCTGCCCCGCCTGGGTCTCGGCGCAACCGACGGCGGACAATTGATCCGCCTCGACGACACGCGCTGGCTGTTTGCGCTCGACCCCGCCGCCGCCGTCCGGCGCTGGCCGCAAATCACCGCCACCGCCAAGGCCGCCGGCCTTGCCGTCTGGCATTGGCTGGAAATCGCCGCCGGGCAACCGCGCGTCACTGCCGCCACGCAAGAGGCCTTCGTGCCGCAAATGCTCAACATGGAGCTCCCCGCCGTGGCCGGCGTGAGTTTCACCAAGGGCTGCTATCCGGGACAGGAAATCGTCGCGCGCACGCACTACCTGGGCAAGGTCAAACGCCGCACCTACCGCGCCAGGCTGACCAGCCGGGCCATCCCCGGCACGCATGTCTATGCCCCGGAAACGGGCGACCAGCAATGCGGCGCGCTGGTCAGCATCGCCCCCGCGCCGGAGGGCGGATTTGAATGCCTGGTCAGCGTGCAAAGCAGCGCCGTCGCCGCCGGCGAAGTGCATCTTGGCGCGCCGGATGGCGAACGGCTGACCTTCCTGCCGCTGCCCTACGCGATCGACTGATGTTGTCCGATGTGCCTCATCCTCCTCGCCTGGCAGACGCACCCCGGCTATCCGCTGGTCATTGCCGCCAATCGCGATGAGTTTTTCGTCCGCCCCACCGCGGCGGCGGCTGTCTGGCCGGAAGCCCCGCAGGTGCTTGCCGGACGCGACCTGCAGGCGAATGGCGCCTGGCTCGGCGTCACGCGCACCGGCCGTTTCGCGGCGCTGACCAACTACCGCGGCCCGGCGCAGAACCGCAGCCTGCCGTCGCGCGGCGCGCTGGCGGCGGACTTCCTGACGGGCAGCGAAACGCCGGAAGCTTATCTGGCCCGCGTGGCGGCCAGCGGCGTTGCCTACAACGGGTACAACCTGTTGCTGGGCGACAGCCATGCGCTATGGTGGGCGTCGAATGTCAGCGGCGAACGGCGGCCGCTTGCCCCCGGCGTGTATGGCGTCTCGAACGACCTGCTCGACACGCCCTGGCCAAAAGTCGGCGCTGGCAAGACGGCGCTGACGCAGGCCATCGACCATCTGCCGGACGATCGCCCGCTGTTCAACCTGTTGCAGAACGACGCCATCCACCCCGATGAACACCTGCCCGCCACCGGCGTCCCGCAAGACTGGGAACGCCTGCTTTCCGCCGCGTTCGTCAAGTCGCCCGCCTACGGCACGCGCAGTTCCACGGTGCTGTGCCGGCGGCGCGACGGGTGGCTGACTTTCGATGAACAAACCTGGCTGGCAGGCGCGCAGCGCGGCCCGCGGGCGCGGTATCGTTTCGTTGTTGCGGCAGGAGACTAGCGGGGTGTTAAAAAACGCCGCATCCGGCGGTGGGGGATGCCGGCTTCCATGAACGGCGGCCCTTCGGCAACAAAGCCGAGCTTTTCATAAAACCCCAGCGCCTGGATCTGGGCGTGGAGCAGCAGCGTTTGCAGGCCTTGCGCCGCCGCTTCTTCCAGCAGCCGTTCCAGCAGCGCGCGGCCGACACCCTGGCTGCGCCAGCCAGCCAGCACGGCCAGCCGGCCGATATGGCCGTCGGGCAGCAAGCGTCCGGTGCCGATCGCTGCGCCGTCGCCGTCGCGGGCAATGACATGGCGGCTTGCGGCATCGAATTCATCCCATTCCAGCGCCAGGGGCACGCCCTGCTCGGCCACGAAGACGGCCTCGCGCAGCGGACGGGCCAGCGCGCCGAGCGCCTCCCATGAGCCCGGCGTGAGGCCAAATTCGACGATATTCACCGGTGTGTGAACCGGCGCGCGGTCAAACAGTTCGATGATGTCGGCATTGCGCATGCGCACGCAGCCAATCGAGCCTGGCGCGCCCATGGCCACCGCGTCGGGCGAGCCGTGAATGTAGATGTAGCGGCGCATCGTATCGACGCTGCCCAGCCGGTTCCTGCCCGGCTCGGCGCCGGACAGCCACAGGATGCGCGTCAAAATCCAGTCGCGGCCCGGAAACTGCGCGGCAAGCTCTGGCGACCAGAGTTCGCCCGTCGGCCGGCGGCGCACGAACACCGTATTCGCCGCTGCGCCAGCCCCGACTTTTGCGCGGATGACGTGCCGCCCGCGCGGCGTGCAATAGCTGCCGCGCTGCTCGCCCGCGCCGTTTTTTGCAGTCGATACGGCATAGCGCTTGAGCAGCATCCCCGAGGCGTCATGGAGTTCCAGCGTCTGTTGCGGCAGGCTGATGCGGATGTGCATGTCAGGCCGGCTCCGCGCGCCCGCGCCGCGCCGCGAAAAAGGCCGACAGCACCTGCGCGCATTCGTCGGCGCGCACGCCGCCAACCACCGCGGCGTGGTGATTCAGCCGCGCTTCGGCGAATAAATCCAGCACGCTGCCCGCCACGCCCGTTTTCGGGTCGCGCGCGCCGAACACCAGGCGGGCGATGCGCGCGTGCATCATCGCCCCGGCGCACATCGCGCAGGGCTCCAGCGTGACATACAGCGCCGCGCCGGGCAGCCGGTAATTGCCTGTCCGCGCCGCCGCATCGCGCAACGCCATGATCTCGGCATGCGCCGTCGGGTCATGGCGGGCGATCGGCTGGTTCCAGCCGCGGCCGATGATTGCGTCATCCAGCACCACCAGCGCGCCGACCGGCACCTCGCCCGCTGCGCCCGCTTCACGCGCCAGCGCCAGCGCCTCGACCATCCATCGTTCGTCATCCATGGCCGGATTATGCCGACAAACAGGGTTTCGCGTGACGCCGGGTTGGCTGGCCATGCGGGTATTTGTGCCGGATAACCAGTAAACTCGGCGCCATTGAATTGCCACCGAGGTATTGCTTGAACACGCCCGAACTCCTGGCCCCCGCCGGCTCGCTGAAAATGACGCGCACCGCGTTCGATTACGGCGCCACGGCCATTTATGCCGGGCAGCCGCGCTATTCCCTGCGCGTGCGCAACAATGATTTCGGCAAGCTGGAAAACCTCGCGGCCGGCATCGATCTGGCGCATGCGCGCGGCGGCAAGTTTTATGTCGTCAGCAATATCGTGCCGCACAACGCCAAGCTGAAAACCTATCTCGCCGACATGGCGCCGGTGATCGCGCTCAAGCCCGATGCGCTGATCATGGCCGACCCCGGCCTGATGCTGATGATTCGCGAAGCCTGGCCGGATATGCCGATTCATCTCTCGGTCCAGGCCAACACGGTGAACTATGCGGCGGTGCGTTTCTGGCGCAACGTCGGCGTGGCGCGCGTGATCCTGTCGCGCGAACTGTCCATCGACGAGATTGCGGAAATCCGCCAGGAATGCCCGGACATGGAGCTCGAAGTCTTCGTCCACGGCGCGCTGTGCATCGCCTATTCCGGGCGTTGCCTGCTCTCCGGCTACTTCAACCATCGCGACCCGAACCAGGGCAGTTGCACCAATTCCTGCCGCTGGGATTACAAGGTTCTGCCGGCCAAAACCGACGGCGCGGGCGATATCAGCCTGCGGCATCCGAGGCCGCAAGTCATTCCGGTGACCACCAATGCCGCAGCCGGCAATGGCGCGTGCTGCAACAGCGCGAACCCGGACGATAGCCTCACGCCATTGGCCAACCGACCCGATGAGGATGCATGGCTGATCGAGGAATCCACCCGTCCCGGCCAGCTCATGCCGATCGAGGAAGACGAGCACGGCACCTATATCCTCAATTCGAAAGACCTGCGCGCCATCGAGCATGTGGCGCGGCTCACCGAACTCGGCGTGGCGTCGCTGAAGATCGAGGGCCGCACCAAGTCCGCCTACTACGTGGCCCGCACCTGCCAGAGCTATCGCCGCGCCATTGATGACGCCGTGGCCGGACGGCCCTTTGACGCCCGGCTGGTCGGTGAACTCGAGGGCCTGGCCAATCGCGGCTACACCGCCGGCTTTTACGAGCGCCATCCCGACCGCGAATACCAGAACTACCTGAGCGGCCATTCCGAATCCAGCCGCAGCCTGTATGTCGGCGACGTGCTCGGCTATGCCGCCGACGGCCTGGCCGAGATCGAGGTGAAAAACCGGTTCAGCGTCGGCGACCGCATCGAGATCATCCACCCGGCGGGCAACAGCGCACATGTTCTGGAGCAAATAATCAGCGCTGGCGACACGGCGGTAAGCGTCGCGCCGGGCAGCGGCCATCGCGTGCGCATTGCCCTGCCGCCGGGACGCGAAGGCGCGTTCGTCGCGCGTTTTGTGAATGAGGGCGTGAGTGCCTAGCCTGGCCGCCAACCCGCGTTACTGCGCGGGGATGGTGATACCATAAAACAAATCGCAGAATGGTCGCAAGAACCTGAAGCGCCTATAACCGCAGGGAGGGCAACATGGCTGATTACCTTCGATATTACATAGTCTCATTGATGATGGCCGCCGGCATCGCAGGCTTCGCCGTGGGCGGGTACTGGATGTGGGCGGGGATCAGCACCTATGCCATGCTGTTCGTGCTGGCCCTGCTCTCCGGCCCCGATTATCACGTGCGCACCGTCAACCATCCGCGGCTTGCGGATATTCCGCTCTACCTGCACATGATGCTGTTGATCGCGCTTTACGTCGTGTTCGCCTGGCGCGTTGGCGCGGGCGCGGGCCTCGCTTCCGGCTGGCCGACCGCCATTGCCCTGGTCGGCGGGGTGGCCAGCCTGGTCTGGCTGACTGCGGCGCCCAATGTGCCGGTTCTCCATGAACTGTGGCACCGGCGCGATGCGTTCTCGCGCAGCCTGGGCAAGTTCATGAGCGCATTCTTCGCCGACCTGCACCGCGATATTCCGCACACCGACACGCACCACCTGCACCTGGACACGCCCGAGGATGCCGATACCGGGTCCCGCGGCGAAAATGTCTACAGCTTCATGTGGCGCTGCACGAAACACAATTACAAAACCCTTTGGGCAAACGAGCGCAAGCGCCGCATCGCGACGGGCATGCCGTTTTTCTCGATCAACAACCTGATCCTCTGGGAAATCGGCCTCGCGCTCCTGATTCCCCTGGTGGCGGGGCTGATCGGCGGCTGGCTGGCGGCGCTGCTGGTGTTTGCCGCGCAGGTCATCACCAAGTTTGCGGTGGAAGCGCTCAACTACCTGCAGCATTACGGATTGGTGCGCGTGCCAGGCTCGGCCGTCGAAATTCAGCATGCCTGGAATCACCTGAACTGGTGGGATCGCGTCGTGGGATATGAGATCACCAACCACATCGATCATCACCGCGACGGCTTCCTGCGCTTCGACCAGTTGCGCCCCCACCCGGAGGCGCCGCAAATGCCGAACGTTTTCGTTTGCGTCATCAGCGCGTTCATTCCGCCGCTCTGGTTCAAGGCGATTGCCATGCCGCGCCTGAAAAACTGGGACTTGCGCTTCGCCAATCCCGCTGAACGCGCGCTGGCGCGCGAAGCCAACCGGCGCGCCGGCTGGCCCGACTGGCTTGCAGACGCCTGACCATCCGGCGTAAGCCCGCAGGGAACCGCGCTACCGGCATTCGCCAGCGGTGCGAATCCTGCCGCTACGCTCGTTCCAGCCTCCCCGCCGCAACGAAATCCTCGCTACACTGGATTTCATTTCCCCCGGTTCCTGATTTTTCAAAAAACAACATACGCCATGGCTCAATACGTTTTCACCATGAATCGCGTCGGCAAGATCGTGCCGCCGAAACGCCAGATTCTCAAGGACATCTCCCTTTCCTTCTTCCCCGGCGCCAAGATCGGCTTGCTGGGACTGAACGGCTCCGGCAAGTCGACCGTGCTCAGGATCATGGCCGGCATCGACACCGATATCATCGGCGAAGCCACGCCGATGCCGAACATCAAGATCGGCTACCTGCCGCAGGAACCGCAGCTCGACCCGGAAAAAACCGTGCGCGAGGAAGTCGAATCGGGCATGGGCGAAGTGATGGCGGCGCAAGCCAGCCTCGAGGCGATCTACGCCGCCTATGCCGAGCCCGACGCTGATTTCGACAAGCTGGCCGAAGAGCAGGCGCGGCTGGAAGCCATCCTCGCCACCTCCGGCAGCGACACCCAGCACCAGCTCGATCTCGCCGCTGATGCCCTGCGCCTGCCGCCGTGGGAAGCCGTCATCAAGCATCTTTCGGGCGGCGAAAAGCGCCGCGTGGCGCTGTGCAAGCTGCTGCTCTCGCGCCCCGACATGCTGCTGCTCGACGAACCGACCAACCATCTCGATGCGGAATCGGTGGAATGGCTGGAACAATTCCTCACCCGCTTCCCCGGCACGGTGGTGGCGGTGACCCATGACCGCTACTTCCTCGACAATGCCGCCGAGTGGATCCTCGAACTCGACCGCGGCCACGGCATTCCGTGGAAGGGCAACTATTCGAGTTGGCTGGAGCAAAAGGAAGCGCGGCTGGAGACCGAGGCCAAGCAGCAGGACGCGCACATGCGGGCCATGAAGCAGGAACTGGAATGGGTGCGCAGCAATCCCAAGGCGCGCCAGGCCAAGAGCCGTGCGCGGCTGGCGCGCTTCAACGAACTTTCCAGCGTGGAATACCAGAAACGCAACGAAACCCAGGAGATTTTCATCCCCGTCGCCGAACGCCTGGGCGACAAGGTGATCGAATTCCACAATGTCAGCAAAGGCTTCGGCGACCGCCTGCTGATCGACAACCTGAGCTTCACCGTGCCCCCCGGCGCCATCGTTGGCATCATCGGCCCCAACGGCGCGGGCAAATCGACGCTGTTCAAGATGATTACCGGCCAACTCAGTGGCGAAATGAGACCCGATTCCGGCGAAGTCGCCATCGGCCCCACGGCGCAGATTTCCTATGTCGACCAAAGCCGCGATTGCCTCGACGGCAGCAAAACCGTATTCGACGAACTCGCGGGCGGCGCGGACATCCTGACCATCGGCAAGATCGAGATACCCAGCCGCGCCTATATCGGCCGCTTCAATTTCAAGGGCGGCGACCAGCAGAAACTGGTCGGCAATCTCTCCGGCGGCGAGCGCGGGCGGCTGCATCTGGCCAAGACGCTGATGGCCGGCGGCAACGTGCTGCTGCTCGACGAACCCTCCAACGACCTCGACGTGGAAACCCTGCGCGCGCTGGAAGACGCGCTGCTAGAATTCGCCGGTTGCGCGCTGGTCATCAGCCACGACCGCTGGTTTCTCGATCGGATCTGCACCCACATTCTGGCGTGCGAAGGCGAGTCGCAATGGAGCTTCTTCGCCGGAAACTACCAGGAATACGAGGAAGACAAGAAAAAGCGGCTGGGCGAGGAAGGCGCGAAGCCCAAACGGATACGCTACAAGCCGGTTACGCGCTGACGGGATGACGCGCCATGCGGCGCTTTGGCAAGTTTTGTAATTATCAACGATGGTTCAAAGGAGAAAAAAATGACGCGAGTAGTACGCTTTCATCAAACCGGCGGCCCGGAAGTGCTGCAGATTGACAATATCGATATCGGTTCTCCCGGCCCGGGCGAAGTGCGGGTACGCATTCAGAGCATCGGCCTTAACCGCGCCGAGGCGGCATTCCGCGCCGGCACCTACCTCGAGAAACCCGTGTTCCCCTCGCTCATCGGATATGAAGCGGCGGGAACCGTCGAAGCCCTCGGCGACGAGAAAACCGGCTTCAAGGTCGGCGATCCGGTCTGCATTCTTCCGTCATTTTCGATGACGCGCTATGGCGTTTATGCGGAATCGGCCATCGTGCCCGGCGCGGCCCTGATCAAGTGGCCGACCGAGCTCAGCGCAATCGAAGCCGCCGCTGTCTGGATGCCCTATCTGACGGCTTTGGGCGCGATGCGGGACTACGCCTCGTTCGGCAAGGAAGATGCCATTCTCATCACCGCCGCATCAAGCAGCGTCGGGCTCGCCGCCATCCAGATCGTCAACCGCCTCGGAGCGGTATCCGTCGCCGTGACGCGCTCCGCGGCGAAGCGCGACGCGCTGCTGGCGGCCGGCGCCCGGCACGTCATCGTCAGCGAGGAAGAGAATATCGCCGAGCGCACCGCGGCAATCACCCAGGGCAAGGGCGCGCGCATGGTGCTCGATGCCGTCGCCGGCCCCGGCGTGACCGACCTGATGGCGGCGCTCGGCCCCCTCGGTACGCTGGTCATTTACGGAAATCTGAGCGGCCGCGCCCGCGAAACGCCCTTCCCCTACCTGTCGGCGATGCAAAAGGGGCTCAGCATGCGCGCCTACCTCATCTTCCAGGACATGGCGGACAGCAAAAAACGCGCTGCCGGCTGCGACTTCGTTCTCTCCGGCATCAAGGACAAGAGCCTCAAACCCACCATCGCCAAGACCTTCACGCTGGACCAGATCGCCGACGCGCACCGCTATCTGGAAAGCAGCCAGCAGATCGGTAAAATCGTCGTCACCGTGCCGAAATGAGTTCGGGCAGCAGAGTAATTTGTTGGCGGATTACCGGTTGATGTGCTTATAGCCCCGTGCAAGCCGCACGGGGCATCTCGACAGGACTGCAAAACTTTGGAGGGAGTCATGGGCGTACATACCAGAGGGCGGCAAATACTGATGCATGGCATGGTGCTCGTTCTGGCCGGATTGGTATGGGGTTTGGTGGTGCCGCACACACCGCACCCCCGTCTTGCTCTCGTCGCCCACATTCAGTTCGTTACCAACGGAATGGTGTTCATCCTCATGGCCGTCATTCTGCTCAAGCTTCCGCATTCCGTTGGGCCAAAGTCGGCCCTGGTGATGTTGCTGTCAGTTTGCCTGACCTGGTTTATGCTCCTGTCCGAGGTGGCAAATGCGTGGTGGGGAACAAACGGATTGCTATCCATTGCCGCAAACCAGGCAGGCGCCTCGGGTGGGGCACTGTGGCAAGAGTCGGTGGTTAAGCTGACGCATATTGCTGCGGGGCTTGGACTCATCGCAGCATGGGGTCTGCTGATCGCTGGTCTGATGAAGAATCCTGCCGCTACGGGCTCCGTTGAGCCTAAAAACTAAACTTCCAAATTCGGCCAATAGCCGCCGGTCGATTAATCTCCCCAAAGCGGATTGCCGGACGAAGTCTCTCAAGCAACCCAGCGTCCAGATTCACCCTGCCCGGCGCATCAGGTAAAAGTCGGCGCTGGTGACACGGCAAAAGGCAGCGAAAGGCCCCGCAAGCGCGTAAGATGCGGGGCTTTTCTGCGTCCGGCAACCGGTTTTTCATCATCATGGCTGACTCCCTTACCACTCACCTCGCCACCGCCTTCGCCGCCCGCACTGAGTTGATGGCCCGCCTGCAGGTCGAACAGACGGATGCTTACCGGCTGTTTCACGGCACTGTCGAAGGCCATCCCGGCCTGACGGTCGACCGCTACGGCGACATGTTGCTGGCGCAATGTTTTCACAGCCCGCTTGCGCCAGAGATGCTGGCCGCGCTGGCCGCGTTTTATGCCGAAAAACTGCCCGGCCTGGCGCTGGTTTATAACGACCGCAGCCAGTCCAACTCGCGCATCGGCAATGCCCTCCCGCCCGAGCAGCTTGAGGCTGCGACGGCGCCGCGCGAAGCGCATGAAATGGGCGTGACCTACCGCATCCAGGGGCGGCATGCGGGGCAGGATCCGTGGCTGTTCCTCGACCTGCGCGCGGCGCGGCGGCGGGTGATGCGGGAGGCGCCGGGCAAATCGCTGCTCAACCTGTTTGCCTACACCTGCGGCGCGGGCATTGCGGCGGCGAAGGCCGGGGCGAGCTTCGTGGTCAATGTCGACTTTTCCGAATCCAGCCTGCAGATCGGCAAGGAAAACGCGCGTTTCAACGATCTGCCGATTCGTCCGCGCTTCGTCAAGAGCGACGCCTTCGCCGCCATGCGCCAGCTTTCCGGCATCGGCCAGCCCGAGTATGTGCGCGGCAAGCGCATGCCGCCTTTCGCCAAGCTGGAAGCGCGCACGTTCGACATGGTGTTTCTCGATCCGCCGCGCTATGCCAAGAGCGCCTTTGGCGTGGTCGATCTGGTCAATGACTACGCCTCGGTATTCAAGCCGGCGCTGCTGTGCACAACCGCGGGCGGCACGCTGATCTGCACCAACAACGTCGCCGAAGTGCCGCGCGACGCATGGCTCGACCAGTTGCAGCGCAGCGCGGCCAAGGCCGGACGGCCGATCCGGGAAATGGAGTGGATCATGCCCGAAGCCGACTTTCCCAGCCCGGATGGCCAGCCGCCGCTGAAAATCGCCCTGCTGCGGGTCTGAAAGACGCCGCTCCGCGCAGAGCGGCCTGAAAGTCTGCGATAATGCGGGCCGAACCGGCTCTGCAGCCGCTGTTTTGTCCGGTTTTTCTTCTGCTTTCCTGCCCTTTCCTGCCATTTGCAGGCACACCATGACAACCTCCACTGACACCCCCATCGGGTTTGCCCAACTCGGGCTGATGCCCTCTTTGCTCTCGGCGCTGGCCGAGGTGGGCTATGAAAGCCCCTCGCCGATCCAGGCCGCCTGCATTCCGCCCTTGCTGGCCGGACAGGATGTGCTGGGCGAAGCCCAGACGGGCACCGGCAAAACTGCCGCCTTCGCCCTGCCCCTGCTGCAAAAAATCAATGTGGCGCTGGCCAAGCCGCAGGCGCTGATCCTCACCCCGACGCGCGAACTGGCCATCCAGGTTGCCGAGGCGCTGCAACGCTACGCCAAGCACCTGCCCGGATTCCATGTGCTGCCGGTGTATGGCGGGCAGAGCATGGTGGTGCAGCTGCGCCAGCTGTCGCGCGGCGCGCATGTCATCGTCGGCACGCCCGGCCGCGTGATGGACCACCTCGAACGCAAGAGCCTGGTCCTCGACAAGCTCAGCTTCATGGTGCTGGATGAAGCCGACGAGATGCTGCGCATGGGCTTCATCGACGATGTCAAATGGATTCTCGAACACACCCCGGCCACGCGGCAGACGGCGCTGTTTTCGGCGACCATGCCGGACGCGATCCGGCGCGTGGCGCATCAGCACTTGCGCAATCCGCAGGAAGTAAAAATCCGCTCGGCGACCAGCACCGTGGTCAACACTCGCCAGTTTTACTGCCAGACCCACGGCGGGCAAAAAATCGAGGCCCTGACCCGCATTCTCGAAGTCGAAGCCGATTTCGATGCCGCCCTCGTCTTCGTGCGTACCAAGACGGCGACCGTGGAACTTGCCGACAAGCTCGAGGCGCGCGGCTATGCCGTGGCGGCGCTCAACGGCGACATGACGCAGGGCCTGCGCGAGCAGGTCATCGAGCGCCTGAAAAGCGGCAGCCTCGACATCGTCGTCGCCACCGACGTCGCCGCGCGCGGCATCGATGTGCCGCGCGTCAGCCATGTCATCAACTATGACGTGCCCAACGACACCGAAGCCTATGTGCATCGCATCGGCCGCACCGGCCGCGCCGGGCGCGCTGGCCGCGCGATCCTGTTCATCACCCCGCGCGAAATGCACATGCTGAAGGTCATCGAGCGCGCCACGCGGCAGAAGATCGAGGCGTTGAACATGCCCACGCCGGGCGAGGTGGCCAATCGCCGCGTGGCCCAGTTTACGCAGCAGATCCTGGATACGCTCAAGGCCGAAAAACTGGATTTCTTCTTCGACGTCATCCGCGGCATTGAAACCGACCACAACATCGGCGCGCGCGAAATTGCCGCGGCGCTGGCCTGGCTCGCCCAGCGCGAGCGGCCGCTGCAACTGGCAGGCGCGGCGGCGGTCGAACTGGCGCCCCCTTCTCCTGCTCCATCTCCGGCGCGGCGCGGTGAAAAACCGGCACGCGAAAGCCGCGACGAAATTCCCGGCAAGCGGCGCGCTGCCGCCGCCACGGACAAGCTTGCCCGCTACCGCATTGAAGTGGGCCGCAACCAGGGCGTGCTGCCCAAGGAAATCGTCGGCGCCATCGCCAATGAAGGCGGCATCGACGGCAAGAATATCGGCCAGATCAACCTGTTCGACGATTACAGTACGGTCGAGCTGCCGGCGAGCCTATCGGCGGCCACGATGGATGTGCTGCGCCGCATTCGCGTGCGCCAGTTCGCGCTGAAGGCACGCGTCACCGAGCCGGGCGAGTACCCGGATACCCGCCCGCCGCGTCCCGCAGGCCGCGTGCCGGCGAAAAAGGAATGGAGCGGGAAACCGGACAACAAGGCAGGCGGCAAAAAGCCCGAGTGGAAGAAACGCGACCGGTAAGGAAAACGCATGCCGCTCTATTCGCTGGCTGACAAGCAGCCCATCATTGGCCAGAACGCCTGGATCGCCCCCAATGCCACGGTGATCGGCGATGTGCATCTCGCCGATCACGCCAGCGTCTGGTGGAATGCCGTGCTGCGCGGCGACAATGACCCGATCCGAATAGGCGAGAACAGCAATATCCAGGACGGCTCGGTGCTGCATACCGACGAAGGCGTGCCGCTGACGGTGGGCGCGAATGTCACCGTCGGCCACCTGGTGATGCTGCATGGCTGCACCATCGGCGCTGGCGCGCTGATCGGCATCCAGAGCGTGATTCTCAACGGCGCGGTGATCGGCGAACACTGCCTGATCGGGGCAAACTCGCTGATTCCCGAAGGCCAGGTCATTCCGCCCCGCTCGCTGGTGGTGGGTTCGCCGGGCAAGGTGGTGCGCGAACTGACGGACGCCGAAGTGGCGCGGCTGTTGCACAGCGCGCTGCACTATGTGGCGAATGTCCGCCGCTACCGCAAGACGCTGGCAGCGATTCAGCGGCCTGATTGAAAAGTCGGTGCTGGCGAGACGGCGGCGATGTCGCGCATACTCACTGTGCGCATAGGCGGCTCCGCTTTCCAGTGTCCATACATCTATGTGGACTACTCCTGGTCCAAGTCCCAAATCAGATTTGCATCAATGAACAACTGGTAGTTCGCTTTCAATGCGGAGATTTTTGCTGCCAGCGCGTTTTGTGCGGCAGCTGTTGCTTGCAACCTGACTTGCAACAGCGCCTGCAATTCTGCTTCTCCAAGCGTGTAAGCCCGTTGCATCAGTCTGGCGCTGTCTTGCATGGCGGACATTCCGGATTCGGCGATCTGCCATCCCAAGTAGGCGCCCTGAGCAGTTGCTATGGCAGCGGCAATCTCCATATCGAGCTGACGCCTCGTCAGGTCCATATCCTGTGATGCCGCTTTAGCCAGGAACTCGTTCTGCTCACTGCGCCGACTGCGCTGCTCACCAGGAATCGGGATGCTGATACTGATGCCGGTGATGCGCTCATGTCCGTATGCCTCCGATGCCGTGTACACGCCTACCGTCGGGTCCGGCATCTTCTCCGCGCGAGCGCGCCCCGACTGGGCCTGAGCTTTTTGCAACTGCGCGTGGGAAAGCTTCAGTGCATTGCTCTGCATAAGGATGCGATCCCGCCAGGATGCGATGTCTTCGTCTATGGATACCGGCACGGGAAACGCCGTCGCCGGGCGGCCCAAGCCGGGGAATCGTCCGTTCAAGCGGCCCCACGCCACATTGGCGTTTGTCTTCGCATCGTTCTCCACGCGCCTTTGTTCGGACAAGGCCGCCTGGGCGAGATTTCGATCCAGCTTTGAAGCGTCTCCCGCACGCAAGCGCTTGTCCACTGCGTCCAGATTCTCCTGCGCCGACTGGCGGTTCGTACTGGCTAGTTCCTGAGCCTGCACTGCTGACAGCCAGTCCAGCCACAAGGTCAATAGCTCGTGCGCCGCCTGACGCCTTGCTTCACCATAGCGTGCATGAGCTTCCATCACGGTGGCCTCGCCGATGCTGCGGTCTGCAGATGCTTTGTTTGGCAAGCGCAGTGTTCGCTCGATGCCGGCGTTCCACTCCCGTGAATTTGAATTAACGTTATCCACGGCGCGACGCTGCCCGGAGAGCTTGGCAGTCCATTCGTAGGGCGATGCTTCAAGAATTCCTGCCTCTTGTTGCGCCGCTTCGAGATTGGCGCGCGCAGCAACCACACTGGGGTCTTGCTCGATGATTGGTCGCGCGATTTCAGTAGGCAAAAGCCCCTGCCTGGAAAATGACGCTGCCGCTTGAGCGCAACCGGCAAAGACCCAGAAAGCCATCATCCAATAGTATTTTCTCATTTGAATTCCCCTGCCGCGATGACAGGCATGAGCCAATAGCGCAAGCCAGCACCGGAAAATTGATCTTGAATCGTTACAAATACCGTCTCTTTGTCGGCTTCTGCGAACACGATCTGTACCTGCGTCGACAATGTGCGGCCCAGCACTTGTTCGGTCTGGTTGAGACGTGCGGCGTGCAAGCCGTGCGCCGCCGTTGGCATGCTGGTGAAAACGGTCACATTGGGCAGCATAAGGAAAACATCGAGCAGCTTTTCCTCGACAGCAGAAGGACACAGCAGTGTCAGGCACAGTTCAGCCATGGGAGATCTCCTGTTTTGGGAAGGCAAAACGCAAGTACAGGATCGGCAACAACATCAACGTGAGGGCCGTCGCGGTAAGCAAGCCGCCGATCACTACAATGGCAAGCGGCCGCTGGATTTCCGAGCCGGGTCCCGTGGCAAAAAGCAGCGGGATCAATCCAAACGCCGTGATGGAAGCCGTCATCATGACAGGTCGCAAGCGACGCTTTGCACCCTGGATTACCACATCAGCCAATGCCATTCCTTCGCTACGCAACTGGTTGAAGTAACTGACCAGCACCACGCCGTTCAATACCGCGATGCCCAGCAGTGCGATAAAGCCAACTGATGCCGGAACCGAGAGGTATTCACCGGTGAGCCATAACGCAACAATGCCGCCCACCAGGGCAAACGGGATGTTGCTCAGGATGAGCAGCGCCTGGCGAATCGAGCCAAAAGTCGAAAACAGCAGGACAAAAACCAGCCCGAGCGCGACCGGAACGACGACGCTCAGGCGTGCTGCCGCGCGTTGCTGGTTCTCGAATTGACCGCCCCAACTAATGCGATAACCCGTGGACAGCGGGACCTTTTGCACAACCTGTGCTTTGGCATCCTCGACGAATCCGACCAGATCGCGACCGCTTACATTGGCAATCACCACGCTGTAGCGGTTACCCATTTCGCGGTCGATCTTGACCGGGCCCTCGGCACGTTCGAGTCTGGCAACACTCATCAAGGGAACGGTACTGCTGTCCTTCGCCGTGATGCGCATGGCTGCAAACTCGGCCGGCGACAGCCGAACCGGCTCGGAACCGCGCAGCACAATCGGCGTGCGGCGATTGCCTTCGATCACTACCCCCGCGGGTTGTCCTTCGATCTGCGTGCGCAGGGCATCCTGAATTTCTTCGACGCTCAATCCCAGTTGGCCAGCCTGCAAGCGGTCAACCGCGACGCTCAGGTACTGCACGCCATTATTCTGCACCGTATAGACGTCCTGATTGCCGGGCACCGTCTTCAGGATGGCTTCAACCTGATTTGCGTAGCGGTTAAGTTGGTCAAGATCGGGACCGAATATTTTGATCGCCACATCGCCGCGCACACCGATGATCATTTCCGAAACGCGCATCTCGATCGGCTGCGTGAAGCTGTACTTGATGCCGGGCAGTTCGTCGAGCACCTTGCGCACTTCATTCATCAGCGCTTCTTTGCTCTTCATGCGCCACTGACCTTGGGGCTTAAGCAGCAAATAGGTGTCCGTCTGGTTGAGGCCCATAGGATCGAGACCGATCTCGTCCGAACCGGCGCGGGCGACGACGCCATGGACTTCGGGGATCGCCTGCATGATCGCCTGCTGGATCTTCAGGTCGATCGCGGCGGTCTGCTCCAGGCTGATCGACGGCAACTTCTCGATGCCGACGATCAAATCACCCTCATCCATCGTCGGTATGAAGGTTTTGCCGACCTGGGTGTACACCACGCCAGCCGCAAAGAGCAGAACAACGGCTGCCACAGCAACGGCACGCTGATGTTGCATTGCCCAGCCGAGCGCCGGTTCGTAAAGCGCTAAAAGTTTGCGCGGTAACCACGGGTCTTCGTGCTTGACCTCATGCAGCAGATAGGATGCAAGCACCGGAATTACGGTCAGGGACAACACCAGCGAGCCGGCAAGCGCAAACACGATGGAGAGTGCGACGGGCACAAAAAACTTTCCCTCAAGACCCTGGAGCGTGAGCAGCGGCAGGAATACCGTGATGATGATGAGAATGCCAGAGGTGACCGGCACGGCCACTTCGCGTACTGCCCGGTAGATCAGGTGCTGCCTCGGCAGTTTGCCCTCGGTCGGGTCATGCGCCAGGTGCTGCACGATGTTCTCGACTACCACCACGGCGGCATCCACCAGCATGCCGATGGCAATCGCCAGTCCGCCCAGGCTCATCAGGTTCGCCGACATGCCGAATCCACGCATCAGAATGAACGTGATCAGCGCGGCCAGAGGAAGTACCAGCGCCACCGTGACCGCGGCGCGCAGGTTGCCAAGGAATAGCCCGAGCAGGATGAGAACGATTACGGTCGCCTCGATCAACGCTTTGGCTACCGCGCCAACCGCCTTCTCGACCAGCGAGGCACGATTGTAGAACACGTTCAGTTGCACGCCCTTCGGCAGGGTTGGATTGATTTCAGCAAGTTTTTTCTGAACGCCGTTTACTACCTGCTGAGCGTTGGCTCCCGCCAGGCCCAGCACCAGCCCTTCGACGGCTTCTTCTCTGCCGCTTTGCGTAACGACCCCATTGCGGGTCAATGTGCCGATCTTGACTTCGGCCAGACTTCCGAGCCTTACCGGTACGCCGCCCTGGGTGGTGACGACGACCGCACTCAGGTCATCCAGCCCGGTAATGCTGCCTTCGTTGCGTACCAACAGGACTTCGTCGCCTTCTCCGAGGCGTCCGGCGCCATCGTTGCGGTTGTTCGCAACGATGGCTTCCTTGAGTTGCGCCATGCTTACGCCGCTTGCCGCCATGCGCAGCAGATCGGGCACCACTTCAAAGGCGCGCACAACGCCCCCCAGCGAGTTAACGTCCGCGACCCCGGGGACCGTACGCAGCGCAGGCCGTATCACCCAGTCGAGCAGGGTGCGCCGCTCCGCAAGCGACAAACCGCCCCCCTCGACGGTGAACATGAACATTTCACCAAGCGGTGTGGTGATCGGCGCCATACCGCCGCTGATGCCAGGCGGCAGATCTTGCGTGATACCGCCCAGCCGTTCGCTCACTTGCTGCCGCGCCCAGTAAATATCCGTGCCATCTTCGAAATCGATGGTCACATCCACCAGGCCATACTTGGTCACCGAGCGCAGAATGCGGGTTTTCGGGATGCCGAGCATTTCCACTTCGATCGGTACCGCGATACGGCTCTCGACCTCTTCCGGCGTCATACCAGGCGCTTTCATGATGATCTTGACCTGTGTGCTCGATACGTCCGGAAAGGCGTCGATAGGCAGTTGCTTAAACGCCAGCCAGCCGAAGCCGGCGACCATGAGCGTTGCCAACAACATGAACATACGTTGCGATAGCGAGAATTGAATGAGTCGCGCAAGCATCAGTCCGCTCCCTTCTCGCCCATCCATGAGCCTTTGAGCGCCACCACCCTGGAGATCGCAATTTGTTCTCCCGCCTTGATTGCGCCTTGCACCCGCGCACGTTGGCCCGCGTTGGCGATCACCGAGACAGGTCGTGCTTCGAAACCCTCTGCGGTACGAACAAAGAGATAGGCTTGTTTTCCATCGTGGGCGATAGCAGCAAGCGGTACATCCCATGCGCCTTGCGCCGTTCCAACCGGCACTTCCACCGTGACAAATTCGCCTGGGCGCAGATGATTCACGCCTGCCTCAATGACAGCACGCAATGCTACGGTTTGACTATTGGCCGTGACGGTCGGGCTGGCGCTGATAAGCCGCGCGCCAACCTCGTGCCCTTTAATCTTGAGTTTGCTGCCGGGCTTCCAGTTGCCGGCTTCGACGACCGGAACCTGGATATCGAGTAACAAGCGGTCAATCTGCACAATGTGCAGCAGTGCACTGGCTGAATCGACACGTTGCCCGGGCCTGACCGCGATGCGGGTAACTACACCCGCCTGTGTGGCATGAAGCGTGATGCTGTCCTGCGGACGGCCCGATGCCGCGACCTGCTCGATGGTCGTGGCGGGCATTCCGCTCAGGCGCAGGGCGGCTTTCGCCTGGTGTAGTGCAGCGTTGCCTTCCGTGAGCGCAGCCTGAGCTTCTTGCACTCGGCGCTGCGGAATGATGCCTTCGTCGAACAAAGCTTGCTCGCGCTGAGCGGCTTGGCGCGCCAACGTCGCACGTGCTGCCGCTTGCAGTAATTGCAGTTGCAACTGCCCGAGCTCGGGGCTGGCAATCCGTACCAGCGATGTGCCGCGGCGCACCGTCTCGTTCAGTTGCACCGAAATTTGGGAGATCAGCCCGGCAACCGGGGAACTCACGACCTGCTCCTGCTCCGGCGGTACCACTACCTGTGCGGGAAAACTTAGTTGCACCGAATCGGCTTGATTCTGCAAAGGCGCGATCTGTATGCCGAGCGCCTGCATCTGTTTTTGGGAAACAGAAAATTTGGCTGGTCTTTCGGCTGCGTCAGCAGGCGCGGCAGCAGGAGTTTGTGCAAAGGCAGGGTTGAAAAGCAGCGCCGCCAACCCAAACGGCAATAAACGTCTACGCATCGAATCCTCCACAAGTGACGGGATGAACTCGACGAGACGAGGCTATGCTGGATAAAACGTGTGTTAAATCGCGGAAAGGCGCCCGTCCCGCCGTATCAGGCGGGAACGGACCATTTGGGGCGCTCGGGTTGAGGCGGCGAGATGGAAGGATAGGGCCGCTCATCCAGCCGCAATGATGGTTGCAGGGAGGGGGTGGGAGGGGAAGCGGCGAACGCGCTGAGGAGGCCCAGAAGACCGGATAAATGGCTGTAGCTGTGACTGTAGCCGGATTCTTCGGTCGGCTGTTTGTCGTTGTCAGCGTTGCCTGTCACCAGCTTGTACTCGTCATTATGATGACCAAAGTGTTGCCCGGATTCATTCTTCCCGTGCCCACAATAATCCGCCGCTACAGCCCACGATATCTGGAGCGGGAGGAGACACAACATCAACAGGACGATAACAAAACGGTGCCGCATAAAATAAAGTCTAGCTTCTAACGAACTTTCTGACAACCACAATTCAGTGACCTGACTGAATAGTCGGCGCTGGTGGGACGGCGGCAACAGGAGCCGCCTGCTGCGGCACTTGAACGAATATCTCGCCGTTTTTGATCATGCCCAGTTCAAAGCGCGCGCGCTCTTCTATCGCGTCAAAGCCGGATTTGAGATCGCGCACTTCGGCGTCCAGCCCGGTGTTGCGCTGCTCCAGCTTGCGATTGACCTCATGCTGCGCCTGCAACTGGCGGTCGGTGTCCCAGACGCGGAGCCAGCCGCCCTTGCCCAGCCACAACGGATATTGCAGCAGGGCGATGAGGACGATCAGCAGCCAGGTCAGCCGGCTCATCACATGAGCATTCCAATGCGGTTTGGAATTATTTTCTCAGGTTGTAAAACGCGCCGAGCCCGGGATAGCCGGCTGTGCCGCCGAGGTCTTCCTCGATGCGCAGCAGCTGGTTGTACTTGGCGATGCGGTCCGACCGGCTCATCGAGCCGGTCTTGATCTGCAGCGCGTTGGTGCCCACCGCGATGTCGGCGATGGTGCTGTCCTCGGTCTCGCCGCTGCGGTGGCTGATGACGGCGGTGTAGCCGGCGCGCTTGGCCATCTCGATGGCGGCG
>CAZQTB010000013.1:0-61869 GCA_964596295.1 uncultured Rhodocyclaceae bacterium | reverse complement strand
GAAGATATTGACCAGAATACCTTTCACGTCGGGGTTCTTGAGCATGATCTTGAACGCTTCGGTGACTTTCTCGGTAGTGGCGCCGCCGCCCACGTCAAGAAAGTTGGCAGGTTCGGCGCCAAACAGCTTGATGGTGTCCATGGTGGCCATGGCCAGACCCGCGCCATTCACCAGGCAGCCAATATTGCCATCAAGCGAGATATAGGCCAGATCGAATTTTGACGCTTCGATTTCGGCCGGGTCTTCTTCGTCCAGGTCGCGATAGGCCACGATCTCGGGATGGCGGAAGAGTGCGTTGGGATCAAAATTGAACTTCGCGTCCAGCGCCTTGATGGCGCCGTTGCCTTCCAGGATCAGCGGGTTGATCTCGGCCAGGCTGGCATCGGTTTCCATATAGCAGGTGTAGAGATTCCTGATCTGCTTTACGGCATCCGCCTGGGACGCGTCCGGCACCCCAATGCCGCGCACCAGGTTCAGCGCCTGCGCATCGGTGATGCCGACGAGCGGATCGATGAACTCCTTGAGAATCTTCTGCGGCGCGTTGTGCGCCACTTCCTCGATATCCATGCCGCCTTCGCTGGAAGCCATCATCGCCACTTTTTGCGTGGCGCGATCGGTCAGCGCGGCAACGTAGTATTCCTTCCTGATGTCGGCGCCTTCTTCGATTAACAAGCGCCGCACTTTCTGGCCGGCGGGGCCGGTCTGGTGGGTCACCAGCTGCATGCCGAGAATCTCGCTGGCATGACGGCGCACCTCGTCCAGCGACTTGGCCACCTTCACGCCACCGCCCTTGCCGCGTCCGCCCGCGTGGATTTGCGCCTTCACCACCCAGACCTTGGTCCCCGACTGGGCGCCGAGTTGCTCCGCCGCCTTCACCGCCTCATCGACGGAAAAACAGGGAATGCCGCGCGGAACCGTCACGCCGAACTTTTTCAGGAGTTCCTTGCCCTGGTATTCATGGATTTTCATGCATCATCCTTGTTGTTAATGTTTCATTGATGGGGATCGACAGTCGTCTTGCGCCTGGCTCGGGTGCCGGTCTTGTTATTGCGGACGAAGAGGGTTCCAGCATCTGGAATGCAACTGCCGGCAGGGTATAAATCAGGGCGGCAGGCAATGGCATGGGCGTCAGTGGCTGAAAAACGGAGCGGCAAAACAAGGCGGCAACGGGATAATGAACAGAACGGCCAGTGATTTGGGGATATGGAATATGGCGCAACAATTGTTGCGGCGCGAGATAATAGCACGGCGAACCGGCTCGCCGCTGAAACCGGATCAGGTCAGCGTCCCATCCCGAACGTATCGTCAAGGGTTTTTCCGCGCCCGCTCAAGCTGTGCCATCATGCAAACATTGATTTTATTTTATCCATCGAACCCTGCCGGAATCGCCCATGACGAACGAACCCAACGCAATGCCCCGCAACGCAAAGGCAACCAGCCTGGCCACCCTGGGCGGCGGCTGTTTCTGGTGCCTGGAGGCCGCCTTCATCCAGTTGGCGGGCGTCGACTCCGCTGTCTCGGGCTACGCGGGCGGGCAAATGGACAGCCCCGATTACACCAGCGTATGCAGCGGCGCTACCGGGCATGCGGAAGTCGTTCAAGTGCATTTCGATCCGGCAGTGGTCGACTACCGCACGCTGCTCGAAGCCTTTTTCGCCATTCACGACCCGACGACGCTCAACCGGCAGGGCAGCGATGCCGGCACGCAATACCGTTCAGTCATCTTCACCCATGATGCGGCACAGGCCGCCATCGCGCAGGCGCTGATTGCCGAACTCGGCGCAGCGCATGCATGGCCCGATCCCATCGTCACCGCCGTGTTGCCGGCGCCGACTTTCTGGCCGGCGGAAGCGTATCACCAGAACTACTTCGCGAATAATCCGCACCAGCCCTACTGCCAGTTCGTCGTCGGCCCCAAGGCGGCCAAGTTGCGCCAGGTCTTCGCCAGTTGCCTGAAAGCTTGAGGCACCGGCCAGGCAAGTCCGCCGCGAACGGATGACGCGGTCAAAGCTTCCTGCGCAAAATCAGCGCGGCGCAGTTTGCGCGCCACGCAACAGGGCAGCCGCTTGGCGATAGGCTTGCAGCGCCTCGCTGCGGCGTCCGGCCGCCTCCAGCGCGCGGGCGCGCCGCAAGGACTCTTCCGCCGCATCATTGGCAGACAGCGCGCCATTCGTCACCATCCTGCCAGCGCCGTCCCGGGAGATATCTCTGCGCATCACTTTTGCAGCATCACTGGCCAGGGCAGGCGTGGCATACCGCAATCCCGCAGCCTGCGCGGCCGGGTTGCCGCGCTGCGCGGAAATTGTCAGGCCGGTGACTGCCTGCGGGACGGCCGTCTTGCCGCCCGCCGTCTCGGCTTTGCGAATCGCGGCCAGCGCGGCGCGGTACAGCTTTAGCGCCGCACCACGCTGCCCTGCCGCCTCCATCTTGCGCGCCTGCGCCAACAGCATATCGGCGCGATCCGGCACCGGCCGCGAACGCACCGCGCGCCCCCAGGAAGCCGCAGGCCGCGCGGCGATGGCGGCAAAATCATCACTCCCCGCAATCTCGCGGGCGATCTTGACGTTGTTGTTGCGCATCGCCCAGTGCACGGCATTTTCGCCATTGTCATTGACAATCGCGCCGCTCGCACCCGCACTTAGCAGGTGCGAGGCAATTGCAGCCTGCCCTTCGCGCGCCGCCATCATCAACGGCGTGGAACCATTCGGCGACAACGCATTGACATCGGCGCCCCGTTCCAGCAGATAGCGCACGATAGCTTGGTGACCGGCAAACGCCGCGTAGTGCAATGCCGTCCACTGCTTGTTCCGCCGGTTCGCCTGCGCGCCCTGCGCAATAAGCCAGCGCACGGCTTCCATCTGCCCTTGCCAGGCGGCATGCAGCAACGCCGTTTCACCATGGGCATTCACTTGATTGATGTCGGCACCCCGCGCGAGAAACAAAGCCATCATGGGAATGTCGCCTTCCCATGCGCCGATCATGAGTCCGGTGCCGATCACGCTGCCCTCGAAGTCAGGCGGCAGGCCCGCATCCAGCCATGCGCGCGCCTGCGCCACATCGCTGCGCTCAATGGCGACCGAGAACGTGACCCGGTCCGGCAGACCGGCTGCCGACACCGGCATAGCTGTCATCAGCGTTGCCAGCAGCAGCAAAGAAACAAGGATTTTCATGGCGCGCAGTATAAGGGCACGCCGACACGCTGCTATTCGATCGACCCAGAGGAACGACCAGCACTTAAAATCAAATAATGCGGCTTTATTTCGCCCTCCTGTTCAGCGTGGCGCTCCATGTCGCCCTGATCCTCGCCCCGGCGTGGCTTGCCGTCCGACAACTTGCGCCACCACCCGCAATCATCGCAGCAAAACTGCTGCCAGGGCCTGCCATGCCCATACCGCAAGCGCTTACGGAAGCAGCGGACACCCGGAACGCGCAAGGCCCTGTGCAAAATTCCGTCACAACACCCAAAAACCTGCGCGGTGCGGCCTTGCGCCGCGCGCAAGGCGCCCTGTCAAAACATCTCTTTTATCCCGCCGCAGCCGTAACACAAGGCCTTGAAGGCGAAGTTGTGCTGCTCTTGACGCTGGACGGGACGGGTCATATCCTGGCAGCGGAAATAGCCAAAAGTTCCGGCCACAGGATGCTCGACGAAGCGGCGCTCGATGCCGCGCGCCATATCGGCGCCCTGCCCGGCAATCCGCGCCAGACGCTGCTGCCCGTTACCTTCCGCTTGCAGTGATCACACCGGATTGTCGATATCGACGAACTCACACGCGAATCCGCCCCCGGCGCCGAATTTTTCCGTCAGGTGCGCGGCCAGGGCCATCGCGCCATAACGTTCGGTTGCGTGATGGCCGGCGGCAAGATAGGCCATCCCGGTTTCGCGCGCAAGATGCACGGTCTGTTCCGAGATTTCGCCGGAGACGAAAATATCGGCGCCGGTGGCCAATGCTTCCTCAAAATAACTTTGCGCGCCGCCGGTACACCAGGCAATGCGTTTTACCGGGCGCGCCGCGTCCCCCACCAGCAAAGGCGCACGCCCTAGACCGCGTTCGACTGCGGCGGCCAGGTCGCCCGCAAAAGTCGGCGCCGGCGGGACGCCGAAAAAGCCGATGTCCTGCTCGCCAAAACGCCCTTCGCTTGTCCAGCCCATGCGCAGCGCAAGCTGCGCGTTATTGCCCAGCGCCGGATGCGCGTCGAGTGGCAGGTGGTAGGCGAAAAGACTGATGCCGTGCGCCAGCAGGCTCGCCAGGCGTTGCTTGCGGTAGCCGGTCACGCGGCCGTCTTCACCTTTCCAGAACCAGCCGTGATGCACCAGCAAGGCATCGGCGCGGCGCAGAATGGCGGCATCAATCAGCGCCTGGCTGGCGGTCACGCCGCAGACAATCCGTTGCACCTGCGCCCCGCCTTCCACTTGCAGGCCGTTTGGGCAATAATCGCGAAAGCGCGCGGCGTCAAGCAGCCCGTCAAGATAAGCCCGCAGTTCCTCACGTTGCATTGTTTCCCACCTTTTCCACTGATCAAGAGTTCAATTATGCGCCGCCTCTGGCTCACCTTCGCCCAAACGGTTACCGTCTGCATCGCCGTCCTGTTTTCTGTCAAGACGCTCAAGCCCGAGTGGCTGGGTTACTGGCCCGGCATACCTGTCACAGCGCCGGCGGCAACCATCATGGAAGCTCCCGTAAGCGACAATCGCCGCCCCGGCTCCTATGCCGGTGCCGCGCAAAAGGCCGTCCCCGCCGTAGTGCATATCTATACCAGCCAGGAGGTCAAGGCGCCGCGCCACCCCTTTCAGGATGACCCGATGTTCCGCCATTTTTTCGGCGACCGCCAGGGCGAGGGATCGGAGCGCCGATCCGGCCTGGGCAGCGGCGTCGTGGTCTCTCCCGAAGGGTACATCCTGACCAACTTTCATGTCGTCGATGGCGCGGATGAAATTGAAGTCGCCAGCAACGATGGCCACAAATACAAGGCGCGCGTGGTCGGCTCCGATCCCGAATCCGATCTCGCCGTGTTGCGCATTCCGGCGGACCACAAACTGCCCATCATCACTTTCGGCAACAGCGACAGCTTGCGTGTGGGCGACGTTGTGCTGGCGATTGGCAATCCATTCGGCGTCGGGCAAACCGTCACCTCGGGCATCGTCTCTGCGCTCGGGCGCTCGCACCTGGGCATCAATACCTTTGAAAACTTCATCCAGACGGATGCGGCAATCAACCCCGGCAATTCCGGCGGCGCGCTGATTGACACCAATGGCAACCTGGTGGGAATCAATACCGCGATTTATTCGCAAAGCGGCGGTTCCATGGGCATTGGTTTCGCCATCCCGGTGTCGCTGGCCAAAAGCGTCATGGAGCAAATCGTCAAGAACGGTGTGGTAACCCGCGGCTGGATCGGCGTCGAGGTACAGGAGATCACCTCCGAACTCGCCGAATCGTTCAAGCTGCCGAATACCGAAGGCGCACTGATCGCCGGCGTGATGCGCGGCGCCCCTGCCGACAGCGCAGGAATCAAACCGGGCGACGTGCTGCTTGACGTCGCGGGCAAGCCGGTGCAGGACGCACAAGCCATGCTGGGACTGATTGCCACACTGGAGCCGGGAAAAGTGACGCGTCTCAAGCTAAGGCGCGCCGGTCAGAACATCACAGCCGACGTCACCATCGGCAAACGGCCCAAACCTCCCCGGGAATAGCGCTACGGCACGCCATCGCCTGACGCGACCGTCACCGGACGGGCAATGAAGCTCGCCAGGAACACCCCGATCTCATAAAGCAGCCACAGCGGAACTGCCATCATGAATTGCGAAATAACATCGGGCGGCGTAAAAACCGCGCCGATGACAAAAGCCCCGACAATGACGTAAGAACGCCATTCGCGCAGTTTTTCGACACTGACAAAACCCATTTTGACAAGGACAATGACCACCACGGGAACCTCAAAGGTCGCGCCAAAGGCAAGAAACATGGTGAGCACAAAAGAGAAATATTTTTCGATATCCGTCATCCACGCCACACCAGACGGCGCGAATTTCGCCATGAAGCCGAACACCATCGGGAAGAAAACAAAATAGGCGAACGCCATGCCGGTGAAAAACAGCATCACCGAAGCCGCCAGCAGGGGCATGGCAAATCTTTTCTCGTGGGCATACAGTCCCGGCGCAACAAAAGCCCACGCCTGATGCAGCACGTAAGGCAGAACAACAAGAAAAGACACCGTCAACGCAACTTTCATCGGCACCAGAAAAACACCGACGACATCCGTCGCGATCATCGTGCCGCCTGGGGGCAGGACAGCCAATAACGGCGCCGCCAGCAGGGTATACAACTCGCGCGCGAAGAAGGCCATCGGCACGAAGACAACCACCAGCGCAATCAGCACACGGATCAGGCGATCGCGCAACTCCACCAGATGCGAGAGAAAGCTGTCCTGATTACCGGACATCAGGAGCGCTCCGCATCAGCGGCCGATGATGTCGCGGGCGAGGGGGGGTTCTCCGGCAAGGCTTCAACGCCGGCAAAAGTTCCCGAAGGGACGCATCGCGCCGGCGCTGGGGATACGACGCCTTCTGCCAACGGTGGAGCAATGGCATTGCCGACGGAAGTTTCGACCTCGTGCAGACCTTGCCGTACGGACGATTCGGCAGAGGTGATGCGGTCGGCCATTTCTTGCTGCAACTTCTTCAGCTCCTCCAGTTGCATTTCGCGGCTGATGTCTGCCTTGACGTCTGCCGCATAGCGTTGCAGGCGGCCCAGCAGGATTCCCACGGCGCGCGCCACTTTGGGCAGGCGCTCAGGGCCGATGACGATCAACGCCACCACGGCAATGACCATCAACTCGGAAAAACCGATATCGAACATGGATCAGTCAGGGTACGGAATAAGGCCGGGATGAAAAACAAGGAACCAGATAACGCCAGCCGGCGAATGTTGCCTTGATCGGCATACGCCTGCTTCAAGTCACGATTTGGTCTGTTCCCGGTGCGACTCGGCATCGATCACCTCGCCCGTCACCTGATGTGGCGGCGGTGCGCCCGGCGCGTCCGTCGAACCTTCCTTCATGCCGTCCTTGAACCCTTTGACGGCGCCGCCAAGATCCGCGCCGATATTACGCAGCTTCTTGGTGCCAAACACCAGCATGACAATGAGCAGCACGATCAACCAGTGCCAGATACTGAAGCTTCCCATTTTTTCTCTCCTCGTCCTTAGAGCGATTGCCGCTTCAACATGGGGCCCAGCGGATCGGGGCCACCCAGAACATGCACGTGAAGATGATACACCTCCTGCTGCCCTACCCTTCCGGTGTTGATGATGGTGCGAAACCCGTCATGCAACCCCTGACTCAAGGCAAGCTCGCCTGCCTTGGCCAGCATGCGGCCAAGCACCAACTGGTGGCTCATGCCGGCTTCTGCCAGCGAAGCAATATGCTGTTTTGGCACAATCATGAAATGCACCGGAGCGACCGGCTTGATGTCGTGAAAAGCAAAAACTTCCTCATCTTCGTAAATCTTGCGCGAAGGGATCTCGCCACGGACGATTTTGCAAAAAATGCAGTCATTCATTTTCAGGCATCCCGGCTTTTTTTCTCGTCGATTCCCGAAATTCCCTCGCGGCGGCGAAACTCGGCGATGACGTCATCCACCCCGACATCAAACTGGGCCAGCAACACCATGCTGTGAAACCACAGATCGGTCACTTCGCGCACCAGGTGCAAGCGGTCGCCATCCTTGGCCGCCATAATGGTTTCCGCCGCTTCCTCGGCCACTTTTTTGCAGATCGAATCCACGCCTTTGGCATACAAACCCGCAACGTAGGATGATTCCGGCGCAGCTGTTTTGCGCTCGTGCAATGTCTTTTGCAGACGGCGCACCACTTCGATATCAATCATTTGTAAATGTCCTCCGGGTCTTCCAGCACAGGCTCCACTACCTGCCAAACATCCGTCTCAAGGCGCTGGAAAAAGCAGCTCTTGCGCCCGGTATGACAGGCAATCCCCGATACTTGATCCACCTTCAAAAGCACGGCATCGTTATCGCAATCAAGCCGGATTTCCTTGATCCATTGCACATGGCCCGATGTTTCGCCTTTGCGCCACAGCCGGTTGCGCGACCGCGACCAGTAAATTGCCCGGCCCTCGGCCACGGTCAGCGCCAGCGCCTCGCGATTCATCCAGGCGAACATCAAAATCTCGCCGCTGGCCGCATCCTGCGCAATGGCGGGCACCAGCCCCTGGCTGTCCCACTTTACCGCATCGAGCCAGAAAGTTTCACCAGCCGGTTCAGTCATAGTCGCACCTCGATGCCTCGCTGTCTCATGTATTCCTTGGCTTCGCGCACCGTGTATTCGCCGTAATGAAAAATGCTCGCTGCGAGCACGGCATCCGCACGCCCTGTGGTGACACCCTCGGCCAGATGCTGGAGAGTACCCACCCCGCCGCTGGCGATCACCGGAATATCCATCGCGTCGGCGACCTTGCGCGTCAGCTGCAAATCAAAACCGGATTTGGTGCCGTCGCGATCCATGCTGGTGAGCAGAATTTCGCCCGCACCCAGCGACTGCACATGCCGTGCCCAGTCAATCGCATCCAGGCCGGCGTTCTTGCGCCCGCCGTGAGTAAACACTTCCCATTTGCCGGGACTCGTCTGCTTGGCGTCAATTGCCACCACAATGCACTGCGCGCCAACCTTGGCTGCGGCATCGGCCACTAATTGCGGGTTATTCACTGCGGCCGTATTGATGCTGACCTTGTCGGCGCCCGCGTTAAGCAGGCGGCGCACGTCCGCCACCTCGCGCACGCCGCCGCCCACGGTGAGCGGAATGAAAACCTGCGCCGCCACCGCCTCGATAATGTGCAAAATGATGTCGCGATCATCCGAGCTGGCCGTGATGTCAAGAAAGGTGATTTCGTCAGCGCCCTGCTCATCGTAACGGCGCGCGATTTCCACCGGATCGCCGGCGTCGCGCAGCTCGACAAAATTGACGCCCTTGACCACGCGACCGGCGTTGACGTCAAGGCAGGGAATGATGCGTTTGGCCAACATGGCAAGCGGCCTTCAGCGGCCGGACAACCTGTCCGCCTCGGCTTGGGCCTTGCTGAAATCCAGCGTGCCTTCATAAATCGCACGGCCTGTGATGGCACCGACAATCCCTTCGCTTTGCGCCGCACACAATGCCTTGACATCCTCCACACTGGCAATGCCGCCGCTGGCGATGACGGGAATGCGCAGCGTCCGGGCAAGCTTGACGGTGGCTTCGATATTGACGCCCGAAAGCATGCCATCGCGGCCGATATCGGTATAGATCACTGCCTCAACCCCGTAGTCTTCAAACTTCTTCGCCAGGTCAATCACATCGTGACCGGTCAGCTTGGACCAGCCATCAACGGCCACCTTGCCATCCTTCGCATCCAGCCCGACAATGACATGGCCCGGGAAAGCGCTGCAGGCATCATGCAGAAAACCTGGATTCTTCACCGCGGCCGTACCAATAATGATGTAGCTGATGCCATTGTCAAGACAGCGCTCGATGGTATCCAGATCACGGATGCCACCGCCCAGCTGTACGGGAATTTCATCGCCCACTTCGGCAAGAATCGCCTTGATGGCGGCTTCGTTCTTCGGCTTGCCGGCGAACGCGCCGTTCAGGTCAACCAGATGCAAACGGCGCGCACCTTGCACGATCCAATGCCGGGCCATCGCCGCCGGGTCTTCGGAAAACACCGTGACATCATTCATTGCGCCTTGTTTCAGACGGACACAGTGACCATCTTTCAGATCAATTGCGGGTATCAGCAGCATAGGAAATTGAAAGGTAAAAAAAGTTGGGCGGCAGTCAAGCCCGGTCAGGGCTCCCAGTGCATGAAGTTTTCCAGCAGGCGCAAACCCGCCTGAGCACTTTTCTCCGGATGGAATTGAACGGCAAAGATGTTATCGCGAGCGATTGCGCTGGTAAAGGGGATGCCATAGTGCGTCGATCCGGCAATGCACTCCGCATCTTGCGGCTCAACGTAATAGCTATGCACGAAGTAAAAGCGCGCTGCGTCCTGAATGCCTTGCCATAGGGGATGCGCCCGATGCGGCGCAACCTGCTGCACCTGATTCCAGCCCATGTGCGGCACCTTGAGGCGCGAACCATCGTCAGCGACCATCGCCGCATGGGGAAAACGCGGTACGCGGCCGGGAAAAACCTCGAGACCCATCACATTGCCCTCTTCAGCATGTCCGAAAAGCATTTGCAAACCGACGCAAATGCCGAGAAACGGCTTTTCGGCGGCGGCGCGAATAACGGCATCGCGCAGGTGACGCCCGGTCAGCTCGCGCATGCAATCGGGCATCGCGCCCTGGCCTGGCACCACCACCCGGTCCGCCGCCGAAATCTCGGCTGCATTGGAGGTAACACGCACCGTCGCATGCGGCGCGACATGCTCAATCGCCTTGGCCACCGAGCGCAAGTTGCCCATGCCGTAGTCGACAACCGCAACCGACGTAGCCATCGCGTTCATGCTGAAATCAGAGCGCACCTTTGGTCGAAGGAATGGCGCCGGCTGCGCGCGCGTCGGCTTCCACAGCCATGCGCAACGCGCGGGCAAAAGCCTTGAACACGGTCTCCGCCTGATGGTGCGCATTGACACCGCTGAGATTATCGATATGCACGGAGATTCCTGCGTGGTTCACCAGTCCCTGAAAAAACTCGTGGATCAGGTCGACATCGAATTCGCCGATCATGGCGCGGGTGAATGGCACGTTGAAAACCAGTCCGGGCCGGCCGGACAGATCAACGACGACACGCGACAGCGCCTCATCGAGCGGCACATAGGCGTGGCCATAGCGACGCAAGCCTTTCTTGTCGCCAAGGGCTTTGGCCAGCGCCTGGCCCAATGCAATGCCGACATCCTCAACCGTGTGATGCGCATCGATGTGCAGATCGCCCGCCGCCTCGATAGTGAGGTCCATCATGCCGTGACGCGCAACCTGGTCCAGCATGTGATCGAAAAAACCCACGCCGGTGGCAAGCTTCGCTATGCCCGTACCATCAAGATTGACGGCGGCGCGAATGCGGGTTTCAAGGGTATTGCGAGAAACATCGGCTTGCCGCATGGCAGTCTGTGACACGCAGTTGAACAGGAACAACATGATACCATCGCCGAAGTTTTCGTTTTTAACGCAAAATCAACTCTTCTACCCTGTCCAGCCATGTCCGCCTTCTGGAGCGACGTCGTCAAAAGCCTGACGCCTTACGTGCCGGGCGAGCAGCCCAAACTCGCCAATCTCATCAAGCTGAACACCAACGAGAATCCTTACGGCCCCAGCCCGCGCGTACTGGCGGCTATTCGCGACGAGCTTGGCGATTCGCTGCGGCTTTATCCCGATCCGAATGCGGATCGCTTGAAGGCCGCCATCGCCAGCTATCACGATATTGCGCCGCGCAATGTCTTTGTCGGCAACAGCTCCGACGAGGTGCTCGCGCATGTTTTTCTCGGCCTGCTCAAGCACGCGCGGCCAGTGCTGTTTCCCGACATCACCTACGGCTTTTATCCGGTGTATTGCAAGCTGTATGACGTGGCGTTCGAGACGGTGCCGCTGGCGGAAGACTTCTCCATCCGTGTGAGCGACTACAGCCGGCCCAATGGCGGCATTATTTTCCCCAACCCGAACGCGCCGACCGGCAGGCTGCTGGCGCTGCCGGAAATCGAGCATCTGTTGCGGGCGAATCCGGATTCGGTGGTTGTCATTGACGAAGCCTATGTCGATTTCGGCGGCGCCAGCGCGATGGCGCTGATTGCGCATCACCCGAATCTGCTGGTGGTGCAGACACTGTCAAAATCGCGCTCGCTGGCAGGCCTGCGGGTCGGCTTCGCTGCCGGACATGCCGATCTGGTCGAGGCCCTGGAACGGGTGAAAAACAGCTTCAATTCCTATCCGCTGGACCGGCTGGCGATTGCCGGGGCCGTAGCCGCATTTGCCGATCGCGACTATTTCGAGCAGACCCGCCGCACAGTGATCAGGACGCGGGAACACCTGGTGCGCGATCTGAAAATGCTCGGCTTCGACGTGCTGCCTTCCGCCGCCAATTTTGTCTTCGCCCGCCATCCGCAGCATGACGCCGAAAAGTCGGCGCTGGCACTACGCCAACGCGGCATCGTGGTGCGGCATTTTGCGTTGCCGCGCATCGAACAGTTCTTGCGCATCACGGTCGGCACGGATGAACAATGCGCCGCCCTGGTGGCGGCGCTGCGCGAGATACTCGGCTCTGGCGCTTAGCGCTTGATGCGCCATGGACGAGGCGGCGACGGCTTGCGCGTGCCGCCGCCGTTATTGGCAGCGGGGGATGATCAGTCCGCGAACTGCCCGACGAGGAACTTCACGATGGCATCGTGGAGTTCCTTGCTGCGCGGTACCGCTCCGGACATCCAGTAAACACCGTGGACCAACCCGTCGAAGCGAATGACTTTCGCGGCAACGCCCGCGGCGGCCAGCTGTTTCCCGTACGCCTCGGCTTCATCCCGGGCGACTTCGTACTCCGTGCTGAGGATCAGCGCCGGCGGCAGACCGGCCAGCGAAGCGGCCCTGGACGGCGAAGCCAGCGGATTTTTCGCATCGTCGGGGGATGCAAGGTACTGGGCCCAGAACCAGTCCAGCCCGGCGGCCGTGATGACATAGCCGTCCCTGAATTCGGCACGCGACGGCAGTTTTGACGTCGCATCGATCACCGGATAGATGAGAACCTGCGCGCGGAGGCCGGGCCCTCCCGCATCCCGGGCCCGCAGGGCTGCCACTGCGGCGAGGTTGCCGCCGGCGCTGTCACCCATGACGGCAATTCGCGAACTATCGCCGCCGTATTGCCGGATGTTCTTCGCCACCCACGTGAGCGCCGCGAAGGCGTCGTCGGTCGCCGCCGGAAACTTGTTTTCCGGAGCAAGACGGTAACTGGCCGCGACCACGATGACCTTGGCATCGTTCGCCAGCGCGCGGCTGGGCTCATCAGCGACGGACAAGCCGCCAGCGACAAACCCGCCGCCGTGGAAGTAGACGACCACCGGCAGGGGCGCCGAGGCTTCCGGGATATAGATTCTGAGGCCCTGGTTGCCGGCGGGACCCGAGTACACGGTATCGACGGCGCGGGCCACCTCCCGCGGCTTGGCCTGGAGTCCGGTGAAGGACGCGACGACGCCGCGCACCTCCTCCACGCTCATCTGTTCGAACGGCTTGAGTCCCTGCGCGCTCAGGGCGTCAATCAGGTTCTTGACTGCTGCATCGATAGGCATGTGATTCTCCTTGTGTAGTCTTGCGGCGCCCCCACCCGCTTCGCATACATTCTGAAGCGGGTGGGGCGCGGTTTTCCTAGGTTGTGCAGACCGCGCGGCGGATAAACCTAGGCCACGGTGGTGGCAACCTTTGCGGGGGCACGACCGAGCGAGAACCCGTCGTAACCCTTGGCTTCGACATCGGCGCAGATCTTGCGGTAGGCAGGCGCGCCGCCAAGGTAAACCATGCAGACACGCGGCTTGCCCGGGATGTTCGCGCCCATATACCACGAGTCCGTGCCCGGAAGCAGGGTCGTCCGGGACAGCTCGTTGGTGTGCGTCACCCATTTGGTCTCGGCCTCGAGTGTCGGCTCGATGGTGTCGAGATCGTGGTCGCGCAAGTACTGGATGGCATCGGCCGCAAAGTCGACGTGATCCTCAATGGCCAGCGGCATGTTGTAGAGCACCGCCGGACTCTGCGGACCGGTGATGAGGAACAGGTTCGGGAAGCCGTGGATGGAAATTCCAAGATAAGTGTGCGGACCGTCCGCCCACTTGTCCTTGAGCTTCAGCCCATTCCGTCCGACGATGCCCATCTGCAACAGCGGGCCGGTCACGGCGTCGAATCCCGTCGCCAGCACGATAACGTCGAATTCGTACTCGCCGGACTTCGTGCGCACACCCTTCTCGGTAATCGCATCGATGGGCGAACTCTTGACGTCGACCAGGGTCACATTATTCCGGTTGTAGGTTTCGTAGTATTTCGTCTCAAGCGGCGGACGCTTGGTGCCGTACGGGTAGTCTTTTGGCGTCAGCATATCAGCAACTTTAGGGTCTTTTACGCGTTCGCGAATCTTGGCGCGGACGAACTCGGCGGCTGTCTCGTTGGCTTCCTTGTTGAACAGCAGATCCGCAAAGCTGTCGATGAATAGCCGAAAGCCGCCTTGCGCGTAACATTCATCGTAGACCCGCCGCCGCTCCTCGGCCGAGACCGCCAGCGCCGAGGGTTGCGCCTGGTCGTAAGGCACGCCAAGGAAGGAGTTGCGCGACTTGCGGCGGATTTCCGCGTAATGGGCCTTGGCCTGCCGCTCGATGTCGGGATCCATGGGGACATTGCCGATGGGTGTGGCGTAGTTCGGGGTGCGCTGAAACACCGTGAGGTGGGCCGCTTCCTTGGCGATCTCAGTGATGGCCTGGATGCCGCTGGCTCCCGTGCCGATGATGCCGACCCGCTTACCGGTGAAGTCGACGCCCTCGTGCGGCCAGTTGCCGGTGAGGTAGACCTCGCCCTTGAAATTCTCGGCGCCCTTGAACTCCAGTGTCTTCGGCACGGACAGGTTGCCGGCGCCCGAGATCAGGTACTTCGCCCGTGCGGTGGCTCCCTCCTCGGTTCTGATCTCCCAGAACTTGTTCTTGTCATCCCACGCCAGCGCGGTGACCCGGGTGTTGAACTGGATATCCTTGCGCAGGTCGAACCGGTCGGCGACGTGGTTGAGATAGCGGAGTATCTCCGGCTGTGCGGAGAAACGCTCGCTCCACTTCCACTCCTGCTGCAGCTCAGCGGAGAAGGAATACGAATAGTGGATGCTCTCGATGTCGCACCGTGCGCCGGGGTAACGGTTCCAGTACCACGTGCCGCCAACATCGGAGGCGGCGTCGAAGGCGCGGACGGAGAGTCCCATCTTGTCGCGCAAGCGGTGCAGCGCGTAGAGTCCGGCGAATCCTGCGCCGATGATGATTGCATCAAATTCCCCGATCTGCGCCGAACCCGGAGCAAATGCATTTGCATTGTCTTTCACGAGCTCTTCTCCCTGTGCGATGGCATACTTTTTATAGTCTTTGGCAATGCGCGCCTACGCAAAACAACGCTATTTGCACAAATTGCCGGAGCGATCACGAACTTCCCTCATTTTTCAACTTCTCAAGGGATGGTTTCTATGCTACCAGTTTTTCCTTATTCTGCGCGCTGACCCAGGCGGGCGGCAGTTCGAACCAGGCGGGCTTGGAGACTGACAGTCCCGTAATGAATCCGCATGACGCCGCCGCTTAAGAATCACGGCCTCATAGGCTCGATACGCAACTCTGCCGGCACATGCGCCCATCGCCGGGCAGCCTGTTGCGCGTGGGCGCTGCCGCGTGTGCCAGAAATACTTTCCGAGGTGCTCCCGAATTTTCTCTCCTTCATCGGATGCGCTCCTTTATTCCGTTCAGTTGGCGATCATGCAGGCGGCCGAGCAACAGCAGGGCGCTCGCCGCGCCAGTGAGGGCCATGAACATGTCCCACTGGGCGTCCCAGGAATCGCCCTGGGTACCGAGAAAGGCCATCGAGCCGTCGGCCCAGAATACCGCCGCCGCCCATTCGGTCAGTTCGTAGCCGGCACTGATGCCCAGGCAGGCGAGCAACAGCAGGGAAAAAAGCCATTTGCCCGGTCGCAGCGGCGAGGTGCGCAGCAGCAGTTCGCGCCCGAGGATGGCCGGCGTCACGCCCTGGAAGAAGTGGCCGATGCGGTCGTAGGGGTTGCGCGCGAAGCCAAAGGCATCCTGCAACCAGAAGCCGATGGGCACCCGTGCATAGGTATAGGCGCCGCCGAAGATCAGGATCAGGGCGAAAAAGGCGATGAGATAACAGGTCAGCGGCGTCAAGGGAAAACGCCGGGCCGTGGCAACCAGGATGGGCACAGCGATCAGCACCGGCATCACCTCGGCCCACCAAGTGGCGCGATCGAAGGGTGTAACCGCCGACGCGGCCAGGGCTGCCAGCACGATGACAAGCAGGAATATTCGGAACATGTTCAGACGACAGCGCTGCGCAGCGACGCCGATTATGGTTTCATGCGCAATTCCGCCGCGCGGGCATGCGCCGTCAGTCCTTCGCCATTCGCCAATGTGGCCGCAAGCGGACCGAGAGTTTGCGCGCCGGCAGCAGAGATTTCGATCAGGCTGGTGCGCTTCTGGAAGTCATACACGCCCAGGGGCGACGAAAAGCGCGCGCTGCGCGACGTGGGCAGGACATGATTCGGCCCCGCGCAATAATCGCCCAGCGATTCAGAGGCATAGTGGCCGATGAAAATGGCGCCGGCATGCCGGATCTTGTCCATCAGCGGCGCCGGATTCGCCACGGCGAGTTCGAGATGCTCCGGCGCGATGTGGTTGGCAATGGTGCACGCCTCTTCAAGGTCGCGCACCTCAATCAGCGCGCCGCGGCCTTTGAGCGATGCGGCAATCACTCCGCGGCGCGACATGGCCGGCAGCAGCCTTTCGATGCTGGCAGCGACGCACTCGATGAAAACGGCGCTCGGGCACAGCAGAATGGACTGCGCCAGTTCGTCATGCTCGGCCTGGGCGAAAAGGTCCATGGCGACCCAGTCGGGATTCGCTGAATCGTCTGCGATCACCAGCACTTCGGAAGGCCCGGCGAGCATGTCGATGCCGACGATGCCGAACACGCGACGCTTGGCGGCGGCGACATAGGCGTTGCCGGGGCCGACGATCTTGTCGACTTGCGGAATGGTCTGCGTGCCATAGGCCAGCGCCGCCACGGCCTGGGCGCCGCCGATGGTGAACACGCGATCAACACCGGCCAGGCAGGCGGCGGCAAGAACCAGTGCATTTTTTTCGCCGCGCGGCGTGGGCACAACCATGATGAGTTCACGCACTCCCGCCACTTTCGCCGGCAGCGCATTCATCAGCACGGAACTGGGGTACGCGGCCTTGCCGCCCGGCACATACAGGCCGACGCGGTCAAGCGGGGTGATTTTCTGCCCCAGCCGCGTCCCATCGGCTTCGGCATAGTTCCACGACTCCATTTTCTGCCGCGCATGGTAATCGCGAATGCGCGCAGCGGCGGCTTCCAGCGCCTGGCGCTGGACGGCGGGCAGGCTGTCGAGCGCGGCCGCAAGTTCGGCCTGAGACAGCTCAAGATCGGCCATCCCGCCCGCATCGAGGCCATCGAAACG
This sequence comes from uncultured Rhodocyclaceae bacterium, assembly GCA_964596295.1. Lineage (GTDB taxonomy): Bacteria > Pseudomonadota > Gammaproteobacteria > Burkholderiales > Rhodocyclaceae > Rugosibacter. The sequence goes on along the minus strand of CAZQTB010000013.1, from coordinate 44,677 downwards.
CCGTGTGTATTCCAGCACGGCGGCATCGCCCCGGAGCCGGACCTGGGAAAGAATCTCCGCTACCGTGCGTTCGATGCCCGCATCGGTGGAATTGTCGAAGGCGAGAAGCGCGTCGAGCGTGGCAAGGAATTCCGGCTCGCGCGCGGATAAACGCCGCATCATGGCGGCGCCGCCCTGGAAAACGCATCAATCAGCGGCTGCAAAAGCTCATGCTTCATTTTCAGCGCCGCCTGATTGACCACCAGTCGCGATGAAATCTGCATGATTTCCTCGATCTCGACCAGATGGTTGGCACGCAGCGTGGCGCCGCTGGAAACCAGGTCAACAATGGCATCCGCCAGCCCCATCAAGGGCGCCAGCTCCATCGAGCCGTAGAGCTTGACCAGGTCGACATGCACGCCCTTCACGGCAAAATGCTCACGCGCCGTGGCAATGTACTTGGTGGCAACACGCAGGCGCGCACCGCTCTGCACAGCAGCCGCATAATCAAAGCCCTCGGGAACGGCAACCGACATGCGGCACTTGGCAATATTCAAATCCAGCGGCTGATACAGGCCCGCGCCGCCCTGCTCCAGCAACACGTCTTTGCCGGCGATGCCGATATCGGCAGCGCCGTACTGGACATAAGTCGGCACATCGGAGGCACGGACAATGACCACACGCACGTCATCCCGATTGGTGGCAATGATCAATTTGCGCGATTGTTCGGGATTCTCGGTCGGAACGATTCCCGCCGCGGCGAGAAGCGGCAGGGTTTCCTCGAAAATCCGTCCTTTGGACAGGGCAATGGTAATCATGCCGGCAATAGTCTATTGGGTCAGCAGCCTAGTTTACCCGTTCCACGCGGGCACCCAGCGCGGCCAGTTTCTGCTCCAGCCCTTCATACCCGCGATCCAGATGATAAATGCGCTCAATGGTTGTCTCTCCTCGCGCAACCAGCCCGGCAATCACCAGGCTTGCCGAGGCGCGCAGGTCGGTGGCCATCACCGTCGCGCCTTCCAGCTTGGATACGCCCTTGACGAAGGCGGTATTGCCATCGATCTTGATATCGGCGCCAAGACGAATGAGTTCGACGGCGTGCATGAAACGATTCTCGAAAATTGTTTCGCGTATCACCGCCGTGCCTTCGGCAACCGCATTGATGGCCATGAACTGGGCCTGCATGTCCGTGGGGAAAGCCGGATACGGCGCCGTGCGCAGACTGACCGCAGCCAGCCGCGCCGGGGCCTTGAGACGGATCGCATCGCGCTCGCTGACAACCTCGCAACCCGTATCCATCAGCTTATCGATCACCGCATCGAGGTAAGCCGACGAGGTGCCGGTCAACCGCACATCGCCGCCCGTGGCGGCGGCAGCGCACAGATACGTGCCGGTCTCGATGCGATCCGGCATCACGCGGTGGGTGGCGCCATGCAACGCGGCAACACCCTGGATGCGGATCACATCGCTGCCGGCGCCAGAAACCCGCGCGCCCATGGCATTGAGGCACGTGGCGAGATCAACCACTTCAGGCTCGCGCGCAGCGTTTTCGATGACGGTTTCGCCTGCGCCAAGGCACGCTGCCATCATCAGGTTTTCGGTACCCGTCACCGTTACCATGTCAGTGAAGATCCGTGCGCCCTTAAGACGGCTTGCCCATGCGTGCACGTAGCCATGTTCAACGACAACCTCGGCAGCCATCGCCGTCAGGCCCTTGATGTGCTGGTCCACCGGCCGCGCACCAATGGCGCAGCCGCCAGGCAGCGACACCCTGGCCTCGCCTGCGCGCGCAACCAAAGGACCCAGCACGAGAATCGCCGCGCGCATGGTTTTTACCAGTTCGTAGGGCGCAACCGGGTTGTCGAGCGCCGACGCATCCAGCGTCACCGTATCGCCAGCGCCGTGCGTTCCTCCGGAAACTTTTGGCGCTTCGCGCGTCACCTTGACGCCCATCTGCGCCAACAGCTTCAGCATCGTGCCGATGTCATTGAGATGCGGCACATGCGTGAACGTCACCGGCTCGCGCGTCAAAAGCGCCGCGCACAACAGCGGCAGAGCCGCATTTTTCGCACCGGAAATGGCGATCTCGCCTGTAAGCGCGACACCGCCGGTAATCCGCAGCTTATCCATTGGCGCGCCATTCCTCTGGCGTCAGCGTCTGCATCGACAAGGCATGCAGCTCACCCGAATCGAAGTGCGCCTTGAGAATGGCATTCACACGCTGCTGCCGCTTGATGCGATTCAAGCCGGCAAATTCGCCGCTGACGATCATGGCGGAAAAGTGCTGCCCGTCACCCTCAACAACCAGATGCTCACACCGCAGACCGCTGACAATCCACGACTCCAGCTTTTGGGGGTCCAGCATCTTATTCTCCTAACGTGTCGGCACGCGGCTCTCAGGCACGCAGCTTGTAGCCGTGTTTTAGCAAATTCAGTGTAATTGCCGCCAGTACAACAAGGCAACCGGCGCTGACGGCCAGGCTGAGCCAGGGCGAAATATCGGAGACCCCGAAAAAGCCGTAACGAAAGCCGTCAATCATGTAAAAAATCGGGTTCCACCGTGACACCTCCTGCCAGAACAAGGGTAGCGACGCGATGGAATAAAACACGCCCGAAAGAAACGTCAGCGGCATGATCAAAAAATTCTGGAACGCAGCGAGTTGGTCAAATTTGTCCGCCCAAATACCGGCAATCACGCCCAGGCTACCCATGATAGCGCCGCCAACGACCGCAAAGGCCAGTATCCACAAGGGGGCGAAAAAACTCAAGGAGGCGAACCAGGCGGTGACCAGCAGCACCCCCGCACCGACCAGCAGACCGCGAACAACCGAGGCCAAAACGTAGGCGGCAAAGAACTCGTTATGCGAAATGGGCGGCAACAGGACGAATACGAGGTTGCCCGTCACTTTCGACTGGATCAGGGAGGATGAAGTGTTCGCAAAGGCGTTTTGCAATATCGACATCATCACCAGCCCGGGGATGAGAAAGGCGCTATACGGCACGCCATGCACCTGCACACGCGCTTCGAGCACATGCGAAAAAATCAGCAGATAAAGCAGGGCGGTCAGCACCGGCGCTGCCACGGTTTGCGCGCCGACTTTCCAGAAGCGCAATACCTCTTTATAAAGCAGGGTGGAGAAGCCGCGACCAGGCACGGTATGCATGATTCGCACGATCAACCGCCCTGTCCTTGCATGACCCGGACAAATACGTCTTCGAGGTCAGGCTTGCCGATTTCAAGATCATCAATCACGCACCCTGCGGCCCGAATGCGCGCCAGCAGGGGTTCGATTTCATCAAAATGTCCGAAAGCGAATGACCACCAGTCGTCCGGCTGCTCCTGGCTCATGCCCAAACTGGCAGGCAGTTCCCCCGCGGTGCGCAGGCGCAGCGTATGCGTGGAAAAGCGGCTGAGAAGATTTGGCGTAGTGTCCAGCGCAACGACACGTCCGGCTTTAAGCATCGCAATGCGGCCACACAAGCTCTCCGCCTCTTCCAGGTAATGGGTGGTAAGTACGATCGTGTGACCATCGTCATTCAGACGGCGCACAAACTGCCACAAGGTTTGGCGCAATTCAACGTCTACGCCGGCGGTAGGCTCGTCCAACACGATCACCGGCGGCCGATGCACCAAGGCCTGAGCCACCAGTACCCGACGCTTCATGCCACCTGACAGAGCGCGCATATTGGCATCCGCCTTGGTTGTCAGGTCAAGGTTTTCCAGAATTTCGTCTATCCAGGCGTTGCGCTGCTGGCCCGCATCGATGCCAAAGTACCCGGCCTGAATCTCCAGCGTCTCGCGCACGCTGAAGAAGGGGTCAAAAACAAGTTCCTGCGGCACCACGCCCAGTTGTCGCCGTGCGGCACGATAATCGGTTTGCACGTTGTGTCCCATAATGGCCAGGCTGCCCGAATCGGGACGCGACAAACCCGCAAGTGTGGAAATCAGCGTCGTTTTCCCGGCGCCGTTCGGACCCAGCAGGCCAAAGAACTCGCCTTGATGCACTTCCAGATCGATACCAGCCAGCGCCTGAATGGAACCAAAATGCTTGAAGACCTGCTCAATGCGAATTGCGGGTGTCATGAAGGTAACAACGGGATAACGACGAATAGACCGACGCGGACGCGCGGTCAGTGCTGCGGCAGTAAATCAGCGACGCCGTAGACGGCAGCCAGGCTCAAAAAATTCTGTGGCAGATTGGCGAGCCGAACCGACTTGCCGCTTGCCTGCGCGGCCCGCATCCAGCCAAAGGCTACGGCAAGCCCGGAAGAATCGACTTCCGTCACCCCTGCCAGATCGAATGCAGCAACACTGGCAGCATGAGCGGCCATTGCAGCGACACCTTCGGCGAGCAGACCGGTAGCGACCGCCAGGGTCACCGGACCGGACACCTCCACGCGATCATCGACGACGCGAATCATTTTTTGTTGGCGACTGTCTCGCCCGATTTATTCTTGGTCTGCAAAGATTTGAGCAAGCCGTCAATACCCGTGTTACGTATCTCGGTAGTAAAGGACTCACGGTAATTGGTAACCAGGCTGATGCCTCCCACCTCGATATCGTAAACTTTCCAGTTGGCACTGGTCTTTTCAAGGTAATAATCCAACTGGATCGGTTTACCGCCAGACTGCTTGATTTCAGTGCGCACCTTGACATCCGTTTCACCCGCCTTCATGGCAAAGGGCTTGAAATCAATGGTCTGATTCTTGTATTCAGTCAGCGCCCTCGAGTAGGTGCGCACCAGCAAGGTCTGAAACTCACCCGCCAGCGCCTTCTGCTGCGCAGCGCTGGCCTGCCGCCAGTCACGGCCTAACGCAAGCCGGGTCATGTGCAAAAAATCGAAATTCGGCGAAATCTTTGTCTCGACCAGGTCCATGGCCTTTTTTGTATTTCCCGACTGGATATCCTTGTCCGCGCGGACAATCTCCAGCACCTCGTTACTGATCGTCCTGACCAGAACGTCGGGTGCAAGCCCATCAGCCATAACACCGGTAGCGATCAACAAACTGCTAATGAAAGCAAAAACAGATTTCATCTAATGGCCCTGAACTAATCAGAATTAACGATACGAAACAAGTGCCTTACCTTATTGAACAGCCGCCTGGTGGGCCACGACGAGAGATTGCACCGACGCCGTGGCCAAGGGTTCATCAGCCTCTGCCGTCGCCAGCACAGGATGATCCAACGGTCCAGCATCAGCTTCAACGTCGCGCGGCGGATTGCCATCATGGATCAGGCTGCGGCGACGCTGCAGATAGGCGTCACGGATGTAGGAATACTTGTCCAGCGCGGCTTCTTCAATGACTTTATCGGCAGGCAACAGGTTGGCGCGATCATTGACCAAGCGCAAAGTCGTGAGCGTATTCCGGGTCGGCACATGATCCACGTTAACAACAGGATCAGCTGCGACATCAAGCACCAGGCCTGCCGTATCGCGCACCGTGCGCGGCCCGAACAGCGGGAGTACAACATAGGCGCCGCTCCCCACACCCCAGCGGCCGAAAGTCTGGCCAAAGTCCTCATCGTGCTTTTCCAGACCGAAATTCGAAGCAACATCGAGCACGCCCAGCAATCCAATCGTCGTATTGACCGCCACACGCCCGAAATCATTCACCCCTTCGGACATTTTGCCCTGCAGCAGATTATTCACCCCGACGAATACATCGGCGACGTTACCAAAAAAGTTGGTCACACCGGTGCGAACGGGGGTTGGCAGAATCGCGTCGTAACCTGTGGCGACCGGTTTGACGACGGCCTTGTCGAGTCCTTCATTAAAAGCAAACATCGCCCGATTGAAACCCTCAATCGGATCTTTTGTGTTGCCGGATGTCGCACACCCCGTGATCAAACCCGTCACCAGCAGCGCTACGACGATGGGCTTGATGCGCATGGTCAATGTATTCATTCGAGCTTCCCGTAAGAGATATGGTGTCTACTTCTTGCTACTGTTGCTGTCTTCAGCTGCCTTGCTGAACATGAACTGGCTAATCAACTTCTCAAGCACCACCGCAGACTGGGTCTTCTTGATTATGTCACCAGACTTTAGCATATCCGCATCGCCGCCAACATCAAACCCGATGTACTGCTCGCCCAGCAAACCGGAGGTATTGATGGTTGCAAACGTATCACGCGGGAACTGGTAACGGGTATCCAGTTGCATCGTCACCACGGCCTGATAGGACTCGGGATCAAAGCGAATCTCGGATACCCGCCCGACCACGACACCGGCGCTCTTCACCGGAGCCCGCACTTTCAGACCGCCGATATTGTCAAATCTGGCCTGAATGGCATAGGTTTCCCCTGTACTGGCCGATGCCAGATTTCCCACTTTCAGTGCCAGAAATAATAGCGCACCCAAGCCAACGGCAACAAAAAAGCCAACCCAAAGATCAATCGTAGTACGAGTCATGTCATGCCCCTGTAAACATAAAGGCGGTAAGAATAAAATCGGCAGCCAGGATAGCCAGCGACGACGTCACGACAGTGCGTGTGGTTGCGCCGGAAACGCCTTCTGCCGTAGGCTCCGCATCATAACCTTCAAACACGGCAACCCAGCTGACGATAATGCCGAAAACAAAGCTCTTGATCACGCCATTAAGAATGTCCTGACGGAAATCGACCGAGGCCTGCATTTGCGACCAGAACGAACCCTCATCAACGCCAATCAACTGCACGCCGACCAGATAACCGCCAAAAATGCCCATCGCCGAAAACAGCGCAGCCAAAAGCGGCATGGATACCACTCCTCCCCAAAAACGGGGGGCGACAACGCGGGCAATCGGGTTAACGGCCATCATTTCCATCGCAGACAGCTGCTCGGTGGCCTTCATGAGGCCGATTTCCGCCGTGATGGCCGAACCCGCGCGGCTGGCAAACAGCAGCGCAGCAACGACCGGGCCCAGTTCACGTACCAGAGACAAGGCAACAAGAATGCCCAGAGCTTCCGTCGAGCCATAGCGCTGCAGGGTGTCATATCCCTGCAAGCCCAGCACCATCCCGACAAACAAGCCGGACACCAGGATGATGATCAAGGACAGGACGCCGGTAAAATAGATTTCCCTCAATGTCAGGTTCAAACGGCGGAAGGCTGTTCCTGACTGCAGGAAAATTGCCACAAAGAAACGGCTGGCAAAACCCAGTCGCAAAATTCGCCGTGTGACGCGGTTACCCAGCGCCTGCAAAAATCGTGTCATCACGTTATCCACGACGCACCGCGCTTTCCATCAGTTGTTCGCCATAGGTGGCGCGGGATGGGTAGTGGAAAGGCACCGGGCCGTCGGCTTCGCCCCAGACAAATTGATGCACATAGGGAGTTCTTGAATTCCTGATCTCTTCAGCCGTACCTTCGGCAACAATTTTCCCCTCGGATACGAAATAGGCGTAATCGACAATCTTCAAGGATTCCTGCACATCGTGGGTCACCACGATGCTGCTCGCACCCAAGGCATCATTCAGCTTGCGGATCAACTCGCCCACAATCGACAGGGAGATCGGGTCGAGACCGGCGAAAGGCTCGTCGTACATGATGAGCATGGGATCGAGCGCAATGGCGCGAGCCAGGGCCACGCGCCGCGCCATGCCGCCGGAAAGCTCGGCGGGCATCAGATTGTGGGCGCCACGCAACCCGACCGCATGCAACTTCATCAATACCAGATCGCGAATCATCGCCTCAGGCAGGTCGGTGTGCTCCCGCATCTGGAACGCAATGTTGTCATATACCGACATATCGGTGAACAAGGCGCCAAACTGAAACAGCATGCCCATGCGCCGGCGCAGCTCATAAAGCCCTTTGGCATCAAGCTCATGCACCACCTGCCCGCCCACCGTGACCGCACCGGAAGTCGGCTTTAGCTGGCCGCCGATCAAGCGCAGCGTCGTGGTCTTGCCACAGCCCGAACTTCCCATGATGGCCACCACCTTGCCGCGCGGAATCGTGATGTTGATTCCGCTCAGTATGGCGCGCGTATCGTAAGAAAAATTCAGATCCCGAATTTCGACGAGGGATTCCTGGGACATATTTACACAGATCAAACCGGCTTATTAGCAGTGCCGCATTCTAGCAGAATGACGCTGCGGATTAACCACCCGAAGTGCGTTAAAGAGTGGGGGAAAATGCCACTCACACAGGCCTTTGACCTACTTGACTTTAGCCTATGATGCGGCTAATAAATCTCTTGTGGATGCCCCGTGAACGCACCTGAAGGCAAAGTCGCTGTGTTGATTGTTGACGACGACCCGCTGATCGCCGACACCTTGGGTTATTTTCTCAGCCGCGACTACGCCATCATTACCGCGACCGGACGCAAGGAAGCGGTGAACCTGCTGCGACAGGCGGAAATCATCCCGGCCCTGGCGTTGATTGATCTCGGCCTGCCACCCACGCCCCATGCGCCGGATGAGGGCTTTGCCCTGATTGCAGCCATTCTCGCCCACTCACCCAAGACCCGCATCGTCGTCCTGTCGGGGCAAAACGAAGAAGCCAACGCCCGCCATGCCCGCGCCCTGGGCGCCACCGAGTTCGTTTCCAAGCCGGCCAACCCGGACGCCTTGCGCCAGCTTATTCAGCGCGTGCTGGCTTTCAGCGACGCCGCTACCGACGTAGAAGGCGGCCTGATCGGCAACAGCGCGGCGTTACAAAACCTGCGGGCGCAACTCAGGCAATTCGCGCCTTCTCCCTTCCCGGTTCTGATTGAAGGCGAATCCGGCAGCGGCAAGGAACTTGTCGCTGCAGGGCTGCACCGGTTCTCGAAACGAGCCAGTGAACCCTACCTCACCTTGAATTGCGCGGCAATTTCCCCCAGCCTGGTGGAAGCCACCCTGTTCGGCCATGGCAAAGGCGCATTTACCGGGGCCGCGGGCGCCCGCGCCGGCTATTTTGAAGACGCCGGCGAAGGCACACTGTTCCTCGACGAAATCGGCGAACTGCCGCTTGATCTGCAGCCCAAATTGCTGCGCGTCCTGGAAAATGGCGAATTTCAGCGCATCGGCGAAACCCAGGCCCGGCACTCATCTGCACGCATCATCGCCGCAACCAACCGGGACCTGAAAAAAGAAGTCCGCGAAGGACGCTTCCGTGCCGATCTCTATCACCGGCTATCCGTCTTCACCATCAACGTCCCCCCATTGCGCGAACTGGGCACTGACCGGCTTCAACTGCTCGAGCATTTTCGTGCCCTTTACAGCGTGCAGGCAGGCTTGCCCCCGTTTCAGTTGACAGAGAAGGCGGCCGGACGCCTGCTGGCCTACCCCTTTCCCGGCAATGTGCGCGAGTTGCGCAATATCGCCATCCGTCTCACCACTAAACACGCGGGGAAGCAAGTCGATATCCACGAACTTGAGGCCGAGCTGGATATCGCGGGGGGGGCCGCAGCAAGCGGCGTCTCGCCAGCGCCGACTTTCGCCAACAGCGCCGAACTCGTCGCCTATGCGCTGCGTGAGCTGCAAACCCAGCACGAGTTCAGTCTCGACGCCACCCTGCGGCGCTGGGAAGAAGCCTATATTGAGGCCGCCCGCCAGCTGGCCCATGACAACCTGAGCCGGGTGGCCCGGCTGCTGGGCATTAACCGCACCACGCTCTACAACCGCATCGACGCCCTCGGCCGCGCCAAGCGCCCGCCTTCCCACTAGCGACCGGAAACCTAGCCAACCCATGTATCTGGAACACTTCGGCCTTCACGAGCCACCCTTCCGCATCACGCCGCACACCGATTTCTTCTTTGACGGCGCCAATCGCGGCGCGACGCTCGACGCCCTGGTCTACGCCGTCACCCATGACGAAGGCATCGTCAAGGTCAGCGGTGAAGTCGGCAGCGGCAAAACCATGCTCTGCCGCGTGCTGATGGAGCGCCTGCCCGGCAACATCACTATCATCTATCTGGCCAATCCCTCGCTCTCGCGCGAAGACATCCTTTACGCCATCGCCGACGAACTGCGCCTCGAGCTTCCCGACAACGCCCGCGCCTCGCTTGTGCTGCGCGCCTTGCAGGATCATCTGATCAGGTCATTCAGTGAAGGCCGCCAGGTCGTCGTGCTGATCGACGAGGCCCATGCCATGCCCGTGGAAACCCTGGAAGAGATCCGCCTTCTGTCAAACCTCGAAGCCAATCGCCACAAACTGCTGCAACTGGTGCTCTTCGGCCAGCCGGAGTTGAACGACATTCTCGCGCGCCCCGACATGCGCCAGCTCAAGGAACGCATTACCCATAACTTCGGGCTGGAACCCCTGGTGCGCGACGACATTGCCAGCTATCTCGATTTCCGCATGCGCGCTGCCGGCTATCGCGGTCCCGGCGTGTTCACGCCGGCGGCGCTGAAGATGATTGCGCAAGCGTCGCGGGGCCTCACCCGCCGCATCAACATCCTCGCCGATAAAGCGCTGCTTGCCGCCTTTTCCACCGGCAGCCACCAGATCGGCCCCAAAGAGGCACAAGCCGCTATCCGCGACAGCGAGTTCAGCAAGGCGACCTACGCGGACAAAAACCCGCTCAAAAAACTGACCCGCATGGCCGCCGGAGGGTTGGCATTCAGTGCGATAGCTGTCGCTGCCTGGCTGCTGGCCGCAACACAGAGCGCCACTCCGCGCCCGGTCAAGCCCGTACCGCAGCCCGCATCACAACCCATAACCCGGCCTGCTATTACACCCATCGCATCGCACCCAGCTCCGGCCGGCAAGTTGCCGCCAGAGCCCGCCACCCTCTTTGCCGCCGTGCCTGCGCCGATCACGCCGGCGCCTGCCACGGAACCCGCTTCCCCTGCTGTTGCCGTGCCTGCAGCCGCTCCCCCCGGTACCGCGCCGTTGCCCGCCAAGCTGCGCCCTCTCACCCGGGAGCGGCTGGCAGCAGGGCAGCGCTGGCTTGAACAGGCGCCAGACAACCACTGGTTTCTCCAGTTGCTTGTTACCGAGGCTGACCAGCAACTGCAGGTGGAAAGTTTTTTACGCAAGGCGGCGGCCAATAAACTCGATATTAATAAGGTCCGTGTCTACTACTCGTCGCTCAGCGGCAAGCCGCGTTATGGCGTAATCTATGGCGACTATCCGACACGGATTGCCGCCATGGCGGCAATAAGCCAATTGCCTGCATCGCTGCGAAAAACCAAACCCTACCCGCGTCAGGTTATCCGTCTGCGGTAGCGCTATGGATCATGAAAAAACCAAAGATCATCAGTCAATAAAATCATTGGGTTGCATAGTAAACATAATGTGTTATGCTAAAATTGGTTCATTGATGCCTGATCGGAGAATCACTTGCGCCCACTACTACTAAAGCCAGCGTTCTCTGCCGCATGGTTCGCCAGTCTCGCCTTGGCAGCATGCAGCAGCATCCAGCCCCCCACGCCCTCCAGCGGTCACTTGCATGCCGAAGCAGCGGCCGCAACGGCAGTTGCCGAACGCGGCATTCCGGCGCCCGTTGCAGCCACCGCCATGCTTTCCCGTCCCAAGGCGGCAGCCAAGGCCGAGTCCTATTCGGTATCGGTGCGCAACATTCCGGTGCAGGATCTGCTTTTCGCCCTGTCGCGCGACGCCAAACTCAATGTCGATGTGCACCCCGGCATCAATGGCGTCGTCACCATCAACGCCATCGACCAGACCCTGCAACAAATCCTCACCCGCATCGCCAAGCAGGTGGATATGCGCTGGGAACTGGACGGACCCAATCTCATTGTCATGCCCGACTCGCCGTTCCTGCGCACTTACAAGGTTGACTATGTCAACATGTCGCGCGACGTGAGCAGCGCTGTTTCCATCAATACGCAAATCGCCTCAACCAGTTCCGCCGCAGGGGGCAGCGCCTCGGGCGGCAGCGGAAACAACTCGACAACAACAGTCACCAGTAAAGCGCAAAACAATTTCTGGGCATCTGTTGAGCAAAACATCAAGGATCTTCTGCGCGAAACAGACAAAATCCTCCCCGAGGGATCCAGCGAGACCGTCATCGAACGCAGCGACCAGCAAGCCACGACAGGAACCGGGGCGCAATCATCAACGGCGGGCAAAGGGAATGCCGCCGCCTCGCTGGCCGGCAGCCCGAATCCCGCCAGTCTGCAACAACAGGGCACCACCGTTGTCAAACGCACGACCTTCCGTGAAGCGGCTTCGGTCATCGCCAACCCCGAAGCCGGCGTCATCGTAGTCCGCGCCACCTCGCGCCAGCACGAGAAAGTCCAGGACTACATCGACCAGGTCACCCGCAATGCGGGGCGCCAGGTCATCATCGAAGCGACGATTGCCGAGGTGACTTTGAACAATAACTACAAACAGGGCATCAACTGGCAGAGCCTGCGCTCATTGCGGGCTCCGGGCACTGCCGGCTTTTCCATGGCCCAGTCACCCACCGGCCTGACTGCCGGAGCGGTTCCTGATCCATTCGCCGCACCTGGCACATCATTTTTGCTGAATTACGTGGCGCCCGGCCTGGGCATCTCATCAACGCTTACCTTGCTGGAAACTTTCGGTAACGTCAAGGTATTGTCGAGTCCCAAGATCAGCGTGCTCAACAATCAGACAGCCATGCTCAAGGTTGTCGATAACGTGGTTTACTTCGAGGTCAAATCGGACTCCACCATCACCCAGACCAATACCGAAAAATCGTTCACCACAACAGCGAAGTCAATTGCCGTTGGTCTGGTCATGAATGTCACGCCACAGATCAGTGAGTCGAACATGATTACCCTGAATGTCCGCCCGACGATCTCGCGGGTTACCGGTTTCAAGACCGACCCGAACCCGGACATCCCCACCGCTGTTGCCAACAAGGTTCCGGAAATCCAGACGCGTGAAATGGAGTCCGTATTGCGTCTTGCCGATGGCGAAATCGCCGTCATGGGCGGACTGATGGAAGACAAGATCAACTACAGCACCGAAGGGGTGCCTGGGTTGGACCGTTTGCCGGGTATTGGCAATTTTTTCCGCAACCGCGACGACACCAACACCAAGACCGAACTGGTCATTTTTCTCAAGCCCACCATCATTCGCGACCCGAGCGTCAACGGCGACTATCGCAGCTTCCGCAGCCAGTTGCCGGGCCGTGAATTCTTCACCAATAACCCAGGTCCCGGACAGCCTGCTCCCCAAGGAGCGAACACGCCATGAGCCTGCTCATGGATGCGCTCAAGAAAGCCGAACTGGCCAAGCGCCAGGGACGTGAGGGCACTGATGGCGCCGCCGTCAGTACCACGGAAACGTCCGGTGCTGACGACGGCATGGCCCTTGAGCCGCTATCCCCGTCCGCAGAAACTCCCCCTGCGGCAGCGGATGCGGCGCAGGGCGCGCTCACCCTGACCGGAGCCTTGCCCAGCCTGCCCTCGCATCTGGAAACGCTGGATGAGGAATTCCTCGCTGAAATCGAAAAAACGTCCCGGCGATCGCCCGCCGGTACAGCAGGGTCTGCGGCCATGGCACAGGAACCGCGCATGCAGCGCACGCCACGGCAAGAGCAAACCGCTGCACAAAACCTGTTCGCCGCAAAGCAGCCAGGCGCCGCCGCCCACAAGAAAAATTTTGCGCTGGCGCTGGGCGGTTTGACCGCTCTGGCAGCCGTCGCTATCGGCACTTACTTCTGGTGGCAATTGCAGCCCATGCCGGGTCTGGCAGTGAATTCGGCCAGTGAGGCGAGGATGCTGCAGCCGCCCGCACCTGCCGTTCTGCCTGCACAGGCTATGCCTGCCCCAACCCTTGGCGCAGCCCCCCAAACCGCTGCGATGAGCCCCTCCGCCGCAACGAATGCGGATGAAGCCGCTGCCGAAGACGGCGACGATATCGCCGTCGCAAATACCAAAGCCAGGCGCAGCGCCACGCGCCCTGCCCTGCTTGCCGAAACTGACGAACCGATCCGCCTGACCAAAGCGCCATTGCGGGTCGACCCGTCCCTGATGCGCGGCTTCGATGCCTTCAATCGTGGCGACCTCGTCAGCGCACAAGCCGAATACACCCGCGCCCTGCAATCCGACCCGCGCAATACCGACGCGATGCATGGCTTGGCTGCCATTGCGCTGCGCCAGGAGCAACCGGACCAGGCCGCCTGGGATTACCAAAAGATACTCGAAGCCAATCCGCAGGATCCCGTGGCCCTGGCCGCATTGATAAACATCCGCGGCCAGGTTGATCCGGCGGCGGCCGAAAGCCGCCTCAAAACGCTGGCCGCCGCGCAGCCCGAACTCGCCGCGCCCTATTTTTCGCTGGGCAATCTGTATGCCCGGCAAGGACGCTGGAATGAAGCGCAACAAGCCTATTTCCGCGCCTACAACGCCGAACCCGAAAACCCCGACATTCTTTACAACCTGGCCATCAGTCTCGAACACATGCGCCAAACCCGGCTGGCTGCACAATACTATGCCCAGGCCATTGCCGCTGCGCAAACGCGACCGGCCGGTTTTGACAAGGCGCAGGCCGCTGCCCGAATGCATGCCTTGCAGCCTTGATCGTCTCACCGATACGCCAAAAAGGTATCGCGGCGCTGCGGCATTTGCCGCAACAAAAAGATGCAGCATAATGATGGCCGTATGAATCTACCCCCCATTCCGCTTTCCCAGCGCCGCCGCATCGGTCAGATACTGATCACGCAAGGCGTCATCAGCGAAGACCAGCTGCGCATCGCATTGCTGGAGCAGATGAAATCCAACCAGCCGGTGGGCCGCCTGCTGGTGGCTTTGGGTTTCGTCTCGGAAGCCACGCTGCGCGACGCGCTGAGCGAGTCGCTCGGCCATGAGTCAGTTGACCTGGCCAACTCGATCGTCGATCCGGAGGCCGTGCATCTGATCCCCCGTGAGCTGGCAAAACGCCATCTGCTTCTCGGCTTAAGCTATTCACGCGCAGAGCAATACCTCAAGATCGCCATCGCCGACCCCAATGATGTCGTCGCTGTGGACAAGCTGCGCGCGCTGATTCACCCCGATCTGCAAATCGAGACCCTGCTCGCCGGCGAATCGGAAATCACTCACGCCATCGACCAGTACTACAGCCACGAACTGTCGATTGACGGCATCCTGCATGAAATCGAAACCGGCGAAATCGACTACCGCAGCCTCGCCACCTCGCTTGACGAATACAGCCAGCCGGTGGTGCGGCTGGTCGATGCGCTACTGACCGATGCCGTCAAGCGGGACGTATCCGACGTGCACTTCGAACCGGAGGCAAGCTTTCTGCGCATCCGTTATCGCATCGACGGCATGCTGCGCCAGATTCGCGCTTTGCACAAATCCTACTGGGCGGCAATGGCTGTGCGCATCAAGGTCATGAGCGGCATGAACATCGCCGAGACGCGCGCACCGCAGGATGGCCGCATTTCGCTCAACATCAGCGGCGACACCATCGACTTCCGGGTCGCGGCACAACCGACCATCCACGGTGAGAACATCGTGCTGCGCATTCTCGACCGTAAAAAAGGCATCGTGCCACTTGACGGACTGGGGCTCGACGAGCACCAGCTCAATCTGCTGAAGCTCATGGTGGCGCGGCCTGAAGGCATCATCCTCGTCACCGGCCCTACCGGCAGCGGCAAGACCACCACGCTTTACTCGGTGCTCAATCACATCAACATCGAGGGCGTGAACATCATGACCCTTGAAGACCCCGTTGAGTACCCGATGGCAATGATCCGCCAGACTTCGGTCGCCGAATCCGCCAAGCTCGATTTTGCCAACGGCATCCGTTCGATGATGCGGCAGGATCCGGATGTCATCCTGGTCGGGGAAATCCGCGATGGCGACACGGCGGAAATGGCTTTCCGCGCCGCCATGACCGGCCACCAGGTGTACTCCACGCTGCACACCAATTCGGCCATGGGGGCCATTCCGCGCCTGCTGGACATCGGCGTACTGCCCGACATCATGGCCGGCAACATCATCGGCATCATCGCCCAGCGCCTGGTGCGGCGCCTGTGCACCCATTGCCGCAAACCCTATCCGGCCGAGGCGCACGAGCGCAAGCTGCTGAATGTTGCCGAAGGCCAGCCTGCTCCCGTCCTCTACCGCGCCGGCGGCTGCGAACACTGTGACCACCAAGGCTATCGCGGCCGCATTGCCATCATGGAAGTGCTGCGCCTGGACAGCGATCTCGACGATCTCATCAGCCGTCGCGCCAGCTTGCGTGAAATCCGTACAGCGGCGATAGCCAAGGGTTTCCAGCCGCTCGCTGAAGACGGCCTGCGCCGCGTGCGCGACGGTTCCACCTCCATCGAGGAAATCGGCCGCGTAGTAGACCTGACGGAGCGCATGTAGCCGCGCCAAACCCGACTGCCACATTCCAGACCATGGCTCTCTACAACTACAAGGCAATTGATTCCGGCGGCAAGATGGCCCTGGGGCGGCTTGAAGCAATCAACCTGGTTGACCTGGAAATGCGCCTGAAGCGGATGGACCTCGACTTCATCAACGGCGACCCTGTCAGACAGGGCGGAGGACTCAACCCGACCCGCATCACCCGGCCCGAACTCATCACCTTCTGCTTTCACCTCGAGCAGCTTGCCCGTGCCGGAGTGCCATTGGTTGAAAGCCTCACCGACCTGCGCGACAGCCTCGACAATCCCCGCTTTCGTGAAATCATCGCCGGCATGGTGGAGAGCATCGAAGGCGGCAAAACCCTCTCGCAAGCCATGGCCGAACACCCGCAAACCTTCGATGAAGTCATGGTCAGCCTGATACGCGCCGGCGAAGAAACAGGATCCCTGCCACACGTGCTGAACAACCTGCTTGAATCGCTCAAATGGCAAGACGAACTGGCCGCACACACCAAGAAACTCATCATGTACCCGGCCTTTCTCGGCACGGTGGTAGTGGCCGTGGTCATGTTCATGATGATTTATCTGGTGCCCAAAATGGCCGGCTTCATTCGCAACATGGGCCAAGCGCTGCCGATGCAGACCAAAGTGCTCATCGCCACCTCTGAATTTTTCGTCAATTACTGGTATGTCGTGCTGGGCCTGCCGCTCATTGCGGCCGCCATCGTCAGCTTCCTGGTGCAAACCAGCCCCGCTGCGCGCTACCGCTTTGATGGCATCAAGCTGCGTCTGCCCTGGATCGGCAGCATCCTGAAGAAGATCATTCTTTCGCGTTTTGCTTCCGTGTTCGCCATGATGTACGCATCGGGCATCACCATCCTCGATTCGATCAAGACAACAGAAGATGTGGTCGGCAATGTCGTCATCAAGGAGGGGCTTGAGCGCGCCGGCAATCTGATTGCCGAAGGGCAAAATGTCACTGCCGCCTTCCAGCAGGTTGATCTCTTTCCGCCGCTGGTGCTGCGCATGCTGCGCGTCGGTGAAAACACC
Organism: uncultured Rhodocyclaceae bacterium; assembly: GCA_964596295.1. Lineage (GTDB taxonomy): Bacteria > Pseudomonadota > Gammaproteobacteria > Burkholderiales > Rhodocyclaceae > Rugosibacter. The sequence goes on along the minus strand of CAZQTB010000013.1, from coordinate 27,433 downwards.
GGCGCACTGGATACCGCGCTGACCAACGTCAGTTACTTTTACAATCGCGACGTACGCGAATCCATCGAAAAAGTACAATCGATGATTGAACCGGTCATGACCGTTATCATCGGCATCATCCTCGGCTGGATCATGCTCGCCGTGCTGGGACCAATCTACGACATCATCACCAAGATGAAAACCTGATGGCTGCCAAACGCATTCTCCTCTTTGATGGTATCCGGCTTGCGGCGCATGCGTGGCATAACGGCCATGTCCACGCGGAAGGCGAGTTTCTGCCGGATACGGCCGGGCTCGAAGCGTTTGCTGCCTACCTCGACAAGCACCGTGCCAGCCTGTTCTACCTGCTGGCCGATGTTACCGAGGAAGGCTTTCAGCTCGAAGAAATTCCTTACGTGCGCGGCAGGGATCGTGACGCGCTCATCACGCGCCGGCTGGGCCAGTATTTCTACGGTACGCCGCTGACTGCAGCATTTTCGCTGGGTCGTGCCAGCGCGGGGCGGCGCGATGAAAAAATGCTCTTTGCCGCGCTGACGCGGCCGGATACCTTCACTCCCTGGCTTGACGCTTTGCGCCAGACCGGGATCATTCTCGCCGGCATCTATTCCGTGCCACTGGTACTGGCCGAATCCGCCCCGCGCTGGCTGGCCGGTCAAGAGCCGGTATTGCTGATTACCCTGACGGCCGGCGGCGTCCGCCAGAGCTTTTTCGATCAGGGCAAACTATGCTTCTCGCGCCTGACGCAACTGGCCACGCGCAGCGTGACCGAGGTCGCCCGGACGAGCGCCGGCGAGTCGCTCAAAACCTATCAATACCTCGTCGGGCAGCGGCAGATCCAGCGCGGAACCACCGTGCGCACTGTGGTACTGGTGAGTAGAGAACACAAGCCGGTCGTCCAGGAGCACTGCCGCAACAGCGATAACCTGATCTTCGAATTCATCGACCTTGAGGCAGGCGCGCGGCGCGAGAAGCTGAAAGACCTTGCTGGCGCCGTCACAACCGACAAGCTGCTGATGCATTGGTTGGCGCAGAAAGCCCCGGCGCGGCAATTCGCCCCGGCAGCGGAACGGCACTTCTATCACCTCTGGCAAATGCGTTTTGCGCTGACTGCTGTTGCTTCGATAGTGCTGGCCGGCGGCTTGCTGTTCGCCGCCAAAACAGGATTTAACGTGTATACCCTGCGCCAGGAAATCGACGCCATGCAGGCCCGGACAACCCTCGTCACACAGCGTTACAACGCCCTGCTGGACAGCCTGCCCAAGGTCAGCATCACACCCGACAATCTGCGCGCCCTGATGGGCCGTTACGAAGAACTGCAAAAACGCAGTCCGGGTCTGGAACCCCTGCTGGCCCACCTGAGCCGGACGCTAAATGAAATGCCGAGAGTCGAACTGGTCAGTCTCGACTGGAAAATCGCCCCGCGTCTCGATCTCCCCCAAAAAGTCGGCGTTGGCAATACGCCGCCCGCACCGGGTAACGCCGCGGGTATCGGCAGTGCCGGCGGCGGCAGCGGCCCATGGACCGTGCTCCAGATCCAGGCGCAACTGCCGCTTGGACTGAATGCCGATCTGCGCGCCCAGAAAGAGATCGTCGATACCTTCGCCGTCCGGCTGCAAGACCCGCAGACCACCGTACAGGTACTTGCCATGCCCTTCGACATCGAATCCGGCAAGCCGCTCAAAAGCCGCAGCGAGGCAAGCGACGAGCGCACCGGACTGGCCCCGCAGTTCTCCCTGATGATCGCCCGCCCCCTGTGAGGAATACATGAAGTTCGACAACCAAGACTTCAAACACCTGCAATGGGCGCTGGCCTTCCTCGCCGCCTGTCTTTTTATCGCAGGCGCCGCCGTAGGGATCACGCTCACCCTGAAAAAACAGGCCGGACAAGCCTATGGCGCTGCCGTAGCGGCAGAAAAGGAGATTGAAACCAAAATCGCGCGCGCGCGCAGCGAAGAACAGGAGCTGCGCGACAAAATCACCCGCTTTCAGGCGCTCAAGAGCCGCGGCACCATTGGCGCCGAGCAGCGGCTGGACTGGCTAGAAACCATCAGCCGCCTCAAAACTGCGCGGCGGATTTTTCAGCTCGACTACGAATTTGCGCCACAACGTCCGATCGATGGCACTATCCTGCCCGGCGGCAGCGCTACCGGCGGCTTTGGGATCATGGCCAGCCAAATGCGGCTGCACATGCAATTGCTGCACGAAGGCGACCTGCTGGGTTTTCTCGATGACTTGCGCGCCGCCGCGCCGGCGCTGATCCAGGTGCGCGCCTGCACGATGGGGCGCGGCGTGCGCAATCCGGCCGAGCACGGCGCCAGTCCCCAGCTCGCCGCCGAATGCACTCTCGAATGGATCACCCTCAAGGAGGGCGCATGAAGCACGTGCCTACCGTGTCTACCGTGTCTACCATTTGCCGCACCATTTTCACCTGCGGCTTCTGCCTGCTGATGGCAGGCGCGGCACTGCCGGCATACGCCGAAGCCACCAGCCTCGGCCGTCTCTTCTTCACCCCGGAAAAGCGCATTGCCCTGGAACGCCAGCGTCTTTCCAACATTCAGGAAGCCCAGTCGCTGGAAGGCGCAACCATGAGCCTGGACGGCGTGGTACAGCGCTCCAGCGGCAAATCCACCGTCTGGATCAATGGGCGTTCGCAGGATGAGCGCGATGCCGCACGCACCGGCGTCACCGTGCGCCTCACACCCAAAAATCCCGGCCGGGCGCAACTCGCTCCCGGCGAAGACTCGCCCACCCAGCTCAAGGTCGGCGAAGCGATCAACCGCGCCACCGGCGAACGCAACGACCGGCTGGGCGGCGGCACTGTAGCAACCCCCGCCGCGCGGCGTTAAGCGGAGCCCAGGCAGAGTGCGCCGGCGCGCCCCGCAGAACAAGACCCAGCGCGGCTTTGTGCTGATCAGCCTGGTAGCCGTGCTGGTCATGAGCGCCCTGTACTTTCTGGTCTCGAATCTTTCGCCTGAGTTCATGCAGGCATACCGGCAGCAGCAGACGGATACGGCATTGGCGCAGGCGCGCGAGGCGCTGATGGGCTATGCCCTGCGTTTTCGCGAAGCAAATCCCGATGTGTCAAACGTACCGATTTACATGTACGGTTACCTGCCGCTGCCCGATCTCGGCACTTCGCGCAACAACAATGTTGGTTGCACGGGTGAAGGTTGCGATGCCGCCAATTTCACCGGCAACGCCGCCAACCTCACCGTCATCGGCCGCTTCCCCTGGCGCATGCTGGGTGCCGGCCCCCTGCGCGACAGCAACAATGAATGCCTCTGGTATGCCGTTTCCGGCAGCCATCAGCGCATCCAGTTCGCCACCCCGATGAACTGGGATACCCTTGGCCAGCTCGACATCGTCGTCGCCAACGGCACCAGCGCCATGCAAAGCGCCCTCGCCTCGGCGCATGACCGGCCCATTGCCGTCATCTTCTCGCCTGGCCCGCCGCTGCCCGGGCAAGACCGCAGCAGCTCGACCACCGATACGGTGAGCGAATGCGGCGGCAACTACGATGCGCGCAACTATCTCGACCCGGCCACCGCGATGGCATTGGGCGGCGTCACCAACTACTTCGCCGCCGCGACGAATGCCGCCAGCGGCGACACCTCGGCCGCCGTCAAGCAACTCTCTGCCCAGGGCGTGGTCAATCGTCAAAGCGACGGCAACCTCTGGACGGGTGACTGCCCGGCCGGTGCAAGCTGCGACATCGCCGCCAACGACAAGGGGCTTACCCTTACCGGTGACATGCTGTTTGGCAGTCTGCGCAAGTCGTCGCTGTTCCGCCTCGACGTCAACAGCATGCTTGACCGCATGACGAACTGTCTGCGCGACATAGGTGTCGCTGCCTCGGCGCACCCGATGGCAAGCAACGCCTGTTACGACGATACCCAGGATCCCAAAAACTACTTCAGCAGCTACCAGGATCAACTGTTCATTGCCCAATGCGCCGGTAACTGCACTGTGACGATTGATGGCGCAACGCCTGCAACGGCCTGTCCCGCCGTGCTGATATTTGCCAACCAGCGCAACAAGGCCGGTCAGCTACGCATCACCGCAGCAGACAAGGCCAATCCGGACAATTACCTTGAAGCGCCCAACCTCGACAGTTTCAGGAATGCAGGCTCAAGCTACTCCGGCGTGAACACATTTTCCCGCGTCACTACGCCTGCATCGGAATACCAGGACGTCGTGCGCTGCATCCCGGCCGGGGCCAGTTTCACTTCGGTCGAATCAGCGACGCTGACGGCGCTCGGGTTCGGCCAGCTTTCCGCTTATAACGCAGCTACGCGCACCTTGACGCTGGGCAGCCTGAATGTCACGACAGGCGCCGTGGGGACCAGCAACGCCGCGGCGCTGTTCGGTTGCAGCTGGCTGCCGGAAACCCGCGCCACGGACAGCGGTTTGCGCAGCTACTTTTTATTCAACATCACCAACACCGGCGCCCCCGGTCCCGGGTTTGTCTTTGCCGCCGTCGACGGCGACCGCAACACGGCAAGCGCCTGCGGCGCCGCCAGCCAGCATCTGGGCTATTCCGGCAACAACGGCAGCACGCCGTTCATCGCCGCGCCGAAAATCGGTGTGGAGTTCGATACACGGCGCAACTTTCGCAGCCAGCCGCCGTTTCTGCCGAATGGCTTCGATCCTTCACGCGCCAGCAGCAGCACTACACTGAGAACCCTCGACAACGGCCGCGCCGACCCCAGCTATACGGGCGGCCATATCGCCTTGGTGTACTGGGGCAGCAACTCGCCGGTCAGCACCGGCTATGCCTGCGGGACAGGGTGCCGCTCGCCCAGCATCTGCGACACCACCGACAACATTTGCAAACTCCCGGCGGAAGAAGACGACAACGTGCATGGCCAGTTGCCCATGCCGCCTGCCGTGCGCCCGCCGCCCGGCAATCCCGTGCCGCCGGCTTCACCGCTCGCCAATCCGCCGCCCTATCCGCCGCCCGGCGTCACCAAGCTCGACCCCAACCTGAGCAGCACGCCCACCAATCAGGATATTCATGTGCGCGTCGAGATTGAGCGCGCCGTTTATGCCGGGCGCGATGACAACAGCCGGCTGGTCAAGGTCGCCGCCTCATCGCCCATCACGCTCTCCGGCTTGCAGACTATCGATTCAGTTGCCCTGCTGGCTGGCGATACCGTGCTGGTGACGGCGCAAGCCGATGCCAGCACGAACGGCGTTTACCTCGCGTCTGCCACCGCCTGGATACGCGACCTGAGCGCAGACGAAGGGATCGACCTGCCGCCGGGCACTTCCTGGTTCATCAAGACGGGCACGCTCAATGGCGGCAGCCTGTGGCGCTTGCAAAATATCGACATGCCGGTAATCAACACCAGCGCGCTGACCATCCAGCGCGTGCGCCTGCCGGTTCAGGCTGTTGCCACCACATCGCTCACGCTTTCCGGCCTGCAAACCGTTGACGGCGTGGCGCTGGCCGCAGGCAATCGCGTGCTGGTCACGGCGCAGGCCGCTGCCACGCAAAACGGCGTGTATACCGCCAGCAGCGGCGCCTGGACCCGCGCCGCGCCGGAAAACGCGGCGGCCGGCATGAAGGACGGGGCCATGTGGTTGGTCAGCGGCGGCAGTAACGCGGGCAGCTACTGGCACTTGAGCGGCGACGCAACGCCGGGCACCAGCAACATCAGCATCCAGCCCGTCACCGCCAATGATCTCTACTCGACCACAGTAAAGACGCAGGTCTGGATGCTGCCGGACAGCCCGACATCCGCCAACCAGATCGCCCGCATGCAGGCGACGACGCGCGCGATGGCGCAGCTCGACCCGGTCGTCCGCTACGGACAATGCAGCGGCACCTGTCCGGCGTCCAACCCGGCGGGCCAGTACTGCGGCGGCGTTGAAACCGACGGCAACCGCTATTGCTACACCGGGCAGCAACCCAACCTGTATGATCGCCAGAAGGTGTACGATGACCAAGGCAGTGCGTGCAGCAGCGGAGCAAGCTGTTCCGGCGGACAATTCTGCGGCATCGACAACCTCTGCTACCAGCCCGCCTTCCGCACCACGCGGCTGGGGTTTACCAACAGCCAGGACAGCCGCGACCAGATCATTTCCATTTCCGACTTCTCCACGACATGGTTGCCATGAAATCCGCCACTCCGCCAGCCCCGTCCCGGGGGATGCCGCCGCGTATAACTTTTCGCCAGCGCGGCTTCACGCTGGTCGAACTCGCCATCGTCATGTTCATCGTCGCCCTCTTGCTGGGCGGCATGCTGCTGCCGCTGTCGGCGCAACAGGATATTCGCAGCCAGGGCGAAACCCAAAAGCAGCTTGCCGACATCAACGAGGCGCTATTGGGCTTTGCCGCCAGCCACACGGCGGGCGACGGCAAACCCTACCTGCCGTGCCCGGACATTGATACCGACGGCAGGGAAAATCGCACGGGCAACGCCTGCACCAACCAGGATGGCACGCTGCCCTGGGCCGATCTTGGCATCGGACGCCAGGACGCCTGGAACAATGCGTTTCACTACCGGGTGACGGCGGCCTTTTCCAGCAACGCGGCGGGTTTTGTGCTGACTTCCCCAGGCGACATGCGCGTATGCGATACGGCAGCGTGCACCGGCACCATACTCGCCACCGCCGTACCGGCCGTTATTCTGTCGCGTGGCAAGAACGGCGCCGCGGCGCCGGTCGATGCCGACGAACAGGAAAATCTCGATGCCGACACCGACTTCGTCCAGCATACGGCGACGGGCGCCGGTTTTGACGATCAGGTCGTCTGGCTCTCGTCCAACATCCTTTTCAACCGCATGATCTCCGCCGGTCGCCTGCCGTAAAAGCAGGCGCTGGCAACACGGTAACGGTGGCTTCAGGCAAACCCGTGAGGATTCTGCTGCTGCCAGTTCCAGGCATCGCGGCACATCTCCTCGAGCGTGCGCTTTGCCGTCCAGCCCAGCGTTTCCTTCGCCAGTGCCGGGTCGCCCCAGTAGGCAGGTACGTCGCCGGCGCGGCGCTCTACGATGCGATATGGAATCGAGCGGCCGCTAGCTGCGGCAAAAGCACCGACAACCTCCAGCACGCTGTAGCCGCGCCCGGTGCCCAGATTCACCGTCAGCACCTCGCCCGGTTCGCGCAGCGCCCATGCCGCCGCCGCTGCATGGCCTTCGGCCAGGTCCATGACATGGATGTAATCGCGCACGCCGGTGCCGTCCGGCGTCGGGTAATCGCCGCCAAATATTTTGAGTTCTGGCAAGCGGCCGACAGCGACCTGGGCGACAAAGGGCATCAGGTTGCTGGGAATGCCCTGCGGGTCTTCGCCGATCAGCCCGCCCGCATGCGCGCCGACCGGATTGAAATAACGCAACAGCGCGATCGACCATTCGCCATCGGCGACATGCAAGTCGCGCAGCACGTCCTCCACCATGCGTTTGCTGCGGCCATAGACATTGGCCGGCCGCAGCGGCGCGGTTTCGGGAATCGGGCTGCTGTCCGGTTCGCCATACACGGTGGCGGATGAGCTGAAAATAATGCGTTTCACATTCGCCTGCGCCATGGCAGCGAGCAGCACCAGCGTACCGCCGACGTTGTTGTCGTAGTAGCGCAGCGGCTGCGCCATCGATTCGCCGACGGCTTTCAGGCCGGCAAAGTGCACCACGGCACGGATAGGGTAAAGGCCGAAAACACGCGCCAGGTCTTCTTTTGCACGCACGTCGCCTTGCACGCACGCCACCTTCCGCCGGACCACCGCCTCCAGCCGCGCCACGCCCTGCGGCTTGCTGTTGCTGAAATTATCGAACAGCACCACCTCGTGCCCGGCCTCGATCAGCGCCACCGCGCCGTGCAAGCCGATGTACCCCGCGCCGCCTGTGAGCAGAATCATTCCGTGTCCTTGTTGTCGCGTGGCGTGAATTCTAGCGGCCTGCCGGTAGAATTGGGCCATTGACCTTTTTGGAGACGGCCATGTCCCGCCAATTCAGAATCGCCCCCAGCATTCTTTCCGCCGATTTTGCCAGGTTGGGCGAGGAAGTCGGCAACGTCATCGCCGCAGGCGCGGACTGGATTCACTTCGACGTGATGGATAACCACTATGTCCCCAACCTGACCATCGGCCCGCTGGTCTGCGAAGCCATTCGGCCGCTGACCAAGGCAGTGATCGACGTGCATCTGATGGTCAAGCCCGTGGATCGCATCATTCCCGACTTCGCCAGAGCCGGCGCGAATGTCATCACCTTCCACCCGGAAGGCTCGGAACATGTCGATCGCACGCTGTCCCTGATCCGCGAATGCGGCTGCCAGGCCGGGCTGGTATTCAATCCGGCAACCCCGCTTGATTACATGGATTACGTCATGGACAAGCTCGACATCGTGCTCCTGATGAGCGTGAATCCCGGCTTTGGCGGACAAAAATTCATTCCCGGCACGCTCGACAAATTGCGCGAAGCGCGGCGCCGCATCGACCTGCACCGTGAGCAAACCGGCCGCGACATCCTGCTCGAAATCGACGGCGGCGTGAAGGTGGACAACATCGCCGCCATCGCCCGCGCCGGAGCGGATACCTTTGTCGCCGGCTCCGCCGTGTTCGGCGCAGGCCAAGACGCCGACCCGCATCGCTATGACTCCGTCATTGCCGCGTTGCGTGCGCAACTGGCCACGGTTTGATGCCGGGCGCAGGCATTCGCTCCATCACCCTCGACCTCGACGGCACGCTGCTCGACACCCTGCCTGACCTTGCGGCTGCCGCCAATGGCATGTTGCGCGAATTGGGGCGGCCCGAATACGCGGAGGAAGTCATCGCGTCTTTCGTCGGCCACGGCATTGCGCAACTCGTCGCATGCTGCCTGCCGGAGTTTGAAGCGGATGCGCTGGCGCAGGCGCAAGCCGTCTTCCGCCGCCACTATGCTCGCGAAAACGGCCGCCGCACCGCGCTTTACCCTGGGGTAATGGAAGGCCTGCACGCTTTTCAGGCGGCAGGCCTGCCGCTGGCGGTCATCACCAACAAGGCCGCCGCCTTCACCGGCCCCCTGCTTGCGGCAACCGGCCTCGCGCCATTTTTCCGCTTCGCCATTTCCGGCGACAGCCTGGACGAAAAAAAACCCCACCCGCTGCCGCTGCTGCATGCCTGTCAGCGCTTTGGCGTGGCCCCGGCCGACAACCTGCATATCGGCGATTCCCGGCACGATGCCGCCGCGGCCCGTGCCGCGGGCTGCCCGGTATGGCTAGTGCCCTACGGGTACAACGCAGGCGCCCCCGTGCAGGACGTCGATTGCGATGCTATAGTCGCATCGCTTGCCGAGGCCGCCCGGCGCGTCATTGACGCCTGATTTGCCGTCCTGCCAGCGCCGACTTTTTAAACTGGATCCGCAGCACTATCCACCATGCTCCGTCACTCACTGCATGCAACGAAGGAATGCGCCCCGCAGCCTGCGCTTTGGGCGGAGGCCTGGCCCTGGCGGCCATGACGCCGGATTCCTGAACTCCGGCGCGAACCGGCTGACAACAGCGTTCGCGCCACCGTTGCAACCATTGCAGCAGCTTTTTTTTGCGGAGCACCCATGATGCAAATCGACCAGAGCGAATTCAACCGCCTCGCTGCCGAAGGCTATAACCGCATTCCGGTGACGCTGGAAACCTTCGCCGATCTCGACACGCCGCTGTCGCTCTACCTCAAGCTGGCCAACCGGCGCAACAGCTTCCTGCTCGAATCCGTCGTCGGCGGCGAACGTTTCGGCCGCTATTCCTTCATCGGCCTGCCGGCCCGCACCCTGTTGCGCGCCCGGGCCTGGCGCACGGAAATCGTCCATGACGGCCAGGTCGTTGAGACCGCAGAAGGCAATCCGCTCGACTTCATCGCTGAATACCAGGCGCGTTGCAAGGTATTCATTCCGGAAAACTTTCCCCGTTTCTGCGGCGGCCTGGCCGGTTATTTCGGTTACGACGCCGTGCGCTACATGGAACACAAGCTCGCCCGCTTCGACAAGCCCGATGAAATCGGCATGCCCGACATATTGCTGCTGCAAACCGAAGAGCTTGCCGTCATCGACAACCTGGCCGGGAAAATCTACCTCATCGTCTACGCCGACCCGGCCGCGCCCGACGCCTATGCCACCGCTCATGCCCGCCTGGGTGATCTGGCGAAAAAGCTGCGCAACCCGGTGGAAATTCCCGCCAGCGCGCCGGGCGCCGGCACTCACGTCATACGCGATTTTGCCAAGCCGGATTATCTGGCGGCGGTGCAAAAAGCCAAGGACTACATCGCCGCGGGCGACATGATGCAGGTGCAGGTCGGCCAGCGCCTGAAAATGCCCTTTGCCTGCCCGCCGCTGACGCTCTACCGTTCGCTGCGTTCCATCAATCCCTCGCCCTACATGTATTTCTACGACTTCGGCGATTTCCAGGTGGTCGGCGCCTCGCCGGAAATCCTCGTGCGCCAGGAAAGCGCGCCCGGCGGCAAGCGCGTCACCATTCGTCCGCTGGCCGGCACGCGGCCGCGCGGCGCCACGCCCGAAGCCGACCAGGCGCATGCCGAGGAACTGCTCGCCGACCCGAAGGAACGCGCCGAACACGTCATGCTCGTCGACCTCGCGCGCAACGACATCGGCCGCATCGCGCAGACCGGCTCGGTGCGCGTCACCGACCAGATGGTCATCGAGCGTTATTCCCACGTCATGCACATCGTGTCGAATGTCGAAGGCATGCTGTTGCCGGGCATGGACAATCTGGACGTGCTGAAAGCCACCTTCCCGGCCGGCACGCTCACCGGCGCACCAAAAATTCACGCCATGGAAATCATCGACGAACTCGAGCCGGTCAAGCGCGGGCTGTACGGCGGGGCTTGCGGTTACCTGAGCTTTTCGGGCGAGATGGACATGGCGATCGCCATTCGCACCGGCATCGTCAAAAACGGCATGCTCTACGTGCAGGCCGCCGCAGGGATCGTTGCCGACTCGGTGCCGGAGAACGAATGGCAGGAGACCGAAAACAAGGCCCGCGCCCTGATCCGCGCCGCCGAGCAGGCGCAGGGCGGGCTGGACTACACCGCGCCCGGCTAGAGGCTCAGCAGCAGCCCCGGCTCCTCGATGATCTCGATCACGGCCTCCATGAATTCGGCGGCATAGACGCCATCAATCAGCCGGTGATCGTAGGAAGTCACCATGTCCAGGCTCTGCTGCGCCACCACCGCGCCATTCACCACCGCGGCCTGGGGCTTGATGCGGGTCATGGCGATGATCGCCGCTTCCGGGTGATTGATGATCGGCCGTCCCACCAGATCGTGCTTGCCGTGGCTGCCGACGTTGCTCAGCGTGATGGTGCCGCCTTTCAGGTCGGCCAGGCTGATCTTGCGTTCACGCGCCAGCGCGGCCAGGCGGTCGATCTCGGCGGATATTTCCGCCAGGCTTTTCCGGTCGGCATGCTTGATCACCGGCACCATCAGCCCTTCATCGGTATGCGTGGCAAAGCCGATGTTGAGGTCGCCGTGTTCGACAATCTCGTTGCGCGTGTCATCGATGCTGGCGTTGAAATAAGGATAGCGCTTGAGCGCCGGGATCATGGCTTTCATGACCATCGCGGTAAATGAAATGCGGCAGCCGAGATGTTCCTGCAGGCGCTGGCGCAGCGCCACGAAAGCCTCGGCATTGCAGCGGAAACCGGACGTGGCGTGGGGTATCACGCTGACCGAGCGCACCATGGTTTCGGCGATGGCGCGGCGCAGGCCCTTGAGCGGCGTGCGGCGCTGCTGGCCGGCCAGCGGAATCGCCACAGGGCGAACATCCAGCCTGACGCCGGACGTATCCGGCGCTTTGGCGGCAGTCAGATGCCGGTCAATATCTTCGCGCAGGATGCGGCCTTGCGGCCCGCTGCCGTTGACCGCCTCCAGCGCCACCCCTTGCCGCCGCGCGTAACTGCGCGTGCTCGGCGTGGCATGCACGGGCAGATTTGCCGTTGCTTGCGCGGCAGCCGGAAAAGTCGGCGCTGACGACACGGCGCGCGGCGAGTTTTCCCGCAAGGCAACAGGCGCCGCATGCGCCGTCGGCGCAGCCTTGGCCAGTGCCGCATCGGTCGCAAACACCGCGATCACGGTGCCCACCTTGATTGTGCTGCCTTCCGCCGCTTGCAGGCTGTGCACCGTGCCATTGCAGGGCACCGGTATTTCCACTACCGCCTTGTCGGTTTCGATTTCGCACAACAGATCGTCTTCGCGCACCGCATCGCCCGGCTTGACATGCCACTTCAGCAAATCGGATTCGGTAATGCCCTCGCCGACATCGGGCAGGCGAAATTCATAAGTCATCATCGGTTCTCCGCTTAAAACTGGTAGGCCAGCACCGCCTCGATGCCCGCCTTGATGCGCCGCGGGCTCGGCAGATAGGCCTCTTCCGCCTGATTGTCCGGGAAAAACACATCAAAGCCGGTGACCCGTTTCACCGGCGCCTTGAGCCATTCGAGCGCATATTCGCTGATCAGCGCGGACAGCTCCGCGCCCGGCCCGGCGGTGCGTCGCGCCTCATGCACAATCAGGCAGCGGCCGGTCTTTTTCACCGAATTCAGCACCGGCTCCACATCCAGCGGCGCGAGGCTGCGCAGGTCGATGATCTCGATGCTGGCATCCACCGCCGCCGCCGCCTCGGTGGCGCAGTGCAGCATGTTGCCCCAGGCGATCAGCGTCAGGTCCGTGCCTTGCTGCGCCAAGCGGCACTTGTCCAGCGGCAGGGTGTAGTCGCCGAGCGGCACCGGTTCGCGAAACGCGCGATAGAGCTTGGTGTGCTCCAGAAAAATCACCGGGTCGTCGCTGCGAATCGCCGCCAGCAGCAACCCCTTGGCCTCCGCCGGCGTGCTCGGGCAGACCACCCGGACGCCCGGCGTATGCATCAGATAGGCTTCGGTGGATTCGGAATGAAACGGCAGCGGCTTGATGCCGCCGCCGAAGGTGGCGCGGATGGTCACCGGCACCTTCACCAAGCCGCCGGTTTTCTGGTGCAGGTTGGCCAGGTTGTAGACGAACTGGCCCCAGGCGTTGTACATGAAACCGAGAAACTGCATCTCCACCACCGGCCGCTCGCCGCGCATGGCCATGCCGACAGCCACGCCCAGCAGGCCGTTTTCCGACAGCGGGGTGTCGATCACCCGGTCGGGGCCGAATTCGTCATAGAGCCCTTCGGTCGCGCGAAACACGCCGCCTATCGGGCCGATGTCGTAGCCCATCACGCGCACGCCGGAGTCGCGCGCCATCTCGTGGCGCAGCGTGTGGTTTACGGCGGTGACCAGATTCATTTCCTCGCTCACCGGGATATCGCTGACGCTGTTCATCACAAGCCCTCCCCGGTGTAGTCGAGAAACGGGTTGCCGCCGGCCAGCTCGCAGGCGAGTTCCGCGCGCTGGTGACGCTCGCTCCAGCCCGGCTCGCCGTGCAGATGGCTGAAAAACATGCTTTCCGGCGGTGTCGGCGGCACGGCGCGGCCGCGCTCGATCTGCTCGCGCAATCTTTTTTCGGCGCGCTCCTCGATGGCGGTTTTGCCGGGCTGGTCGAGCATGCCGTTGTTCAGCAGATACTTCTCGAAGCGCTCTACTGGATCGAGGGTTTTCCAGTAATCGGCCTCGTCTTCGGTGCGGTAAGCCGCTGAGGAATCGGCGCTGTTGTGATCCAGCATGCGATAAGTCACCGTCTCGATCAAGGTCGCGCCGCCACCCTTGCGGGCGCGGTCAACGGCCTTTTTAACCGTGTCGTAAACCGCAAAAACATCGTTGCCGTCAACACGCTGGTGCGGCAAGCCGTGGGCCACGGCTTTTTGCGCAAAAGTGGCGGCGGCCGTCTGCCGCGAGGCCGGTACCGAGATGCTCCACTGGTTGTTCTGCACGATCACCACGCACGGGGCCTGGAGCACCCCGGCAAAACCCAGGCCGTCGTGGAAATCCCCTTCGCTGCTGCTGCCCTCGCCGACAAAGGCCAAGCTGACCTGCGGGCGGCCATTGAGCTTGTCGGCCAGGGCGCAACCCACGGCCAGGGGAATGTTGGCGCCCAGGAAAACGGCGTAGGGCATCATGGTGACTGCTGGCGCTTGCTCAGGCGGCAACGGCAAATGCTCGCGCACATGTTCCGGGGCATTGCCCATCAGGCTGGCCATGATGCGGTCTACCGGCGCGTTCCAATACAGCATGGCGCTGAGCTGGCGGTACGCGGGGAAAAGCCAGTCGCCGGCCTGCAACGCGGCGGCGGCTCCCAGGCCGGACGCCTCTTCGCCCCGCGAACTGGCGGCGACGCTGAGCACCCCGCGCCGTTGCAGACGCAGCGCCATCGCCTCGAAGGTGCGGGTCTCGACGAATACCTCATACCAGCGCAGCAATTCCTTGCGCGAGACTTTCGGCAGCTGGCCTTGCACGCTGCCATCCGGATTCAGAATCCGCAAATAATCCTCGCGCGGACGGACTTCAGACCATTTTTTTTCGCCCATCGGCGGCTCCTGCGTTATTTCTCCAATACGCCAGTCACTGTTATGGGTTTTGACCGCTGGCGCGGGTGTTGAATTTTGCGCACGCAGTATAACGGATGGACAGATAGGCGTTCCACGCCCGCACGGGTAAAATGGCAAGATGCTACGGCGATTTTTCTTCCTGACGCGCTGGTTTTCCCCATCCTGCGGGCGATGGCAACACGCCACGCCATAAACTTGACCACCCGCGCCAAAAGCCCTTGCGGGCAGCGCATCACATGAGTGGCAATAACCGAAAATACAGGCCGGTAAATAACCGTTATAAAGTCAGGGAAAATTATGCTGCTGATGATCGACAACTACGACAGCTTCACCTACAACCTGGTGCAGTATTTCGGCGAGCTGGGCGAAGAGGTTACGGTGTTTCGCAATGACGAGATCACGCTTGAGCAAATCGCCGCCATGCAACCGGCGCGCATCGTCGTCTCGCCCGGCCCGTGCTCGCCGGCAGAAGCGGGCATTTCCGTGGCGGCGATCAAACAGTTCGCGGGCAGGATTCCGCTGCTCGGCGTCTGCCTCGGCCACCAGAGCATCGGCGCGGCGTTTGGCGGCGACATTGTGCGCGCCCGGCAATTGATGCACGGCAAGACCTCGCCTGTGCATCACGCGGGCCAGGGCGTGTTCCACGGCCTGCCCAATCCGCTGACCGTAACGCGCTACCACTCGCTGTCCATCTGCCGCGAAACCTTGCCCGCCTGCCTGGAAGTGACGGCGTGGACGGATGACGGCGAAATCATGGGCGTGCGCCATCGCGAGCTGGCGGTGGAGGGCGTGCAGTTCCACCCCGAATCGATTCTCACCGAGCGCGGCCACGATTTGCTGCGCAACTTTTTGCAGTCCGCATAAACCATGATTACTCCCCAAGAAGCGCTCCAGCGCATCATCGACCACCGTGAAATTTTTCACGATGAAATGCTGCATCTGATGCGGCAAATCATGCGCGGCGATATTTCGCCGGTAATGGTGGCCGCCCTCCTCGCCGGGCTGCGCGTGAAGAAGGAAACCATCGACGAAATTTCCGCTGCCGCGCGCGTCATGCGCGAGCTGGCCACCCATGTGGAGACGCCGCACAACCCGCACTTCGTCGATATCGTCGGCACGGGCGGCGACGGTTCGCACACTTTCAACATTTCCACCGCCTCGATGTTTGTCGCCGCTGCCGCCGGAGCGACGGTGGCCAAGCACGGCAACCGCAGCGTCTCGTCCAAATCAGGATCGGCGGATGTGCTGGAGGCCATGGGGGCAAAAATCGACCTCAGCCCGCAACAGGTCGCCGAGTGCATCGAAACAACGGGCTGCGGTTTCATGTTCGCCCCCAATCACCACCCGGCGATGAAAAATGTCGCCGCCGTGCGGCGTGAAATGGCCGTGCGCACCATTTTCAATATTCTTGGGCCGCTGACCAATCCGGCGGGCGCGCCCAATACCTTGATGGGCGTATTCCACCCCGACCTGGTGGGCATCCAGGTGCGCGTGATGCAGCGGCTCGGCGCCGAGCATGTGCTGGTGGTATGGGGCAAGGACGGCATGGACGAAATCTCGCTCGGCGCCACCACCCTGGTCGGCGAACTGAAGAACGGCCAGGTCACCGAATACGAAGTGCATCCCGAGGACTTCGGCCTGTCGATGATTTCGAACCGCAGCTTGCGCGTTGCCAGTGCGGACGAATCGAAAATCCTGCTGATCGAATCACTGGAGAACAAGCCCGGCGCAGCACGTGAAATCGTCGCGCTCAATGCGGGCGCCGCACTCTATGCCGCCAACCTGGCCGATTCGATTGGCAACGGCATCCAGCGCGCACGCGAAGCCATTGTCTCCGGCGCGGCACGCAAAAAGCTTGACGAATTCGTCGCCTTCACGCGCCGCTTCGGTTCCTGAGAGCAACGCACGTGTCGGACATCCTGCACAGGATTCTCGCCGTCAAGCGCGTCGAAGTGGCGGATGCGCTGGCTGTCAAACCCTTGGCGGCGCTGCGCGCCGAAGCCGCAGCGCAGCCGGCGCCACGCGACTTTGTCGCGGCCATCCGGCGGAAGATCGCAGCGCCATCCGAAAAAACCGGCGCTGGCGATACGGTGGATGGCGCGATAAAACACGTCGCGGTCATTGCCGAAATCAAGAAAGCCAGCCCGTCGAAAGGCGTGATCCGCGAAAATTTCCAACCGGCGGAAATCGCGGCGGACTACGCGCGCCACGGCGCCGCCTGCCTTTCGGTGCTGACCGACCGCCAGTTCTTTCAAGGTTCGCCAGGCTACCTGCGCGAAGCGCGCAACGCCTGCGCCTTGCCCGTGTTGCGCAAGGATTTCCTGGTCGATCCGTATCAGGTTTATGAAACGCGGGCGATGGGCGCAGACGCCATCCTGCTCATTGTCGCCGCGCTGCCGCTGGCGCAGATGCAGGAGATGGAAGCCATCGCGCAAACACTGGGGCTGGCCGTGCTGGTCGAATGCCATGATGCCGCCGAGCTGGACATTGCCCTGCGATTGCACACGCCGCTGATCGGCATCAACAACCGCAACCTGCGCAGCTTCGAGGTGGATCTCGATACCACGCTGTCGCAACTCCACCGCATCCCGCCCGACCGCATCGTCGTCGCCGAGTCCGGCATCCTCGCCCCGCCGGACGTCGCCCGTCTGCATGACCGCGGCGTGCGCGCCTTTCTCGTCGGCGAAGCCTTCATGCGCGCCGACTCGCCGGGCGCGGAACTGGCGCGGCTGTTTGCCTGACAGTAAGTTTTTCCGGCACCTACTCAGACGGCATCGCGTGGAGCGCATAGTCGGCCATCGCCGCCAAAACCGGCGCGGCTTCGCCGACAGGGTGCGCCAGGCCAATCACCAGCCCGGCATGGCGTGCCATGGCATTGCCCGCCATCTGCGGCAAATCCTTTTTAACGTGTTCGCCGCCGGCCACAAAAATGGGCACCACAACGATCTCGGTTGCGCCCTGGCGCACCAGGGAATCGATGCCTTCATCAAAGGCCGGCTGCATCAGCTCCAAAAAACCCAGTTCGACCAGGGCCGCCGGATCATGCGCCAGAATAAGGTCGCGAATATGCCGGAACGGCAACGCCCATGCCGGGTTGCGCGCGCCGTGACCGAACAGGAGGATGCCTTTTTTCTTGTCCATTGCCCGTATTATCCGCTCCTCAATGCCGCAGTAGTTTTTAACAAGCCGTAGAAGATAGAATCCGCGTTTCCCATTCCGTAACTTGCCCATCCGTCATCATGCTGGACATCTCAACCGCCGCGTTCTGGATTGCCGTACTGCAAATCATCGCCATCGACATCATGCTCGGCGGCGATAACGCGGTTGTCATCGCCCTGGCGTGCCGCAAGCTGCCCGATGCGCAACGCAAAAAAGGCATTTTCTGGGGCGTGGCCGGCGCCATCGGCCTGCGCATCGCGCTGATTTTCTTTGCCTTGCAGCTGCTGGCGATACCTTGGCTGAAAATTGCCGGCGCGCTGCTGCTGTTCTGGATCGGCGTCAAATTGCTGCAACCCGAAAACGAAGGCCACGGCGACGTTGCCGCCGCCACAACACTGGCGGGCGCCATCAAAACCATCATCGTCGCCGATGCGGTCATGAGCCTGGACAACGTCATTGCCGTCGCCGGCGCCGCCCACGGCAACCTGCTGCTGGTGGTGTTCGGCATTCTGGCGTCCATTCCCATTGTGGTCTGGGGCAGCCAGCTGGTGCTCAAAATGATGGATCGCTATCCGGCCATCATTACCGCCGGAGGCGCCTTGCTGGGCTGGATTGGCGGCGGCATGATCGTCACCGACCCGGCCTTGCCTGCCGATCTTCTCACTCCAGTCCCCTACGGTAAAACGCTGGCAGCAGCAGCCGGCGCCTTGCTTGTGGTGATTATCGGCAAGACACTCGCGGCACGCGCAAAAACCCACCCGGCCGTTGACCTGGCCGCTTCCGACGCAAAGGACATTTAATCATGGCGCAGAAATGGCTCATCCCGATTGATGACTCCGACATCACCTTGCTGCCGGTCGCCTGGGTCATCAATAACCTGTCGGCCTGGCGCGAAACGCCGCAGATTCACCTGCTCAACGTGCAGCCGAACCTGCCACGCGATATCGGCCGCTTCATCAATGCCGACACCCTGCGCGAATTTCATCTGGAAAGCGGCATGCAAGCGCTCGCCCCTGCCCGCACACAACTTGAGGCCGCCGGGCTGGCGCCTGAATCCCATGTGCTGGTGGGCGAAGCCGCGCCGACGATTGCCGGCTTCGCCGAGAGCAGAAACTGCACGCAAATCCTGCTGGGCACCCGTGGGCGCAGCGGACTCGCAGGAACCTTGCTGGGATCGGTCGCCATGAAGCTGGTGCAATTGACCAAAATACCGGTGCTGCTGGTGCGTTGAAACCGGCGACAGGTGGGAAGTCCGCCGATAAGCCGGGTTCTGTCGTGGGCAGCCATTCCTCTGGGACCGCCGTTACCGGCGGCCTCTAGCAGCCTACCCGGGAGCGGCGCGAGCCACGCCAATGCTCCCCTATTTGGCCTTGCCCCGGATGGGGTTTGCCGTGCCATTTCCGTTACCGGAAATGCGGTGGGCTCTTACCCTGCAACCGCTTGCGCGGCCGCAACATGCCTTGCGGCATGCCACCATTTCACCCTTGCCGGCCCCTTTCCTTCATCGCAGCGGCTTGCGCCGCTGCTTTTCAGGAAAATGACTTTGCCACCCTGCGGGCGCCGAAGTCGGGCTTAGGCGGTATCTTTCTGTTGCACTTTCCGTCACTTCACAATGCCCGGCCGTTAGCCGGCATCCTGCTCTACGGGGCCCGGACTTTCCTCCGGATGCCGCATTTTCGTTGGCATCCAGCGGCTGCCTGGCGAACTTCCCGCGTGCATTGTACGCGCCGGACGCAACTCGTGCGCCA
This sequence comes from uncultured Rhodocyclaceae bacterium, assembly GCA_964596295.1. GTDB lineage: Bacteria > Pseudomonadota > Gammaproteobacteria > Burkholderiales > Rhodocyclaceae > Rugosibacter. The sequence goes on along the minus strand of CAZQTB010000013.1, from coordinate 8,082 downwards.
TGCCGCATCACATGGCGCAGGCGCTTCAGTGGCTCACGCCAGCCAAGCGCCAAGCGACTGTCCCGCCTGCACGCAAAGGCACCAACGGGTCGCCGGGCAGGTAATCGAGACTGGCGGGAACGGCAACAGCCTCGCGCGCCAGCGTGATTTTTTGCGTGTTGCGCGGCAGGCCGTAAAAATCCGCGCCATAAAAACTGGCGAAGGCTTCCAGGCGATCGAGCGCATTCGCCGCCGCGAACACCTCGGCATACAGTTCGATGCCGGCATGCGCGGTGTAGCAGCCGGCGCAACCGCAGGCGGCCTCTTTGGCGCTTTGCCTGTGCGGCGCGGAATCGGTGCCGAGAAAAAACTTCGGGCTGCCCGATATCGCCGCCGCCACCAGAGCCTGGCGATGGCGTTCGCGCTTCAGCACCGGCAGACAATAATGATGCGGGCGCAGGCCGCCGGCAAACAGCGCGTTGCGATTCAGCAGCAGATGATGCGCGGTGATGGTCGCCGCCACATTCGCCCCCGCCTCGCGCACGAACTGCGCGCCATCGGCCGTGGTGATGTGTTCGAGCACCACCTTGAGCGCCGGAAAATCATGCAGCAGCGGGGTCAGCACGCTGTCGATGAACACCGCCTCGCGGTCAAAAATATCCACCGCCGGATCGGTCACCTCGCCATGCAACAGCAGCGGCATGCCGAGTTTTTCCATCTGCGCGAGGGTGGCCGCGCATTTTTTCAGGTCGGTCACGCCGGCATCCGAGTTCGTCGTCGCACCCGCCGGGTAATACTTCACCGCATGCACGAAACCGCTGTGCTGCGCCACGGCAATTTCGCCCGGCGGCGTGTTGTCGGTGAGATACAGCGTCATCAGCGGCGTGAAACGCATGCCCGTCGGCACCGCGGCGAGAATGCGCTGGCGGTATGCCGCGGCCAGCGCCACGGTGGTCACCGGCGGCTTGAGGTTGGGCATGACAACCGCGCGGGCAAAGCGCCGCGCAGTGTCGGGCAACACCGCAGCCAGCGCCGCGCCGTCGCGCAAATGCAGGTGCCAGTCGTCGGGGCGGATCAGGGTGAGGGGGGGCAAGGTTTGCATTAGCGCGATTATAAAGGCTCGGCCTTGAGCGCCAGCGCCCGCGCATACAGCGCGTTCTTTGGCTGGCCGGTAATTTCAGTGGCGAGCTTGACCGCCTGCTTCACCGGCAATTCGGCCAGCAGCGCCGCCAGCACGCGCTCGGCGCCGGATTCCAGTTCGCTGCCAGCGCGCGGCGGCGGGGCGGAGACGATCAGCACGAATTCGCCGCGCTGGCGATTGGCATCCGCTTCAAGCCAGTCGAGCGCCTGCGCCAGCGGCAGGCGTTCGATTTGTTCAAAGAGCTTGGTCAGTTCGCGGGCAATGACAATTTCGCGCTGAGTTTCGCCCTGGGTTTGCAGCACTTCGGCGAGGTCGCCCACCGTTTCCAGCACGCGATGCGGCGCCTCGTAAAACACCAGCGCGGCATCCACCGCGGCCAGCGCCGCAATCGCCGTCCTGCGGGCGCCGACTTTTGCGGGCAGAAAGCCGGCGAACAGGAAATGCTCATCCAGCAACCCGGCCGCCGACAGCGCGGCGATGGCGGCATTCGCGCCCGGCAACGGCACCACGCGGAAGCCCGCGGCGCGCACGGCGGCAACGGCGCGCGCGCCGGGATCGGAGACGCCCGGCGTGCCGGCATCCGAGACCAGGGCAATGCGCTTGCCCTCGCCCAATAAGCCGATCAGCTTGGCGGCGGCCTCGTTTTCGTTGTGCTGGTGCAAGGCCAGCGTGGGCACGCGCAGGCCGTGATGATCGAGCAAATGCCGCGCATGGCGGGTGTCTTCGCAGGCGACAAGATCAACGCTGCGCAAGGTTTCCAGCGCACGCAGCGTAATATCGCCGAGGTTTCCGATCGGTGTGGCAACGACATACAATGCCGCTGCCAGAGAATCCTGATTCATGCCACGCATTCTATGACGAGCCGACAAACCCGACAAACAACCGGCGCAGCGGGCGAAGCCGCAGCGGCTGCCTATCTTGAGCGCCAGGGGCTGACGGTGCTGGAGCGCAATTTCCGCGTGCGCGGCGGCGAGATCGACCTGATCTGCCGCGCCGGCGCGGTCACCGTTTTCGTCGAGGTGCGGCTGCGTGGGCGCAGCAGCTACGGCGGCGCAGCGGCCAGCATCACGGCAGCCAAGCAGAGCCGCCTGATTCTCGCCGCGCGGCATTGGCTGGCGCGCCACGACCGGCATGACGCGCCCTGCCGTTTCGACTGCGTGCTGATCGATGACGGGCATCTGGAATGGGTGCGCGATGCGTTCACTGCCGATTAGCTTTCTCTTCGCGCTATGCAGCGTCCTGTGCAGCGCCCTGTCCAGCCCCACGGCCCTGGCGGGCGAAATCCGCATGCTCGTGCAAAGCTCGCCTCTCGCCGGGTTTCGCTACTATGCGGGCGAAACGCTGTGGCAGGAAATGCGGGAAGGCGACCGCCTGGCGCTGATTCGCGAACCGCAGAACACGCATGACCCCAATGCCGTGCGCGTGGAATGGCAGGGCCGCAAACTCGGTTACCTGCCGCGCGCCGAGAACCGGGCCGTGGCGGCGGCCATGGATGTCGGCGAACAGGTCGATGCCCGCATCGCCAGATTGCGCCAGCACCGGAACCCGCGGCAGCGCATGCTGGTCGAAGTGTTTGTCGTGCTCTGAGAGGGTCTCTGACAGGGTGCGAAGGCATGACCAAGGCACTTTCAGCCCGCTATTCCGCCGCAGCCTTTATCCTTAACCTGTTATCCTTGTGACCTGCTTCTCCGGCTTATTTCCCACATCACATCATGCCCCTCATCAACCGCATCCAACAACAATTCGACGACAGCGTTCACACCAAACAGCTTGCGCTCGCCGCGCTCGCCGCGCCGATTGAAGCCGCTGTGCGCCTGATGGCGCATAGCCTCACGTCCGGCGGCAAGGTGATGGCCTGCGGCAATGGCGGCTCGGCGGCGGATTCGCAGCATTTTGCCGCCGAATTGCTCAACCGCTTCGAAAAGGAACGTCCGCCGCTGGCGGCGATTGCGCTGACCACCGACACCTCGACGCTGACTTCCATCGCCAACGACTACCGCTACGAAGACGTCTTCGCCAAGCAGATCCAGGCGCTGGGACGCAGCGGCGATGTGTTGCTGGCCATTTCCACCTCGGGCAATTCGCCCAACGTGATTGAAGCCATTCATGTCGCGCATGCGCGCGGCGTTCGCGTCGTGGCGCTCACCGGCCGGGGCGGCGGAAAAATGACGGCGCTCCTGTCTCCCGATGACATCCACCTGTGCGTGCCGGCCGAGCGCACGGCGCGCATTCAGGAAGTCCATCTGCTCACCATCCACTGCCTGTGCGACGGCATCGACGCCCTGATTCTTGGAGAAATACAATGAACATCAAAAACCGGTTTCGCAATTACGCCCTTCTCGTTTTCTCCGTGCCCATGCTCGCCGGCTGTTTTGGCGTTGCCGCTGTCGGCGTGGGCGCCGGCGCCTTGATGCTTGCCGACCGGCGCAATTCCGAGACCTACATCGCTGACGAGGGCATGGAGCTGCGCGCCGCCAGCCGCATCAGCGAAAAATTCGGCGACAAGGTGCACGTCAATGTCACCAGCTACAACCGCATGCTGCTGCTGACCGGCGAAGCGCCGAGCCCGGCGCTCAAGGCCGAAATCGAACAAATCGCCGGCGGCGTGCCCAATGTCAAATCGATCAGCAACGAGCTCGCCATTGCCGGCCCCTCCAGCCTGGGCGGGCGCAGCAACGACGCCTATCTGACGTCCAAGGTCAAGGCGCGCTTTGTTGACGCCAAAAAATTTCCCGCGCAACACGTCAAGGTAGTGACCGAAGCGGGCATCACCTTTCTGCTGGGCCTCGTGACCCAGGACGAAGCCGACGCGGCGGTGGAAATCGCGCGCACCACGGGCGGCGTGCAAAAGGTGGTCCGCGTATTTGAAATCATCAGCCCCGAACAGGCCCGCGTGATGGACGGCCCGCCGGCACAAAGCAATCAGCCGGCCAAGAAGTGACTGCCGCTGACTACCCTGCCCCGGCGTTCGAGGCCAGGATCGCGCCGCCGGCCGAGTTGCCGCAGCGCGTGGCGCGCCTGCCGCGCCCGCTGGTGTTTACCAATGGCTGCTTCGACATCCTGCATCGCGGCCATGCCACCTATCTGGCGCAGGCGCGCAGCCTGGGCGCCAGCCTCATCGTCGCGGTCAATTCGGATGCCTCGGTCAAGCGCCTGGGCAAAGGCGACGAGCGGCCCGTCAATACGCTGGATGACCGCATGGCGCTGCTCGCCGCGCTGGAATGCGTCTCGCTGGTGACCTGGTTCGACGAAGACACGCCGCTGGCGCGCATCCTCGATTGCCGTCCTGACGTGCTGGTCAAGGGCGGCGACTGGCCGGTGGAAAAAATCGTCGGCTACCGCGAGGTGACCGGCTGGGGCGGCAGCGTGCATTCCATCCCGTTCATTCACCAGCGATCAACCACCGCGCTGCTGGAAAAGATACGCCGGCTGTAACGCGCTGCAAAAATTCGGCGCTGGCGACACGGCAAAGCGCGCGGCGAATCAGGCTGCCGTGCGCTTCAGTATGGTCTCACGTACCAGGCCGGTATGCTGGCGCAGGGTGTAGAGCATGTCGGCAAAGGCCAGCGGCGTGCGGATGCGGCTGACGTCGGCCTCGATCGCATCCAGCTTTTGCAGCCACTCGCCGCGCGCATGCCGCTGCGGCGCTTCCTCGACTGCGCTTTCCAGAAACTTGAGTTCGCCATAGCGCCGGTAGATGCGCGAACGCACCCGCCAGGCGTAGAGCCCCGGCGCAAATTTGAACAGCGGATACAGCACGGCAAGGATCGGCACCAGCATCACCACCAGCCGGTCCGCGAGAATGGCCGCCCAGAAAGGCAGATAGCGTTGCAGGAAAGGCTTGCCGGAGGTGTAGTAGCGCCCGGCTTCTTCCGCCAGCGGGAATTCGCCGTGCCCCCCGGCGCGCGGAAACTCGGCCGGCTTCTGAAACACGCCGGGCTCGCCATGCACTTCGCTGGCGGCTTGCAGCAGGAGCCAGAGCAGGGCCGGGTGCGTGCCTTCGCGCGCCAGCAGCGTCGCCGTCGTGGACACCATCTGCACATCGCGCGGCGGGATGTCCTGCACCAGGTCAATCGCCCCGCGCGGCAACACCAGATGCGTGAGGTAGGAAAAGCGCCGCGTATAGGCCTCGGCCTGCGCGAGATCCATCAAATGCACGCCGGGGGTGTAGAGCAGCGCCCACACCAGCGCGGACTGCGTCGGCCCGACCACGAACACGGCGTCGACATCGCCTTTTTGCAGGCGCGCCACGACATCAAAGCCGCCTTCTTCGATCAAGCGCGTGTTCTTTGCATCGATGCCGTTGGCCGCGAGAATTTCCATCGCCAGGCGCTGCGTACCGCTTCCCGCCCCGCCAATCGCCAGCCGTTTGCCCTTGAGATCCAGCACCCGCCCGCCGCCACGCAGGGCGACATCGCGATAGAAAATCCACAAGGGTTCGTAATACAGGTCGCCCAGCGAAACCAGCGCATCATCACCGCTGGACTGTGCCGTGCCGCCCTGGATGAACGCGGCATCGACCGCAAAATGCGGGTCGCGCAGGCGTTGCAGGTTTTCCGGCGAACCGGCGGAAGGCTCGCTGACAAGACGGATGCCATAGCGCGCCAGCACATCCGTGTACAGCGCGCCGAAGCGCTGATAGGCGCCGCCCTCGCCCCCTGTGCTGATCACAATCTGCTCCGGCGGGGCCGGCTTGATGAATTGCGCGGCCACCCAAAAAGCGGCCGCTACCAGCAGCAACGAAGGGAGCGCAACACATACGATATCCCGCCAGGAGAGCAGCTTCAGTTTCTCAGGCATCGGCATACGCGCGACTTGCGGCACAGACCATCAGAACGGAATGTCATCCTCGAAGTCATTGAAGTTGCTGGCCGCAGGCTTGGCGGCGGCAGCCTGCGGCGCGCTTTCGCGCGGCGGGGCGTCGCTCATGCCTTGCCGCGAACCGAGCATCTGCATGGTGTCGGCAACGATCTCGGTGGTGTAGCGGTCCTGCCCTTCCTTGTCCTGCCACTTGCGCGTTTTCAGCGAGCCCTCGATATACACCTGCGAGCCCTTCTTGAGGTATTGACCGGCGATTTCGGCCAGCTTGCGGAAGAACACGATGCGATGCCACTCGGTGGCTTCCTTCTTCTCGCCGGTCGCCTTGTCTTTCCACGTATCCGTCGTCGCCAGCGTGATGTTGACGACGGCATCGCCGTTGGGCATGTAGCGCGATTCGGGATCCTTGCCCAGATTGCCTACCAGAATTACCTTATTTACCGATGCCATATCAGCCTCCTCATGATCTTGTTTCAAGTATGCCATGCCCGCCGGCTGCCGGGGACACCGCCTGACGGGGAAAAATGGGCCGCATGGTGCTGGCCGCCGCCAGCCAGAGCGCCGTCATGCCGGCGGCAAAAACGAACACGGCGGGCGGGCCGAAATGTTTGGCCAGCCAGCCGCCCAACGCGCCGCCCAGAAACAGGCCCAAAGCCTGCGTCGTGTTGTACACGCCGAGCGCCGCGCCTTTTGCCCGTGGCGGCGCAACGCGGGAGATCAGCGAAGGCAGCATCGCTTCAAGTATGTTGAAGGCCACAAAAAAGCTGAGCAGCCCGCCCGCCATGACATAAAAATGTCCGCTGCCCCGCAGCCACAGCGCCAGCAACGTCAGCAGCAACAGGATAATGGCCGCAACGAAGACGGTGCGCAGCTGCTGGCGTTTTTCAGCATAAACAATCGCCGGCACCATCAGCACGAAAGACGCCAGCACGGCAGGCAGATAAACCTTCCAGTGCGAGGCCAGCGGCAATTCGCCGGTGCTTATCAGCAGGCCCGGGACGACGACGAACATCATCATTTGCGCCATGTGCAGCGTGAAAATGCCAAAGTTGAGTCGCAGCAACTGCGTATCCGCCAGCACTTCGCGGAAGGGCACACGCGGGCCGGCCTGCGGCGGCGGTGGCTCGGGCACGACGTAAGCGACCACCGCAATGGCTGCCAGCGCCAATGCGCCGGTCATCCAGAAAATGCCGTTCATGCCGATGGCGGCGTAAAGCATGGGGGCGGCGACAAGCGAAAGGGCAAATACGAGGCCAATGGACGAGCCGATCATCGCCATCACCTTGGTGCGATGCTGCTCGCGCGTGAGGTCGGCCGCCAGCGCCGTAACGGCGGCGGAAATCGCTCCGGCGCCTTGCAAAACGCGGCCGAAAATGGTCCAGTTGATGTCCGTGGCCAGCGCCGCAACCGCCGAACCGACGGCGAAAATCAGCAGCCCCAGGATAATGACGCGCTTGCGGCCAAACGCATCGGAAGCCATGCCGAAGGGAATCTGGAATATCGCCTGCGTCAAGCCGTAAGCGCCCAGCGCAATGCCTACCAGAGTGAGATTGTCCCCGCCGGGAAGCGTTCTGGCGTGGATGGCAAAAACCGGCAGAATGAGGAACATGCCCAGCATGCGCAAGGCAAAGATCGAAGCCAGCGCCACGCCGGCACGCTTTTCGTCGCGGCTCATGGCGTCGGTTGTGGGGGCAGGCATTGTGAGGGCAGGCGAGTGAATGAAGTCGCGTATATTAGCAGGTTGCCCTGCCCCCAATTTCCTTACGCTTGCTCATTTCCGCTTCATGGATACCATCAAAATTCGCGGTGCGCGCACGCACAACCTCAAGAACATCAACCTCGACCTGCCGCGCAACCAGCTGACGGTAATCACCGGCTTGTCCGGCTCCGGCAAGAGTTCGCTGGCGTTCGACACGCTCTACGCCGAAGGCCAGCGGCGCTATGTCGAATCGCTCTCGGCCTATGCGCGGCAGTTTTTGCAGATGATGGAAAAGCCCGACGTCGACCTGATCGAAGGACTTTCGCCCGCCATTTCCATCGAACAAAAAGCCGCCAGCCACAACCCCCGCTCCACCGTCGGCACGGTGACGGAAGTTCACGATTACCTGCGCCTGCTGTACGCCCGCGCCGGCACGCCGCACTGC
>CAZQTB010000012.1:9972-62824 GCA_964596295.1 uncultured Rhodocyclaceae bacterium | reverse complement strand
ACCGACCCCGAGCAGAAGCGCAAGATCATCGGCCGCGAATTTGTCGAAGTGTTTCAGGCGGAGTCGCAAAAACTGCCCAACGCGAAGTGGCTCGCGCAAGGCACGATCTACCCCGACGTGATCGAATCGGCTGGCGCCAAAACGAAAAAGGCGCACACCATCAAGAGCCATCACAACGTCGGCGGCCTGCCGGAGACGCTCAAGCTCAAGCTGCTCGAGCCGCTGCGCGAACTGTTCAAGGACGAGGTGCGCGAACTGGGCATCGCACTGGGGCTGCCACACGAGATGGTGTATCGCCATCCCTTCCCCGGCCCCGGTCTGGGCGTGCGCATTCTTGGCGAAGTAAAACAGGAATTCGCCGACTTGCTGCGCCGGGCCGATGCCATTTTCATCGATGAACTGCGCGCTGCGGGCTGGTATGAAAAAACCAGCCAGGCCTTCGTGGTTTTCCTGCCGGTGCATAGCGTCGGCGTGATGGGCGACGGACGGACATATGAGTATGTCGTGGCGCTGCGCGCCGTGGAAACTTCCGACTTCATGACTGCCACGTGGGCCGAACTGCCCCATGATCTGCTGGGGCGCATTTCCAACCGCATCATCAACGAAGTGCGCGGCATCAACCGCGTGGTCTACGACATTTCCGGCAAGCCGCCGGCGACGATTGAGTGGGAATAATCTAGTGACTTCAATGCCATTAATCCCGGGTCGCCAAACTTGAAATCGTCCTGTTTTTATTGGGATGCGTCAGTTCCCTGTCCCAGCGCGACCAGTTCCTGTATGTTTTTGGGCGTGCCCGGCAAATCGGCGATGTCGATTGCCGTAAGCCCGTCCAGGCGGGCGATGGTGATATCGGCGCCGACCGCCAGCAGCAGTTCAACCGATCCCACCTGGCCATTGAGTATGGCGGTGGCAAGTGGCGTATTGCCGTCATTGTCCTGCGGGTCAATTTCACAACCGGCGCTGACCAGCGTTGCCGCAATAGTCGTGTGTCCCCCGGCGACTGCGGCGTGGAGCGGGCGCTCGCCATTCGGGCCGAGTACCTCAAGATGCGTTCCGGCCTCGGTCATGACGCGTACCGCCGCCACGCAACCCAGTTTGGCCGCGACGTAAAGCGGCGGCCCCTCGCGTGCCAGCAAGGCCTCGGTGAGGCTGGCATTGACCCAGTCGGCAGGCGTTAAGTCCATGCGGTTTTTTGCGTGTCAGCCAAGATGTCTGGTAAGGAAGCCGGTCATGCGCTCCCAGGCCAGGCTGGCATGCACTGCGTTATAGACATCGCCGCGCCGTTCGTTGAAAAAGCCGTGCGCCGCATCATAGCGATGCATTTCCGGTATGGCTCCTGCGTTGCGCAGGGCGGTTTCAAGCGCATCGACGGCGGCCGGGGTGCACCAGTCGTCCTGATTTGCGAAATGTCCCTGAAAAGGGATGCGGATCTTGGCGGGGTCGGCGAATTCCTGCGGCGGAATACCGTAGAAGCATACCGCCGCAGCGAGGCTGGGTACGTGCACGGCAGCCGCCACGGTCAATGCGCCCCCCATGCAGAAACCCATGACGCCGACCTTGCCGCTGATGCGGCGCAAATGCTCGGCCGCGCCGCGAATGTCCTGATGCGTCGCGCCGGCGAAATCCAGACCGCTCATCAGGTGGCTGGCCTCGTCAGCTTCCTGCGTGACGCGGCCATGGTAAAGGTCGGGCGCCAGGGCGTTGAACCCCGCGCGGGCGAAGCGGTCGGCGACTCCGCAAATCTGGTCGTTCAGCCCCCACCATTCCTGAATCACCACAATGCCCGGACGTCCCTGTCCGGCGCTGGCCAGATAGCCGCGACAGGCACTGTTGTCGGGCCGCTTGAAGTCGATCATGTGTCCCATTGCCGTCTCCTGCGTTTTTTAGAACGAGGAGAGAATTTACCCGATTCAGATACCCTTGACGAGCTTCGATGCCATGGGGCGTTGTACCGGAGCCCTGTCCTATAATGCATATCTTTCCCTGTTCGTCCATTCGCCACCTGTGAATCCCGATCTTGCCCGGCTGCAACCCTACCCGTTTGAAAAGCTGCGTCAGTTGTGCATCGGCGTGTCACCAGCGCCGTCCAGTAGCGGACTCAAGACTTTTCACGAAATCAGGCTTTCCATTGGCGAACCGCAACACGCCACGCCGCCGCTTATCCGGCGCGCGCTGGCCGAGAATCTTTCCGGGCTGTCCCAATATCCGGCGACGCATGGCAGCGAGGCCTTGCGCGCCGCCATCGCCGCCTGGATCGCCCGCCGCCATGGCGTGCCTGCGCCGGATGCGAGCACCCAGGTGCTGCCCGTGAATGGTTCGCGCGAGGCGCTTTTTGCCTTTGCCCAGACCGTCATTGACCGCACCGGGTCCGCTGCGAAAGTCGTCTGCCCCAACCCGTTTTATCAAATTTACGAAGGCGCGGCCTTGCTGGCCGGCGCCGCGCCGGTCTACCTCAATACCCTGCCGGAAAACGGCTTCGCCATGGATTGGGCCGCGTTGCCGGAAGCCGACTGGCGCGACGTGCAACTGGTCTATGTCTGTTCGCCGGCCAACCCGACGGGCAATGTGATGCAGCTCGAGGCGTGGCGTGCGCTGTTCGCTCTTGCCGACCGTCATGGCTTTGTCATCGCCTCCGACGAGTGCTATTCCGAAATCTATTGCGACGAAGCCGCGCCGCCGCTGGGCGCATTGACGGCGGCGGCGCAGTCAGGACGCAGCGATTATCGCAATCTCGTGGTGTTCTCCAGCCTGTCCAAGCGCTCGAATGTGCCCGGGCTGCGCTCCGGTTTTGTTGCCGGCGATGCCGCAATCCTGGAAAAATTCCTGCTCTACCGCACCTACCACGGCAGCGCCATGAACCCGGCGGTGCAGGCGGCAAGCATCGCGGCCTGGAATGACGAAGCCCATGTGCGCGACAACCGGCGCATGTATGCCGAAAAGTTTCATGCCGTAACGCCCATCATTGCCCGTCATCTGCCATGCGCGATACCCGATGCCGGGTTCTACCTGTGGGCCTCGGTTGCCAAATTCGCACCGATTTCCGATACCGGGTTTGCGCGGCGGCTGCTGCAACAGAAAAATGTCGCCGTCCTGCCCGGCAGCTATCTTGGACGTGTTGCCAATGGCCTCAACCCGGGTGAAAATTTTGTTCGCATGGCATTGGTCCCCAGCCTTGAGGAGTGTCTTGAGGCCGCACATCGGATCGATGATTTTTGCCTCTCCCTGTGAAAGATAACAACATGAACGACGACCTGAAAAATCTTCATCAAATCATCGAACAAGCCTGGGAGGACCGCGCCAACCTGAAACCCGGCACTGCGCCGGCGCGTGTCGGCGATGCCGTCGCGCATGTGCTGGACGAGCTTGACAGCGGGGCCTTGCGCGTTGCCGAGAAGATTAACGGCCAGTGGATTACGCACCAGTGGCTCAAAAAAGCGGTGCTGCTTTCTTTCCGCCTTGAGAATAACGCGCTGGTCGACGGCGGCCCGATGCGCTATTTTGACAAGGTGCCGACAAAATTCGCCCACTACGACACGCACATGTTTGAAAAGGGCGGCTTTCGCGTCGTGCCTCCGGCTGTCGCCCGTCGCGGCAGCTTCATCGGCAGAAACGTGGTGCTGATGCCAAGCTATGTCAATATCGGCGCCTACGTCGATGAAGGCACGATGGTTGACACCTGGGCGACCGTGGGCTCCTGCGCGCAGATCGGCAGGAATGTGCATCTTTCGGGCGGCGTCGGCATCGGCGGCGTGCTGGAACCCTTGCAGGCCAATCCGACCATCATCGGCGACAACTGCTTCATCGGCGCCCGCTCGGAAGTGGTGGAAGGCGTCATCGTTGGGGATAACTGCGTTATTTCGATGGGCGTGTATATCAGCCAGAGCACGAAAATTTATGATCGCGCGACCGGCGAGATTACCTACGGCCGCGTGCCTGAAGGTTCAGTCGTGGTCAGCGGCAACCTGCCTTCCGCGGACGGCAAATACAGCCTCTATTGCGCCGTCATCGTCAAGCGGGTGGATGCCCAGACAAGGGCTAAAACGAGCATCAACGAGTTACTGCGCGACTGATTTCGGACGTACCAGGGAGAGAAGATCATGGGCAACATGCACAAGCTGTTTCAGTTGATGGCCGACAAGAAGGCTTCCGACCTGTTTTTTTCCTGTGGCGCGCCGATCACCATCAAGATCAATGGCAACGCCATGCCGATCAATGCGACCATTCTTGATCCGACCACTCTCAATGTTCTGCTGGGGGAAGTCCTCTCCGAAGCGCAGATGGGGGAACTGGAGAAGACCAGGGAACTGAATGTCCGTAACGGACTGCATGACGTCGGCGTATTCCGCATCTCCTGTTTCTATCAGCGCGGCACGCCGGCGATGGTAGTGCGCTACATTCCTGTCGATATCCCGAAATTCGAGACGTTGGGCCTGCCTGACGTCCTCAAGGACGTCATTATGGAAAAGCGCGGCCTGGTGCTGATGGTCGGCGCGACAGGATCGGGAAAATCCACGACGCTCACTTCGATGCTGGACTATCGAAACGAGAGCCGCAGCGGCCACATCCTTACCCTGGAGGACCCGGTTGAATTTCTTTTCCGCAACAAGAAATCCATTGTCAATCAGCGCGAGGTCGGCACCGACACGCTGTCTTTCCAGACCGCATTGAAAAATGCGATGCGCCAGGCGCCGGACGTGATTTTCATCGGCGAGATTCGCGACAAGGAAACCATGAGCCAGGCCATCGCCTACGCCCAGTCCGGCCATTTGTGCATCGCCACGCTGCACGCCAACAACAGCTATCACGCGATGAGCCGGGTCATCAGCTTCTATCCGCTGGACAACCGGCCGGCTTTGCTCGCCGATCTTGCGGTGGGGCTGAAATGCGTCATCTCGCAGCGCCTGGTCAGAAAGCCCGACGGCAGCCGCACCCCGGCAGTTGAAGTGCTGCTGAACTCGCGTTACATCGCCGAACTGATTGAAAAAGGCGATTTGAACGAAATCAAGGATGCCATGGAGAAGAGCATGGTGCCCGGCAGCCAGACCTTCGAGCAATGCCTGTTCAATCTCTACAAGGCGAATGTCATCACGCTTGACGAAGCGCTGACCAACGCCGATTCGGCCAATAATCTGCAGTGGCTGATCAACAATGCGGCGGCCACTCCTGCCGATGCGCCGGCGACCAGCCAGGTTGCCGCCAATCCGACCCAATCGCTCGCTCCCGGCACATCGTTCAGCGAATTCACCCTCAAACTCGACGCGGAGAGTTGATGCAGGTTCTCGAAAAAACCCGGGCGCTGATTGCGTGCCCTTCCGTCACGCCACAGGATGCGGGCTGTCTCGACCTGATCGCCTCGTGGCTGTTGCCTTTGGGCTTTTCCATCGAACGCATCGATGTGGGTGGCGTTTCGAACCTCTGGGCCAGGCGCAACGGGAGTGACGCGGCAGGCAAGCTGATCTGCTTTGCCGGCCACACCGACGTGGTGCCCGCGGGGCCGCTCGAACGGTGGGCCTCCGACCCTTTCATGCCTGAAATCCGCGATGGTTTTCTCTATGGACGGGGCGCCGCCGACATGAAAAGTTCGCTGGCTGCCTGCGTGACCGCCATCGAACGGCTGCTGGCGCGCCGTTCCGCCAGCGCCGACTCTTTGGCCCTGCTGCTTACCTCGGACGAAGAGGGCGATGCGGTGAATGGCACGGTGCGCGTGGTCGAAGCACTCAAGGCCCGCGGCGAAACCATCGATTACTGCATCGTCGGCGAACCGACCTGCGTCGAGCGTCTTGGCGACACGGTGAAAAACGGTCGCCGCGGCTCGCTCTCTGCCAAACTCACTGTACGCGGGGTGCAGGGCCATGTGGCCTATCCCCACCTGGTGAAAAACCCCGTGCACATGGCGGTTCCTGCGCTTGCCGAACTCGTTGCCACGGCATGGGATGCCGGCAACGACGATTTCCCGCCGACCAGCCTGCAAATCTCCAATGCTAATGCCGGCACGGGTGCCGGCAATGTCAGCCCGGGCAATTTCGAGATACTGTTCAACTTCCGTTTCTCCACGGCCAGCACGGCGGATGGCTTGCAAGCCCGGGTGCATGAGGTGCTTGACCGGCATGGGTTGGCCTATGACATTCAGTGGACGCTCGGCGCCAGGCCCTTTCTCACCCCGCGCGGCGATTTATGCGCCGCGCTGACCGGCGCTATTTTTGAGGTAACGGGCGTGTCGCCGACGCTGGCGACCACGGGCGGGACATCAGACGGCCGCTTCATCGCCGAAATTTGTTCCCAGGTTGCCGAATTCGGCCCGACCAATGACAGCATCCACAAAATCGACGAACGCATTGCCGTGGCCGAACTTGAACTGCTGGCGCGTATCTACGAAGGCGCTTTTGACCGGCTGCTGGCATGAGTTCCCCGGTTGATGAGCTCCTCACCCTGCGCGACTGGTTGCGCTGGGCTGTCAGTCGCTTCACCGCGGCAAATCTCTTTTTTGGCCACGGTACCGACAATGCATGGGATGAAGCCGTCTGGCTGCTGCTCGCCACACTCAAGCTGCCGCGCGACCGGCTGGAACCTTTTCTCGATGCCCGCCTGACCGGGGCAGAGCGGCTGGCCGTGTTCAATATCCTCGAACAGCGTGTTGCACGCCGTCTGCCGGCGGCTTATCTCCTGCAGGAAGCCTGGCTTGGCCCTTTCCGGTTTTATGTCGATGAGCGCGTCATTGTGCCGCGTTCCTACTTCGCCGAACTCCTTGAAGAGGGGCTGGCTCCGTGGGTTGAAGACCCGGCGAGGATTGGCAGCGCACTTGACCTGTGTACCGGATCAGGCTGCCTTGCCATCCTCATGGCGCACGCTTTTCCCAATGCGCATGTGGATGCCATAGACATTTCGTCCGATGCGCTTGCCGTGGCCCGGCGCAATATCGCCGCCTACGGGCTTGAAGACAGCGTGCAGGCCATCGAGTCCGACCTGTTTGCCGCGGTGCCCGGCAAGCGCTATGACTTTATTCTGAGCAACCCGCCATACGTCACTGCCGCCGCAATGGCAGAACTGCCCGCCGAATACCGGCACGAGCCGGCGCTGGCTCTCGCCGCCGGTAACGATGGCCTGGATGTCGTGCGGCGCATTTTGAGCGAGGCAGTCCGGCATCTCAACCCCGGCGGCTTCATCGCCATCGAGGTAGGCCACAACCGTGCCGAGGTGGAAGCCGCATTCCCCCGCTTGCCCGCTATCTGGCTGGACACGGCATCAAGTTCGGACAAGGTTTTTCTGGTCAGTTACGAGGCCCTGCATGTACCGGATGGGCATGTCCCGGCAACAGGCAATCAATCGCGCAGCGCCGCAAGCGTGCGGGATACAAAATCGCGGCGGTAGAGAACTACCGTGATGCCTGTCGCCATAAGGATGAAAAACCATGGCTGGATAAACCAGAACAGCGCTGCCAGGCCGAAGTAGTAAGCGCGAATTGCGCGATTGAATTCGTCGCCGGCAAGCGTATTCACCATGCCCATTCGTTCGCTGAACTTTTCACGTTCGGTTTCCGTCGCTGTTACTTCCGGCGCCGCGCCAATCAGGATGGAGAGCAGGTTCAACTGCCTTAGCGCCCAGGTGAACTTGAAGTAGGAAAAAATAAATATGCCCAGCAGGAGCAGCAATTTGAGCTCCCACAGTTCGCGTCCTGCGGAGCGGGAAAATGGCAGCACTTCGGTTACCGAGATTGCCTTGTCCAGCGTACCCATGACGGCCATCAGGCCGGCGATGATGTAAATCGTGGTGTTTGCATAGAACGAAACGCTGGTCATCAGATTGCCGACCAGCGCCGAATCGACAATGCGTATCTCCCGCTTCAGCATCTGTCGCGCCCAGTCCAGCCGATAGGAATGGGAAACGCCGACCAGCCCTTGCCGCGCCAGGGTGCTTTGCTCGGAGAAAAAGCTGTAGCCTGCCCAGCAGACGAAAAACCACGCAATGGCAAAATAGTCGATGCCGGACAGCTCATGGAGCAAAAGGTCAGTCATTGAGATCCCCAGTCAGTCGGCAGCAGGAATGTTGTCGCCGAACAATTCCTCAATAAAACCGAAGCGCGTCAAATCCCGTATCCGTGCGGGATAGAGTATGCCATCGAGATGGTCGCATTCATGCTGCACGACGCGGGCGTGAAAGCCATCCACTTCCCGTTCGAAACGATGTCCGGCCTCCGTGCGGCCGGCGTAGCGCAGATGTTTCCAGCGCGGCACGACGCCACGCAAGCCCGGCACGGAAAGGCATCCTTCCCAACCCTCTTCTTCCTCGCCTGAAAGGGGAGTCAGTTCAGGATTGACGAGCACGGTGTCGGGTATGTCCGGTGCGTCGGGGTAGCGCGGAGTTGGACCGCCGCCGAAGATCACGACACGCAAATTGACGCCGATTTGCGGCGCGGCAAGTCCTGCGCCATCCAGATGCGCCATGGTATCCCGCATATCCTGCAACAAAGCCGCCAATTCCCGCGTGCCAAAGGCCGTCACCGGTTGCGCCATGCGCAGGAGGCGCGGGTCGCCCATGCGCAGCACCGGACGTATCATGCTGCGCACAGGTGCGCGATGATGCGTCGCACACGTCCCATCGATTCTTGCAGTATCGCTTCGAGGCTGTCGAATCGGATAGCATGTGCCGAGTCGCCCCGTCCTGCTGCCCAGTTGGCAACAACGCACAATGCCGCGTAAGGCAGGTCCAGTTCGCGCGCCAGTCCCGCCTCGGGCATGCCGGTCATGCCGACGATGTCGGCGCCGTCCTCCGCCAGCCGCCCGATTTCGGCCGCTGTTTCCAGCCGCGGGCCCTGGGTCGCGGCATAAACCGAACCATCGACTACGGGTTCGCCGATCTGCCCGGCAGCATCCAGCAAAAGCCGGCGGACATCGGCCGCGTAGGGCTCGGTAAAATCAATATGTATTACCGGGCCGTCAGTGCCTGACTGGAATGTCATTTCGCGGCCCCAGGTGTAATCGATGATCTGGTGCGGAACTACCAGCGTACCCGGTTTGATGTCCTGACGAATGCCGCCAACCGAGGCCACCGAGACAATCCTCGTCACACCGGCGCTTTGCAGGGCGCTGATGTTGGCGCGGTAATTGACCAGATGCGGCGGAATGGTGTGGCCGTACCCGTGCCGGGCGATAAAAACCACGTCCTGGCAGCCGATGCGGCCAAAGGTAAAGGGACCGGAAGGTTCGCCATAGGCTGTCCGTATCACCTCGCGATGAGATACCCCAAGGTTTGCCAGTTGGGTCAAGCCGCTGCCGCCGATGATTCCAAGCATCAAAATCTCCTGAAAATTCAAGCAGAAAAGACTTAGTTGCCGTGTCCTGGCGTGGTAGAATGCGCGCCTTTTCCGCACCGCAACATCACGCGATCCGCCACTATGTCCCGTTCCCTCAGAAACATCGCCATTATCGCCCACGTCGACCATGGCAAGACCACGCTTGTTGATCAATTGCTTCGCCAATCCGGGACGTTTGCCGCCCATCAGCAGGTGTCCGAACGCGTGATGGACTCCAACGAGCTCGAAAAGGAGCGGGGGATCACCATTCTGTCAAAGAATTGCGCCATTGATTTTGAAGGCACCCATATCAACATCGTCGATACGCCGGGGCATGCCGACTTTGGCGGCGAAGTGGAGCGCGTGCTGTCGATGGTCGATGGCGTACTCCTGCTGGTCGATGCCGTTGAAGGCCCGATGCCGCAAACCCGTTTCGTCACGCGCAAGGCATTGGCGCTTGGCCTCAAGCCCATCGTTGTGGTCAATAAAATTGACCGCCCCGGCGCCCGTCCCGACTGGGTCATCAGCCATACCTTCGATCTTTTCGACAAACTTGGCGCCACCGAAGAACAGCTCGATTTCCCTGTGGTTTTTGCTTCTGCGCTCAACGGTTTTGCCATGCTGGATGCGTCCAGGCCGGGCACCGACATGCGTCCCTTGTATGAAGCCATTATCAAGCACACGCCGCAACCTGACGTCGACCCTGACAAACCCCTGCAACTGCAAATCTGCTCACTGGACTACAGCAGCTATGTCGGTCGCATCGGCATCGGCCGCATCAAGCAGGGCCACGTAAAAGCGGGGCAGGAGGTTGCCGTCATGTACGGCGATGAGGCCAGAGGCAAGTCGAAAGTCGGCCAGATCATGATGTTCAAAGGACTGGAGCGTGAACAGGCAAGCGAAGCCGAGGCCGGCGATATCGTTCTGGTGACAGGCATCGACCAGGTAGGGATCGGCGTCACTGTCTGTGACGTGGCAAACCCGGTGGGCATGCCTCCGCTGGTGGTGGATGAACCTACGCTGACCATGAATTTCCAGGTCAATACCTCGCCCTTGGCGGGGAAGGAAGGGAAATTCGTCACCAGCCGCCAGATTCGCGAGCGTTTGCAAAAGGAATTGCTCGCCAACGTCGCCCTGCGCGTCGAAGAAACCGATGATGCCGATGTATTCCTGGTTTCAGGCCGTGGCGAACTGCATCTCACCATCCTGCTGGAAACCATGCGCCGCGAAGGCTACGAACTGGCCGTCTCCCGCCCCCGCGTGCTGTTCAAGGAAATCAACGGTGAAAAGTGCGAGCCCTATGAGCTGCTCACGGTGGATATCGAAAACGATCATCAGGGCGGTGTCATGGAAGAGCTGGGCCGTCGCCGCGGTGATTTGCAGAACATGGAATCAGACGGCAAAGGCCGCGTGCGCCTCGAATACCGCATCCCGGCCCGCGGCCTGATCGGTTTCCAGGGCGAGTTTTTGACATTGACGCGCGGCACGGGGCTGGCCAGCCACATTTTTGACGACTACGGCCCGATGGCCGGAGTGATGGCCGAACGCCGCAACGGCGTACTGATCTCGCAGGATGACGGCGTTGCCGTGGCCTATGCCTTGTGGAAACTGCAGGATCGCGGCCGCATGTTCGTCAGCCCCGGCGATCCGCTGTATGAAGGCATCGTCATCGGCATTCACAGCCGCGATAACGACCTGGTGGTGAATCCGATCAAGGGCAAGCAGCTCACCAATGTGCGTGCCTCCGGCACCGACGAGGCCGTGCGTTTGGTGCCGCCGATACAGATGACGCTTGAGTCGGCCGTTGAATTCATTGCCGATGACGAACTGGTCGAGATCACGCCAAAGTCAATCCGCATCCGCAAGCGTTATCTCAAGGAGCACGAGCGCAAACGCGCTTCCCGTAGCGACGCGGCATGACCCGCTGAGCGCCGGGGAATGTAAGGTCTATCTCAACCCCAGCACATCCTGCATGTCGAACAGCCCGCTGACCTTGCCCTGCAAGAAGCGGCCGGCACGCAGGGCGCCCAGCGCGTAAGACATGCGGCTGGCCGCCTTGTGGGTGATTTCGATGCGTTCGCCTTCGCCGGCGAAAAGCACGGTGTGATCACCGACGATATCGCCGCCGCGAATCGCGGAGAAACCGATCTGTGCTGCCGGACGTTCTCCCGTATGCCCTGCACGCCCATGCACGGCGCAAGCAGACAGATCGCGCCCCAGCGCGGCGGCAACTACCTCGCCCATGCGCAGCGCAGTGCCGGAGGGGGCATCCACTTTGTGCCGGTGATGGGATTCGATCACCTCAATGTCGTAGCCCGAATCAAGAATGCGCGCTGCCATGTCCAGCAACTTGAAAACGGCATTGACGCCCACCGCCATATTGGGAGCAAAGACGACAGGTATCTCATGCGCCGCTGTTTCAATGGCTTGTTTGCCTGCGGGCGGAAATCCCGTAGTGCCGATGATTATGCTGACGCGACGCTGCCGGCAAGCGGCCAGGTGAAGCAAAGTGGCTTCGGGGCGGGTGAAATCAATCAGGCAATCGGCAACGGCTAAAGCCTCATCAAGGCCGCTGGAAATTTTTACGCCGCACGGCGCGCCCACCAATTCCCCGGCGTCCTTGCCGAGAAACGGACTCGCCGCATGTTCCAGCGCGGCTGCCAGTGTTGCGTTCTCATCCTTAAGCACGGCCTCAATCAGCGTGCGTCCCATGCGACCGGAGCTTCCCGCGATGGCATAGCGAATCTTGTTCATTCTGCCTTGGACTTTTCCTGAGTTGCGGCGGCCGGCGCTGCAACATCAATAATCTGGTTAGTGGATTTTTTTTCGCTCGGCCTGCCGTCATCGGCCACCACATCGCCGGCTACGCGCACCAGTTTGTCATCCTGAAAAAATATTATCAGGCGGCGCTGCTCGGCCTCGCCGTGGCCTGGCTGCAGACGATAGATGTAATCCCACCGGTCGGCGTGAAACATGTCGGCGACCAGCGGCGAACCCAGGATGAAGCGCACCTGATCGCGCGTCTGGCCGGGTTTCAACTGCGACACCATTTCCTGGTTAACCCAGTTCCCCTGACGCACATTGATGCGATAAGGCGTGACATAAGACTTTACCTGTTCCACGCTGGAGCAGGCAGAACACAGTGCCAAGAAAGGCAGGAGCAGAAAAAAACGCTTCATCGGGAAGTTCCGGGGTTTTGGGTGATGCAATTCCACACAAGTTTGCATCAGGTGATGCCTGACATATTTCCGACCGCAGTGTCCAATCGGAGCGTGAAAACTATATCATAGAAGCTCATCCGGCCTTGTCCTTTCCGTGCACCTTATTCGCGCCACATGACTAATCCCGACGATCTTAAAAACAGCGGCCTCAAGGCGACGCTGCCTCGCCTGAAGATTCTCGACCTGTTTCACAAACTGGAGCAGGAGGGAGCGCCGCGCCATCTTACCGCCGAGGACGTGTATCGCCATCTGCTGGCCGATGACATGGATGTCGGTCTGGCAACCGTGTATCGCGTACTGACCCAGTTCGAACAGGCCGGCTTGCTGCAACGCCACCATTTTGAGTCGGGCAAGGCAACTTTTGAGCTGAACGAAGGGCGTCACCATGACCATCTGGTTTGCCTGCAATGCGGCCGCGTAGAGGAGTTTTTCGACCCGGAGATCGAAAAACGGCAAAACCAGATCGCCAGGAAACGTGGTTTTGAATTGCGTGAGCATGCGCTCTATCTCTACGTTGAATGTACCAAGACCGATTGCCTGTATCGCAAGACGTCGGCATGAGCATCGAGGCGTTTCTCACCTCAACCACGCTGGTCACGCTTGCCGAGATCGGCGACAAAACACAACTGCTCTCCTTCGTGCTTGCGGCGCGGCTAAGAAAGCCGCTGCCCATCATTGCCGGAATTTTCGTCGCCACAATGCTCAACCACGCGCTGGCCGCATCCGTCGGCGTCTGGCTGGCGCAACTGATTGCGCCGCAAGGGCTGCCGTGGATTACCGGCGTCGTGTTCATGGCTTTTGGTTTATGGGCCTTGCATCCCGATGCGCTGGATGACGATCCGAAAATGCATCGTGCCGGTGCCTTCGTCACCGCTACCGTTGCCTTCTTCATCGCTGAAATGGGCGACAAAACCCAACTCGCTACGGTGGCGCTGGGGGCGCAGTTTCAGGGCGCGCTGCTGGCCGTGATCACGGGCACGACGCTGGGCATGATGCTGGCCAATGTTCCCGCTGTCATCATTGGCGAGCGGCTGGCCCAGCGCCTGCCCCTGAATGCCGTACGCTGGATCGCCGCTGGCGTGTTCATCCTCACCGGCGGCGTGACAATGCTCGGCGCATCGGGCCTGCTTTACTGATCCAGGCCGAGCATTTCCGCCGCGTGGCGGTGGGTGGTGCCGGTGATTTTTTCGCCCCCCAGCATGCGGGCGATCTCGCCGATCCGCGATTCCCGATCGAGTACGCGCACTGACGACACGACTGCCCCGTCACGTGTTTCCTTGACGATCGACCACTGCCAATCCGCCTGCGCCGCCACCTGCGGCAAATGGGTGACGCACAGCACCTGGCGGCTCTTGCCCAGTTCGCGCAGCATGCGGCCGACGATTTCGGCCACACGGCCGCCGATGCCCACATCCACTTCGTCGAAAATCAGTGTGCCCGCCGGGGTGGCCTGGCTGGCGATGACCTGCAGTGCCAGGCCGATGCGCGACAATTCGCCGCCCGAGGCCACTTTAGCCAGCGGCCGCAGCGGCTGGCCCGTGTTGGCGGCAACCTGGAACGCAACGTTTTCGAGACCAAACGAGGCCCCTTCGGCGAGAGTTTCAAGCGCAATCTCAAACCGGCCGCCGGTCATCGCCAATTCCTGCATGCCTGTCGTGACGGCGGCGGACAAAAGTCTGGCGGCTTTCGTGCGCAAGGCCGACAATTTTTTCGCCGCTGCGCGGTAGGCCGTCTCCGTTTCGCGCTCACGTTCGGCCAGCGCTGCCGGGTCGGCGCGCAGCGTCAGTTCGCCCAAATGCGTCGTCAGCCGCTCAAGCAGTGCGGGCAGTTCCTGCGGCGGCACGCGATGCTTGCGCGCCATCTGCGTCACGGCGTCGATGCGGCTGTCGAGTTCGGCCAGGCGCGACGGGTCCAGCTCCAGATGATCCTGGTATCGCCGTAGCGCCAGCGCCGACTCTTCGAGCTGAATCACCGCGCTGTCGAACAGTTTTGCGGCATCGGTCAGCGCCGGGTCGACACCGGTCAATTCATTCAGGCGTGCGCCGGCATGCCGCAATGCCGCGAGCGCCGCAGCCTCGCCTTCATCGAGCGCGGCCAGCGCCGCGGCAGCGGCTTCGAGCAACGCATTGGCATTGCCCAGCCGGCTGTGCTCGCGTTCCGTTTCCTGCCATTCGTCTGCAGCGAAAGCCAGCGCCGCAAGCTCTTGCACTTGCCATTCGAGCAGTTCGCGCTCATGCGCCGCCGCTTCGCTATCGGTTTCGGCGGCCTGGCGTGCCTCGCGCGCCACACGCCACGCGCTGTAGGCCAACGCGACGTCGCGCACCAGCGGCTGGGCGCCGGCGTGCGCATCCAGCAAGTCGCGCTGGGCATCGGCGCGCAGCAACGAGTAATGCACATTCTGGCCGTGGATATCGGCCAGAAAATCGGCCGCCTCGCGGAGCTGCCCCAGCGTTGCGGCGGCGCCGTTGATGTAGGCGCGCGAGCGGCCGCCGTTATCGACTATGCGACGCAACAGGCAGGCGTCGGCATCGTAATCATTGGCCTGCAGCCATGCCGCCAGGCCGCTGCCGGCGGCGACATCAAACTCGGCGGCCACCTCGGCGCGCTCGGCGCCGGCGCGGACTACGGCAACGTCGGCGCGTTCGCCCAGGGCCAGGGACAAGGCATCGATGAGAATGGATTTGCCGGCGCCCGTCTCGCCGGTGAGCGCGCCGAAACCGTGGCCGAATTCGAGTTCAAGGCGGTCAACAATGACGAAGTCGCGAATAATCAGGCGTTGCAGCATGGCGGCAGCGATCAGTTGCGCGGGGTTGCACTCCAGTGCAGTTTTTCACGCAGCATGGCGAAATAACTGTAACCCGGAGGGTGCAGCAGGGTGATCGTATAGCGCGAGCGCTGTATGCGCACCCTATCGCCGCCTCGCGCGTCGAAGCGCATCTGGCCGTCGAAGTGGATGTGTCCATCGTGCGGCGGCAGCAGGGTAACGCTTATCGCACTGCTGTCGCTGACGGTAATCGGCCGGTTGGAGAGCGCATGCGGGCACAGCGGCACGATGGCAATGCCGGCCACCGCAGGATGCAGAATCGGACCGTTGGCAGAGAGCGCATAGGCCGTCGAACCGGTGGGTGTGGAAATAATCAGGCCGTCGGCGCGCAGGACGTGAATCAGCTCGCCATCAACCTTGACCTCCAGTTCGATCAGGCGTCCGGCATCGCCCTTGTTGATTACCACGTCATTGAGGGTCAAGGCATGGCAGGCGCGTTCGCCATGGCGCAAAACCTCGGCATCCAGCAAAAAACGCTGCTCGCGCGAATACTTTCCGGCCAGCAGCGCGGTCATGCTCTCGATCATGGATTCACGGGCGATGTCGGTCATGAAGCCGAGCCGCCCCTGATTCACGCCGACCAGCGGCACGTCAAACTCGGCCAGGCGGCGTGCGGCATTGAGCAGCGTGCCGTCGCCGCCGAGGATAACCGCCAGGTCGGCGCGCTTACCCAGGGCTTCGTAGCTGGCGGCCGCGTGGGGGTGCGGTCCCACGGCTGCCGCCGTGCCTTCTTCGAGCAGGACTTCAAGACCTTGTCCGCGCAGAAACTCGGCCAGCGTCAGCAGGGATTCGGCAATTTCCGGACTCTGATACTTGCCGATCAGCGCAACGGTATGGAAGACGCTTTTCATGCGGGCAATGACAGCAGGGCGCCGGGGTGCATCACCCCGGCAAAGGATCCGTGTTGCCGAGGGCCGTGGTATTCAGGCCGCCGTCCACATACATTATTTCGCCGGTAATGCCGCTGGCCAGGTCGGAGAGCATGAACGCCGCCGCATTGCCGACTTCTTCGATGGTGATGTTGCGGCGTAGCGGGGCATGGTGCGCGTTGTAGGCCAGCAGCTTGCCGAAGTTGCCGATGCCCGATGCGGCCAGCGTCTTGATCGGACCGGCCGAGATCGCGTTGGCGCGGATGCCCTGCGGGCCGAGGCAGAAGGCCAGGTAGCGCGTCGCGGCTTCCAGGCTGGCTTTGGCCAGGCCCATGGTGTTGTAATTGGGCATGGTGCGGTCGGCGCCGAGATAGGTCATCGCCAGCAAGGCGGCATGGTTGCCTTTCAGCAACAGGGGGCGGGCCGCCTTGGCCAGCGCAGGGAAACTGTACGACGAGACGTCGTGCGCAATGCGAAAGGCGTCACGCGAGACGCCGTCGAGAAAGTCGCCTTCAATCGCTTCCGCAGGCGCGTAGGCAATGGAGTGCACCAGACCGTCGAGTCCATCCCAATGCTTTGCAATCTCGACAAACAGCGCGTCAATCTGCGCGTCTTCGGCGACGTCGCACGGATAGACGGCCTGCGAGCCGAATTCTTCGGCGAACTTGGTGATGCGATCCGCGAAGCGCTCGTTCTGATACGTGAAGGCCAGGCTGGCCCCTTCGCGATGGCAGGCTTTGGCGATGCCATATGCGATGGAACGGTTGGAGATCAAACCCGTGATCAGGATGCGTTTTCCGGCAAGAAATCCCATCGTTTTTCCTCAGGTGGATTCGGGTGAATCAAGCGCCGGATTATAGCGGATCGGCTAAACTCGCCGACATGCCCATGTTCCTGCGCGCATTTGTTTTTGCTTTTGCCGCCCTGCTGCTGACGGGCTGCGGAGAGGCATGGAACGATCCATATCCGGCAGCGGAACGCAGAGAAAACATTCTTTACACCGCGTTTACCGATCGTCCGAAACATCTTGATCCGGTGCAGTCGTACAGCGAAGATGAGATCGCTTTCACCGCGCAGATTTACGAACCGCCGCTGCAATACCATTACCTCAGGCGTCCCTATGCGCTGATGCCCGCAACGGCCGAACGCGTGCCGCAGCCGCGCTATCTCGATGCGCAAGGGCAGGTGCTGCCCGCCGGCAGCCATGCTGCGCAGATCGCCTTCACGGATTACATCATTGCCATCAAGCCGGACATTCGCTATCAGCCGCATGCGGCGTTTGCGCGTAATGCATCCGGCGATTATGCATATCATGCATTGTCTGCCGAACGGCTTTCGCGCATCGACACGCTGGCCGGTTTCGCCGGGCGCGGCACGCGCGAACTGCTCGCCGAGGATTACGTTTATGGCATAAAGCGGCTGGCGCATCCGCATCTGCATTCGCCGATCCTGGGGCTCATGAGCGGATATATCGTCGGTCTTGGCGATTTTGCCAAAGACCTGCAAAAGTCGGCGCTGGCACTACGCCGCGCAGCAAGTCCCCTTCCGGGACGGCAAGCGGGGCATGATGGCTGGCTAGACCTGCGCCAGCATCGCCTCGCCGGGGTCGAGGTGATTGACCGCTACCATTACCGCATTCGCATCAAGGGCAAGTACCCGCAATTTCTTTACTGGCTGGCGATGCCGTTTTTCTCGCCCATGCCGTGGGAAGCGGACAAGTTCTACAGCCAGCCCGGCATGGCGGAAAAGAATCTGACGCTGGACTGGTATCCGGTAGGCACCGGCCCGTACATGCTGACGGAAAACGATCCGAATGCGCGCATGGTGCTGCAACGCAATCCCAATTTTCATGGCGAGCGCTACCCCTGCGCAGGCGAACCGGAAGACCAATCGGCGGGGCTGCTGGATGACTGCGGCAAGCCACTGCCGTTCATCGACAAGGTGGTATTCACGCGCGAGAAAGAGCAGATCCCGTACTGGAACAAGTTTTTGCAGGGCTATTACGATGCCTCCGGCATCGCTTCCGACTCTTTCGATCAGGCCGTGCAGGTGGGCGGCGGCGGCGAAGCCACGCTGACCGACGCCATGCGCGCGCAGGGCATTGCGCTGTCCACCTCAGTGGCGGCATCAACGTTCTACATGGGCTTCAACTGGCTCGACCCGCTGGTCGGCGGCAGCGACCCGCGTACGGCAGAGCGCGCGCGCAAGCTGCGGCAGGCCATCTCGATTGCCATCGATCAGGAAGAATTCATTTCCATTTTTCAGAACGGCCGCGGCGTTGCCGCGCAAGGGCCGATACCACCGGGCATCTTTGGCTATCGCGAAGGCGAAGCCGGCATCAACCGCTACATGTATGACTGGCTGGACGGACAGCCCCGACGCAAGCCGATAGCCGAGGCCAACCGCCTGCTGGCCGAGGCGGGCTGGCCCAATGGGCGCGACGCGAAAACCGGCGAGCCGCTGGTGATCTATCTCGACACCACCGCCACCGGCGTCGGCGCCAAATCGCGCATGGACTGGCTGAACAAACAGTTCGGCAGGATCAATGTGCAACTGGTGGTGCGCAATACCGATTACAACCGCTTTCAGGAAAAGATACGCAAAGGAGCCGCCCAGCTTTTTTACTTTGGCTGGAATGCCGATTATCCTGATCCGGAAAACTTCCTTTTCCTGCTGTATGGCAAGCAGGCTGCCGTGCAGCATGACGGCTCGAATGCGGCCAACTACGGCAATCCGCAATATGACCTGCTGTTCGAGCAGGTGCAGGCAATGGAAAACGGCCCGCAACGGCAGGCATTGATCGATCGCATGGTCGAGCTACTGCGCCATGATGCGCCCTGGATATGGGGCTTCCATCCCAAGGAATACAGCCTCCAGCATGCCTGGCTGTTTAACCGCAAGCCAAGCAAGGTGGGCAACAACACGCTGAAATATCAGCGCGTGGATGCCGTCGCGCGGGCGGTCAAGCGTGCCGAATGGAACCGGCCGGCACGCTGGCCCATGGTTTTAGTCCTGCTGGCGGGCAGCATCCTGATCTGGCTGGTGGCGCGCGCCTATTGGCGGCGGGAGCAGGAAACCTGGCGCTGAGCGGCGTCTTGCCAATACCGCAATACCGGGTTGAGTAATTCAGCGGCCGGTATCGCTTGCGTTTAACGGTTGCCATTCGCCATTGCGCAACACAGCGATCGGGTGGAATTTCTCCTTGTAGGCCATCTTCCTGCTGTCGCGAATCCAGTAGCCGAGATAAAGCCAGGGCAGTCCGGCGCGCTGGCATTCGGCGATCTGCCAGAGTACGGCAAACGTGCCATAACTGGCACGCGGAACATCGCAATCGTAGAACGTATAGATGGCTGAAAACCCGTCATCCAGCATGTCAACGATGCTGACGATGCGCAGCACGCCGTCTTCGCGAAACTCGATCAGGCGGCTATTGACATGGGTTTGCAGCAGGAACTGGACATATTGCTCGCGGCTATCCTGATCCATGCCGCCACCCGAGTGGCGCGTGGCCTGATAGCGGCGGTAGAGCAGATAGTGGTCTTCATGGAACGTGAGCCCGCAGTCATGCGCAGTCAGCGTGGCGTGCCGGGCCATAACGCGGCGCTGGCTGCGGTTGGGGGTAAAGCGGGCGACGTCCAGGCGCACCGGCTGGCATTCGCGGCAGTTATCGCATTGCGGGCGGTAGGTGAAAATGCCGCTGCGGCGAAAGCCGGCGCGCACCAGGTCGCTGTAGGTCCTGTTGTCGACCAGATGAATGGGCGTGGCGACTTGCGAGCGCGCGATGCGGCCGGGAAGGTACGAGCAGCCATAGGGCGTGGTGGTGTAGAACTGCAGCAGCGGGAAGGACGGCAGGTCGCGCGGATGGGTCATGGCTGCGCCCTGAAATAGCTGTCGATGGCAGTGGCCGGCCACGCGCCGGGCGTCTCGTCTGCAGCGACAAGCGCAGCCAGCGCGGCAACAAAGTCGCGGCGGGAAATGAGGCGGGCGCCCAGAGAGGTGAGGTGAGATGTTTTCATCTGGCAGTCAATTATGCCGAATCCGCGCCGTTTGAGGTAGGCGCACAGGTGGGCGAGCGCAATTTTTGAGACATCGCGGGCATGGCTGAACATCGATTCGCCGTAGAAGGCGCGGCCTATGGCAACGCCGTAAAGCCCGCCGGCAAGCTGTCCGTTGATCCATGTTTCTACGCTGTGGGCATAGCCGAGGCGATGCAGTTCACAGTAGGCGGCTGTCATTTCGGCGCTGATCCAGGTGCCTTGCCGGCCTTTGCGCGGGGTATCGGCGCAGGCGTGGATGACGTCAGCGAAGGCCGTGTCGAGGCGCACGCTGTAGGGCGCGTTGCGCAGGGCTTTGGCCAGCGAGCGGGAGAGATGCAATTCGGCGGGGAAGAGCACCATGCGCGGATCGGGACTCCACCACAGAATGGGCTCGCCGGGCGAATACCAGGGGAAGATGCCCTGCCGGTAGGCGGCGAGCAGGCGCTGGGGTGAAAGATCGCCGCCCGCCGCCAGCAGGCCGTCAGGGCCGGCGGGTTCGGCAAGGGCCGTCTCGACCGGCGGAAAGCAGGGCTCGGTCGGCAGCCACGGAATCATGGGCCAGGTCTGCAGCCAGCGATGTGCGTGACCGGCGGCTAGGCCAAGTTTTCCTGGAGCGACTTATGCGAGCCGTCGCATAGCGCACCGGTTTTACTCTGCTTGCAGCCGCAGAAATATACCGTTGTGGTTGCAGCGGCGGTGTATTTGAGCGGTGCGAATGGCGAGCCTTTGTGGCTGCCGTCGCAGAAGGGCTGCGTTTTTGCTTTGCCGCAGGCGCACCAGTAATAATCCTTGCCTGCCTCAACGGCAACGGCAAAGGGCGATCTGGCGGCGATCACTGGTTGGAGCATGGCGATAATTCCTTCAAATGAGCTACGGGAGTTTCACTATAGCGCGGATTGGGGCGATAGCTGAAAGGCCTGGCGGCACAGGGTAGCGAGCTGCCTGTTGCCTACTCCGGATTGACCCGTCGGGCGCCATTGAAGCGCCGCGTCCAGTAGTTGTCGCGCAGGCTATCGATGCGCACCCGCTCTCCGGCACGCGGGGCATGGACAAACTGGTTGTCGCCGAGATAGATGCCGACATGCGAGAAGGCGCGGCGCATGGTGTTGAAGAAGACGAGATCGCCTGGTTTCAGTTCGTCTGTGGCGACCGGCTCGCCGGCCTTGCTGAGCTCGATGGCGCTGCGCGGCAGAATCAGGCCCAGCCCTGTGCGAAATACATGGCCGACAAAGCCGGAACAATCGAAACCCGATTCGGGCGTGCTGCCGCCCCACCGATAGGGGATGCCCAGCAGATCAACTGCCTGATCGATGACATCCTGCGCCGTGGCGGTGGCGCGGTCAACGAAGGAAACCCGCAGCGGGGGCGGAATGACAATCGGCTCATCGGCCCGGGCGAGCGGGGACAGCAGAAAACCGGCAAGCAAAAAAGAAGCGCCTGCTAAGCGAAGGGGTATGCGGAACATGGACGGACTATAACGGCCACCCGCCGATCTGTAAACCCGGCGCGGGTCAGGCGACCG
The DNA here is from genome assembly GCA_964596295.1 of uncultured Rhodocyclaceae bacterium. Lineage (GTDB taxonomy): Bacteria > Pseudomonadota > Gammaproteobacteria > Burkholderiales > Rhodocyclaceae > Rugosibacter. The sequence continues at coordinate 41,062 of CAZQTB010000012.1, read as the reverse complement.
GTCATTTGCCCGCCGCGTCGGGCGGCGTTCGCGCGTAGTTTTCCGCAAAATTACCGGCAATCGCGGGTTCGCGGGAAAACCCGAAGCAACGGCCTGCAAACCGACGCAAAAGTCGGCGCCGGCGAGACGGCGGATAGCGTAGTTTGGCGGAACAGATGGAGGATGGTCATAAGCAAACGCGCTGATTCCACGCGCGCTTGCCGCAGGACGCGAGGCGGGATATCTCACCATGCTGGATGGCCCTGCGATGCATGAAAAATCATGCGTGCATTGCGCGCAAGAACATGAATCTGTTTGACGCAAGACGCGTTTCGGGTAGAATGCGCCGCTCTTAAGCAGGCGCGTAGCTCAGCTGGTTAGAGCACCACCTTGACATGGTGGGGGTCGTTGGTTCGAGTCCAATCGCGCCTACCAATAAATCAAGGAATTAGCCAATCGGTCTAATTCCTTTTTTTATTGGGGTTAGGCCGGGGTTAGGTTATTTGGCTGCGTAAACTGGATGAGGCCATTTGCTATTGTCATAATTCAGGCTGGCAAAACTGCCCGAATCACCGGGCAGTCCGCGAACTGTCCGTACCGACGCGATAGGGGGCCTGCAGGCGCCGTTCGATAAAACCGGTAACGTCGGTCTCGCGATAGCGCACCAGACGCCCGGACTTCACGTAGGGAAGATCATAGCGGCCCGTTGATCGCCAAACGGCCAGCGTATGTCCTGTGACGCCAAGAATATCGGCGACTTGTTCCGAGGTAAGTAGTTTGGTGTCCACTTCGTTTACTCCTGACTGTTGAAAATATTCCGGCTACGTCCCGGCATTTATCCGAGCTTGTCTGTCCCCAAGCCTAAATCCATCGGGTTTTCCATCCGTTGTTAGCGGAATGCAATAACCGTCCTCGATTCGCCAAGACGGACGGCCATTACACTTGGCAAGAAGTTCGGCAACGCCCGACTCCGCGAGCGCTAGCGCAGCCATTCCCTGGCCGGAGCGCAGCAACGCTTCCCGGTGTGGATTGCTTTGCTGGCGCATCCAGTCAGCGCGTTCAACAGCAAAAAGCCGCTGTTCAACGCGCCAAGTGACTAGGCTTCCCGCCGTGGCGAACACAAACCCTGTGATCGCCACGGCGACAACGACGCGCACCGGACTCATTCGGCGCAAAAAGCGTGCGCCGATTTCTTCCGTTTGTTGCGCAGACGCCACCAGGACCGCCATGATTGGGTCATGCTCATCAATGGCGATGCCGCTGCGCTCAAAAATCGTCGCGCGCAGTCGCCGCGTATCCGTCACCATGGCAGTGCCCGCAACTGATCGAATACGTCGCGGCCGAAAGTCTTGATCCGCTGCTTTTCCATCAAGGTGTAATCGGTGGAGGCCAGCGCTTGCGAGATTGTGTGGCGCTGAGTATTGAGCTTGCGAATGTCCGCGCCATAGGTCGCGGCATTGCGCTTGAACAGCGTCACCGCACCGGCAAGCCGTGGTGCGCTTTGCTTGTATGCCTGAGTCTCGATGAATGGCTTGCCTTCGGCGGTTTTGATTTCGCCGAAGTGTTCATTGAACCAGACCACCACACGGGTGCCATTGACCCGCTGGGCGATGGCATAGAAGCCGTTGGCGGTATCCGCCAACGTGTCTCCGCCGCCGACAATAGTATGGACATAGACCGTTTTGCCGGCATCCTTGAGCAACGGGAATACCTCGTTCTCGATCATGTAGGCCAAGAGGTTGGAAAAAGTGTTGGCGCCAGTGTCGATGACGAAGTTGCCCTCTTCGGTCAGCAGCGTTTCCATCAGCGCGTCGAACTTCTTCGGGTCGATCAGCCGTGACTGGTCAGCGACCGTGATATGACGCACGGCCAAAGCTTCGTAGTGCGCGAACGTGGCGTTCTCCTGATCGGTGTCGAAACAACGGACGGCGCCGGTTTCGTTGATCAGGTGCTGGGCCAGCAATGTGCTGATAAAGGACTTGCCAATGCCACCTTTGGCCTGGAGGACGAAGTGAACAGTGTTTTCCATGATTACCTCATTTCAAAAGATCGGGAATACCGCGAGGGTCGTAATCGAAAGTCGGTGGGCGCGTTGCCCCCACCTTTACTGCTGAAATTGGCGGCGACGTTGCTGGCGCAACCACGCCGAGTGTTGCCGTGGCATTAAGCGCAGACCGGTCATGCGCAATGCCTCGCTGCCGTTTGCGCTGTCTATGCAGATACATCTTGAAAGTACCGAGGCTCATGTCGAAACCATTGCCGTTCAGCAGTTCGAGAATTTCGGCAATGGATACTCCTGCAGCCAGCTTGGCCTCGATGAACGGCCACAGCGGCAACAACCTTTTGGTATTGCGGGCGATGGGCAGTTCCTGGAGGGCGTCTTTAAGGTTCGACAATGCTCCGGACGCGCACTGCGTATTCACTTTGTTACCTTTCCGTTATCCGAGTGTTGCCTTTTGGTATCCGTGTGGTTATCGAGTTGTTGTCTATCTATTGTCATTGGCTGAATCTGGCTTGTATTGCAGGCCGAAGCTGAAGCTTCGGCAACGAGGACGCTCTTTTGCTCGTCTTTAACTCGCAAAAACCCCACCACACCAGACGCACCTACAAGTTGCTCGCCAACCCGCATGGTTGCTGGCACTGGCTGTAAACAGGCGTTTACGAATGTGTGCACATCACCCCGCAAACCCGCATGGAGAGCGGAATAATTGTTTACCGGTGTAATCACGAGGATGGCCCCGCGCGCGTCTTTTTGCCGCCCAGTTCATCGAGCACCGCCTCGACCAGGCGGATCGTGCTGGAGGGCAGGCCGCGTTCCTTGAGCCGGGTCGCAATAACGGTTCGTGGCGGCAAGTCGAGCGGCGGCGCCGGCTTGTTTTCCCCGACGGCTTCCCGGATGTCCGCCATCGACACGGCCAGATCGTCTAGGCGGTGCAGCACCATGCCCATGCCGGATTCAATGCCCGACCGTCCGCTGCCGATCAGCCACTTGATATAGGACGATAGCGATACGCCGTTCATTGCGGCGGCTCCGCTCAGGCGCGCGTCGTCGGTGTCATTGAGGCGCAAGCTGATGACTCGGCCCATCACGGTTCCTCCACTGGTCAGGGAGTGCGTTGCAACTGCGGCGCACTGCGTTCAGGCCGCTGTTCTCGATGTAATTCAGGCGGTGGTGCACGCCGAATATCCAGTGCCGCCGCCTTCACGTTGTCCCGGCTGATTGCTGCGGGCAGTTCGAGTCGGGAATTGGTGTAGACCTTCACGTCGTAGCGGGCACGGCTCAGGGCGACGTAATACAGGTCCTTGCCGGTGGTCAGGCTGCGTGTGTCGAGGTCAATCATCATGCGATCCGTGGACAGGCCCTGGGCGCCGTGTACGGTGCTGGCATAGGCATGCTCGACATGCAGCGGATGGCGCCCGTCCAGTTCGATGCGCCGTCCCTTCTCGTTCTCCAAAGTGATGCGGTCGGCGGATACTTCGCGGACGCGTACCCGGTCGCCGTTGGAGACATCCAGGGCGGGGTCGTTCCTCGTGATGCGCGCCCAGTCGTCCGGTGCGAATTCGCTGCAGGTCTTTTCGTAGATGCTCAACTGGGTATGGGAGCGCGGGTTGATTTCGGTACGGTGGCCGTCCTCACCCGTCAACACGAGGCGATTGTGCGTTTCGATTTCCGTCACGCGATAAAGCTGTCCGCGCTTGAGGCCGGTCCGCTCGTAGTCTCGTTCCGGTTGCACGTAGTTGCCGATTTCATAGCTCGGGGCATAACGGCGTTCGGCCTGGGTCAGGTCGATGCGTGACAGCGTGTCGAACTCGCGGCCCTTGCCCTCGATGCCGAGTTCGAGACGAATCAGGGCATTGATTTCGCGGCGTGCCGCGTTAGTGCCGGACACGATCAGAGTGCGTTCGCGTTCCCATTCCGTTAGCGCGGCATAGTCGCGCGCGATTTCATCGTAACGGGTCCGGTCGTCAACAACTTCGTGTACATGCCGGTCGATATGGACAAGGGACGCTGCTGCGTGCCCCTTCGCGGCCAGCTCGACCGCAGGCTTGAGATCGGGTGTCTTCTGACGGCAAAACCAAAATTCGACATCGGCGACCTCGCCGGGTATCGCAAGAAATTGGGCGTAAATCAACATACCTTTTGGTCGTCACTCGGCGTGACCCAGAGCGGAGGTTCCCGCTATGAAGGTGGGCGCAATCTACCGAAGCCGGTGGCCGTGTTGCTGACGCTACGGGAAACCGGGAAGGTTAAACAGGCCGACATTGAGGCCGCCCTCGGCGTCATCCAGAAGGCAAGAACCAAGGTTCCTAAGCGGTAAAGCTAATAACCGATCGCTTAGGTGTAGACGGCAGCACTAGGCTATGCCGCGGGAGTAATCAGACCAAGCTCGATCGCCTTTTCCACAGCGTACCGCTTGTTCGGCACTCCCAGCTTATGGTTCAACCGCTCATAGCGTTTTTCTACGCAGGCTATCGATAAGCCCAGCTTGGCGGCTACTTCGTCGGATATTGAACGATCACGTGCCTCGCAGAGCAAATCGATGTCGTTTAGATCCAAATTGAATTCCATCATGGCGTTGGTGCAAAGCCGAGCATTCCACCACTCCAGCAGTTCCAGGGCTAAAGCACGCATCAGGTTGCGGTGCTTGTCGAGACTGCGGCGTGCGTGTTCGGGACCCGCGTTGGTGCCGAAATAGAGAACGCCGACCAGCGCCGACGAGTTACCGTGCGCCGGCACCGCAATACCGTCCCGAAAACCATTTGCTTCCGCATCCTGCCGCATGCGCTTTTGACCCGCGCTTTTGTTCGGCACATCTGCCGTGAGCACTGGGCTGGTATTGCGCAACGCATAGTCAATGAACGGGTCGATGGCATACCACTTGTTCTGGAAATAGCGATAGCAAAGACCGGGATCGCAACCGAGGAGATAGCGGTAATGCTCACGCGTCCCGTCCCTTACCATGACGACGAAGACATATGACTCGAACTCGAAATGGCGTAGGATCGTGCAAACTAGCTGTTGCACGTCCGTTTCGGTCACGCATTGAGCGATGCAGGCTATGCACGCATCGGCGAACAGCACCGATTGAGAGTCCTCAGGCAGGGCGTTTCCCACCGACGACTCGCGATTCGCTGTTCAATCGGATCAGCACGCGGCCGACTTTGTCGCGCAGTTGGTAGTAATAAGGGTCGGCTGCCAATAAGGCGCGCGCAACGGCAGGTTCATCGAAGGGAAGGACAACGGTAAACGATGTGCCGTCCTTTTCCACAAAGCGGCGCTCGCAGACGAATGTTTCGTGATCTTGAAAAATGCGAAATCTTAGGGTTTCTTTGCCCAGCGTGCTGCTGAACTCGCCAAGCAAGGCTCGGACTTGCACTGCTTTGCGCAGCTTGAGGACTACGGTTTTAGCTGAACCCGGCATATTCAACTCACTATTGTTGCTTATTGTTCGGAGCGACTATTACCAATGTCACTGACGTAGGCCATCATCGTTAGTGATGGGTCATCTTGACGGATTCATAATGAGCAATAACTATTCCAGTGTTTACATTTGCCTACATCTGAATGACATACGTAACATTGCTCGACTGAAATATGCATTTGGGGATATTGAAAATGTCTCCAAATACCGACGGGCCATTGTCATAGACAGAGCGGATCGCCGATGTTCTGGGGATGTTGCTCTGTCGCAAACTTGCGACAGAGCAAGGAGGGTTAGGAGCTTTTGTGCAAAAAACTAAAGAAGGGTAATCCCTTAACGATCTCACCAGAGACGTCAAACGTCTTGAACAAGCATTCGTGTACCGCAAGGGATTTTATACGCTCAGCCATTGGACTCGTCTCGCCGCTCAGCCCCAGCGCCCCAAGTTCCTGTGGCGTTACGTTCGGTACTTTGTGGATGAACCAAGTCAGAAGTGGCTCCCGATAGTCCGTGGCGCCCGCCTTGAAGTGCTTAAGGTACTGCGATGCCAATATCACACCCACTCCGAACTCGCGTCCTTGCAGCAATACCTTGCGCAATACGTCAAATTCATATCGCATTATGTTGTCCGCTTCGTCGACGAGCAAAAATGAATCGACAACCCGCAATTGTGGATTGGCCCCAATGTATGACCGCTTGGGGATGCGCAACATGTGCTCATAAAACATGTTTAGCATGATAGCCACCAACATGTTTTTTGATTTGTCATCCTGACCAAGCGCGTCCAATGAGATGATTACGATGCCATCTAAGAATTTGTCGAACCCATCACCAGCGATGGGCTCGCGTGAAAATATCTCCATGTCGACCAGATCGTCGATGATTGAAAGTGGCGCATCGGATTTGTTGCCCAGTAGGGCCTGATAATTCGAATGTACGTCATAAATCGTCGGTTGGCGTCCGAGTAGTTTGCAGTTTTCATATGCCTCGCGAACGGCTCGCTTGAGTTGTTGCCTCTGCACCGGGCCAATGCCTGTGTAGATTTTGTCCAATACGTCGGAAAAGAACTTGAATCTGTCCAGCCATGGGGTCATGGATTCTCCAGCCCCGGCCACATCGAATAAGTTTAATGGCAGGTGGTATGGCTTCACCACCTTCGCACCGACCGCTTTCACGAAATCTTCGGAGCTATAGTCTTTTTTGTAATCAAAGATCAAGACCCTTGGTGTGACGCCTTGGTTGTCTGTTCCACTTTTTGCGATCTGGTAGACCAACGACTTCAGCAATTGCGTCTTACCTGTCCCCAGATCTCCAACGACACCAACGTTTAATTGGTTAAGCCTCGTGTCACTGAGGTTAACGTGCCGAGTTTCAGGACGAAAGCCGTCGACAGTTTCACCAATCAACACCTCGACTCCTAAACGCACCTCGCCAGAATGGCTTACACCCCCAGAACCAACTGGGGCCACGGCTTGAGGCTTTTTCTCCCCAAGTTGATCTCCGTGGGGCGACGCTGGCTGGGCGCACTCCGCTGATTTCGTTGGTTCCGTGTCAGAGCCTACGGCCGATGCTATAGCTGGCGTATTAGCCGCGCCATCAGCAGTAGACGCGGGTGTCTCTTTGGGCCTGAGACTTTCTGTTGGCTCAGTGGGCGCCAGCACTGCTGGGAACATGCCCCAATCGCCGAGCCCTGCCTTAACCGCAGCATAGATTGCCGGAGTGTCATCCTTGACAACAGAAGCGGCGTCACTATGGCTAAGTACTATGGTTTCCTTGAACCCGTCGCCGTCAGAATCACGGGGACCGCTTGAAGTAGATCCGTCGATTACGATTAGCCGACCATGCATGTCAATTTCCAGGGCCATTTCATCCGACATGATCGCTTCCACTACTCTGGCATGGTAGCCAGACCACTTCGCTCCCAACTTGGCTATGTGCGACTGTTGGCTGTAGACCCTAAAGCCGAAACCAATCATGGATGTGAGGAGGTGCTGGAAGGCTAGCCTCCACATCGATAGCTCAGGATCCAGAGACCGCTTCTTGATCTCCCCAAGGAGGTCAGATAGCGACTTCGCCTGATTCAGTGCCTCTTGGCATGCCACTATGGGCATAGGTTCTTTCGCACTTCGGTACTTAACCTCAACTGCAGTCAACTTCATGGAAACTCGTGAATCAGACAAACGTACGCCAACGATGATCAGGTCCGGTCGTTGGTTTGACGCTTTTCCAACGGCAACGGTTAAGTCATCCAAATACCCTTTGAACGGATCGATCGGAATGACGATCAGGAGCTGAGTCTCTGACTCCGCCTCAAACAAGGTCGGCAGCAAACCCTGTGCGGTCTGTTGGTTAATTCGAAATTCGTCTTGCAAAATGCGCGAAGCCACGAACAAGCCCAAGTCTCCACTAGCTCCAGAATGTCCACTTGAAAGGCCCCGTACCGTTGGAATTCCCCTTCGCGCGACTTCAAGGATCGCCTCATCCAGTCGCGGATCGTCCATCTCCTCGCAGCCTGGGAGGCGACACAACACTGCTTTAAGGGTTTCTCGATCTAGGTCCTTGATCCCGGACAGTAGGTAATAGCCATTGCTATCGCCCGCTCGACTCGAATAGGACGGCAGGTCATAGTCCCAGAGGTATGTGCCCTCCAACCATCCTCCAAGGAAGCAAGCGGGATCAATCGCTGAAGAAGAAACGGCAGCATAGTCAGCCTTGGCCTCCGTCAAAACTTTTCGGATCGCATTGACGCTAGGGGCGAATGTATAGCCGATCTTTGAAGGCCCGAGGTTTTCTAGCCTGACGATTGCGGCGATCGTTTTATCCGCTAACCCATCCCCACTTGGCGGGGTGGGATATCCAGTACGTGTCTCGCTGAGGAAGGCGCCAGAGCCGGCCTTTAGTTGTTGGCGTATGCGATGTCGGATCAAGCCACCAAATCCAATTGGTGAGCCGATTTTGGTGTTGTCGCACCCAGCACTTGACGTTTCAAGCTGGGCAATTATCCCCAGGTCTGGGCGAATTCCCGTATCCCCCGTCCCATACCACCTCACGGAATTGCCGGTGTCCTCGGCAAGGTTTGAGATTTCAGCGTCATCTGGCCTGGCTATGTCTTCACGACCGTCCAAAATTTGGATGAGCCGTGGACCAAGGGACGTCAACTGCGTCACTGGTTCATCGGACGCACCGAATGCCTTGCGACACCATGAAACCAAGCCTTCATTGCATGCGTTGTTGTGCCCGGCTGCGCTAGTCACAGAAACGTTTAGAACCGGCTTCGCGACAAGCATGCTTGATACGTCGCCAAGGGCGCGATGGACTTGGGATACGCTAAAGCCACTTGCAACGCCCCCGACGAGGATTCCTAATTCTCGATCGAACGGCGCCTTGTCAGCCAACCGAGGTAGTCGGTCAAGCCGCTCCGAGTTCCACAATACGGACCAGTAATCGGAACTACATTCCACCGACAGGAATGGCCGCCCCTTGATGTCGCCTGATGCAGTGATAAGGGGAAGGACTATCGAATCGGGGATCACATCTGGATCTAAAATGCTTGCGGCCGGACAAGGAAGTTTTCTTGCTGCTTGGAACAACGTGCGTTGGGCGAGGCAATGCCAAGCAAATCGTATTGGGTGCAGTGGGGAAACCAAGATTGCATAGGGTTCTGGTACCAACGTTGCACCATCCGACTCGAATTCAGTAAGGATTGATATGTCGATCCAAGCTGCAACGTTAGGGTCGGCCTCCAACCACTCAAGGTACGAACGAACGTATCCTTCAACCACTTCGGCAAACTCTTGGTCACTTGCAAGCAATTCTCCGAGTTTTGCAGCTTCAACCAATCCGTTGCCGTCCTTCCCTCGAACTCGCGTCGCCATGTCTTGCCGGCACGCAAGAAACTGCATGGGCGGCTGGAAGGCGCTGGGTTGCGGTCTGGGATCGTGTAGGAACACCCCTTTGGAAAGTATTGTGTCCTGTTGCGACATCCAGTCGCGAGCCCTCCAATCGCTTGCGTAATCCGCAGCCAATGCCAATGGATAGAACGAATGGGTAATTTGGTTCTGGTCAAGCATCCAGCCCTCTAGGTCAGTACAACGAAGGTGTCGGTTGACATGTACATCTGAGGTCGCCCTCCGATGCCGATTCATCCGTATGAGGCGCTCGAACTCACTACTGCAGTGGTCGGGGGTGGAGTCTTCGCAGCTAAGGTAAATTCGGACCGTGACCTCCGGTTCGCCACCGCGCTGTATCGTAATGTCGTAGAAGCAATCAGCGGTAGCATCGACTTCAAAGCCGTATGCCGTTTCCGACGCTTTTGCTATTGGGGAGGTTTTTTCCTCGGTGACCCCACCACCCTCATCGCTACCACGGGCGGTATCGCCAACCGCGACTCCCGATCCCACATATACGTCAAGGTAGTGGCGGCCTTGGCCGTTCAATGTCAGTGAGGTCTCATAAGTGACCTTGGCCTTCTTGTCCCGAGAAGCCTTGGGGGGCGCAATCTTTGATGCAGTCCTCGAATAAACAATAAGCCCTGGTTTCCAGGTGCTTAGTGAGATCACTCGAACGCTACCCTTCTTGAACCCGACCGCTTCGGCAGAATATCGGAGTTGGCTGCTATGCGCGGGAAGTACGTCGTCAACAAGCTTACCGGCATTCGAGACTGCCAAACGCCAATCGCGCTTAATGGCAACCGCCCCTTCTCGAATTACCCCGACGTTAATCGGTGTGTCGCGCGTTTCTGGAAGGGAAACTTCAAGCTCCACATCCGATACCACCACCGCGTTTATCCCACGCGCAACCGGAATTATCGAATTCACACACTCGATCTTAATGGCTCCCCGCGGCCGATCGGACGTATCCTCAAGTAACCGTTTCCATCTTTCGACAGTTAGGTAGGACCACCAATGTGGAGGCTCCGCAATTTCGTCGCCTTGAAACGGAGCATAGAAATATTGGGGGGCGCGGGGGAAGGCAGTTGGGCGATCGCACTTTAGCGCAAGGTATTCGTGGGCTACGTGAAGAGGTTGCAGGTCATCGGATTCTGTATCCGCGCAAATGCGTTCGAAACCAGCAGTGAAACCACTGTCTTCCATGTCACTGGCCAGGTCGCCTAACACTCCAATTTGTTCACCCGCATCGATTGAACCGTCATCCATGGGGGGAAACCCACAGGCCAAGCTAAGCGATTTTCCGAATGGGATGCTAGGGTCCGATATGGACCATATCCGGGACAAGACAGCCCATGCGCCGCGCCGATCCACACTATGCCGATTGGCCTCGTCCGCCCCCCGAGCGGACTCCTCCACGAGGCGATGGGCGTCATGCCTTTGCTCTGCCGAAGGCCACGAATGTCTATCAAGCGCATCGTCGATCAGTTTCTGGATGAACGGGTCATTTAGCCAATCCACAATCGTTGCAGTTGCGGAATTGCTTGCCGCCGAGAGCCCAAATTCATCACTCGCCGACGACAAGGACAGGCTGACCTGCCGCCCTCCTGGGGCTAGCAAGGCAACAAAACTTGGATTCTGGGAATTCCGAACGGAGAGCAAGTGGCTCGGCTCACATTGGCCGGATGCACCAACGGCTGGATTGTGCTGTCCTGACGACAACTGGTCCATTTGGAGCAACACGGGCAAGACCATCTGTTGGCCGTTTGGTAGCGCGACCTCAATTCCGCCCTCGTTCATTAGAAGCTGTAGGACTTCAAGCATCAGGTCACGTGGTGGCCCATGGAAAACTGTACGGAACTCGGCTGTTGCCCCCTGCAGGTTCGCCACCTGGCTCCGAACCCGGTCCCTAATCTGGCTAGCAAGCTCCAGCGTTATTCGTTTCACAGGCCTGCTCCGAGCTTTGCCGAAGATCTAAATGGTGGAATCATTAACATTCCTGACTCCGCGTCAGGGCTGTCCAATACGAGCCCTAACATCCGAAGTTTCCGGCCGAGGTCACTTCCGTTCATGTTGTCAAGGTCGACTTGTACGCCATACCATTCGAGGTGGTCGCGGAGCCTCTGTATCGACCGCGGCCCCGCAGCTTCGCGAAGACAGCAATGGACCATAGCCAACAATGCAACTGGCCCGAGAGAGACAACCCACGGTGCATTGCGGGCTTCGCCGCGCTTGCGTAAGAAATAGCTTTGGTCGTATCCACGTAAGCTCTCATCGGAAGTCTGGCGTTGCCCCAGCGTGTGGCGTGCAAATTCGATGAGGTTTGAACCGATGCCCTTCTTGCATGCGATGGCCCTTGCCTCCCTGTCTGTGACTTCGGTATGGATCGCCAATACTTTGGCATCGAGGAGGGGACCGCGATTCCGTTCAATCGTTACCAAGAACTTCAACAGGTCACCTGACGAACTCAGTCGTTCTATAGGAGTGCCTAGTTCCTCCAATGCCCACAAGATCACGTTCAAACCAATACGCGCGGTCAGGTAACCAGACGCATATTCCTTGATGATAGAGACTGCTGGGTTTCCGTAAGCTAGGCACCGTGCATCTCCATTCACTATTTTCTTTCGGACCTCATCGTCGCTCTGTGGTGCGGGTTGCCCCCCGAGTATTTCACGGACGGTCCTCCATAGCTTTTCATTTACATTGCATAGCCAGACCACGTGCATTACCGAACCAAGCCGAATGACTGCTTCTAGCAAACTGACCCATTGCCGCCTAGTCATGCTTACCTTCGCATCCATCGTCGCTTCTAGGTCAAGTACAAACTGCCGTGCAGGGTACCTAAGCGCATCTTTGTCTGCCTTTGGTAGGCTTGCAGCAAGTTCAATGGGGGTTGCTGTCCATGTGCGCGCACTCTTGCCACGGCGCTGGAATTCCTCTTGAAGCCAGCGCGCCCAAACGTCGTCTTCCCCAGTAACAGACAGGGCATCAAACAACCTACCCCAAGTCGCCTGAGCAGCTATATCAGATTCACTTCCAAGACAAATCATCCGCTGTATCAACTGGCCAGGATTCCAAGAGTTTCCCGCAAGGCGAGCCGATCCAGAATAGAGCGTAACGTCTGGCACGACGGGGCAGAGCTGCAGGAATCGCTTTGAGGATTGGTTAGGTTGTTTTGGACTTTCGAGCACCCCATGGAGGACTGTCCGCCATGTATCTGGCCTGATCTTTCCTGGCTCAAATTTCTTGTTTCTTGCGGCCTGGCTGAGGCGATCGAATTCCCGTCCGGCCTTCGGAACTTCCGTCTCGGCGTATCCGTTAAACCCGACTGCTCGATAAAGTGATGCCACCACAACTTCCGCGGTCGAGAACTCTGGCGCAGGTCGGATGTTGAATGCGGACGACTCGTAAGCAACATGGGATGACTTCCAAGGACTTTCACGCAATCGCTGCATGGTCATCGCTCATCCTCCCAACGAACGAGGAATGTAGCTAGTTCTCTTACGATGACGTCGTCACGTAGCCCGATCCGAATCTCACCTTCCTCCAGTAACTCTTCGTCACGAACGATTTGCCCTGAGAGCCGGGCTCTGGTCGTATCCAACATCGCAACGACAGGGCGTGGTAAGGACGAAGTCGTCATCCCACGGCGTAAGTCCCGGACGGCCTTGAAAAGTTCATAGGTAAGTGGAATCGACTGTGTGCCCGCCCCTGAGCCCACCGTCAGGAAACGAATCGCGGAATGTGGCCGGTCCCCATTTGGCCCTTCGCGGGCCTTCACCTTCTGCCGAGCAGTTGTCAAAATTGCCCTTCGTTGCATTGGCGGGAGCGGCTCGCCAAAAGTGGTATTGAGAGTTACGACGAAGCGGTCCTTTTCATTTAGGAGCCCCTCAACTTGCTTGACTGCGTCATGTAACAGTTGGGGATCGCCGCCGAGGACCCTTTCAAATTCGCGAAGTATCTCCGCATCCCTTACTGCAGCGGAGCGCAACCCAATTGAACGTCGGACCATTCGGCATGCAAAGTCCCTTACCAAGGCTTGGACCCTAGAGGCGACCATGGGCCTACGCTTTACGATATCAGGATCAGACAACTTCTCGTCAGCCTCCGCGAGCCTACGCAGCAAATCAGACTCAAGGACGGTAAGGCATCGATATTTTTGAATGTAGGAAAATCCCTCACCAACGGACTGGCTGAAACGGGTGTCAATTTCCCGAAGGCGGATCTTCGTACGGGAACTAACCTCAACCTCCATGTCGGGATCCGCAATGGCCGGGTCCAGGAGCTCCCCCAATCCTGAGAGTTGGGTGTCAAGTGTCGCGGGGACGGAGGTGGCTGACCCACGATTGAGGAAATGGTAGAGCCCCATTAGCGTCGGATGGCTACCTAGCTGGAGTTCCTGAATATCCACCCTCAAGCTACGCAGGCCGGCGTGTGGCCATCGGCCAAACAAGGCATGTTGGTATTGCGATGCAACCAAGATGAATGGAACACTCAAACGCAATGAATCAGGCTTTCCGGAGGTGGATTTACCAAGCTCGATTAATCGTGCAGCCCTAGAACATGGATCCTCCATTTTTTTTGCTTCGGAGGCCGGCACGCCCGCGAGCAGGTATGAAGCCAACGAAAATAGGTCACGAAAGCTCCAACGCTTACCGCTCGCAAGCTCATACCATCGCAATACCTTAAGTAGCGATGACTTATGGGGCTCAGCAGAAAGTAGCGACCTGCTGAGGCAAAATGGACATCGATCCCCGGCCGCGCATGCTCCTTCCTTTGGCCAATATGCCGGATTCGTAGCCGCTGACATTACCTGCATTGCAGGCGATGCTGATTCACCGTGAATTACGGTGTCTCCCAAAAGGGTCTCGACATCCATCGGCCAAACCCCAAAGGCCGGATAGCCCGCAAGCGGCCAACATCCCGGAGTGTCGGGGCCGACGCCAACCGACCGAACAATTGCCTCAAGGACAATTCGCACTTCGTTCTGGTCACCATCGGTTGCGGCGATCAAGGCATCGTCCAAAATACCTCGGTTTATGCAGGCCAAGTAGATCTGGTTTAGATCGCCCGAAACCAACCTTCCGAGATCTTCGATGAGCAGATCAGCCGGGGATTTCTCAAGAGCATCGTCCCTAACGGAAGCATCCTGAACAATTGACAGTTGGTACGGATATCTGCCATTCGAAAGGCTTGAAATGTTACCAACCGCGTGGCGCGGGGTGCCGCCATCCTCACGGAGAAACTGGGACCGTAGCGCACCAACCAACGCCCCCGAAAGCTCGAGGTCAGCATCTAGCTTCTTAATTGTGAACTCGATTGCCTCGGTCTTTCCATTGCCCGGCCCACCAACCAATAGGACGATCCGAGGAGTCCCCTCAACGCCAGATGCTAGGGCTGTGCACCATGCGCCAAGTCGTGTCAGTAATGGCGTAAAGACTACGTTGCCTGTCGGTCTACCACCGGCCGAATGGAATAAGCGACGGACGCCTCCCGATTTGTGTCCCGCCCAATCCAACAAGGCGGCGGGCAAGGATGGAATTTCAGGAGTGGCATCCATTTTTAAGCACAAATTGTGGGAAGGGAGTCCTTCGCCACGCCACCGGAACGAACCTTCGACGTTGAGTTATTTCGTACGGGCACTTCTTCCCTTATTACCGCGGCTAGGACCTGCTGCAATGCTAGTCCGACAGCCCTTGCCAGCAGTGGTGGAACGGCATTTCCGACTTGCGTGTAGCGGGGGCATTCCTTCTTCCGTCGTTGCCCGCCAGTGGTGTACTTGCCATGGAAACGAAACCAATCAGGGAATGACTGTACCCTCGCACATTCACGAACGCTGAGGATTCTGGGCTCGCTAAAGTGCAATACGTCATCCGGCAACGTTGTAATCGTCGGGGCGGGCTTATTCGGTGCCATTGGGACGGTGCGGTGCTTTAGCATCCCGAGGCGTGCCCGATCAACGTCACTCACGGAGACTCCCTTTCGACACTCGCGCAGGATTGCCTCAAACCGTTCAACGACCGCTTCACTGTGGCGCGCCAAGCGCGTGCTATCCATTCCATCATTGCCAATGCCGCTATTTGCCCAACGTTGGTATTGGGTCTTCGGACCCTCATAATCGGGCACAAAAAATCCCTTTCGCGAACACGGGTCCACACAATCCAGCAATGGTCTTCCCCTAATTTCGAGATCAGATATTGCATCTTGCGCGGTCAATATGTCGGGGAAGCCCAGCTCATTCCTCTGTCTCACCCCACAATCGCGAATGAATTCGATGGCACTCGAAATTCCCCCGTCGAGCTGCCTTCCTAGCGATCGCTGGAGCCCAACCACAACCAGCCGTGGCCGGTATTGTGGGACGCTATAATCAGCAGCGTTGACGATCCACCCTTCCGCAACATATCCAATTCCGTCAAGGGCTTCGACCAACTTTTGGTAGTACGATTTTGGCTTTGGCCCAGGTCGCGCACCCTTTCCCCGTTTTGTCGCGCCATGCGCAATCTGCATGCCGTTCACATTTTCCAAAACGATTGCTTTGGGCCTTACATCCGACACGAACTGGACATACTGCTCAAACAACCGATTTCTTGGGTCATGCTGTATCCGCCGGCCAGCGAATGAAAATCCTTGGCAAGGTGGACCACCGGTTACTACATCGACTGAACCCCTCAACCGCCGAATGTCTGCTTCATGGTCCCTTAGGATTTCCTCAATGGAGTGTGCCCGCTTCTCAAGCCATTCTGGCCAGGCGAATCGAATCGAAGGGTTTCCACTCAGGAAATTTGCCTCAAACGTCTTGAAGGCGTCGCTTGCTTTTTCGATCGCAAAAACGCCTTGCCACCCAGCCATGGCCATTCCCAGCGATAGTCCGCCGCATCCAGAAAAAAGGTCGATAAAAGTTGGGGGGGAAGCTCCATTAACTCGCATTGTGTTGTCAACCCGATCTACTTGTCATTGTTCTATTTGCGTTGAATAGTACCATTGCGAACTCGTGATGCCACGCGACGCGGTGTTCCCGTTTCGACCAATTCACGCACAGCGATTATCTTACGGAATCATTTGGCAAATCCCACCCATGGCGTAAAAGAAATTGCAGGCGAAGCAGCCAAAATCAGAAGAAGTTCCACCAACAGTCAGCTACCGGATGTCCCGGGTCCGTTCTACGGAAACCAACATCGAAGTGGCTCTGCGCCGTGCGCTCTTCGCAACCGGCTTGAGGTACAGGAAGAACTATCGCAAGGTAATAGGTTGTCCCGATATAGCTTTCGTTGGGACGAAGGTTGCAATATTTTGCGATAGCTCATTCTGGCATGGCCGAGACATGCATAGCCTTGAGAAACGCCTGCGCACAAACAGGGTGTTCTGGCTCAATAAGATTAATTCCAACATCGCTAGGGATCGTCGTGTCAATCAGGCTCTCAACGAGGCCGGATGGAAAGTTCTGCGATTTTGGGACGAAGACATAGAACATCGCCTCAATGAATGCGTGAAACTAATATGCGACGAGGTGGCCAAGCGAACGTGAATTACCACACCATCGTAGACATCTTACATCGTTCGATTCCGGACTCACTTATAGCAGTTGCATCCCCAAAGTCAGGTGACAGCTTAGGCCGAGAAGCGGCTACCAGCATGGATATTCCTGTTCATTCGTTGCCATCTCCTTTTGTTTACAGCCTCCATCGCGGCCCCTCATGATGGAAGCTAGCCGCCCGGTAGCCTGATGGCCGCAACGGCAGGCGCTGCGCTTGCCGCAGTTTTTTCCCCTGGCGTTGCCATTCCTCGCGGGCGCTGCGCTCCAAATAACAGCGTCACTGCCGTCCTTCTCTTTGTTTCGGCCCTGCGGGTGCAGCCGTCTCCAGTTCGTCTTGGTCTCTTCCATCGAGGCCGCGATGGGCGCGGTCGAGATAAACCAAAGGAGAATCACCATGGCAACTATCGGCACCTTCACCAAGACCAATGCCGGCTTCAACGGCACCATTCAGACCCTCAGCCTCAAGGCCAAAGTCACCCTCAGCAAAGTCGACAAGGGCAGTGACAGTGCTCCCGACTACCGGGCCTTCATCGACAAGGTCGAGGTTGGCGCCGGCTGGACCCGCACCAGCCAGGGCAAGCGCGAATTCGTCAGTGTCAAGATCGACGATCCGAGCTTCGCTGCGCCGATCTACGCGAACTTGATCGAGCGTAACGGCCAGCACGACCTGATCTGGTCCCGCTGACCGCAAGGCGCCCCCGCCCGGCTAGGCCGGGCGGGGGCTTTTTCATTGAAAACCAAACCACGCATCCGCCGCGCCCGTTGAAGCTCGGTCACGTCGGCTGCGGCCAAATCGGAACGCCAAGACCAAACCTGGCAACGCTCGCGCCAGACGAGCTGGCACTCGGTTGCTGACCCGCCACGCGGGCCGTCCCCGCGTGGTCCACGGCAAAAGCGTAAGGCGACATGCACCGCCCCACGGCGTCACTGCCCACTGGATTTCGCCCCTCAGCTTCGGTGAAGGGGACGAAATCGTGGGCAGAAAACAAGCCGCCGCAGCAGGGCGGCTACAGCATTTGAAATCTCCCCCTTCCCGTTCCCCGGAGGGGAAGGCGAAGAGAACTCTTCATGGGCAGCAGTTTTTCCACCCACCCATGGAGGTTCAGATGCTGCTCAAGAACGGAATTACCCAAGCTACCGATGTTGAACTGCTGGCGGCCCTGCTCGGCAATCGCGGGACGGCGGCCACCTTGTTATGGCAGGCGGGCGGTTCGCTGTTTTCCTTGTTGAATGAGGATCGGCAGACCGATGCGGATTTGTTCTGTGCTGATAGTACAGGCGCCTATGCGGATGATCCGATCATCAAGCTATTGGCAGCGCGAGAGCTTGCGACCAGAGCAATTACGGAGGAGTTACGCGGCCGGGATTGTCTGGATAGTCCGAGTGCGGTTCGTGACCTGCTCAAGCACCGGCTGGCCGGATTGCCGCATGAAATGTTCGTTTGCATCCAGCTCGACAACCAGAACCGGTTGATCGCTTATGAAGAACTGTTTCGGGGCACGCTGACGCAGACCAGCGTTTATCCGCGTGAGGTGGTCAAGGCTTGCTTACGAGTGAATGCTGCCGGTGTAATTTTTGCGCATAACCATCCTTCGGGCGTGGCGGAACCGAGCCGGGCCGACGAGCTGTTGACCCGTGCTCTTCGGGAAGCGCTGGCGCTGGTGGACGTGAAGGTGCTGGATCATTTCATTGTGGCCGGGACAAATACGTTGTCGTTTGCCGAACGTGGTCTGCTCTAAATGCTGATGTAATGGATTGGGATTCCCTCGAAAAACGAGGGGATTCTCCCCTCGTGCTCCCTTGTCGAAAAGAAAACCTGACCACGGGTGTGGCTCACCTGGTGAGCCACTAGGTGTCGTATAAACCACTATATCTAGTGGCCTAGAGAAAATACCACCTAGAATTAGTGTGTTGGCACTCTATGTGGTAGAGTGCCAATGGAGCCAAGCCGTCATTTTCCGGAAAGGATTCACCAATGAACCGCGATGAAAATGCTGTTTTATCTGGACGTTATAAAAGACAAACTCTGGTTGGGGTTCTCGACCGGCTGTGCCAACAACTTGATCTTTCCGACACCCAATACGAGACAGCCAGGGAACGCTACAAGGCAATTGGTGAATGGTTGGCGGGTGGAGCATCGCAATATTTGAAGAAGGCCAACATCTACGCCCACGGCTCGATGGGTCTGGGTACCGCCATCAGCCCGATAGGACGAAACGAGTTCGACGTAGATCTGATGTGTCACCTACCTGCCATCGGACCGGTCAGTAGCGCCGCCGCAGTCAAAGCCTTGGTTGGAACGCGCCTCCGGGAACATGGCAAATACCGGGACATGCTTGAAGAAAAACCCCGGTGCTGGCGCATCAATTACGCCAACGAATTTCACCTCGACATCACGCCGTCGATTCCAAACCCGCAATGCAGCGCCGGCGGCGAACTCGTCCCGGATAAGAAACTCGAAACCTGGAAAACCACAAACCCTGAAGGCTACATGAGGTGGTTTGAGTCTTATGCTCAACTGCATCCGACCTTCTATTTCAGGGAAGCGCTGACAAAATCGATCCGCGCGGATGTCGAAGAGTTTCCTGAACAGGAAATGAGCAAGCCGCTGCTGAAGCGAACAGTGCAGCTTTTGAAAAGGCATCGAGATCACGAGTTTCTCTCTCAGCACAAAGCCGAGTTCGCGCCAATTTCCATCATTGTTACCACTCTCGCTGCATGGTCCTATGCCGAGTGTGTGAGGCAGCGTCAATATGCCGACGTGTTTGAGTTAATGCTCGACGTCATTGCGCGCATGCCGAACTTCATTCAAATCGAAGAAAGGTATGGCCGCAAGCACTACGTGGTGGAAAACGAAACCACCATCGGAGAGAATTTCGCCGAAAAATGGAATCAGGATGAGCGGCTGCCGTTGGCGTTCTTTGCTTGGCACAAGAGCGCTCTTAATGCGTTCAATGCGTTGCTTTCCATCGACGGTGCCGATACGGTCGGAAAATACCTGTCGGAATCTTTCGGAGTTCCCCTCGAATATGCGAAACGTTCGCTTGCGCCTCTCGCCGGCACGATCAGCGCTGCACGTGCGGCCGGGGCACTCAGCGTTGCACCATCCATCGGTATTGTTACAGCAGCTCCGCGTGGCGGCGTAGCCGTTCGGTCGAATACATTTTTCGGTCGGTAGCGTGAGACACCGTGCGCAGTTTGGTCTTAGTCCTGAGCAACAATGGATGCGACTGCGCGCTAGCCCAATTTGTCCCGGTCATGGTTCTGTACGGCAGGGTGAATTGACGTGGGCGTTTGACGCTCGTCCTACTCCACTCGGACGCACCTACTCGCTTCTTTTGCGATTCAGAAAGCTGGGATTCCCCGAGGTATTTGTTCTTGCGCCCGATCTCAACGCGCTCGCTGACGGACGATATCTGCCTCATGTCTATTCGAGCAAACCGATTCGGCTCTGTTTGTTCTATCCGAAGCATCAAGACTGGTCGGCTACAGATTCGATCGCTGACACGATAATTCCTTGGACGTATCTATGGCTCGCGTATTTTGAGGATTGGCTTCTGACCGACGAATGGAAGGGTGGCGGCAAACATCCGGGAGACGAAGATGAATCGCAAGCGTAGGATATTGGCGCTGGACGGTGGCGGAATCAAAGGGGTATTGGCGGCAGCTTTTCTTGAAGCCATCGAAGAAGCCACGGGCAAGCGGACTGCGGAGTATTTCGACCTGGTCGCAGGCACATCGACGGGCGGCATCATCGCGCTCGGACTTGGCCTCGGCATGTCGGCCAGGGAAATCGTGCAGTTTTATATCAATGACGGACCGCGCATATTCGATCAGCCAAATCCGCTCGATCGACCGGGATGGATTGCCCGCACGTTCGCTACGCTGAAAGGGGCGGGACGGCAGGCAAAACAGGTTAGCTTCCCGAAATACGATTCTGAAGGGCTCCGCCGTGCGCTTGAACGCGCCTTCGGGTCGGCACGCTTGGGGGATAGTCGGATACGTTTGGTGATTCCGGCCTACCATGCCGACAAAGAAGATGTTTATGTGTTCAAGACGCGGCATCATGAACGCCTTCAGGTGGACTGGAGAGAAAGCGCCGTCGATGTGGCGCTGGCAACCGCTGCCGCGCCTACCTATTTCGCTGCCCATCAGATGCCTAGCGGCGCCCCCCTGATTGATGGTGGCATATGGGCCAACAACCCGTCCGGCATTGCCGCAGTCGAAGCGCGCGGTGTCCTGGGCTGGACCAACGATGACTTGTATGTCCTTAGCCTGGGATGTACCGAGGAGGTAATCGATATACCGACGGATGCCGGGTATGGGGGATTGCTGCGCAAATCCACGGCCCTGTTTATGCAAGGTCAGTCGCGCGCGTCAGTGGGCACTGCGATGCTTTTGTCAGGCCATTCCGAAGCCGATCCGCATTTCTTCCGCTATCAACCCGTGGTCGCAGCCGGGAAATTTTCGCTGG
This sequence comes from uncultured Rhodocyclaceae bacterium, assembly GCA_964596295.1. Taxonomy (GTDB): domain Bacteria; phylum Pseudomonadota; class Gammaproteobacteria; order Burkholderiales; family Rhodocyclaceae; genus Rugosibacter. The sequence continues at coordinate 19,765 of CAZQTB010000012.1, read as the reverse complement.
ACCGCGTTGGAATGATTGATCGCCTAAGAGGGTTGGGACATGCCTATGCCCGCGATGCGCTGCCTACACTCGAAAAGCGATTCCTTCAGGAAAAGGCTGAGCCGTTCAATCCCGTTCCCGTGTCACTGGTCGCATAAGCAGTACAGTGACATTCTGGCGAGTTTCTTCATTTTTTGACCATCAAGCGGGATCATGACTCGACTTACGGAAAATAGTGAGGGCTCCATTGACCTCAATGCACTAAAGCCAAACGAAGCGTTCCTAACTCATTTGGGCAAGAACGTATGGTTGATGGACGACCATCGATGGGCTTTCATTGTTTGGGAGAGATGTCGATCGAAGCCTAAGTATTGCCTTGTCCACGCGGACCAGCATTGGGACGGGGCCTACGATTTTCATGACGATCCGGAAGGCGAGCAAGCCCTGATTGCCGCGAATATTGATTGTTTAGAGGACTTCGTTGCGGATAACGATCGAATCCGATGCGACTCGTTTATCGCTCCTGCAGTCCGACGCGGCTTGTTTAAAGAGGTTCATTTCTTTTGTACCGAAGATGATGGCAATGATATTGGGCTAGATGAGAAGTTACTAACTAGCTCCGCGACGACCCAATTTGTTCATCAAACTATTGTTAGCCTCGCGTCCCAACAATTTGACTGTCCACTAATTTTTGATTTGTGTTTGGACTTGTTCAACAGGTCTGGCGACTGGGAGACGGGTTCTCTATGGAGTGATGCCGAGGTAACAGATTTCTTGAAATCAGTTGAGTCCCTATTCCAGGCCGCTGAAATTGTGACGGTATCACTGTCCTTCGGATACTCCGGTACGGAGGAAGACACCCGAAGGCTCGCGCATCTCGTTTGCCCAAGGATCATGGCAAGCAGAAGCAAACATTAATCAACGCTAGTCTCAGCAGCGAGTTCATTGCACAGGACTTCGATCAACCTGCGCGCATGTTCAAGATCGAGGCCGGATTGTTGTGCCAGTTGCAAGCGCCCTTGATCATCTGACTCCGGCAAGAGAATTTCCAGTACGCGTCGTATGGCATGTGCATCGAGCAGACGTGCGATGTCACGGCCAAGCAGTTGTGCCCCGGCCACTTCATGATCGTAGTCATCGGCATCGAACAAATCGCCGTGCTCACGGGCCGCGCGATCCATGTTGCCGCAATCCATATAGCTGCGCAGATACAGCAGCAGGTCAGGGGCATCGCGGCCTGGGTAAGTGAGCTTGCGATCCTGCCAAGCCGTTACCTTGAGCAGGGCCAGCGCCGGGATCGGCGCGACACGCAACGACACGCCGTCGGGCAGCAGCACCCATACGCTCGCCTCGAATGCTTCGCGCGCCCCAAAGCAATCGAACACCGTGCTTTGATCGGGAGGCCATGCGATGGTGCGATCCGCTCGTTCGATGCCGCCGAAAGGCACGATATCGAGCGGCAAGCCACTGCGATGACGTAAGCGATGCGTGGCCGGTCCGGGGCGTTCGTGAAATTCGCCACTCGCAATCAATGCTGCACGCAGGGTGGCAAAGGCTTCCCAATCACGCAGCATGACCGCGAAGTCCACATCCTCGGTCTGGCGGCTTGGTTCGATATTGTGTGCGTACCGCAGCATCAGGTCGCGTGCCGCGGCACCCATCAAAAAGAAATCAATACCCGCTGGCTGCGCTACCGATTGCAGCGCACTCACCACAAGCGCCAGCGGCTTGAGTTCAGTCTTCTGCGAAAAGTCGAACGATATTGTCGTCATAGATCATTTTCGCAGTTTCAATACAGCGTGCATCCCCGGTAGCCAGAAGGTCCGCATACACGAGCAAGGGCGGCACCAGGCCAGGGTGTTGCGGGTCAGCGGGGAAGTTCCAGAATTGCTTGCGTACCTCCACCACCGCCGTATGACCGGGCGCGGCTTCCTTCAAGAACTTCTGCCGGGCAGCCAGCGTGCCCGGCAGTTTTTTGGCGTAGATCGTCAGTTCGCCGGGTCGCAGATATTTAGTCAGCAAGGCGCCTGCGGGCTCTCCGCCCCACAGTGCGTCTTGCTGCGCTAGGGGCCAGTCTTTCCAGCCGTCCAGTGCTGGAACGTAGTAGCGGCCGATCAGGGTGCGTGGCCGCAACAGGTGAGCATAGGTTTCTGCCCACTGCGCCAGCAAACGCGGCACGTCAAAGAGCCGGCGCGTGCCGCGCTCCCCTTTCAGATCGCCCACGTAGCCAAGCTGCTGCAAGTCCTTCAACACGGCGGGAACGACGCCCAGCGCCACGTCTGCTGTTGTCGCAATGGCGCGATGTGGCGCGGTAACCAGCGCCGGATTGCAGAGCAGGGCGAAAGTCACTTTCAGCCCCGCGGTTGCGAAAGCGCGGCCCGGCCGGGCTGCATTGGTATTTTTCTCGGGCTTGCGACCCGTCACAAAAACTAGCACGCCCGGACCCGTGAGGTAGGCGTTACCGGCAGCGTCGGCAAACTGCTGGTCGAGCCCCTTGAGTTGATCCGCCATTGGTGGCGTGATGTAGCCGGTCACCAGCAGTGGAGGTCTGCCGGCGACGGCAGCGGTGTGGCGTAATTGGGTAACGACCGCCCCCAGCGTGGCCGGCGTGACAGTACGTTTCATCTCGACCACATAATCGGTATGTTGCTTTGCGGTTCCCACACGCAGCCAGGCATCCGCCTGCAGGGCGCGGCCGATTTTCGGTTCTTTCTGTACCAGTACCTTCAGGCCATGTTGCTGGAGTGCTTGAACGCCGAGGTCAAGGAGGGCCGTTTCAGTCATCTTGTTCATGATATAAGTCCGTTCATTTAATATGAACACATGACAATTATGAACAAAAAGGGGCGAATGTTCAAGAGGCTTGAATGTTCACGCAACATGAACGTATCCGAACAGTGAACGCAAACAGGCCAGCATGAGAGGCAACATAAGCCGAGCTTTTTTTATTGGTCGCCAGTTTTGGCAAGAGAGTAATCCGGGATATTCCAGTCCCTTGCCAGTTGTTCCCATATCCTCCCGCCGTCCTCGAAGTAGCAGTGGACTTCTTTCTCTGGTTGGTAGTCCATCGCCAGCACTGCCATGCAGTCCCGGAAAATTTTACGGTCGAGGCCGCGAAAGTCCGTCAGATCAACCTTGAACCGATCCCCGTTGTATAGACCAAGCAGGAAACCGGCGACATAGCGGCATTGGCCGCTATTGCCCTGGGCGACAGCGAGCAAACGCTTGAGTGCTTCCGCACCAGCCGCACGGATCGCAGGAAGTTGACGGTGTGCTTCAGTCCGTTCTCGATCCAATTCAGCGAAAGCGGCTTTGGCTTCTGGCGATAATTTGTCACACATGCGAAGCAGCGTACCTGGTTTGCGTTCCATCCTGATTTCCTTTCCTGTCGTTTAAATCACCAATAGGGTGTCGTCAGATCGTCTTTGTTGCTCATCGGCTGGCAGATGCTCTTGAACGCGCTTTAGGCTGGGGGCGAGCGCCCTTGACACCTGCAGCCTTTAGCATCGCCGCAGTTGCCTTTTCGACCGATGCCCTGACGGGGTCTTGGTCGAGGCGAGCATAGATCATGGTCGCGGCGGCAGTCTTGTGGCCCAGACTTTTGCCGATGATAGCCAGTGATGCGCCGCCTTTTGCCTGCCAGCTTCCGAGGGAGCGCCGCAGATCGTGAATCCGGAGGTCGGATATCTCCGCGCGACCCAAGATGCGCGCCCAGCCTTTTTTCGGCTTCTCGATATGCCCCGTCTTGCTGTTCGCAGGAAACACGAAGATGGCATCATCTTCGGAGGAGCCTGCGTCATCCTTGGGCAGGCGGCTGCGAAGAATTGCTACCGCCTCCAGGGTGAGGAGAACGACATACGGAACACTGTTTTTTGGGTCCGGCACGCGCCACTCGCCGCGTTCCAGGCTCATGTCTTCCCAGCGCATCGAAATCACGTCGGATTTACGCGCGCCAGTCAGCAGAGAGAGCAAGACGAAGTCGCGCACATCCTTGCTCGGCTCGTCGCCAACCGCCTCAAAAAAACGCGGCAGCTCGTCAGACTGAATGAATCGTTCGCGCTTGACCTCGCGAAACTTTTTGACGCCCGTGGCAGGGTTGGTGCCGGCATACAGACCCCAGTCCCGCGCGCGGTTGTACATCGACGAAATCAGAGTCACGACTTTATTGGCCGGGGTCTTGTGGCCGTGGCGTCCGATGTTGGCATGGAGCTGGGCTACATCGCCGAGCGTGATGTTCGATAGAGAGCGATTTTCCCAGTGGACGCCGGTCGGATGTTTGGTACGGCGCGCGCCATGGGGTTTGCGTTCCCGTTCTTCAGGCGGTAATTCACCCAAAAATCTTTGGAACAGTTCGGGGGTTTCTTTTACAACGCGGGGTTTGCATTGAACGGAGACGTGCCGATCCATGTACTCGATGAACAATTCCCCGAGCGTCAGTTCCGCGCGTTTGCCGCGTAATGCCGCTGCCGGATTGTGTCCTTCCGCGATAGCGCCGTTGACCTTGGTGGCGGCTTTGCGCGCATTCTCTATCGTCATGTCGGGGAAGCGGCCGAGCATGATGCGTTCGGCTTTACCTTCCGCTCTGACCCAGCGATAGACGTAGAACGTTTTGACGCCGGCTGCAGTAATACGGATTTGCAATCCCTGCACTTTGGTGTCGTAATACTCTTCGCGTTTTCCTGCTTCAGGCAGCGGAAGTGCTACGATATTTTCTTTGGTGAAGTTCAGTTCGTTGCGGGCCATGACTTTGTCCTTCGTCGTAATACGTGGCGCGTTTGAGAAAAACTGAATGACTGCTTCGAATGCGCCAGCTAATCCGGGGTTAGGCCGGGGTTAGAATCAGGGTTAATTTAGAGGCAAAAACGTGTAACCCGATGAAACGTATTATAGACGTAGCTGGCTGATTTGTATAGTTAAATGAACGTTGCGGCACCTTGGTGAATGTGCCAGTCCTCACTTTGACATGGTGGGGGTCGTTGGTTCGAGTCCAATCGCGCCTACCAGATTCAGCAGGAAATCAGGTAGTTTCAGTCAAAATCAAACCGCCTTCGGGCGGTTTTTTTGTTTGCCGACAAGGCAGCTGCCGATGGCAGCTCCGGCTTGAAGGGAAACGGCAGCTGCTGGCTAGAGGTAGTAGACGGCCGGGAACACCGTCACTGCCAGCACCAGCACCAGCCAGTCCACATTGTGACGGGCAAGAAAGCCGGTGAAGTGCAACACCAGTATGGTGACAGCGCTGAGGTAGTAGAGAATAAATAACATAGGCTTTTCTGTTCGATGTCGTGGTTGGCGGGAGTGATTATCCTGGCGGCTGGGTCGGGAAAAATTCTAGCATCATTTGCCGGCGCTGGCCGTAAAGCCGCCGGGTTCCGGTTTGTGCCTGCGGCAGGCGGCTTGCACGCGAGAGCGGGAGGGGTTTCCGTGGTTTTGCCGCCGCGTCCGGCGTCGTGCGTCAAAAGGAGCCGCGCTGATGACACCGACATCCACCAGTTCATCATGCCGGAGGGGCGGACGCAAGGGGATACCTGCTAAGATAATTCAAAAGGGGTTGGATTTCCTGCCTGTAACGGAGAGCACAAATCAGATGCTAAGCGAAGTCAACAATCAGCTGATCACCGAAACGGGCCGCGGGACGCCGATGGGGCGTTTGATGCGCGAGTACTGGGTGCCGATACTTCGTTCATCCCAGATCGAACCCGGTGGCGCACCCCGCCGCGTCACCGTGCTTGGCGACAAGTATGTGGCATTTCGCCTGCGCAACGGCGAAGTCGGCGTGATGGATGAAGCCTGTCCGCACCGGGGCGCATCGCTTGCCCTGGCGCGCAATGAGGACCGCGGGTTGCGCTGCATCTACCATGGCTGGAAAATGGCGCCGTCCGGCGGGCTTCTCGAAGCGCCCACCCATCCGCACGATGCGCCGCTGCATGACATCAAGACGCGCGCGCATCCTGTACGGGAAGGGCAGGGGATGATCTGGACCTGGCTGGGCAAGGGCGCTGCGCCCGTTTTCCGCAAGCTGGCATTCACCGATTTGCCCGATAGCCATGTCATTGCCGCGACGGCAGTCGTGAACTGCAACTGGCTGCATCCCCTCGAGACGCTGTGGGATGTATTCCACGCCCAGATCCTGCACAACCAGACCAACCGCGCGTCGAGCCGCGGCAACGCCTATTTCTCGAATTCGGGACGGCGCACCGACAGCGGCATCCAGTTCGACTACCCGGAAATGCGCGCGCACTCGACGGAATACGGATTCGCCTATGCCAATCACGATGCGGCCAAGACGACCAATTTCCACTTCATCATGCCGTTCATCCAGCATCACGCCATCAGTCCGGGAGCGACGGCCGACAAGGGGCTGCAGATCAGCGTTCCCATCGACGACGATCACGCGCTGCTCTGGATGATTTTTTACAACCGGTTTGCCCCGCTGCAGAGTGACGGTTTTGCAATGCAGGGCCTGGGCAGCGTTCCCAATCTCGACAACTTCCTGGAGGAACTGGGCGAGCGCACGCCGGAAAACCGCTGGGGACAGGACCGCGAGGCAATAGACCGCGACGAAAGCTTTGCCGGCTTTGGCGGCAAGAGGTCGGCATTGATAAGCATCTTCGCCGAAGACCTGAGCGTCATCGAAAGCCAGGGCCGCGTTGATCGTTCCATCGAATATCTTTCTCCGGCGGATCTGGCGCTGGTGAAAGGCCGCAAAACCCTGGTGGATGCCGTGCGGGCCTACGAACGCGGCGCCCCGCCGCTCGGCCGCGACCTCGATCTGCCGGATATCGAAGCCAATTTTGAGGCCAGTCCGGCAATTGCGTAAAAGAGCTCGTTTCAAGTCAAAAAAGTTTTCTATGCCAACAGGGAGTGAATAAACAGTGAATGCCTCTTTCCGCCTTCTTACCTATGAACGCGACGCAAGGCCGATTGGCGCGATGTGCGTCAATGGCAAGGTTTATGACCTTGCCGAGGCTATTCCCGAGGCGCCTGCCGTGCTTGATGTGCTCAATGACTGGGAACGCGCGCAAAAAAAACTTGCAGCGCTGGCCGGCGATCAGACCCGGCTGGACGCGATGCGGGGCCGGAAACCGGCAACCCTGAAATTGATGCCGCCGGTTCTTTATCCAAACGGCATTTACTGTTCCGGGGCGAATTACACGGATCATCTGGCGGAAATGTGCAAGGCCTTCAACTCGCCGCCTGAGCCTGACCCCCACGATATCGGCATGCCGCCCTGGCTGTTCATCAGGACCGCGCGCAATACCATGGTGGGGCACGGGGGGCAGGTGACAATACCTGCGTATACAAAAAAGATGGACTGGGAGCTGGAAGTCGCGGTGGTGATCGGGCGGGTCTGCAAGGACGTGACAGAAGCCGACGCCATGGATTATGTCGCCGGCTACACCATCATTAACGATTTGTCGGCGCGCGATTTCATGAAACGGCCCAAAGCCACGCCGGGTTCGGCCCTTGAATACGACTGGATCAGCCAGAAGAATTTTGACGGGTCGTGTCCGATCGGGCCCTGGATCGTGCCGCGGGAAGAAATCGCCGACCCGATGAATCTTGGCCTGAAACTCTGGGTCAACGACACGCTGATGCAGGATTCCAACACCAGCAAGATGATCTTTGACTACGCCGAGCTGGTAGCCTTCCTGTCCTGCCGCTTTACGCTCTATCCGGGCGACATCGTTACCACGGGCACCCCGGCCGGCGTGGGCATGCCAAAGGGAATTTTTCTCCAGCGCGGCGACAAGGTGCGCATCGCCGTGGAGGGAATCGGCGAACTGGTCACCACGATGGCCTGACGCTTTCCGGACAACCAACGCATGCTACTGATCTGCCGCCAGGAGGCCGGCAGGCTTCAGCTTGAAGGGGATATCCTGCCCGCGGCGCGCGCGGCTGGCGCGGAAAGCGGCTTGCGCGCGGGGTTCGAGCGACGCCTCGACAACCTTGCCGCCGCGTCCTGCGCCCCGGATCAAAAGCGGTTGCCTGCCAATGACGGCGACGCCGGCCAGCGTGTCATTCCTGGCCAAATCCATCAGCATGAGGCCGCGGCCCCTGGCCATTTCCTTCAGCTCGCCCAGCGCGAAGAGCAGCAGCCGGCCGCCTTGCGACAGCACGGCGGCCGTCAGGTTCGCCGTCTCGTCAGCGCCGCTGCGCGTAATTTTCGCCGGGGGCAGCGGCTGCTCGTCTTTTTCCAGCGCCAGAAAGGCTTTTCCCGCCTTGTTGCGCGCCATCATGTCGGTGACGCTGGCGATGAAGCCATAAGCGCCCGAACCGGCGACCAGGTACTTGTTTTCCGGTGCGGCGGTAAGCGCTTGCGCCAGCTTGCCGCCCGCCTGAAAATCAACCAGCGTGTTGAGCGGTGCGCCATCGCCGCGCCCGCCCGGCAAGTCGGCCACTTTCAGGCTGTAGCTGCGGCCATTGCTGTCGATGAGAATGAGCGGCCAGATCGTGCGCGACTCGGCTATCCACCAGGGAAAGTCGCCCGTTTTATAGGCGATGGTCGCCGGATCAATGTCGTGTCCCTGGCGTGCGCGCACCCAGCCGTTTTTTGAAATGATGACGGTGACGGGTTCATCGGGCGCCGTCACTTCGCGGCTGGCGGTTGCCGCCACAGCTTCCATCAGCGTGCGGCGCTCGTCGCCGAAGCGTTTGGCATCCTCGCTGATTTCCTTCAGGATCAGCCGGGTCATTTCCTGGCGCGATTCGAGCAAGGTGACAAGCTGGCCGTGTTCTCCGCGCAGTTCGTTGAGTTCCTTCTCGATGCGGATGCCTTCAAGGCGCGCCAGCTGGCGCAGGCGGATTTCGAGAATGTCTTCGGCCTGCATTTCGGTGAGGCCGAAATGCGCCATGAGGTCAGCCTTCGGGTCGTCCGCCTCGCGAATGCAGCGGATGACTTCCTCGATGCGCAGGAAGACCAGCATGCGCCCTTCGAGGATATGCACGCGGCGCTCGACCTCGGCCAGCCGGTGGCGCGTGCGGCGTTCCACCGTGGCGAAACGGTAGGCGATCCACTCGCGCAGAATCTGCAACAGGTTTTTCTGCCGCGGGCGGCCGCCGTGTTCGCCAAACAGGCCGATCATGGTCAGGTTCACCGGAACGCTCGACTCGAGGCTGGTGCGGGCCAGCAGCACGGCCATGAATTCATCCTGGCCGATGCGCGAACTCCGCGGCTCCAGCACGATGCGCACGGCCTGCTGGTCGCTGGATTCGTCGCGCACGGCATCGAGCACGCCCAGCACCAACGCTTTGAGATTCTTTTGTTCCTGGCTGACGTCCTTCTTGCCTGCGCGCGGCTGCGGGTTGGTCAGGCCCTCGATTTCCGACAGCACCTGCGCGACGGAAACGCCATGCGGCAGTTCATGCACCACCACGCGCCATTGGCCGCGGGCGAGTTCTTCCACGCGCCAGCGCGCGCGCATGCGCACGCTGCCGCGACCCTGGGCATACAGGTCGCGGATGTCGGCGGGCGGCGAGATGAGTTGTCCGCCACCGGGGAAATCCGGCCCCGGCAACACGGCGAGGACTTCATCCAGCGTGGCGTTGGGCTTTTTGACGAGCAGGCGCGCGGCCTCGGCCACTTCGCGCAGGTTGTGCGGCGGAATTTCAGTCGCCATGCCGACGGCAATGCCGGAAGCGCCGTTGAGCAGCACGAAAGGCAAGCGGGCGGGCAGCAGTTGCGGCTCGGTGGTGGAGCCGTCGTAGTTGGGCAGAAAATCGACCGTGCCGCGATCAATTTCCGCAAGCAGCAATTCGGCAATCGGCGTCAGGCGGCATTCGGTGTAGCGCATCGCCGCCGCGCCATCGCCATCGC
>CAZQTB010000012.1:0-9962 GCA_964596295.1 uncultured Rhodocyclaceae bacterium | reverse complement strand
GTCGATCAGCGGATAGCGCAGCGTGAAATCCTGCGCCACGCGCACCATGGCGTCATAGATGCTGGTGTCGCCGTGCGGGTGGTACTTGCCGATCACGTCGCCCACCACGCGCGCGCTCTTGACGTGCTTGGCGCTGGCCGCCAGACGCATTTCATTCATGGCGTGGAGGATGCGCCGCTGCACGGGCTTCAGGCCGTCCTCGACCTGCGGCAGCGCGCGCCCGCGCACCACGCTCATGGCATAGGCGAGGTAGGCGCGTTCGGCGTACGCATCCAGCGGCAGCGAATTGCCGTCGTCAAAATCGTCGTCAAACGTCTTGAGCCCGTCCCTGGGCGGCGCCGGTGGCATGGCGGGCGGCGGATTCGCGTTATCTTCGTTAGTGCTGAAAAGGTCGGGAGTGGTGCTCATGAGAGGTGCTTGTCAGGTTTATTCGTAGCGCAAGGCATCGATCGGCAGCAGGCACGAGGCCTTGCGTGCCGGATAGTAACCGAAGAAAACGCCGATGATCGCGGCGAAACCGGCGGCCAGGATGATCGACGTAGCCGACAATGCCGTGGGCCAGCCGGCCAGTTCGGCAATCAGCGTGGCGGCGCTGACGCCGAGCGCGATGCCGATCAGCCCGCCGATCAGCGAGAGCGTCACGGCTTCGACCAGGAATTGCGTCAGGATGTCGCGGCCGCGCGCGCCGACGGCCATGCGCAAGCCGATTTCGCGCGTGCGCTCGGTGACCGAGACCAGCATGATGTTCATGATGCCGATGCCGCCCACCAGCAGCGAGACGGAAGCCACGGCGGCCAGCAGCAGCGCCATGACTTTTGACGAGGCTTCCTGCGCCTGCAGGATTTCCGACAGGTTGCGCACGTAAAAGTCGTCGTCCTGGCCGGGTTGCAGGCGATGGCGCTGGCGCAGCAGTTCCTTCATGCGAGCCTCGGCCTGGGCCATGTCGTTCCCGTCCCTGACCTTGACCATGATGGAGTTGACGCTGCGCGATTTGGCTTGCGTCACGCCGAGCACGCGCGTTCTGGCCGTGCTGATCGGCATCAGCAACGTATCATCTTGATCCTGCCCGGTCATGCTCTGGCCTTTGCGTTCCAGCACGCCGATCACGGTGAGCGGCACCTTGCGCACGCGAATCACCTGGTCGAGCGGGCTGGCTGTGCCGAACAGGTTTTCCGCCACGGTTTGCCCGATCAGGGCGACCTTGCCGCTGCCGTTCATTTCCGCCGGTTCGAAGCCGCGCCCTTCGACGATGGACCATTCGCGCACTTCGAGATATTCCGGCGTGACGCCGTAGAAAATGGTCGACCAGTTGGCATTGCCGGCGATCACCTGGCCCGAACCGCGCAGCGTGGGCGCGGCGGCCTGGATGTCGTCGGTTTCACGCATCATGGCGTAGGCATCGTCCTCGAAAATCGTCGGTTGCGAACCGGAGCCGCCGCGCGCGCCGCCCGATGTCACCGAGCCGGAAAGCACCATGATGATATTCGAGCCGAGGCTCTTGATCTGTTCCTCCACGCGCGATTGCGCCCCGTTGCCGACGGCGATCATGACAATCACCGCCGCCACGCCGATGATGATGCCGAGCATGGTCAGGGCCGAGCGCATCTTGTTGACGCGCAGGGCGAGGAGGGCGACGCGCAGGGTGGCGGCAAGGTTCATCCGAAAGAGGATTCAAATGTCATGCGTTTGTCAAATGGCCAGCAACGGCCAGCAATGCCGCCGCATCGTTGGGCGTGTTGGCTTTGTCTTCAATCACCACGCCATCGCGGAAGCCGATGATGCGGCTGGCGAAAAGCGCGATATCGTGCTCATGCGTCACCAGCACGATGGTGATGCCTTCGCGGTTGAGTTGCTGCAACAGCGCCATGATCTCGGTGCTGGTGCGGGTATCGAGCGCGCCCGTAGGCTCGTCGGCCAGCACCAGTTGCGGGTCGCAGACCAGCGCCCGGGCAATGGCCACGCGCTGCTGCTGGCCGCCGGAAAGCTGCGCCGGGTGGTGGTCCATGCGCTCGGCGAGCCCCACCTGCGCCAGCCGTTGCCTGGCGCGGGCGAGGCGCTCGGCAACGGGTATGTGGCTGTAGAGCAGGGGCAGGGCGACATTGTCCAGCGCCGAGGTGCGCGCCAGCAGGTTGAACTGCTGGAAGACGAAGCCGATCTCGCGGTTGCGCACCTGCGCCAGATCGTCGCCGGAAAGTTGCGTGACATCCTGCTCTCCCAGCCGAAAGCGGCCACGGCTGGGCTGGTCGAGGCAGCCCAGCAAATTCATGAAGGTGGACTTGCCCGAACCGGACGGCCCCATGACAGCGACGAATTCGCCGGCCGCAATGTCCAGGGTGACGCCGCGCAAGGCCGGCACGAGGGTGCTGCCCATCTGGTAATCCTTGGCCAGCCCTGCAACCTGAATCAGCGCCGCCATGGCAATCAGAACATGCGGGGGCCGGGCGCACCTGTTGCGGGTTTGCCGCGTGCCGCGTTTTGCAGCCCGACGATGACCTCGCTGCCCGCTGCGATCTCCCCATCGGTAATTTCGGTCATGCTGCCATCGGTGAGGCCGAGGCGCACCGCGACGGCGCGGGGCTTGCCATCCCTATCCACTACCCAGAGGCTTGAGTCCGCTTTCGGGCGGCTGCCGTCGCCGCTTCTACCACTTCCGCCGCTTTTCCCGCCAGCAGGAAAACTCGGCGCTGGCGATACGGTGCGCGGGGCGGCGGCAGCGCCCTTTTCATCCCCCGCCGCGGGCGGTCGGCTCTGCACTTCCTGCGGTCGGCTTTGCACTTCCTGTGGGCGGCTCTGCACTTCCTGCGGTCGGAAGCGCAGCGCGGCATTCGGCACTTTAAGCGCGCTATCCTTGTGTGCCGTGATGATGCGCACATTGGCCGTCATGCCCGGCAGCAAAATGAGCTCGGGGTTGGCGGTGGCAACGATAACGGTGTAGCTGACGACATTGGAGACAATCAACGCCGCCTTGCGCACCTGCGTGACCTGCCCTGCAAAATGCCGGCCGGGAAACGCATCGACCGTAAAGCTGACTGCCTGGCCCGCCTGGATGCGGCCGACATCGGCCTCGTCGACCGAGGTTTCCACCTGCATGTCGGTAAGATTTTTGGCAATGATGAAAAGCTCCGGCGCCTGGAGGCTGGCGGCAACGGTCTGCCCCGTATCCACGCTGCGTTTGACCACCACGCCATCCACCGGCGAGCGGATCGCGGTGCGTTCGAGATCAACCTGCGCCTGGGCCAGCAGGGCCTGGCGCTGGCGCACCTGCGCGGCGCCGCCGAGCGCCTGGGCTTCGGCAACACGCAGCGCCGCCACTGCCGCATCAAACGTGGTTTGCGCCTTGTCAAGATCCGCCGGCGAGATGAATTTCTTTTCCACCAACTGTTTTTTGCGCGCGTAATCGCGTTGGGCGTCGGCCAGGTTCGCCCGCACGCGGATGACGTCCGCCTGCTGCATAGCCAGCGTGGCGCGTGCGGATTCCATGTCGGCCTGAGCCTGGATGACGCGCTGGCGATAGGTTTCCGGATCGAGGCGGGCAATCAACTGGCCGGCTTTCACCGGCGAATTGAAATCCACCAGAATTTCCTTTATCTGGCCGGAAACCTGCGAGCCGACCTGTACCGAGACCACCGGATTGAGCGTGCCCGTGGCCGACACGGAAGCCGTGATGGGGCCAGCTTCAACCTTGGCCAGTTTGAATTTCAGCGCCTCGCCGCCAGCAATAAAAAAATGCCAAGCGGCATAAGCGGCGGCAACGCAGATGAACAGGGCAAGAGCGACAAGACGCGGACGGGAAAAACGGGCAAGCATTTTCTTGAGCCCTCCTTCGGGCATCAAAGAATTCTAGTCGATTCGTTCCGGGTGGCTGTAAGGAAATGTAAAGAGTGGTGGGACGCTAAAACCAAGGTGCAGGGTTCTGTAATACCCCAATTGGAAATGGTTGGGAGTTTGGGATATTAGCGATTGGGAATCCATGGCCCGTCTCCGACAGGGTGCCTGAATTTTCCTTTTCCCGCGGAATCGCCTGTTGGCGGCCCATCTGGTTTATTATTTTTTGTCAATTGTTATTTCTTCCGTTTCCGGATAACCTAATCGCATAGCAAGATGGTATGCCCCGTCGCATCGGTTCTTGATGCGACAGGTGTAGGCCGGCATTCGCAGCTCGTGTCTGACGGGGGAAGCAATGCGGTTTCATCAGGATGCCTTTTTGTGGGCAGTGGGTTCCGTGTGCCAAATGCACCGTATTCCATTCGATCCGCGTCTTGCATGGCAGGGTTTTCCGCCGCCCCATGACATCGAATCCCTGCGCGCGGCGCTGACCGCCGTGGGCCTGCGCAATACCGCGGAATCGTGTCCGTTGGCCGATCTTGTCGCCACACCGCCGTCCGGCCCCTGTCTGCTCGTTGTTGCCGCCGATGCTGAAGACCATGATGCAAACAACGACGCGGCAAGCCTTGTCCTGCTGCTGCGCATTGGCAATGAACGCATTCTCACCCTCGCCTCCGGCGCGGCCGAGCCGCGTGAAGAATCGCTGATCGATTTCGAGCAACATTATCGCGGCATCTGTCTCCAGTGCGCCCCCGCGACAAAACCTGCAATCGACCCCGACGCGGCGGACGAGCTCCCCGAGTTCGGTTTCCGCTGGTTCGTGCCGGAACTGCTCAAGCATCGCGCCATCTGGCGCGACATCCTGCTCGCTTCGCTCGCCATCCAGCTCGTCGGGCTGACGACCCCGATCTTCACCCAGGTCGTGATCGACAAGGTCGTCGTGCATCAAACGCTCTCCACGCTTACCGTGATCGGCATTGCCCTTGGCGTGTTCATGATCTTCAACGCGGCCATGTCGTGGGTACGGCAATATCTCGTGCTGCATACCGGCAACCGCATCGATGCCGTGCTCGGGCAGCGCGTCTTCGAGCATCTGCTCGACCTTTCGCCGCGCTACTTCGAACATCGACCCACCGGTGTTCTCGCCGCCCGGCTGCACGGTGTCGAAACCATCCGCGAGTTCATCACCGGCGCCGCCATTACCCTGGTGCTCGATCTGCCCTTCTTGCTGATCTTTCTTGCCGTGATGTTCTTCTATTCCTGGCAACTTTCGCTCATCGTCGTCGGCCTGCTTGGCGCCGTGGCGCTGCTGAGTCTGTTCGCCGCACCGCTGATCCGCGGCCTGCTCAATACCCAGTTCATGGTTGGCGCCCGCAACCAGGCCTTTCTCACCGAATACGTGGCCGGCATCGAGACCGTCAAGTCGCTGCAGATGGAACCGCTGCTCAAGAAACATTACAGCAACTATCTGGCCGACTATCTCGCCGCCACCTTCCGCACCAAACAGATCTACAACAGCTATTCCATCGTCGCCAACGGGCTGGAACAGGCCATGACACTCGCCATTCTTTGCGTCGGCGCATGGCTGGTCATGCGCAGCGGGGTCACTGGTGATGGCTTCACCATCGGCATGCTGGTGGCTTTCCAGATGTTTACCGGCCGGGTCTCGCAGCCGCTGCTGCGCATTGTCGGCCTCTGGCAGGAATTCCAGCAGGCCGGCATCTCGGTCAAGCGCCTGGGCGACATCCTCAATGCCCCGGTGGAACCTATCTCCTTTGTGCCGCGGCGCTCAAACAGCGGTGCCGGGCTGATCGAGATCGAATCCATCGCCTTCCGCTACGGGAAGGATCGGCCCTTTCTCTATCGCGAATTGTCGCTCACCCTGCCGCCTGGAAAGTGCATGGCCCTGATGGGGCCGTCCGGTTCAGGCAAGAGCACGCTGGCAAAATTGCTGCAGGGGTTTCACTTTCCCGAAGAAGGCCGCATCCTGCTCGATGGCCGCGACCTCCGCCACCTTGCCGCCAACGAACTGCGCAGCCAGCTCGGCGTCGTGCCGCAGGAGACGGTGATCTTCTCCGGCACCCTCTACGACAACCTGCTGCTCGCCAACCCGCATGCCGGTTTTGAGCAGATCGTACAAGCCTGCCAATGGGCCGAAATCCACGACACCATCGAAGCCCTGCCCGACGGCTATCAAACCGAGGTCGGCGAGCGCGGCACCGGACTTTCGGGCGGCCAGAAACAGCGCATCGCCATCGCCCGCGCGTTGCTCAAGCAGCCGCGCATTCTCATCTTCGACGAAGCCACCGCCAACCTCGACGCCACGAACGCCGAGCACTTCGCCAGAACCATCAACAAGCTCAAAGGCAAGGTAACGATGCTGTTCATCGCGCATCAGTTGCCAAAAAGCCTGCACATAGATGAAGTATTCACGCTCGGCGCCCACGGCACAAAGGTGGCGATGGCGGGCGACCGGCCGGGTGAATAAAGAAGGGGGAGAAACAGGTGAAAAAGATGACCTGGTTGAAAAGTTGGCACCCCGAAGGTGGTGCAAGACAAAGTGACAACGGCAACGACGCCCTCACTGGCGGGGGTGATATGTTTTTAGACGACGCAGAAGATTCAGGCGGCGTGCAATTCCTCGCGCAATACCTGACGCAGTGTGCCGATCGTCACCGGCGCATTGTTTTGTGCAAGAGATGCGCTCAAGGCCTCGTTAATCAGCGTCTGGTAGCCTTTCCCTTCGTGCTCTGCACGCCTGCGAAAGGCATCCAGAACGCTCTCGTCCAGATAAATCGTGATGCGTGTCTTGCCGGTGGGAGAAATCACAGCGCCAACTTCGACGCCAGCGACCCTCTGGCCAACCCGACCTTTGAATCCTTCCAGTTCGCCGGCGGCGTCACCTTCACCTGGAACGAACTGCTCGCCAAGGGCTTCGACCTCGACGGCACTGAACAGGACAACCCCATGATCGGCACCGGCGTCGAGGACCGGATCGACGGCAAGGGTGGCAATGATTTGATCTTCGGGCTGGCCGGCAACGTGGACAACGACTATTGCTATGCCACCCGATTTTTCAGATGGCGCAATTATGGGTGTTTTGTTATCACCTGTTTTAACGCATCGTTGATGC
Source organism: uncultured Rhodocyclaceae bacterium (assembly GCA_964596295.1). Lineage (GTDB taxonomy): Bacteria > Pseudomonadota > Gammaproteobacteria > Burkholderiales > Rhodocyclaceae > Rugosibacter. The sequence continues at coordinate 3,004 of CAZQTB010000012.1, read as the reverse complement.
GCGTTTGCCAGCCACGGCCTTGCGCCTTGAAATGCTCCAGCACATCAGCATCCACACGCATGGTCAAAGTGACTTTTGTCCTTGCCGCCTTGCTGCCTTTAGGGCGGCCACGTACAGGTTTCAGCAGCTTGAACTCTGCGTCATTCAGCGCATATGTATCCGCATCAGCGGCGATACCGGCGTTGATAGCCGCTTCCTCTGCGGCAGTGGGGGTAATGAATTTACGTTTGCTCAACATAGCGATTCACCTCTCTGGTATTGGCTTTACGCAGACTGATAATGCGGCGCATAGCGCCGCGATCGACAAACACCACGCAATACACCCGCTCGCCAATCGGCGCATAACCGATCATGCGCGGCTCTCCATAGTTCATGCGGGTATCGGACTTGGCCCGCAGCCACTCCCATTCCAGTTGCTGCGCCAAGACCAAAGAAACGCCATGTTTAGACAGGTTGGCAGAATCTTTGGCCGTATCAAAAGTAATGTTCACAGGATTTATTGTATGTACACTTATTTTAAAGTCAAGGCTTATTTCAAAGGTCACGATTTTGAGCGGATGGGCACTGTTGTTGCCCTTGCGCCAAAGCCATTTTTAACCACAGCAGTGATTGATGTCGGTGATTCTCTGGACGGGCATGACGTCAATGATCTGATCTGGGCAGGAGACGGCAATGACGGCGGTGCGGGTATCGATGCCCTCTACGGCAACGACGGCAATGACACGCTGCAGGGCGGCACCGGCAACGACATTCTCAACGGCGGCGCCGGCCGCGACACCTACCTCTTCAACCAGGGCGACGGCATCGACCGGATCTATGATGACGACAGCGGCCCGGAGAAGAGCATTCTCGTCTTCGGCCCCGGCGTGGACAAAGACGCCATCAAACTGCGCACGGGCTCGCTGCTGCTCGACTTAGGCGACGACGATGCCATCCATATTGAAAACTTCGACCAGGCCAACCCGCTGGGCACGCAAAGCGTTGCCAGCTTCCAGTTTGCCGACGGCACGAGCCTGAGTTGGGAACAACTGCTGCAACGCGGCTTCGACCTTGACGGCACGGAGGGTGACGACAACCCGCTGATCGGCACCGGCGTCGCTGACCGGATCGACGGCAAGGGCGGCAATCATCGGTTATGGCGACTATGGGACACAGGGAAAACTCGGCGCTGGCAATACGGCGAGGGGATGTTGCGAGCGGCGAACGAGGCGACATGGAGGAGACGGGCATGAGCAGCACACACGTTACGGCAGGCCGCAGCGACAATTTCAGCACTCTCAACACCGACAATGCTCTCGTCTCCTGTGGGCAGATTAGGAATATGCCTCAATGCACATGCATATTGACTTCGCATTGGGCGGGCTGCTGCCGTTCATCATATCGATTCGAAGCAGAAAATATTGAATGGAGAGCGGTTGCATGAAGACGAAAATTTCGCCAGTGGCTGAAAAAGGCATCGGAGCAGTTAGAGCAGTTTTCCTGACACTCCTTTTGATTGTTATAGCTTGGGCAGTTTTCGTTGAGGGGCGCAAGGCTTACTTGGATTATGAGGTAAGGGACCTCTGCGCCAAGGATGGGGGCGTTAAGGTGTATGAGACAGTGAGGCTGCCGGCAGAAAAATTTAATCAGTGGGAACAGCCTAATTTTTACCAACCAACGCAAGGGGAAAACACGCTGGGAGCGGAATATATCTTCAAGAAGGAACAGCATTACTACCGCCGGGGTAATCCTGAGATGTCGCGCCACCATTACCAAGTCTTTCGGCGCTTGGATGGCAAGCTGCTGGGCGAGACGGTTTTCTATGGTCGAGGGGGCGGAGATATGCCCGGCCCATGGCATGAATCGAGTTTTGTTTGTCCTGATTACAAAGATGCAGACAGTATGGCTCTTCTGATGAAAGTATTTGTCCGCCTCCAACACGAAAGGAACGAAAAATGAGCGCAATAACCGACTATTTCAAACAAGCCGAGTTATCACTGGCGGCATATGCCTCTCTCACGCCTGGTGTGCCACGAGTTGATGCTCTTGTGGATGAGGGCAGAGGTATGTCCGTGAAGCAAGCCGAAACTTTTGCTTCCAAATATCGAGTAGTCGACCAGTACGACGCACCGGGCAACGGTCTTAGCGCCACGGTCTTCGAGGAAATTGCCATCGGCATAAAATATCTCGCGATCCGTGGTACTGCCGGAGTAGCCGACCTCATTACGGATGCCATTAACATCGCTTGGCTTGGCAGCCCCGACACGCAAGCCCAGTATCTCAGCCTCAAAGCCAAAGTTCTCGGCTGGATGGCCGACGGTACGTTATCCTCTTCCTTCACCGTTACAGGCCATTCCCTCGGCGGCTTTCTTGCGGGTGCCTTGACGGTGGATTTCCCTGCAGTCACGCACGCCTACCTCTACAACGCGCCGGGTGTCGGTGGCGTCGGTACGAGTTTGACGTATGGCCTGCAAGCGCTCCTTGGTTTGGCTAGTCAACCAACTTTGAATTTGTCCTCTGTATCCAATCTCAGGGCAGATGCGTCTTTCTCCCCCATCTCCGGTCTTGGTGTTGCATGGGGAACCCCCATTCCCATTGCCATAGAAAACCAGCTTGACCCCGCAGTACTACCTTCTGCACCCGCCGCGCTCAACCATAGCCAGCAGGCACTTACCGACGCCCTCGCCGTCTATGCGCTCTTCGATGCGGTACAACCCGGCATTGGCGTCGACATCGCCAGCGCAATTCTCAAGGCGGACTCATCCAAGGTCTCGGATACGCTGGAAGCTGGGGTACTCGCGCTCGGCAAGTTATTTCTCCCATCGGCCCCTACGCTATCAACAACTGACCGGAATACGCTCTACAAGGCAATCTACGACATCCGCACCCAACTGCCCGCAAACGGCGGCCTCACCCTCCGCGACCTATCCGGCCTCAGTGCCGCACAAATAACCAGTATCGCAACGGACAACATCGCCTACCGCTACGCGCTGAAAGAACTCAACCCCTTCGCCGTGATTGGTGA
>CAZQTB010000011.1:16398-64836 GCA_964596295.1 uncultured Rhodocyclaceae bacterium | reverse complement strand
TGGCAGCTCGTCGGGCTCATAACCCGAAGGTCGCAGGTTCAAATCCTGCCCCCGCAACCAACAAACCAAGGGCTTGCATGCGTGCGTGCAAGCCCTTATTGTTTTAGCCGTGCGAAACACTGTGCCCACGGCCCGCGTGAGCGCGCATTTTGGCGCAGCCGACGAAATTCAACACAGCCCCGCGCTTCCGAATGGCATAATAAAACGCCAATGTCGTAATATGGAAAACAGGGGTTAAACGCAAGTGGGGTGAATCGCATGTTGACCGATACACAGGCTCCGAGATGGATGTTTCCTGCAAAACCTGATTTTCGGTCGATCAACATATCGCTGATTGCGCTGGCGGTCGCAACGGTGTTCGTGCTTGACTGGTTCACGCCTCTCGGCATCACGATTCCCTGTTTTTACATCCTGATTCTGTGGATCGCCTTGGCGCGGACCACTCCCCGCCAAGCGTTTGTCGTCATCGCGGTGAGTTCCGTACTTACCGTCGTTGGACTGTTCCCATCTCCCGGGGACGAATTGCGGATGGACTTGACGAACCGCGCGATCACCTTGGTTACCCTGTGGTTTCTGGCGTATTTCGGCATGGCCTATCGGAAAACCGTCGATGCTCTTTGCACGCGGGAGTACCAATTGACGGACTTTGTCGAGAATGCCCCGGTGGGTATCCACTGGGTAGCCGCGAACGGGACGATCCTGTGGGTAAATCAGGAGGAGCTCGACACGCTGGGCTACGCCAGGGAAGAGTATGTGGGCCGCAACGTCATTGACTTCCATGTTGATCGGAAAATGGCCGAGAACATCCTTGCGCAGCTCAACGCGAATGCGCCGGTCAAGGATTGGGCGGCACGCCTGCGGCACAAGAACGGATCGATACGGCATGTGCTCATTTCGTGCAATATCTCCCAGGAGGACGGCCGCTTCATCCACAGCCGGTGTTTCACGCAGGACATCACGGATCGCGTACGCGCGGAACTCGCGGAGAGCGAGAGCAGGCAGCTTGCTGCGGAGGCCGCTGAACGCAAGCTGGCGGAAAAGGCGCTCCAGGAGAGCGAGGAACGCTTTGCGCTGTTCATGCAACATCTGCCCGGCGCGGTTTTCATAAAAGATGGCGACGGACGCTACGTTTTCGCCAATCCCGTTACCGAAAAAGCCATGCAGACGCAGCCGGGTGGATGGCAGGGCCGCACTGACGCCGATCTGTACCCGCCGGCAACCGCGCGGCAGTTCAGGGACAGCGACCTCCATGCACTGAGCACCGGGCAAACCGTCAAGGCAGTCGAAGCGCTGTACCACGACGATGGCATCCAGCATTGGCTGACCGTAAAGTTCCCGATTTCCAGCAACGCCAGCCCGTTGCCGCTGCTCGGCGGCATTGCCATCGATATCACGGCGGTCAAGCACACCGAAGAAGCGCTCCTCGAAAGCGAACGCCGGCTGCGCCAGTCCCTGGATGAGCGGGAACACCTGTCGTGGGATTTGCATGATCATGTCATCCAGGCGATCTATGCTATCGGAATGCAACTGGAGGCATGCCGGCGACTGCTGCGCGATAATCCGCAGGAGGCGGCAACGCAGTTGATGCAGACCATTCACGGCCTGAACGGCGTAATCCGCGACGTACGCCGCTACATTGCGGGTTCCGAATCGCAGATTCTGGGCAAGTCCCGGTTGCGTGCCGAGCTCGTCAAGCTGGTGGAGGCCATCGGCGCAACGGGTTCCCTGCGCTTCCGCCTGAAGCTGGATCCTGTGGCCGTTTCACGGCTCACCCCGCAGCAGACGGAGCAGGTCCTGTACATCGCGCGCGAGGCATTGAGCAACGCCTTGCGGTACTCGCACGCCAAACATGGCGAGTTGTCGCTGCATGCCACGGATGCGGGCGTCCGACTGAAAATCAGGGAGGATGGCGTGGGATTCGATCCTGATGCGGCAGCGCGCGCCGGCGGCGGACTGCACAATATGCAAAGCCGTGCGCAACAGATCGGCGGACGGATCGAGATACTGTCCTTGCCCGGCCATGGCGCAACGATCATCCTGCATGTCCCGCAGGAGAATACAGCCCATGACATCTATTGAAGGCCGTCCGATGCGGGTGCTGCTGGTCGATGACCATGAGATCGTGCGTGCCGGGCTGCGTTCGTTGCTCGCCGGCGCCGGCATCGAAATTGCCGGGGAGGCTTCGACCGTTGCGGAATCGATCATTGCGGCGAAGCGCCTGAAACCGGACATGGTGCTGATGGATGTCCGGCTGCCCGACGGCAGCGGTGTCGAAGCCTGCCGCGAGATACGCGCAGCCAATCCACAAGTTAAAGTCCTGTTCCTGACAGCGTTCGAAGACGAGGATGCCCTGTTGGCGACGGTTTTCGCTTCCGCCGAGGGTTACCTGCTGAAGGAAATCGGCGGAGAACATCTGATTCAAGCCGTCAGAACGGTGGCAAGCGGATTGTCCGTGCTGAATCCCTGCGCTGCGCGGCCCATTCTGGAGCAGTTGCGCACTCTTTCGGCGGCAACCCGAAACAATGTTGAGAGTGAGCAGCTTTCCACGCAGGAGCGCAGGGCGCTCGCCTTGGTCGCAGAGGGTAAGACCAACAAGGAGATTGGCAAAACCATGGGCCTTTCGCCCAAGACGATCAAGAATTATCTTAGTCACGTTTTCCAGAAGCTTCAGGTCACGCGCCGATCGGAAGCCGTCGCCCGAATGATGCGCCGCAAATCCTGAGGGGGCTGTTCGGCCCTATTTCCATGAGGGCCAACCGGCCCTAGCGTTGGCACTATTTTTCCGGTTCGGCAATAAGTTAACCTCGGACTGAGGCCGCGGGTGAGTTCCGTGCTGGGTTGAGATGCCCAGCCCATTCCCTTCGCCACGCCTTGGCTCCTACCGGAAATTTCGCACGAATCGGCAGGGAAACAGTGAAACGCGATATGGCATGGCGCGATTGTCGGTGGAGGGGCGATGGGGGCATGTCCGCTTGCAGCCAGAAGAAAAGCCGATTCGGCAGCGATATGCAACAGGATTCGGGTACTGATTTCACGGAGCTGCAAGTGCTCGCTCGGAACCTTCCTGCTGACGTTGACGCTGTCGGTTCATGCGCAAATGCGCCCCGATGCCGGCAGCACGCTTGAAACGCTCAAGTCCGCCCCGCAACCTCCACCTGCGCCACTGCCGCCTATCGGCGTGCCTCAAGCCCCCAAGCCCCCACTCACGGCGCCTGGCGTACGTGTCCGGGTAAGTGCCTTCCGTTTCAGCGGAAATACCGTATTTTCCACGGCCGAATTATCCGGCCTCGTTGCGCGATTCGTTGGCAAGGAGTTCGATTTTGCCGGCCTCAACCAGGCAACGGCGATCATTACGGCGCACTACCGCAGCCGTGGTTATGCCGTTGCGCACGCCTACCTGCCGGAACAGGATATTCGCCATGGCGTGGTCGAGATCGCGGTTCTCGAAGGACGGCTCGGAAAAATAAGGATCAATCAGGCGCCGCAGCCGCGGTTAAGGCCGCAAGTAACGGAACGCGTACTCGCCCCGCTTGCGAATGTCCCGCTGATCGAAGAGCGCACCCTGGAGCGGCGTTTGCTGCTGCTTAACGATCTCGCCGGCGTGCGCGCCCAGGCTACGCTTGAACCGGGACGCAATGTCGGCGAGGCTGACCTGATAGTCGATGTGACGGACGTAGGGCCGCGTATTCGTGGCAGCCTTGAAGCGGACAACTACGGGAGCCGCTACACCGGTGAAGTCCGCGCCGGCGTTTCATTGCAAGTGATCGGCCCGCTCGGGCTGGGTGATCAACTGGCATTTCGCGGGCTGACGAGTACGAACGGTGGGCTGCAATACGGCGTGCTTGGCTACGATGTGCCTGTCGGCGCTGATGGCTGGCGTGCGGGGGTGGGCTATAGCGCGCTTGACTACACGTTGGGCAGGGATTTTGCCTCCCTCAACGCACATGGTGAAGCCCGGATCTGGACCGCTACGCTGGCTTACCCGCTCATCCGGACGCGATTATCCAATCTCACGCTGCAGCTCGCCTACGATGACAAGCGGTCGATCGATCGCGTGGATGCGGTTGCGTCATTGACCGATAAAAAGCTTGAAGTCTTTCGGTTAACTGCGAGCGGCGATGCATCGGACGCCCGCAGTGGAGGCGGCTACACCAGTTATGGCGTTACCGTTGCATCCGGCAGGCTGTCGTTTCGCAACGCCGCGGCGGCGCTGGTCGACCAGGGAGGGCATAACACCGCGGGCGATTATGCGAAGCTCAACTACAGCGTGGCGCGCTTGCAGCGACTGGGCAGAACTTTTGCGCTTTACCTTGCGCTGAATGGCCAGTTTGCATCGAAGAACCTCGATTCTTCGGAAAAATTCTCGCTCGGCGGCCCCTTCGGCGTGCGCGCTTATCCCCTGGGCGAAGCCGGAGGCGATGCGGCGCATCTGGGCACCCTGGAGCTCAGGGCGAATGCCGGCCGCGTCATGGGGGCCGACGCGCAGGTGTTTGGCTTCGCCGACGCCGGCACGGCCACCTTCAATGCCGATCCACTGAGTACCGACAATCCCAACCGGCGCACGATTTCAGGTTATGGCGTGGGCATTTCACTTGTCCGGGCAGACAGTTTCTGGTTGCGTTCAAGCGCAGCCTGGCGCGGCAGCGGCGGGCAGCCGGTCGCCGATGCCGATCGGCATCCGCGTGTCTGGCTGCAGGCGGGTATGCAGTTTTGATTGGCTGAAGAAAGAGTAACCATGGAAGTATCTTGCCGTATGTTGCGTACCATGGCGATTGCACGGGCCGCCAGCGCCATAGTGTTCGCGGGCTATGTGCAGCAGGCCGCAGGATTGCCCACGGGCGGCGAAGTGGCGGCGGGATCCGCAGCCGTTTCGCAGCCGGCGGCGAACCGGATGCAGGTCGATCAGTCTTCGCGGAAGGCGATTCTCAACTGGCAAAGCTTCTCGATCGCCGGCGATGAACGCGTGTATTTTGTTCAACCAGCAGGTGGGGTCGCGTTGAACCGTGTCCTGGGCGCTGACCCTTCGAATATTTTCGGGTCGCTCACCGCCACCGGCCAGGTGTTCCTGGTCAATCCCAACGGCATCCTGTTCGGTCCGACTGCGCGTGTGGATGTGGGCGGCCTGGTGGCCTCGACGCTCACCATCGGCGACAGCGACTTTGCCGCGGGCAACTATCGATTTATAAGCGCGGGAACGGCAGGCAGCGTCGTTAACCAGGGTTTGCTCAACGCTGCAAGCGGCGGCTATATCGCGCTGCTGGCCCCGGAAGTCAGCAATGCAGGGATAGTCTCGGCCAGGCTGGGTACCGTGGCGGTCGGTGCCGGTGATCGTCTGCGCCTCGATTTCAATGGCGATCAGTTGATCAATTTCACCGTTGAGCAATCGGCGGTGCGGAGCCTGATCGAGAACCGGCAACTGGTACAGGCCGATGGCGGCACCGTCATCATGTCGGCGCGCGCCGCCGGCGATCTTGCTGCATCGGTCATCAACAACACCGGCATCATCAAGGCGGCAAGCCTCGTCGAGCGCAACGGGGTTATTCGGCTCGAGGGTGCGCATGCGCTGATTAACACGGGCATGATCAGCGCTGCTGGAGAAAATGGCGCATCGGGCGGGGCAGTCCGGCTGTCTGCGACCAACGTGCTGCAGGGGGGCTTGATCGACGCGAGTGGCGGCAGCGGGCGCGTATCCATCGCAGCAACCGGCAGCATTTTGCAGACACAGGGTGCGCTCGTGCGTGCGGACGCGACAGCCGCAGCCGGCGGCGATATCGCGCTCGATGCATCGCCTGCAGGCGGTCTGTATCTGTCGGGGACGCTTTCTGCCGGCGGCGCAACGGGCGGGGCAGTCCATGTGCTGGGCAAAGACATCAAGCTTGCAGGCGCCTATATCGAGGCGCGTGGCGCAGCGGGCGGCGGCGAGATTCTGATCGGCGGTGACTATCAAGGCGGCAATACGCAGATTCCCAATGCGCAAAGCGTTGTGGTCGGTCTCGGCACTGCGCTTGACGCAAGCGCGAAGGGAAACGGCAACGGCGGCAAGGTGATCGTCTGGTCAGAAGCGCGGACTGTGTTTGCCGGACAGGTTGAGGCCCGCGGCGGTAGCCTGGCCGGAGATGGCGGCTTCATCGAGATATCCTCGCATGGCGCGCTGGGTTTTGGCGGCATGGTCGATGCACATGCTGCGAACGGGCGGGCCGGCACCTTCCTGCTCGACCCCAAGAACATCCTCATCGACGCCTCGGCGCCGGCCTCGCTACTGGTCGAACAACTGGTCGATCCGCATCCGCAGGCGGCGGATCTCCATAGTTCGGGAGGCGTATGGGCGCTGTCGAGCGGCAATATCGTCGTCGCTTCCCCATTCGACAACTTCACCGCCCTGGGTGCCGGTGCCGTCTATCTTTATGACGGCAGTACGCGCGCATTGATCGGTACGCTGACCGGCAACACGCTTAACGATCATGCGGGCAGCGGTGGTGTCAGCCTGCTGACCAACGGCAACTTCGTGGTGAGCAGCCCGCTATGGAACAACGCCGGACTGGCAGTCGCTGCGGGTGCCGCAACATGGGGTAGCGGCACCGTCGGGGTCAACGGCGCCATATCGGCAAGCAACAGCCTGGTCGGCACGGCTGCGAGCGATCAAGTGAGCGCCGGTGGAGTGACGGTGCTGACCAATGGCAATTACGCGGTGAATAGTCCGCTGTGGAGCAATGCCGGACTGACCGGCGCCGGTGCGGTTACCTGGGGAAACGGTGCGACCGGTACGGCGGGTGCCGTATCAACGGGTAACAGTCTCGTGGGAGCTGTCGCCAATGGCGGGATCGGCAGTGGCGGCGTCACGGCCCTGGCCAACGGCAACTACGCGGTGAACAGTCCGTTGTGGATCAATGCCGGATTGGCGGCTGCAGGCGCCGTGACATGGGGTAATGGAACGACCGGTACGATTGCCACGGTATCAAGCGGCAACAGTCTGGTGGGGGGCGTGGTCAACGGTTCAGTGGGGAGCGGCGGCGTCACGGCGCTGACCAATGGCAATTACGCGGTGAGCAGTCCGCTGTGGATCAACGGACTGGCAACGACGGCAGGAGCGGTGACATGGGGTGACGGCGCAAGCGGAGTCACTGGAACGGTCTCGGCAAGCAACAGCCTGGTGGGTTCGACTACGGCGGATCAGATCGGCAGCGGGGGCGTCACGGCATTGACCAACGGTAACTATGCGGTGAGCAGCCCGTCCTGGAACAATGGCGGGCTCGCGGCCGCAGCGGGCGCCGCGACGTGGGGGAACGGCACGACCGGTGTCATCGGCGCGGTCTCGGCAAGCAATAGCCTGGTGGGTTCGATCGTCAGCGATCAGGTCGGCAGCGGCGGCATTACGGCGCTCACCAACGGCGACTACGCGGTGCTCAGCCCGCTATGGAACAACGGACTGGCAACGACTGCGGGCGCTGCCACATGGGGCAGCGGCACCAGCGGAATTACCGGAGCGCTCTCGGCAAGCAACAGTCTCGTCGGCTCGACGACGGCGGATCGCGTCGGCAGCGCCGGCGTCACGACGCTGAACAACGGGAACTATCTCGTCGTCAGCCCTAACTGGAACGTCACAAGAGGCGCAGTGACCTGGGGCAATGGCGCCAGCGGCGTGGCCGGAACCGTTGCCGGCGGCAATAGCCTGGTGGGTTCGACGGTAGGCGACCTCACGGGAAGCGGCGGCATCACGGCGCTCACCAATGGCAACTACGTGATCAGCAGTCCGGGCTGGAACAGCGGCGGGTTGGCCGCCGCCGCAGGGGCGGCCACGTGGGGCAATGGCGCGAGCGGCATAGCGGGCGCGGTCTCCAGCAGCAACAGCCTGGTGGGTGCGGTCGCCAGCGATCAGGTCGGCAGCGGTGGCGTCACTGCGCTGACCAATGGCAACTATGTCGTCAGCAGCCCATCCTGGATTAACGGATTGGCTGCCGCCGCAGGTGCGGCGACGTGGAGCAGCGGCACGAGCGGAATCGCCGGTACCGTTTCCAGCAGCAACAGCCTGGTAGGTACGGTGGCTGCCGACAGCGTAAGCAGCGGCGGGATTGCCGCGCTCACCAACGGCAATTATGTGGTGGACAGTCCGCTGTGGAGCAATGGCGGACTCGGCATCGCCATCGGCGCGGTAACCTGGAGCAGCGGCACAAGCGGGATTACCGGCGCCGTGTCGGCGAGCAACAGCCTGGTGGGTTCCGTAGCGGGCGATACTGTGGGCGGTGGCGGCATTACCGCACTCGCCAACGGCAACTATGTGGTGAGCAGTCCGCTCTGGAACGCCGGCGGCCTGACCGTGGCGGCGGGGGCGGCGACCTGGAGCAGCGGCACTGCCGGCATTACCGGCGCGGTCTCCGGCAGCAACAGTCTCGTCGGCGCCTTCGCGGCAGACAATCTCGGTAGCGGCGGCATCACGCCGCTGGCGAACGGCAGCTTCGTCGTCAGCAGCCCGATTTATGACAACGGCACGATTGTCACCGGCATGGCCCACTACGTCACGCCGTCGGCGGGTGGGCCCATCGTCGAGACGTACGCCATTAACCCGAGTTCGGACGTCGCGCTGTCGGCGACGCAGATCAGCAACATACTCAGCACCGGCACCGATCTGCTGCTGCAGGCGAATAACGACATCACGGTCAATACGGCGGTTACCGCCACCAACGGCGGCATGCTCACGCTGCAGGCTGGCCGCTCGGTGCTGCTCAATGCCGACATCACGACGGGTAACGCCAACCTCTCCGTAATCGCCAATGACAACCTGGCAAACGGCGTAGTCGACCTCTATCGCGATCCCGGACTGGCGACGATCACGATGGCCGCAGGCACTGCGATCGACGCGGGCAGCGGCGACGTTACGATGACGCTGCGTCCGGGCGCCGGCAAGCTGTTCAACACGAGCGGGGCCGTTACGCTGGGATCGATTGCCGCAGGCACGATCAACGTCGTCAATCAGGGGCCGACTGCGGGTAGCGGTGTGATTCTGCGTTCGGGCGCGACACTGGCTGCTACCGACAGCGGCACCAGCATCCTGCTTGCGGCAGCGGGCGCAGGCGGCGGCACGTTTACCAATCAGGGAACCAACAATCTGGATCCGGGTGCGGGGCGCTACCTTGTCTATTCGGACACGCCTGCCAATACCACGGAGGGCGTGAGCGGTTACAGCAAGCGTTATGCCACGACCTATCCTGCGACCACCGGGGTCGGTGCGGGGAATTATTTCCTTTACAGCGTCGCGCCGACGCTGGTCATCACGGCCGATGCCCAAACCAAGGTTTATGGTGATGCCGATCCCACGCTGGCCTATGGCGCGACAGGATTCATTGACGGCGACACTGCGGGCACCGCACTGACAGGCGCGCTTGTGCGTGCGGCCGGCCAGACGGTCGCAGGCAGCCCCTACGCGATCGGCCAGGGCACGCTGGCCGATCTGCTGGGTTACAGCATCAACTACACAGGCGCAATCCTCGTCATCACACCGCGCACGGTAACCGCCAATGTGACCGCCAACAACAAAATCTATGACGGCACGACGGCAGCCACACTCAGCGGGACATCGTTGGCCAACGCAATCGGCGGCGATGTGGTGGGTTTCAGCGTGGGCAGCGCTTTGTTCGCTGACAAGAACATCGGTACCGGGAAGACGGTGACGGCCGGAGGCTTGGCGCTGACGGGAGCCGATGCCGGTAATTATCTTTTGGCCGCGACCAGCGCGACGGCGGCCGCCAACATTGCAGCGCGTGCAGCGACCGCCAGCGTGACGGCGAACAACAAGGTCTATGACGGCACGGCAACGGCGGTGCTCAGCGGTACATTCCTGGCCAATGTGCTCGGTGGTGAAACAGTGAACTTCAGCGTAGGCAGTGCGTCGTTCGGCGACAAGAACGTCGGCACGGGCAAGACCGTTACTGCCGGGGGACTGGCGCTTACCGGTGCGGATGCGGGCAACTATGTTCTGTCCGCAACCAGCGCAACGAGCACCGCCAATATCGCACTTCTCAGCGTCAACCCGGGCATAACGGCTGATAACAAGCTCTATGACGGCACGACCACGGCGACGCTCGGCGGCACGTCGCTTGCCAACGCAATCGGCGGTGACGCCGTCAGTCTCAGTACGGGCAGCGTGCTGTTCGGCGACAAGAACGTCGGTACCGGTAAAACCGTCACGGCGGGAGGCCTGTCGCTCGCTGGTGCGGATGCGGGCAACTATCTTCTGTCCGCAACCAGTGCGACAAGCACCGCCAACATCACCCCGCTTGCCGTCAGCGCAAACGTAACGGCGAACAACAAGCTCTACGACGGCATGACGGACGCCACGCTGAGTGCGGCATCGCTGCCGGCGGCGATCGGCGGCGATAGTGTAAGTCTGAGCGTCGGCAGCACCTTGTTCAGCGACAAGAACGTCGGTACGGGCAAGATCGTCACGGCGGGAGGCCTGTCGCTCACCGGCGCCGATGCCGGCAACTATCTCCTGTCTTCGACCAATGCCACGGGCACCGCCAACATCACGGCGCTCACGGTGAGTGCGAACGTGACGGTGAACAATAAAATCTATGACGGCACGACCGCGGCCAGCATCGGCGCGGCTTCCTTGCCCGCCGCCATTGGTGGGGACAGCGTAAATGTCACTGCCGGCAGTGCGCTATTTGGCGATAAGAATGTCGCCACCGGCAAGACGGTTACGGTCTCCGGCCTGACGTTGGCCGGCGCCGATTCCGGCAATTACTTGTTGTCAACCACAAGCGTCACGGGTGCGGCCAATATCACGCCGCTTATAGTGGGCGCCATCGTCACATTCAACGACAAGACCTACGATGGCACGGCCGCCGCTGTTGTCGCTGCAGCATCCATTCCCGCTGCCATTGGGGGCGACAGCGTAGGCGTCAGCGTAGGCAGCGCCTTGTTTAACGACAGGAATGTCGGCACTGGGAAAAACACCACGGCATCCGGCTTAATCCTCACCGGCGCGGATGCGGGCAATTATTCCCTGACGACGACCAGCGTAGCGGGAACCGCGAGTATCGCCTCCCGGGCGGTGACTGTTGCGGCAGATAGCCAGTCCAAGATTTACGGCAGCCCGGACCCGGTACTTACGTTTACCGTAGGCGGCAGCGGACTCGCAGCGGGTGATACGGTTGCGGATATTTCCGGCGCGCTGGCACGAACGCCCGGTGAAATCGCTGCGGGCAGCCCCTATGCAATTACGCAGGGCACGCTCGCGTCGACCGGCAATTATGCCGTTGCGGTTTTTACGCCGGCCGCGCTGACCATCACCCCGGCGCAACTCACCATTGCTGCCGATAACAAGAACAAGCTTCAAGGGCAGCCCAATCCCGCCTTGACCGCGAGTTACGGCGGCCTGACCAATGGCGATTCCGCCGCGGTCATTACGGGGTTGTCCCTTGCAACGATCGCCGCCGACACTTCGCCCATCGGAAATTATGCGATCACGCCGTCCGGCGCGAGCGCACCCAACTACGCCATCACTTACGCCGACGGTGTGCTCGCGATCCTGTCGCCCGCGGACCAGTTGATCCCGGGAAGCCCGGTCGCGTTTGCCAACCTGGAGGGAATGCGGGGCGCGGTGCTAACGGCGCAGCAATCCCATCGAACACAAGAAGGCGATAGCGGCGGTGGCGAAGCTCCCCTGGGCGGCTGCCTGCGCAGCGACTCGCAGGCAGGCAATCAACCGACGCTGCTCAAAATCTCGGGCATCAGGCTCCCGGAAGGCATGATCAATAGCATGCAAAGCCGGCCGCTACCGGCATGCTCTACTACGGCCAGCGCAACACAACGCGGAGTGATGCTGCCGAAATCAGCTCATCGATAGGGCGGGCGAGGCAAGCGATACAGGCGCCTGGTATTCGTCAATTGCCATGTATCGCCGTCCAGTTACGGACTCAGGACTTTTCGCCTGCCCAGGCCAGCAGCGGCCGCCATTGTTCCCAGTCTTTCTCGCCGCGCGCGGCGGACAGGTCGAAAATGCTCATGCCGTGGGCGGCGGTCTGCACATAGGTTTGCGTGTCGCGCAAGTGGGCGATGACAGGCAGGCCGGTATTCTCGAGGAAGCGTTCCAGTTGCGCTGCGGCGCGCGTGCGCGGGTCGATGCGCATGGCGACTATGGCGACGAAGGTTTCGTGCTGGCGAATTTCTTTTTCTTCGGCCAGTTGAGCGAGAAAATCGCGCGTGGCGAGAATGTCGAAGATCGAGGCTTGCAGCGGCACGATGACCCGCTTTACCTGCTTTAGCACTTGCGCCAGTTTCTTGCCGTGCAGCCCGGCGGGCGTATCCAGCACAACGTGGCTGGTGCCTTGCGGCGGGCGCGCCGGGCGGCCGTCTGCAATTTCCCAACTGGCAATGTGCGGCAGCGCGGGCGAGCGCAGCTTGAGCCACTCGCGCGATGACTGCTGGCGGTCGATGTCGCCCAGCATGACACGGCGGCCGGCGCGCGCGAAGTAGCCGGCCAGGTTGGTCGCCAGCGTGCTTTTGCCTGTGCCGCCCTTGGGATTTGCGATCAGAAAAGATTCCATGATGGACTCCGTCGTGTCAGGGTAAAAGCAGGGTTGAGCCGGTGGTTTTGCGCGCCGCCAGATCAGCCTGTGCCTGCCCCGCATCTTTCAGCGCGTAAGTCTGGTTCACTTCAATTTTCACCTGGCCGGAAATTACCACGGCAAAGAGATCTTCGGCCATCGACAGCAGGTCGCTGCGCCGGGCCGCATAGGTGAACAAGTTGGGCCGCGTCAGGAACAGCGAGCCGCGCTTCGCCAGCTCGCGGACGTCGACCGGCGGCACCGGCCCCGAGGCGTTGCCGAAGCAGACCATCATGCCCATGGGTTGCAGGCAATCGAGCGAAGCCATGAAGGTGTCCTTGCCGATCGAGTCGTACACGACGGGAACGCCTTGCCCGCGGGTGATTTCCCTGACCCGTGCGACGAAATTTTCGCGCGTCGAGACAATGGGGTAGTCGCAGCCATGCGCTTGCGCCAGCGTCGCCTTGGCCGGGGAACTCACCGTGCCGATCACCGTGGCGCCCAGCGCCTTGGCCCACTGGCAGACGATGAGGCCGACGCCGCCCGCCGCCGCATGGATCAGGACGGTATCGCCCGCCTTGACGCGATAGACGCGATGCAGCAGGTACTGCGCGGTCAGCCCGCGCAACATCATGGCCGCGCCGGTTTTGAAGTCGATGGCGGCGGGCAGCTTCACCAGGCGGCTGGCGGGCATGGTGCGCGCTTCGGCATACGCGCCCAGCGGCTTGGTGGGGCCGTCGGCATAGACCACGCGGTCGCCGGGCATGAACTCGGTGACGGCGGAGCCGACCGCCTCGATGACGCCGGCGGCTTCCTGGCCGATGCCGGAAGGCAAGGACAACGGGTAGAGGCCGGAACGGTGGTAGATGTCGATGAAATTGACGCCGATGGCGTGCTGGCGCAGCCGCGCCTCGTCAGGCAACAGCGGCGCCGTGTCGTCAGCGCCGACTTCTTCCCAGCGCAATACCTCGGGACCGCCATATTGATAAATGCGAATTGCATGTGTCATGCGGGTTGGCCCTTGAGATGGTTTGCATCCACCACGGCCAGCGCAGTCATGTTGACCAGGCGGCGCACGGTGGCGGTTGGCGTCAGGATATGCACCGGCTTGGCGGCGCCGAGCAGCATGGGGCCGACGGTAATGCCGTCGCCGCCGGTCGCCTTGATCAGATTGAAGGCGATGTTGGCGGCATCAAGGTTCGGCATGATCAGCAGATTGGCTTCGCCCTTGAGCCGGCAATCGGGATAGGCTCGCTCGCGAATCGCCTGCGATAACGCGGCATCGCCGTGCATTTCGCCGTCGACTTCGAGACTGGGCGCGCGCATCTCGATGAGACGTCGCGCCTGGGCCATTTTCTGCGCCGAAGCGGAACGCACGCTGCCGAAATTGGAATGCGAAAGCAGCGCGACTTTCGGCGTCAGGCCAAACCGGCGCACCTCGTCAGCCGCCATCAGCGTCAGTTCGGCCAGCAGCTCGGCGGACGGGTCTTCATTGACATAGGTGTCGCAGATGAACAGGGTCTGCTTCGGCAACAGCAGCAGATTCATGGCGGCAAAGCTGTGGGCGTTCGGCTTCAGGCCGATTACGGCGGCCACATGCCGCAAATGCTGCCCGTGCTCGCCGATAACGCCGCACAGCATCGCATCCACATCGCCGTCTGCCAGCAGCATGGCGCCGATCAGCGTCGTGTTCGAACGCAATGCGTGTTTGGCGACTTCCGGCGTTACCCCTTGCCGCCCGAGGAGCCGGTGATATTCCTGCCACAATTTTTTGTAGCGCGGATCGGATTCGGGATTGACTACCTCGAAATCGCGGTCGGCGCGGATGCGCAGCCCGGCTTTCTCGATGCGCATGGCGATGACGCCGGGACGGCCGATCACCACCGGCTGCGCCAGGCCCTCGTCGATCACTGCCTGCACGGCGCGCAATACGCGCTCGTCCTCGCCCTCGCAGTAAAGAACGCGGCGCGGCGCTTTTTTCGCCGCATCGAACACCGGCTTCATGATGAACCCGGAGTGATAGACAAAATTGTTGAGCCGTTCCCGATAGGCGTCGAGATCCGCGATCGGCCGCGTGGCGACACCGGAATCCAGCGCCGCCTGGGCCACCGCCGGCGCGATCTTGACAATGAGGCGGGGGTCGAACGGGCGCGGAATCAGGTAGTCGCGACCGAACGACAGGTTTTCGCCGCCATAGGCCATGGCCACCACGTCGGAAGCCTCGGCTTGCGCCAGTTCGGCCAGCGCATGCACGGCGGCAAGCTTCATCGGCTCGGTGATGCTGGTCGCCCCGGCATCCAGCGCGCCGCGGAAAATGAAGGGGAAGCACAACACGTTGTTGACCTGGTTCGGATAATCCGAGCGGCCCGTGGCGATGATGGCGTCATTGCGCACGCGCCTGACTTCATCGGGAAGAATCTCCGGCGTCGGATTGGCCAGCGCCATCACGATCGGATTGGCCGCCATTTTCGCCACCATCTCCGGTTTCAGCACACCGCCCGCGGACAGGCCGAGAAACACATCCGCGCCCCCGATCACTTCACCCAGCGTGCGTGCGCTGGTAGCCTTGGCATAACGCGCTTTGAGCGGGTCCATCAGCGTCGTGCGGCCGGCATACACCAGACCTTCGATATCGGTCACCCAGATGTTCTCCGTGCGGATGCCGAGCGACACCAGCAGGTCAAGGCAGGCCAGCGCCGCCGCCCCTGCGCCCGAGGTCACCAGCTTCACCTCCGCGAGCTTTTTGCCCACCAGTTTCAGGCCATTCAAAATCGCCGCGCTGACGACAATGGACGTGCCATGCTGATCGTCGTGGAATACCGGTATCTTCATCCGCTCGCGCAGGCGGGCCTCGATGTAAAAACACTCCGGTGCCTTGATATCTTCCAGATTGATGCCGCCAAATGTCGGCTCCATGGCGGCGATGATGTCGACCAGCTTGTCGGCGTCCGGTTGGTCGAGCTCGATATCGAACACATCAATGCCGGCGAACTTCTTGAACAGCACGGCCTTGCCTTCCATCACCGGCTTGGCGGCCAGCGGCCCGATGTTGCCCAGCCCCAGCACGGCGGTGCCGTTGGTGACCACCGCCACCAGGTTGGCCCGCGCCGTGAGGCGGCTGACCTGGCCCGGATCGGCGACAATGGCGTTGCACGCGGCGGCTACGCCCGGCGAATAAGCCAATCCCAGATCGCGCTGGTTGGTGAGTCCTTTGGTCGGCACCACGGCGATCTTTCCCGGCGTCGGGAAGGCGTGATATTCAAGCGCGGCAGCCACGAGATTTTCCTGTTCGGCAGGCATTTACAGTACCTGATGTCATCGATGAGGGCGAAAGCCAATGATAAACCCATCGGCATGCGGCGTCCTAGAGGTAACGAAAGGGTGGCGATGGGTGACGGATACTGTGGCAGAATTTCCCTGTATTCATCCCGGGGGATGCATCATGCGGGATGCCGTATTCAAGCAGCAGGGTGGCGCCGGCATGCGCATTCGACAACAGGAGAACAATTTCCATGTCCAATTACGGATTCAAAAAACGCATACTCATCCGCATTCTTGGCGTCGCCGGCGTGATTCTGCTGGCCTGGACCGGCCTGTCGGTCTGGAATGCCGCATTCCGCACGCCATCGTTCAATCGCCTTCCCCTGCCCGACAGCCTGATCGCCGCAGATTCTTCCGCCGGACAAAAACTATTCGTCAGCAGCCAGTTCACCGCCGATTACGACGACCTCACCAGTCATTTCGTTGCGCAGTCCCGCCCCGCCTTCTGCGGCGTTGCCAGCTCGGTTGTGGTGCTCAATGCGCTGCGCCACTCTGCGCCGCAGGTGAACCAATCCACTTTCTTTGACGATGCCGTGAGCAGGGTTCGCGGCATGCTTGCAGTCAGTTTCGGCGGCATGACCCTGGCGCAACTGCGCGATCTGCTGCAAGCGCACGGTGTCGATGCCACGCTGACCTATGCCTCCGACACCACGCTCGACGCCTTCCGCGCGCTGGCGCAAGAAAATCTCAAAGCGCACGGCGACTTCGTTCTGGTGAACTATCAGCGGGGCAAGATCGGCCAGCGCGAAACGGGCCACATCTCGCCGCTTGCCGCCTATCACGCGGCAAGCGACCGCTTTCTCATCCTCGACGTGGCGGCCTACAAGTATCCGCCGGTCTGGGTCTCCGCCCAGGCGCTGTGGGAGGCGATGAATGCCGTGGATAACGCGTCGGGGCGCACGCGCGGATTTGTGGTGGTCAAGCCGCTTCCAGTTTCGCGATCGTCAGCGCCAGCCACTTGATGCCTGCCGCCTTGAAATTGACTTGCACGCGGGTATCCGTGCCGCTGCCTTCGGCATTCACAATGACGCCGGGGCCAAACTTGGCGTGATGCACGTTCATGCCGATAGAGAAGCCGCTGCTCTCTGGCAGACGGCCTGTACGCGGCGCGGGGGCGAGCGGCTGGGTATGAAAAGCCGTGGGTCCGTTACTGGACGGCGCTGATGGCACGGCGAAATGCTGCTTCTCCACCCGAGGCGTGAGCCATTTCATCAGCTCTTTGGGGATTTCATCCAAAAAACGCGAGGGCAGGTTGTAGCGCGTCTGGCCATGCAGCATGCGGCTTTGTGCGATGCTCAAATACAGCCGCTGCCGCGCGCGGGTGACGGCGACATACATCAGGCGGCGTTCTTCCTCCAGCCCGTTGCTGCCGTTTTTGATGTCGTTGACTGAATTCTCGTGAGGGAACAAACCTTCTTCCAGTCCGCTGATGAACACCACGTTGAATTCCAGCCCTTTGGCCGAATGCACGGTCATCAGTTGCAGCGCATCGTCGCCTTCGCCCGCCTGATGTTCGCCTGCTTCGAGCGAGGCGTGGGCGAGGAATGCCGCCAGATCGGCTGACAGTTCGCCCTCGTCATCGGCATTGCCTTCCTCGGCGATAAAGCTGGCGGCCGCATTGACCAGTTCGTCCAGATTGGCGAGCCGCTCCTGGCCTTCTTTTTCGTGCTGATAATGCGCGCGCAGCCCGGAGAGTTCCAGTACATGGTCCACCAGTTCCGGCAGCGGCAGATGTACCGCTTCACGCAGGCGTTCGATGAGTTGCGCAAAGACGCCCAGCGCACCGCCGCTTTTGCCGCCCACCTGCGCAATGGCGGCATGCAGGCTGCTGTTGGCCGCTTTGGCGGCATCCTGCAGGGCTTCCAGGCTGCGTGCGCCAATGCCGCGCACGGGGAAATTCACTACGCGCGCAAAGGCGGTGTCGTCGTTTGGATTGGCGATCAAACGCAGATAGGCCAGCGCATGCTTGACCTCGGCACGCTCGAAAAAGCGCAGTCCGCCATACACGCGGTAAGGAACCCCGGCATTGAACAAGGCATGTTCGAGTGCGCGTGACTGGGCGTTGCTGCGATAAAGCAGCGCGATTTCGCTGCGGGTATGGCCATCACGCACCAGCGCCTTGACTTCTTCGACAATCCAGCGCGCTTCGTCGCTGTCGGCATAGGCCTCATACACGCGGATCGGTTCGCCGCTGCCGGCGTGCGTCCACAGATTTTTCCCCAGGCGCTGCGGGTTGTTGCGGATGATCGCGTTGGCGGCATCCAGAATGTTGCCGTGCGAACGGTAGTTCTGTTCCAGGCGGATCATGTTTTTGACATTGAACTCGCGTTCAAAATCGCGCATGTTGCCCACGTCCGCACCGCGAAAGGCATAAATGCTCTGATCGTCGTCGCCCACGGCGAAAATAAACCCGCCCACCCCCGGCCCCTCCCTCACGGGCGGGGCGCTTGCCTGCTTGCTGTGCAAGGATATTACGGGCAGCTCCGAATCCGGCGCTATCGCCGATGCGGCTCCGCCGCGTGCCGTCCGCCCTTGGGGCGGCCCGGCGGCCGGACTGCGCCCGTAACCGGCGAGCAGTTTCAGCCATTTGTACTGCAGCTTGTTGGTGTCCTGAAATTCGTCGACGAGGATATGGCGAAAGCGTTCCTGGTAGTGGCGCAGCAAGGGCGCGTTGCGCGACAGCAGCTCAAAGGTGCGCAACAGCAGTTCGGCGAAATCCACCACGCCTTCGCGCTGGCATTGCGCCTCGTAAGCGGCGTAAATTTCCACCTTCTTTTTTGCCCAGCTATCCCATGCCTCAACGGCGGACGCGCGCAGGCCGGCTTCTTTTTGCGCATTGATGAAATGGCACATCTCACGCGGCGGATATTTCTCGTCATCCGCGTTCAGCGCCTTGAGCAGGCGCTTGACCGACGAGAGCTGGTCGGCTGAGTCGAGGATCTGGAAGAGTTGCGGCAAGCCGGCGTCGTGGTGGTGGGCGCGCAGCAGGCGGTTGCACAAGCCGTGAAAGGTGCCGATCCACATGCCCTTGACATTGATCGGCAGCATGGCGGCCAGCCGCGTCTGCATTTCCTTCGCCGCCTTGTTGGTGAAGGTGACGGCGAGAATGCCCTGCGGCGAGACCTGGCCCGTCGAGATCAGCCAGGCAATGCGGGTGGTCAGCACGCGCGTTTTGCCGGAACCGGCGCCGGCCAGAATCAGGGCATGCGCCGGCGGCAGGGTGACCGCCGCACGTTGCGGTTCGTTGAGCTTGTCGAGCAGGGAATCCATGGAGGGCGCGCAGTAGTTTTCAGAAAAATTTCCGGGGAATGAGGGATTTTCCTTGATTTGCCGCCGTCCCGCCAGCGCCGACTATTTCGGACAGGTCGTCTGCCAGCGCTTTTCGAGCTCGACGATGACTACTGTGGCCAGTGCCGCGGCGGTTATCTGGCCCCACGCGCGGGCGTCGATGGGGGCGGTGCCGAAGAGGGTGGCGAGGGGCAGCCAGTAGGTCAGCGCCAGTTGCAGCGCCAGCATGAGCCCGGCGCCCCACCACACCCACGGATTCGAGAACGCCGCCACGGCGGTGATAGGCAGGCGCAGCGAGCGGCAATTGAACAGGTAAGCCATTTCTATGGCGACGAAGACATTGACGGCGACGGTGCGCGCTTCAGCCAGCGGCAGGCCGCGTGCCAGCGCCAGTTCGAACAGCCCGAACGCCGCCGCCAGCATCAGTATGCCGACCAGCAGCACGCGTGTGACCAGCTTGCGGTCGAGGATGGGCGCGTTGGGCGGGCGCGGCGGCCGGCGCATGATGCCGCGTTCGGCGGGTTCAAAGGCCAGCGGCAGGCCAAGCAGCACGGCGGTGGTCATGTTGATCCAGAGGATCTGCAGCGGCGTGATGGGCAGCGTGATGCCGGCAAGGATGGCGGTCAGAATCACCAGGCCTTCACCCAGATTGGTCGGCAGCGTCCAGGTGATGAACTTCACCAGGTTGTCGTAAATGCCGCGGCCTTCCTCAATGGCGGCTTCGATGGTGGCGAAGTTGTCGTTGGTGAGCACCATCGCCGCCGCTTCCCTGGCGACTTCGGTGCCGCCTTCGCCCATGGCGATGCCGATGTCGGCGGCCTTGAGGGCCGGCGCGTCATTAACCCCATCGCCCGTCATGGCGACTATGTCGCCGTTCTTCTGCAAGGCATGCACCAGGCGCAACTTTTGTTCCGGCTCGACGCGGGCGAAGACATCGACTTCCCGCACGCGGGCCGCCAGCCCCTGTTCATCCAGCGCAGCCAGTTCGCGACCGGTCAGCGCGGGCGCGTCGGCTGTCGACACGATGCCGATTTGATATGCGATGGCACGGGCTGTGCCGGCGTGGTCTCCGGTAATCATCTTGACGCGGATACCGGCACCATGACAGGTGCGCACGGCGGCGATGGCGCGCGGCCGCGGCGGATCGAGCATGCCGAGGAGGCCGAGAAAGGTCAGTCCTTCGCCGATGACCGCTGTGTCCAGCGCCGTCGCGTCGCCCATAACGCTCGCCACGCCGCGCCGCGCCAGCGCCAGCACCCGCAGGCCACGGTGCGCCATCTGCACCGCGATGCGTTCGACGGCGGCGTGGTCGAGCGGAATTTCCCTGCCTTCTGCATCCAGCAGGGTGCGCGCTGCGGGCAGCAGTTTCTCCACTGCGCCCTTGACGTAAACCATCGTCTGCCCCTCGATTTCGTGCAGCGTCGCCATGCTTTGCCGCACAGCATCGAATGGCAGTTCATCGCGGCGCGGGAAGAGGTCGCGCAGCATCGTTTCGTTCAGTCCGCCTTTCCTTGCCGCCACCAGCAGCGCGGCCTCGGTCGGGTCGCCGGTGATCTGCCAATGATGTCCGGCATAGGCCAGCGTGGCATCATTGCAGAGTACGCTGGCGACAAGCGTCTCGCGCAATGCCGTTGTTGGCGCCGTCTCCCGCCCGTCACGCTGCAGCGCGCCTTGCGGCGAATAGCCGTGACCGCTGACAGTCAGGGCATCGCCGCCCACCCAGATTTCCGTTACAGTCATGGCGTTTTCGGTCAGCGTGCCGGTCTTGTCGGAACAGATCACGGTGACGCTGCCAAGAGTTTCCACTGCCGGCAGATGGCGGATGATGGCGCGCCGCCGCGCCATGCGGCCGACGCCAATGGCGAGCGTGATTGTCATTGCCGCCGGCAAGCCTTCGGGAATCGCGCCGACGGCCAGCGCCACCGCCGCCATCAGCATGTCTACCATCGTCTCGCCGCGCGCCACGCCGACGGCGAAGGTGAGAGCGGCCAAAGTCAGAATCACCCATAACAGATGCCCGGCGAATTCATCGATCTTGCGCGTCAGTGGCGTGGCGAGGCTTGGCGTTTCGGCGATGAGGCGGGAAATATGGCCGGTTGCGGTGGCTTCGCCAGTGGCGACCACCAGTCCCAGTCCCTGACCGCTGACGACATGCGTACCGGCGTAGAGCATGTTGCGGCGGTCGGCCAGAGGCGTTTCCAGTGGCAATGCGTTGGTGTGCTTGTCAATCGGCGCGGATTCCCCGGTAAGCGCTGCTTCCACGGTGCGTAGCTGATGGCCTTCGATCAGGCGCAGATCGGCGGGAATGCAATCGCCGGCGGCCAGCCAGACAATATCGCCCGGCACCAGGTGAATGGCATCCATGCGTTCCCGGCAGCCATTGCGTACTACAGTCGCGCGCGTGGCGATGGCGCGAGCGAGCGCCGCCAGCGCCGCTTCAGCCTTGCCTTCCTGCACATAACCAATGACGGCATTGATAACAACGACACTGAAGATCACTGCGCTGTCGACCCATTCGCCGAGTGCCGCAGTAATGCTGCCAGCAGCAATCAATACCAGCACCAGTGGTGCGATGAACTGCGTTGCGAAGCGAGCCGGAGCGCTACGTCTGGGCGATTGGCGCGGCTGGTTGGGGCCATGGCGCGCCAGGCGCGCTGCCGCTTCGGTCGCGTCGAGGCCGCAGGCCGGGTTGACTGCGAGCGTGCGTGCGGCCGTATCAAGAGCGAGATGGTGCCAGTGAGATGTGTCGGCCATCCTTGATTCCGCAGTTGGACGCTTGAAGAAGCAAGCGTCAAGTGAAGGTGGGACTCGGTACGCTCAATTGCCTTTGCCGCATGGTCCTGGAGAAAGCATATCGTACAGCCATATCGCTTCCGGGAAGATGTGCCGGTGTTACTATCCGGCATCGTTTGATGCATTATCCGGCCGCCGTTGAGCGGCTGCGCAAAAATCTCCGCCGTTCGTTGTCATCCGCAGGGGTTTGGATCAGGCATCACAGTGCTTCAGCAGGATGCGCGTCCGTTGTTTTCCGGTGATTGCCAGTTTCTCGGACTTTCTTCCTTGAGCTTATGTTCGATACCCTTTCCCTTTCCACCGCCGACGTCTCTTCGCTCTGGCTTGCGCTGGTTGCGTTGCTGCTGCTTTCCGGCTGGATTGCCGGTGAGCTGGTGGCGTACATTCGCCTGCCGCGTGTGATCGGTTACGCTCTGGCTGGCGGCTTGTTCGGCATGCTCGACAAATTGCTTCCCATGATCGATTTGCACGGGCCGGCGCGTCTGTTGGGCGAAATAGGCCTGGGCGTGTTGCTCTTCGATCTTGGCCGCAGGGTCGATTTTTCCTGGCTCAAGCGCGACCCGACGCTGGCGCTGACGGCGGTGGTGGAAATGGGGGCGACCTTTGTTGCCTGCTTTGGCGTTTTGCGCTTGCTTGATGTGGCGGTGCCCTGGGCGGCGGTGGCGGCGGCGATTGCCATGTCCACCTCGCCGGGAGTGGTGATCACCATCGTCCGCGATGTGCGCGCCCAGGGGCAGGTCACCGAGCGCCTGTTGTGGCTGACGGCGGCGAATTCGACAGTGGCAGCATTAATGGCGACTCTCCTGACAGGATGGTTCCATGCCGAACAGACGGCCATGCACTGGCATATCGTCGTCGTGCACCCGCTGTATCTCATGTTTGGCTCCCTGCTGCTGGCTGCCCTCGTGGCCTCGACGATTTCAATAATGGCGTGGACTATCGGGAGGAATAAAACGCGCTGCCTGGCGCTCAATTTTTCCGCTGTCCTGTTTACGCTTGCCGCTGCGCGGGGCCTGGGTCTTTCAGTGCCCTTGAGCCTGCTTGCACTGGGACTGATCACACATCACCAGAACAGGCGTGATGACACCGCCAGCGAAGAGTTTGGCGAAATGGCCCAGCCTCTCATCGTGCTCTTTTTCGTGTTTTCTGGCATTAGCCTGGCGAGCGCCGACTGGCTACGTTACGGCTGGCCGGCGCTGGGTCTGGTAGCGGCGCGATCGTCGGCGAAGTGGCTGGCGGTCGGCCTTGTTGCGCGTTCGTCGGGGCTGACTTTTCGCCACAGCTTTCGTCTGGGGCTGGCATTAACGCCGATGTCCGGGTTATCGCTGATGCTCGTCGCCGATGTAAGCCGGCTGTACCCCGGATTCGGCAGCGCGATGGCCGGCATCCTGACGGCGGGCATCGCGCTGCTTGGGCTGCTGGGACCGCTGGCGACGCATTTCGCCCTGGTGCGGGCAGGCGAAGCAGCGCCGGATGACGCGCTCCCGGGAGCATTTCATGGCTGAGTTCAAAGCGCTCGAATTTATGCCGTCGCCGCAGCTCTCCTTTGGCATCGAACTGGAACTGCAGGTGGTGGATACCACCGATTACAACCTGACCCAGGGAGCCTCCTACCTGTTGCGCAAACTGCGCAAGACGCCGGGCGACATCAAGCACGAAGTCACCGAGAGCATGCTGGAAATCGCCACTGGCATTCATACCCGCCACGCGGCGGCGCTGGATGAACTGCACGACTTGCGCGATGCTCTGGTAACCGCGGCCGACCAGCTGAATCTGGTTCTGTGCGGTGGCGGCACGCATCCTTTTCAGCGGTGGGATGAACGCCGCATCGTCGACAACCCGCGTTATAAAAAGATCTCCGAGCTGTACGGTTATCTGGCCAAGCAGTTCACCGTGTTTGGCCAGCACATCCATGTCGGCTGCCCGGGTGGCAATGATGCGTTATACCTACTCCATGCGCTGGCCGATTACGTACCGCATTTCATCGCGCTGTCGGCTTCTTCCCCCTTTCAGCAGGGTGTGGATACGCGCTTTGCCAGTTCACGGCTGCATGTGGTGAGCGCATTTCCGCTGGCCGGACATGCGCCCTGGTGCACGCAATGGCGCGAGTTCGAAAATTATTTCAGCCGCATGCAGAAGGCCGGGATCGTCGCCAGCATGAAGGATTTTTACTGGGATATCCGACCCAAGCCCGAGTTCGGCACTGTCGAGATTCGTGTCTGCGATACTCCGTTGTCGCTGCAGATGGCTGCCGCGCTGGCCGCCTATGCTCAAGCGCTGGCCCGTCGCTTGTTGCGCGAACGTGTAACGCTGAATGGCAACGAGCACTATCTGGCCTACGCCAGCAATCGCTTCAATGCCTGCCGCTATGGCCTTGCCGCCGAATTGATCGACGTTGCCGCGGGCGAGCGGCGGTCTCTGGCGGATGATGTGCTGGAGACCATCGACAATCTGGTGGACGATGCCGCAGCGCTGGAATCGAAAGCGGCGCTGGAGTGGCTGGCGCAGGGCGTTCGCGGAGGACAGAACGGCGCGGTCTGGCAACGCCAGGAGTTTGCCGTCAATGCCGATTTTCCCCGTCTGGTACGGCGACAGGCGGGGCTTTGGCGGCAGGACGATGATGTTCCAGGACTGTAACTTGCTTGCCGCTGTGGTTAATCTGGTTCCTGCGCTGTTGCGCAGCAGCAAGAAAGTTGAAATTATGGAGAAAAAGTCGATGTTGCCATTTCTGACACTGCTGTTTCCGGCCAGTGCCTGCGCTGCCGGCGCGGCCAGTTCGCCTGTCGGCGAAAATCTTCTATGGCTGGCGCTGATCCTGATGAGTGCGCGGCTGTTCGCGCCGCTCGCCCAGCGCATCGGTTTTCCCGCCGTGCTTGGCGAATTGCTGCTCGGCGTGGCGCTGGGCAGCATGCCGCTGTTGGGCATTACGCTGTTCACCACCATTGCACAGGATCCCATCGTCGCTTTCATCGCCGAACTCGGCGTGATCGTGCTGTTGCTGCAAATCGGCCTCGAAACACAGCTCAAGGATATGGTCGCCGTCGGCCCGCGCGCTTTTGGCGTCGGTGTCGTCGGCATCGTCATGCCCTTCATACTCGGTGCCTGGGTAGTGGGCCCCTGGCTGTTACCGGGAAAAGATGTCAATGCGTACCTGTTTCTCGGCGCCACGCTTTCGGCAACTTCGGTGGGCATCACTGGCCGCGTCTTTCGTGATCTGGGCAAGCTTGATTCACCGGCGGCGCGCATTGTGCTTGGCGCGGCGGTAATCGACGACGTCCTCGGGCTGGTCATTCTCGCGGTGGTTTCCAGCCTCGTTTCCATCGGTACGGTGAGCGCTGGTGCAGTCGGCCTCATCCTTGCGAAGGCGGTGCTGTTTCTCGGCGGCAGCATCGGCATTGGCCGCTTTATCGCGCCGTGGACCAGTCGTTCATTGGCCCGGCTTGATGCCGGTCCGTCAATGCTTTTCGCCCAGGTGCTGGCCACCGCGCTGGCGCTGGCGTGGCTGGCGCATGTCATGGGGCTGGCGCCGATTATCGGCGCCTTCGCCGCCGGGCTGTTGTTCGAGCCGGTGTTCCTGCGCGACTTCGAGCGCCCGGCCCTTGTGCGCGAGATCGAGCCGCTGCTGCCTGCCGGCGAGCCGGAACTGGTAGAGCGCTTGCGGCCGATCCTGCTTAAACACACCGGGCATCAGCACGAGCACATGATCGAACCGATCGGTTATTTCTTCGTCCCGGTGTTTTTCGTCCTCACCGGCATGCAGGTCGATTTGCGGACGCTGGCCGACCCCTCGATTCTCGCCATCGGCCTTGGCGTGACGGCGGCGGCGATTGTTGGCAAACTGTTCGCAGGCTTGGCCGCCGGACGCGAAGCCGGGGCATGGCTGGTTGGCTGGGGCATGGTGCCGCGCGGCGAAGTCGGCCTCATTTTCGCCATGACTGGCCGTCAATTGGGCGTTATGAGCGAGGCAATGTTCTCCGTTATCGTCATCATGGTCATCTTCACCACACTGATCACGCCGCCGGTGCTGACCGTTCTGTTACGCCGCGCCCAATAATGAAAAGACGGGCAGAAAGTCGGCGCTGACGGTACGGCAGGCGCGGCCTTACGGAGCGGTAAATCTACCGGCCTGCGGCCCGATCAGTCACGATCATGCCGGTCATGCTCGCGCCCATGTCCGCGGCCATGCCCATGGCGTTCCCGGTCCTCATCGCCGCGATAGCGGTTTTTCCAGCCGTGTCCGTAATGCTTGTCCCATCGGGGATAGCTGTGCACATAAACCACCCGCTGCGGCACGGCGATGACGGGCGGCGCGTAATAAACCGGGTGATAAGGCCGTACATAAACGGGTGCGGGCACATAGTCAACGCGCTGCCGACGATGGTCGGTGGCAATCGCGACCCCGGCAGCGGCGCCCAGCGCGCCGCCGGCAATTGCGCCATTGCGTCCGCCGATCTGCTGGCCGATCAGCGCTCCCGCGCCGCCGCCGAAAATTGCGCCGACCACTGCATCGCCTGCCTGTACGGCGCTTGCCGAAACCAGGAGCGTGGTCAATAGGGTTAGTGTGATGCCGGTTTTCTTTTTCATGATTCACCTCCGCATGTGGGTGGTTGCAGATTAGCGGGCGGGATGAGGGAAGGTGTGTTTGCCGGGTAAGCATGTGTAACAAAATTTTTGCGGCGCGCTTGCTTGTTGCCATCGACGAAGGGATGGTTCTTCGCCAGGCCGGCGCCGAGTGGGTTGCCAATCGGGGCGAGTGTGAAGGTAAGGCGCATGGCAAGAAGCGCTTTCTTCACAAAACACTTTCGCTTCCTTTCCCATCTCTCTTGTTTTCATTGATTTTATCTTCGCAGTTCATCTACGAAGACGTATCTAAGCCCTTGTTGCCACTGAAAAAAATCGCTTTTGCCTCTTGACCATGAAAAAAAAGTGGCATAGAGTGGGGTTTAGTGGGAAATAGTGGGAAATTAGACTGAATTTCCCGATCAACGGAGGGTTTCATGTTTCAGGGTGCAGCGCCGCTCAATCTTGACGCCAAAGGCCGCATGGCGGTACCCGCGAAGCATCGCGACGCCTTGACTGCGGCGGGCGCGGGGCAACTGGTGGTGACCGCGCATCCGCATCGTTGCCTGCTGCTGTATGCGCAACCGGCGTGGGAGCCGATCCGTGCGCAAATTCTGGCTGCTCCGAGTTTGCAGGTGGATTCCGCGATGGTGCGGCGCCTGCTGGTGGGTTTTGCCGAGGACGTGGGGCTGGATGGCGCGGGGCGCTTGCTGATTTCGCCGTCCCTGCGGCACTACGCCGGGCTGGAAAAGGAAGTCTGGCTGGTGGGGCAGGGCAGCCATTTTGAAATTTGGTCGGCGGCGGGCTGGCAGGCGCAGCAGGAGGCGATCTTCGCCCTGGGCGACAAGCTGCTGCCGCCGGGGCTGGAAAATCTTGCGCTGTGAGTTCCTTGCCCATGCAAACGCGTCTCGCCGTGCGGCGCGCATGGCCTTCGACCCTTCGCCTTGCCTGCGGCTGAATGCGCGCCGGAGCCGACATGAATTCCCATATCACGGTGCTGCTGGCCGAAGGGGTTGCAGCGCTTGCGATCAACCCTGCGGGCATTTACGTGGATGCGACTTTCGGTCGCGGCGGCCACAGCCGGAAAATTCTCGGAACGCTGGGGCCGGCCGGCCGGCTCATTGCGCTCGACCGCGATCCGGCGGCGATCGCGGCAGGGCGCGTCATGACCGATCCGCGCTTCACGCTGGCGCACGCGCACTTCAGCCGGATCGAGGCGGTCCTGGACGAATTGCAGGTGGCCCGGGTCGACGGCGTGCTGCTCGACCTGGGCGTGTCGTCGCCGCAACTGGATACGCCCGAACGGGGCATGAGTTTTCGTTTCGATGCGCCGCTGGACATGCGCATGGATACGACACAAGGGGAAACCGCCGCCGACTTTCTGGCGCATGCATCGCAATCTGAAATAGAAAGGGTGGTGAGGGACTATGGCGAAGAACGGTTTGCTCATGCGATTGCAAAGGCGCTTGTGGCTGCTCGGAGCGAGCACCGTGTTGCAAGCACAGGACAGCTTGCCGCGCTCGTTGCGGGTGTCGTGCGCACGCGCGAACCGGGCCAGCATCCGGCGACGCGCACTTTCCAGGCACTACGGATACATGTCAACCGCGAACTTGAGGAACTGGCGTTAACGCTGCCTTGCTGCGTGCGGCGCCTGGTACCCGGAGGACGACTGGCCGTGATCAGCTTTCATTCGCTGGAAGATCGCATCGTCAAGCGCTTCATGCGCGAGGGCGCGACGCCGCCGCAGCCGCCCAGGGGCGTGCCGGTCCGCGCCGCCGATCTGCCGGCGCCGACTTTGCGTTTGATCGGCAAGCCGGTGTTTCCTGCCGATGCCGAAATCACTGCCAACCCACGCTCGCGCAGCGCGGTGTTGCGGGTGGCGGAAAAAATCGGGTACGGCAATCCTGCCGGCCCATTTATCGGCAAAGGGGGTGACTAGATGGCGCGCCTCCATCTGATTTTGCTGATCGTCACGGTGGCCTGTGCGCTCTCGGTGGTGAGCGCCAATCATCAGGCGCGCAAACTTTTTGTTGCGCTGGAGGCCGAGCAGAAGCACATGCGCGACCTGGAAGTCGAGTGGGGCCAGTTGCAGCTTGAACAGAGCACCTGGGCGGCGCACATTCGTGTTGAAAGCCTGGCGCGCGAGAAGCTGGGCATGCGGCGGCCGGCCCCGGGTGAAATCATGACCGCTGAGCCGGCAGCAACCTCCAACGACTCTTTGCGGGAGCGCCAGCGCCAATGAAATCGGTCAGGTTTTCGCACAGCCCCCTGCTGTCGCAACGCCTGCCCCTGTGGCGTCGGCGCGTGGTGCTGGTCGTGCTGCTCGGCGGGTTTGCCGTGCTGGTCGGCCGCGCGCTTTATCTGCAGGGCATCGACAATGAGTTTCTCGGCGACAAGGGCAAGGCGCGCTTCGAGCGGGTGCTCGACATTTCCGCCACGCGCGGCCGCATCACCGACCGCAATGGCGATGTGCTGGCAGTGTCGACTCCCGTGCGTTCGATCTGGGCGATTCCCGAGGATGCCCAGCTCACGCCGGCGCAAGCGCGCGCGCTGGCGGCGTTACTGGCGATGGATGTGCGCGAACTGAACCGCAAGCTTGCCTCCGAGCGTGACTTCGTCTATCTCAAGCGCCAGTTGCCTCCCGACCTGACGGACCGGGTGATGGCGCTGAATCTGCCCGGCATCCACCAGAAAACCGAATACCGCCGTTACTATCCGTCCGGCGAAGTCATGGCGCACATGGTCGGGTTCACGGGCGTCGAAGAAGCGGGACAGGAAGGCGTCGAGCTTGCCTTCAATGCGCAACTCACGGGCAAGCCGGGCAGCCGTCGCGTCATCAAGGACCGGCGCGGCAATGTGGTGGAAGACGTCGGCAGCATCCATCCGCCGGTGGAAGGCCGCGACATGGCGCTGGCGCTGGATGCCAAGATTCAATACCTGGCTTACACGCATCTTAAGCAGGCGCTGGAGGAAAACCGCGCCAAGGCGGGCGGCGCGGTTGTGCTCGATGTGCGCACGGGCGAGGTGCTGGCGCTGGTCAATCTGCCCACCTACAACCCGAACAACCGCGTGCGGCTGGCGGGGGCGCAATTGCGCAACCGCGCCCTGACCGACAGCTTCGAGCCCGGCTCGACCATGAAGCCGTTCGCCATCGCGCTGGCGCTGGAAAAAGGCAAGGTGCGCTTTGACACGCCGATCCAGACTGCGCCGGGCAAGCTGCACATCGGCCCGGCGACGATTTCGGACGCGCATGTGCATGGCCTGCTGACGGTGGCCGAGGTGATCCAGAAGTCCTCCAATGTGGGCGCGGCAAAGATTGCGCTGTCGATGACGCCGGATGAGATGTGGACGATGTTTGACGCGAGCGGCTTTGGCGCGCCATTGAAGCTGGGCTTCCCCGGCGAAGTGGGCGGGCGTTTGCGGCCGGCGAAAACCTGGAAGCCGATCGAGCAGGCCACCATGTCGTACGGCCACGGCATTGCGGTGACGCTGATTCAACTGGCGCGTTCTTATCTCGCTTTCGCCCGCGACGGCGATTTGCCGCCGCTGTCGCTCACGCGCCTGGAAACGCCTCCGGTCGCGAGCCGGCGCCTGTTCTCGGAAAAAACCGCGCGCGAAGTGCGCGCCATGCTGGAGATGGTTGTGCAGCCGGGCGGCACGGCGCCCAAGGCGCATATTCCCGGCTATCGCGTGGCGGGCAAAACCGGCACGGCGCACAAGGTGGAAGACGGCGTTTATGCCAACAAATATGTCGCTTCGTTTGTCGGTTTCGCGCCGGTGTCAAAGCCCCGGCTGGTGATAGCGGTGATGGTGGATGAGCCATCCAATGGCCGGTATTACGGCGGCGATGTGGCGGCCCCCGTGTTTGCCCAGGTGATGGCGGGCAGCCTGCGCACGCTGGGCGTGGCGTCGGACGCGCCGCTGACGCCCTTGCCGCAAGACAGCGAGCCGGTGCGGGAGGAAATGTGAAAACCCCCGTGAAAGACCCGGTGAAAACCCCGGCAAACGCAGCCAAGCCGGCAGCGGAAATTCTCCGTCAACTGGAGACGCTGGGCGTGACTGCCCGGAGCCTGGCCGGCGATTCGCGCCGTGTGCAGCCGGGCGACGTGTTTCTCGCCTGCCCCGGCCATCATGCGGATGGCCGGGCCTTCATTGCCGATGCGGTGGCGCGCGGCGCGCTGGCGGTGGTGCAGGAGCGGGGCGGAAAATCCGGTGCTGGCGGCGACCCGAAGGTAGTGCAAA
This sequence comes from uncultured Rhodocyclaceae bacterium, assembly GCA_964596295.1. Taxonomy (GTDB): domain Bacteria; phylum Pseudomonadota; class Gammaproteobacteria; order Burkholderiales; family Rhodocyclaceae; genus Rugosibacter. The sequence continues at coordinate 34,087 of CAZQTB010000011.1, read as the reverse complement.
GCAAGCCGAATCAGCCCGCCGTACCCACGCTGGAAGTGGATAACCTCGCGGCGCAGGCGGGCGAATTGGCGCATCTCGTCTATGGCCGGCCTTCGGCAAAGTTGTGGCTGGCGGGCGTTACCGGCACGAATGGCAAGACCTCGGTGTCGCAGTGGCTGATGCAGGCGCTGACACATCTCGGCCAGCGCTGCGCGGTGATCGGCACCCTGGGCAACGGGTTTCCCGGCGCGCTGCACGCCAGCGGCTTTACCACGCCCGATGCGCCGGCCTTGCATGCCGCGCTGGCAAGTTTCGTCACGCAAGGCGCGACAGCGTGCGCGATGGAAGTGTCTTCGATCGGACTCGCGGAAGGGCGCTTGAATGGCGTGCTGTTCGATGTTGCCGTGTTCACCAACCTGACGCGGGACCACCTCGATTATCACGGCACGATGGCGGCTTACGGGCAGGCCAAGGCGCAATTGTTCGCCGTGCCGGGGCTGCAGGCCGCAGTGCTCAATCTGGACGATCCGTTCGCCGCGGAGCTTGCCGCCAGGCTGCGCGGCAAGGTACGCACGATCGGTTACACGCTGGGCCCGTCAGGGCATGGCGGGGCCGATGAAGTTCTGGCGGCCGAACGCTTGACCATGACCGCTGCCGGCCTGAGCTTTGATCTGCAGGGCCAGGCCTTCGCCGCGCCGGTTGTGGGGCGCTTCAATGCAGCCAATCTGCTGGCCGTGATCGGTGCGCTGGTGGCGCGCGGCGAGCGCCTTGACGCCGTTGCCGCCGCGCTGCAGCAGATACAGCCGCCGCCCGGACGCATGCAGACGGTGGGCGGGGAAGAGGAGCCGCTGGTTGTCGTTGATTACGCCCACTCCCCCGACGCGCTGGAAAAAGTGCTGGGTGTGCTGCGCGAGGTGGCGACGGCGCGCGGCGGCCGGCTGGTATGCATTTTTGGCTGCGGCGGCGAACGCGATCCCGGCAAACGTCCGGAGATGGGCGCCGTGGCGGAACGCCTGGCGGACGCCGTGGTCGTAACCAGCGATAACCCGCGCCATGAAGATGCACAGGCCATCATCAACGGCATTCTCGCCGGCATGAAGAAGCCGCCGGCGATCGAGGTCAATCGCGGCCGCGCCATTGCCTCCACTGTCGCCCGGGCGCATCCGCGCGACGTGATTCTGCTCGCCGGCAAGGGCCACGAGCCGTATCAGGAAATCGCCGGCGTGCGGCACCCGTTTGATGATGCCGCCACCGCAAAGTCGGCGCTGGCGACACGGCGCACGGACCGCGTATCGGCCCATGCCGGCGGAGCCATCACATGATGATGACCTTGTTGTCTGCTGCGCAAGCCATCGGCGCCCAATCTCAGGGCCCTGATGCCGCTTTCGATGGCGTTACCAGCGATTCGCGCGCGATTGCCGCAGGCGATCTTTTCGTGGCCTTGAGGGGCGAGCATTTTGACGGCCACGATTTTGTCGCCGGGGCCATCGAGCAGGGCGCCGCAGGCGCGCTGGTGAGCTGTGGATTTGCTGCCGCCCATTCGGGTCTGCCGCTCATCGCCGTGACGGACACGCGCCTGGCGCTGGGTGCGCTGGCGGCCGCCTGGCGCGCCCGCTTCATCATTCCGCTGATCGGCGTCACCGGCAGCAATGGCAAGACCACGGTGAAGGAAATGTGCGCCGCCATCCTGCGCACCCAGGGCGGGGAAGTGCTGGCCACGGCGGGCAATTTCAATAATGACATCGGCCTGCCGCTGACCTTGCTCAAGCTGCGCGGCGTGCATGGTGCGGCGGTGATTGAAATGGGCATGAGTCATGCGGGTGAAATCGATTATCTGTCGCGTCTTGCCGTGCCCACGGTGGCGGTGGTGACGAATGCCCAGCGCGCCCATCTGGAAGGCCTCGGCACGGTGCAGGATGTCGCCCTGGCCAAGGGTGAAATTTTTGCCGGGCTGGGCGCGGACGGCATTGCCGTATTCAACGCCGACGACGCACAGGCCGAACTGTGGCATACGCTGGCGCAGGAACGTCTGCAACTCACCTTCGGCGTCGACCGGGCGGCCGATGTGCATGGCGAATTCACGCCGCACGGCTTTGGCGGCGCTTTGCGCTTGAGCACGCCGTGGGGTGTCACCGACATCGATCTCGCCGTACCCGGCCGGCATAACGCCCTCAATGCCTGCGCCGCGGCTGCCGCCACGCTGGCGACGGGCGTGACGCTGGAGATGGTGACTCGCGGATTGGCCGGTTTTCAGGGCGTCAGGGGCCGCCTGCAGCGGTGCGCCGGCCTGCACGGCGCGCTGGTGATTGACGACACCTACAACGCCAATCCGGATTCCATGCGCGCCGCCATTGATGTCCTGGCCGGCATCCCCGGCCGGCGCATTTTTGTCATGGGGGACATGGGCGAGGCAGGCGAGGCGGCTGCGCAGTTCCACAACGAGATTGGCGGCTATGCCAAGAGCCGCGGCATTGACCGCTTGCTCTGCCTGGGCGAACTCTCCGCTGCGGCCGCCCACAATTTTGGCGAAGGCGGCGAGCATTTTGCGCGGCTTGACCTGCTTCTCAAGGCGCTTGCCGCCGAGCTTGACGCCAACGCCATCGTACTCGTCAAGGGTTCGCGCTTCATGCGCATGGAGCGGGTCGTTAACTCGATAGTCGATCTGGGAGACCTGGGAGTTGAGCCCGTCGCGGAGGAGGAAAAATGAATGCATTAACCATGGCAGGCATGCTGCAGGGATACTGCCATGCTGCTTGAATTCGCCCACTGGCTGGCCCGTGACTACCGCGGGTTCAATGTCCTCAACTACATCACCCTGCGTGCAGTGCTGGCGACGATAACGGCGCTCTCCATTTCGTTCATCTTTGGCCCGGCGCTGATCCGCTGGCTGACGGCGAAAAAAATTGGCCAATCGGTGCGCGCCGACGGGCCGCAGACGCATCTGGTGAAGGCGGGCACGCCGACCATGGGCGGCGCGCTGATCCTGATTTCGCTGGGCATTTCCACGCTGCTCTGGGCCGACCTTGCCAACCGCTTCATCTGGATTGTGCTGATTGTCACCTTCGGCTTCGGTGCGGTGGGCTGGGTGGATGACTGGCGCAAGGTGGTGTATCGCAATCCTGCCGGCCTCTCGGCCAGGGCCAAGTTTTTCTGGCAGTCGGTGATTGGTCTGGTGGCGGCCATTTACATTGCTTTTTCGATTTCGGCGCCCAACAACGAAAAGCTCATGGAGCTCTTCATGCAGTGGGTAGGCAGCGGCTTCACGCTCGAACTGCCGACCAAAACAGACCTCATCGTGCCCTTCTTCAAAAGCGTGAGCTACCCGCTGGGCATGCTCGGCTTCATTGCCCTGACCTATCTGGTGATCGTCGGCACCAGCAATGCCGTGAATCTGACCGATGGCCTGGATGGGCTGGCCATCATGCCGACCGTGCTGGTGGGCGCCGCGCTGGGCGTCTTTACGTATGTCGCCGGTAATTCGGTGTATTCCAAATATCTGCTGTTGCCGCACATTCCCGGCGCCGGCGAACTCACCGTGTTTTGCGCCGCGATGGCCGGCGCGGGGCTGGGGTTCCTGTGGTTCAACGCGTATCCGGCCGAAGTCTTCATGGGCGATGTGGGCGCTTTGGCGCTGGGCGCCGCGCTGGGTGCGGTGGCGGTGGTGGCGCGGCAGGAGATCGTGCTCTTCATCATGGGCGGCGTCTTCGTCGCCGAGACGCTTTCGGTGATGATCCAAGTCAGCTACTTCAAATACACCCGCAAGAAATATGGCGAGGGACGGCGCATCTTGCGCATGGCGCCGCTGCACCATCACTTCGAACAAACCGGCTGGAAGGAAACGCAGGTAGTGGTGCGTTTCTGGATCATCACCATCCTGCTGGTGCTGTTTGGACTTGCCACGCTGAAAATACGATGAACGGCACTCGCCACGGCAAACATGTTCTTGTGCTCGGCCTCGGCGAATCCGGCCTGGCTTGCGCGCGCTGGTGCGCGCAGGCGGGCGCGCAGGTGCGCGTAGCGGATACGCGGGCTGCGCCGCCGTACCTTGATGAATTGTCGCGCCGTGTGGCCAGCGCCGAGTTTGTGGCGGGTGAATTTTCTTCTGCCTTGCTGGATGGCATTGACTTGCTGGCCGTGTCGCCGGGGCTGCCGGGTGATCTGCCGCTGCTGCGCCAGGCCGAGGCGCGCGGCATTCCGGTGGTCGGGGAAATTGAACTGTTTGCGCGCGCGCTGCGCGACCTGAAGCAGCAGGCGCCGGTGCTGGCAATCACCGGCACCAATGGCAAGACCACCACCACCGCGCTTACCGGACACCTGCTGCGCGGCATCGGCAAGAGCGTTGGCGTGGCCGGCAACATTTCGCCCGCTGCGCTGACCGCGCTGGCGGATTATGCCGAGGCGGGCGCGCTGCCGCAGGCATGGGTGCTGGAGCTGTCGAGTTTCCAGTTGGAAACCACGGCGACGCTTAATCCGGCGGCGGCGACAGTGCTCAATATCTCTGACGACCATCTTGACCGCTATGCCGGTCTTGCCGCGTATGCCGCTGTCAAGGCGCGCATCTTCCAGGGCGATGGCGTGCAGGTGCTGAACCGGCAGGACGCCTGCGTGCGCAACATGGTGCTGGCGGGCCGCCGCATCATCCGTTTCGGCCTGGATGCGCCGCAGGGCGCCGCGGATTTCGGGCTGCGTGACCAGAAGGGCGAAGCATGGCTCGTGCAGGGCGACCGTTTTTTGCTGCCGCTCTCGGCGCTGCCGCTGAGCGGCCTGCATAACGCCGCCAATGCCATGGCGGCGCTGGCGCTGTGCGTAAGCCTGGGCCATGACGCCGCGAGCCTGCTGCCCGCGTTGCGCAGTTTTCGCGGTCTGCCGCATCGGGTCGAAAAGATTGCCGAGATTGACGGCGTGACCTGGTATGACGATTCAAAAGGCACCAATGTCGGCGCGACGGTGGCTGCGCTGGAAGGTATCGGCGGACAGATGGCTGCCCGGAATAGTCACCTCCCTCCCCCGGGGAGGGAGGCCGGGAGGGAGGGCACACCGAGGGAGGGCGCACCATTGCCCGCTAGCGGCAATCGACACGATCCCAAGATCGTGTTGATTGCCGGTGGCGATGGCAAGGGGCAGGATTTCTCGCCGCTGAAAATGGCGGTCGCGCAGCACGCCCGCGCCGTGGTGCTGGTCGGTCGTGACGGGCCGCTCATCGGCCGTGCGCTTGCCGATGCCGGCGTGCCGTTAGTGCCAGTCGCCGACATGGCAGAAGCGGTGCGGCGCGCCAGCGCGCTGGCCCTGCCGCATGACGCGGTGCTGCTTTCGCCCGCGTGCGCCAGCTTCGACATGTTCCGCGACTATCAGCACCGGGCCGCAGCCTTCATCGCGGCGGTGCATGCACTGGAAAGCGTAACGCCATGAAGAGCTGGACGGCTCCGGTCCGGCATGGCCCGGCCGAGATCGATGCCCTGTTGCTGTGGCCGGCCGTCGGCCTGTTGCTGCTGGGGCTGGTGATGGTTTATTCGTCGTCCATCGCCACGGCCGAAGGCAGCCGCTTCACCGGCAACCAGTCGTCCTATTTTCTGGTCCGCCATGCGGTATTCCTTGCCGTGGGGCTGGTTGCCGGCGTGGCGGCTTTCCAGATTCCGCTGCGCTGGTGGCAGCGGGCGGCGCCCTGGATGTTCCTCGTTGGCTTTGTTTTGCTGGTGGCGGTGCTGATCCCGCATATCGGCCGTTCGGTGAATGGGGCGCAGCGCTGGATTGGCCTGGGGCCCATCAATTTGCAGCCGTCCGAACTCATGAAACTCTTTGCCGTGCTGTACGCCGCCGATTACACCACGCGCAAGCTGGATGACATGGCCAGTTTCCGCCGCGGCTTCGTGCCCATGGCCGTGGTGATGGTGCTGGTAGGCGCGCTGTTGTTGCGCGAGCCGGACTTCGGCGCCTTTGTGGTGATTGTCAGCATTGCCGTGGGCGTCCTGTTTCTGGGCGGCATCAATGCGCGCCTGTTCAGCGCCTTGCTGCTGGTGATGGCGGTGGCCTTCGTCATTCTGATCTGGTCGTCGCCCTACCGCCGCGAACGCATTTTCGGTTTTATGGATCCCTGGCAGGATGCCTACGGCAAGGGTTATCAGCTCTCGCATGCGTTGATTGCGTTTGGCCGTGGCGAATGGTTCGGCGTAGGCCTTGGCGCGAGCGTGGAAAAACTTTTTTACCTGCCCGAAGCGCATACCGATTTTCTGCTCGCGGTGATTGCCGAGGAACTCGGTTTTGCCGGCGTCTGCGCGGTGATTGTGCTGTTCGCCTTGCTGATCGAACGCGCCTTCGCCGTGGGCCGCCAGGCGCTGGTGCTGGACCGCGTCTATGGCGGCCTGGCCGCCCAGGGCGTCGGCATCTGGCTGGGCGTGCAGGGCTTCATCAACATGGGCGTGAATATGGGCCTCTTGCCCACCAAGGGCCTCACCCTGCCGCTGATGAGCTTTGGCGGCTCCGGCATCGTCGCCAATTGTCTGGCCCTGGGAATCCTGCTGCGCGTGGATTGGGAAAATCGCCAACTGATGAGAGGCCAACAAGTATGAGTATGGTCGCTCTGGCGATTTCGGCGAAGGCTTATGTGAGCGCAGCGAACGTTAAGCGAGCCCTGGCGAGCGGCCATAGCCAAAATCGCCAACTGATGAGAGGCCAACAAGTATGAGTTGCCGGAAGAAAAGCGTTTACCACGGCGGGCACATCATGCCGGGGCTGGCGGTGGCGGAACATTTGCGCGCCCAGGGTTGGCGCATTGCATGGATGGGCAATCCGACGGGAATGGAGGCCAGGCTGGTTGCCGGGCGCGGTTATCAGATGGCGTGGATGAACTTTGCCGCCCTGCGCGGCAAGGGCCTGCTGCGCAAATTGTCGTTGCCGATGAGCCTGCTGCGCGGTTTTGTCGGCGCATGGCGCGCACTGACGCGCATCAAGCCCGATGTGGTGCTCGGCATGGGCGGCTACATCACTTTCCCCGGCGGCATGATGGCGGCATTGCGCGGGATTCCGCTGGTGCTGCATGAACAGAATTCTGTCGCGGGCCTGGCTAATCGCGTTCTGGCGACGGTCGCGACGCGCAGGCTGAGCGGTTTCCCCGATGCGCTGAAGCATGGCGACTGGGTGGGCAACCCGGTACGCCCCGCAATCGCCGCCTTGCCGGCGCCGGCCGTGCGCTATGCCGGCCGTACCGGCCCCCTGCACGTGCTGGTCGTGGGCGGCAGCCTGGGCGCACAGGCATTGAACGAGGCCGCGCCGAAAGCCTGGGCGCTGATTGCGCAAAACGAACGGCCGGAAGTGGTGCATCAGGCCGGCGAAAAACACCTGCCGCTGTTGCTGGAAATGTATGCCGCTGCCGGCGTGCGGGCGCATTGCGTCGCCTTCATCGAGGATATGGCCGGCGCCTACGCATGGGCGGACCTGGTGATCTGCCGCGCGGGCGCGCTGACCGTGGCCGAACTCGCCGCCGCCGGCGTGGCCAGCGTGCTGGTGCCTTACCCGCATGCGGTGGATGACCATCAGACGGCGAATGCCCGCTTTCTTGCCAATGCCGGCGCGGCCATCCTGTTGCCGCAGGAGGAGCTGACAGCGGAACGCCTGGCCGGGATTCGCGATGTGCCGCGCAGCCAGTTGGCGGAAATGGCCGAAAAGGCGCACGCGCTGGCACGGCCGCAGGCCACGGCCGATGTGGCAAAAGTCTGCGCGGAGCTGGCGGGATGAACGAAATGATCGAGAGTGCGGCATGAGACATAAGGTCAAATGCATTCACTGCGTCGGCAGCGAACACACGCAGTCGCGTTCGCTCCTGCCATGTGCGGCTGTGCGGCCTCTGGCCGCACCCCGCCAATACCGACGAGGCACCCATGCGGCATAAAGTCAAACGCATTCACTTCGTCGGCAGCGAACGCACGCAGTCGCGTTCGCTCCTGCCATGTGCGGCTGTGCGGCCCTTGGCCGCACCCCGCCAATACCGACGAGGCACCCATGCGGCATAAAGTCAAACGCATTCACTTCGTCGGTATTGGCGGGGCAGGCATGTCGGGCATTGCCGAGGTGCTGGCGAATCAGGGTTTCGAGGTGAGCGGCTCCGACCTGGTGGCGAGCGCAACCACGCGCCGGCTGGCGGCGCAGGGCATACGCATCGCCATCGGGCACGCCGGGGAAAACGCGGCGCACGCCGATGCGGTCGTCGTTTCCACGGCAGTTGCCGAGACAAATCCGGAGGTCGCGATGGCGCGTTCGCGCCATGTGCCGGTGGTGCCGCGCGCGCAAATGCTGGCCGAACTGATGCGCATCAAGCAGGGCATTGCCGTCGCCGGTACGCATGGCAAAACCACGACGACCAGCCTGGTGGCGAGTTGCCTGGCCGAAGGCGGCTTCGATCCGACATTCGTCATCGGCGGCCGGCTGAATTCTGCCGGAGCCCACGCCCGGCTGGGCAGCGGCGAATTCCTGGTGGCCGAGGCGGATGAGTCGGATGCTTCCTTTCTGTTCCTCTCGCCGGTGATTTCGGTGGTCACCAACATCGATGCCGACCACATGGAAACCTACGGCCATGATTTTTCGCGGCTCAAACAGGCATTTGTCGATTTCCTGCATCGCCTGCCGTTTTACGGCGTCGCCGTGGTGTGCGGCGACGACGCCAACGTACGCGAGATACTGCCGCGCGTGGCAAAGCAGGTCGTCACCTATGGCATCGACGCGGAGGCGAACTTTCGCGCCGAGAATATCGTGGCCGACGGCGGCGCCATGCGCTTCGAGTGCGTGCGCCGGAATGGCACCGTAACGCGCCTGCCCATCGTGCTGAATCTGCCCGGCCGCCACAACGTGCTGAATGCGTTGGCGGCGATTGCGGTGGCCACGGAAGTCGGCGTTGGCGACACGGCGATTATCCAGGCGCTGGCCGGGTTCAAGGGCGTGGGGCGGCGCTTTCAGCGATATGGCGAAGTGGCTGCGGCGCAGGGGGGACACTTCACGCTGGTCGACGATTACGGCCATCATCCCGTGGAAATGGCGGCCACCCTCAGCGCGGCGCGCGCCGCCTTTCCCGGACGCCGCCTGGTGCTGGCTTTCCAGCCGCACCGCTACACCCGCACGCGCGATTGTTTCGAGGATTTTGTCAAAGTGCTTGCCGGCGTCGATGTGCTGTTGCTGACTGAAGTCTATGCCGCCGGCGAAGCGCCGATCGCCGCCGCCGACGGCCGCACGCTGCTGCGCGCGGTGCGCGCGGCGGGCAGGATAGAGCCGGTGTTCGTCGAAGATATTGCCGCCATGCCGCAGATGATCCGTGATGCGGCGCAGGACGGCGATGTGGTGATTACCATGGGCGCGGGATCGATTGGTTCCATATCTGCGCATCTGGTGGAAGAAGCCCATGGCTGAAATGCGGCGGGGTCAAGTGCGCGAGAACGAACCCATGGCGCGGCATGTGTCCTGGCGCACGGGCGGCGCGGCGCGGCGGGCTTTTTTTCCGGCGGATATCGATGACCTTGCCGCCTTCATGTGCGCCATGCCGCGCGATGAGGCGCTCTTGATGGTCGGCCTGGGCAGCAACCTGCTGGTGCGCGACGGCGGCTTTGCCGGCACGGCGATTTTCACGCATGGCGCGCCGGCCGGCTTGTCCGCGTTGCGCGTGGAGAATGACGGCACGATCTACGCCGAGGCGGGCGTTGCATCGCCCAAACTGGCGCGCTTTGCCGCCAACAGCGCCTGTGCCGAGGCGGAATTCTTCGCCGGCATTCCCGGTACGGTGGGCGGCGCGCTGGCGATGAATGCCGGCTGTCATGGCGGCGAGACATGGCGCTACGTGGCACGCGTGATGATGCTCAACCGGGAAGGCGAGCGGGTGACGCGCACGGCCGGCGATTTTGAGATTGGTTACCGCCACGTTGCGCCGCGGACAGCCGGCGATGAAATTTTTGCTGCGGCGTGGTTTCGCTTTCCTCGCGGCAAACCCGCCATTGCGCGGGAACGCATTCGCGAACTGCTGGCGCGGCGCATTGCCACGCAGCCGCTCCAGTTACCCAATGCCGGATCCGTGTTCAGGAATCCGCAGGGCGACCATGCGGCGCGCCTGATCGAGGCCGCCGGATTGAAAGGCGCGCGGCTAGGCGGCGCGCAGGTTTCCGAAAAGCATGCGAATTTCATCGTTAATCCTGAGGGCAAGGCAACGGCAAGTGAGATAGAACTACTAATTGGCCAGGTCCAGGTTGAAGTAAATAAAAAGTTTGGCGTGCAGCTCGTGCGTGAAGTGCGAATTGTCGGGGAAAATCCGGCTGGGGAAAATCCGTGAGTTTTGGCAAGGTGGCGGTGATGATGGGCGGCAAGTCGGCCGAGCGCGAGGTCTCGCTGAAAAGCGGGGCCGCAGTGCTGGCTGCGCTGCGTGCGGCCGGGGTCGATGCGCACCCCTTCGACCCCAGGGACAAGCCGCTTGAGGCGCTGCATGGCGAAAACTTCAGCCGCGTGTTTGTTGCCCTGCATGGACGCGGTGGCGAAGACGGCAGCCTGCAAGGCGCGCTCGACCTGCTCGGCATTCCCTATACCGGAAGCGGCGTGCTGGCTTCCGCCCTGGCGATGGACAAGTGGCGCTGCAAGCTGGTGTGGGCAGCCGCCGGACTGCCCGTGCCGGAGTATGAAATCGTCACGCCGATGAGCAATTTTGCCGAGATTGAGGCGCGGCTCGGCTTACCGCTGTTCGTGAAGCCCGCCAATGAAGGTTCCAGCATCGGCATCAGCAAGGTGAAAGAGGCCGGCGGCTTGCGCGCCGCCTTCGAGCTGGCTACGCAATATGATGCTTGCGTCATTGCCGAACGGTTTTTGGCGGGCGGCGAGTACACCGTAGGCATTCTCGGCAACCGTGCGCTGCCGGTGATTCGCATCGTGCCGCATACCGAGTTTTACGACTTCGAAGCCAAATATCTGCGCAACGACACCGAGTACCGTATTCCCGGCGGGTTGGGCGAGGCGCGTGAAGCGGAGATGCGCGCCATGGCTTTGCGCGCTTTTGCGGTGCTGGGCGGGCGCGGCTGGGGGCGGGTGGATGTGATGCTCGATGCGGAAGGCCGCGCCTGGTGCCTGGAAGCCAATACTTCGCCCGGCATGACGGATCACTCGCTGGTGCCGATGGCGGCACGGGCTGCCGGTATCGAGTTCCGTGATCTGGTGGTGCAGTTGCTGACGGAGGCGCGCTGTGGCTAAGGCGGGTATCCAGGGCAACACGCGTATCCACCAGCCCAAAGCCGGCGGCAACGGGTTTTGGGATTCGCCGGCCTTGATCGATTTGCTGGCCGATGTCCTGTTGCTGATCGGCGGCGCGCTCCTGGTGTGGGCGGGCGCGCTGATCGTGCAACGTTTGCCGGTGTTCCCGCTCAGGCAACTGGTCATTACCGAACCCCTGAATCAGGTTTCCCGCGCGCAGGTCGAGCAGACGGCGCGTACGGCGATAACGGGCAATTTTTTCACTGTGAATATCGCGGCGGCACAAGCTGCCTTCGAGCAGTTGCCCTGGGTGCGGCGGGCCAGCCTGCGCCGGCAATGGCCTGACGGCCTGGCGCTGGCGCTCGAAGAGCAGCGGCCCGTGGCGCGCTGGACGCCGCTCGATGGCGAGGCGCGGCTGGTGAATGGCTATGGCGAAGTTTTCGTTGCCGCCACGGCGGATGCCTTGCCTGTTTTTGCCGGCCCGGAGGGCTCGGCAGCGCAGATGCTGGATCGATACCACGAGTTTGCCGCAGGGCTGGACGGCATCCGGCGTGCGCCGGTTGCCGTACGTCTTTCAGCGCGCGAGGCGTGGCAACTCAAACTGGACGACGGCGTGGTGCTGGAGTTGGGGCGGGATCAGCCGAAGGCTCCTCTGGCCGAGCGCCTGAACCGTTTTACAACCCACTACGCGACGGTGAAAAGCCGCCTGCACGCAGTCAGCGTGGTGGATATGCGTTATCCCAACGGATTCGCCCTGAGGGCGAAAAAAAGCTGATGAGCAACCAATGAGCAAAGAAACCAAGCGTGACCTGATTGTCGGCCTCGATATCGGCACCTCGAAGATCGTCGCCATTGTGGGTGAGATCGATGGCGAGGGACGGCTGTCCGTCCTCGGCCTGGGCATGCAGGAGTCCACAGGCATCAAGCGCGGCATGGTGATCAACATTGAAGCCACCGTCAATTCGATCTCCAGGGCCATTGCCGAGGTGGAGATGATGGTCGGCTGCAAGGTGCGCGAGGTGTATACCGGGATTGCCGGCAGCCACATCAAGAGCAAGGATTCATCGGGCATGGCCGTGGTGCGCGAAAAGGAAGTCACGCCGTTTGACGTTGAACGCTCCATCGAAGCGGCCAATGCGACCCCGATTTCCGCCGACGACCAGATTTTGCACACGCTGGTGCAGGAGTTCATCGTCGATGGCCAGGACGGGGTCAAGGAGCCCATCGGCATGGACGCCAAGCGGCTTGACGTCAGAGTGCATCTGGTGACGGGCGCCGTCACGGCAGTGCAGAACATCGTCAAATGCGTGCATCGCTGCGGCCTGGAAGTAGTCGACCTGGTGCTGCAACCGCTGGCATCCGGTTATGCGGTGCTGACCGAGGACGAGAAAGATGTCGGCGTGTGCCTGGTTGATATTGGCGGCGGCACCACCGACATTGCCGTCTTCGTGCACGGGGCGATCCGGCACACGGCGGTGATTCCGATCGCGGGCGACCAGATTACCAATGACATTGCGATCGCTTTGCGCACATCGACGCAGGACGCGGAGGAAATCAAGATGCGCTTCGGCGTCGCGCTGCAGCAATTGGCTGACCCTGCAGAAATGATCGAAGTGCCCGGCGTCGGCGACCGCCCGGCAACGCAACTTTCGCGGCAGACCCTGGCCGGGTTCATCCAGCCGCGCGTCGAGGAAATTTTTCAGAAGGTGCAGGAAGAGCTTCATCGCAGCGGTTATGAACGCCTCCTGCGCGCCGGCATCGTGCTGACCGGGGGCGCGGCGCAGATGCCGGGCATGACCGAGCTGGGCGAGGAAATATTCCATAACACCGTGAAACTGGTGACACCGCACTACGACGGTAATTTGCGTGATTTTGTGCGCAACCCGCGCTACTCCACGGCGATGGGTTTGCTCCTGGAAGGCGTGGCACAACGCCAGCGTGGCATGAAGGTGCAAAACCCCAAGACCTTCACCCAGGTTTTGGGCCGGATGCGGGCATGGTTTGGCAAGAACTTCTGATGCATTGTTTGGTTGATCGTGTAGTGATTTTTAAAGGAGACGAATATGTTTGAACTTGAGGAAGTAGCGTCACAGGAAGCGGAAACCGGTCCCACGGTCATCAAGGTCATTGGCGTTGGCGGTGCGGGCGGCAATGCTGTCGAGCACATGATCTGCGAAGGGGTGGGCGGCGTTGAATTCATTTGCTGCAATACCGACGCGCAGGCGCTGAACAAGAGCAGTGCGCCTGTCAAGCTGCAACTCGGCCCCGGTCTGGGTGCCGGCGGCAAGCCTGAAAAAGCCAGGGACCTGGCGCACGCCGACCGGCAGCGCATCGCCGATGTGCTGGCGGGCGCACACATGGTTTTCATCACGGCCGGCATGGGCGGCGGCACGGGCACGGGCGCAGGCCCGGTGATCGCCGAGGTGGCGCGCGAACTGGGCATACTCACCGTGGCGGTGGTGACCAAGCCTTTTGAGTACGAAGGCAAGCGCAAACGGTTGGCCGAAGAGGGCGTGACCGAGCTTGCCCAGTATGTCGATTCGTTGATCGTGATCCTCAACGAGAAGCTCGAAGAGGTGCTGGGTGACGAGGTCAGCATGCTTGATGCTTTCAAGGCGGCGGACAATGTGCTGCGCAATGCCGTCAGCGGCATTGCCGAGATCATCAATGTGCCGGGCCTGGTGAATGTCGACTTTGAGGACGTACGCACCGTGATGGGCGAGATGGGCAAGGCGATGATGGGCTCTGCGGTTGCATCCGGTGTTGATCGCGCCCGCATTGCGGCTGAAGAAGCCGTGGCCAGCCCGTTGCTGGAAGGCGTCGAACTGTCCGGCGCGCGCGGTGTGCTGGTGAATATCACGGCCAGCAATACGCTGGGCCTCAAGGAGTACAAGGCCGTCATGAACACCATCCGCCAGTACACTGCCGCCGAGGCGACCGTGATTTGCGGCGCGGTATTCGATGAGTCAATGGAAGACCAGTTGCGCGTCACGGTGGTGGCTACCGGTTTGGGTGGCGCGACGGTGAAGGCGCGCAAGCCGGAAATGAAAGTCGTTGAAACAATGGGCCTGCGTACCGGCACCGATAACCTGCACGTCTTCGATATGACGATGGGACAGGTCGACCTGTCCAGCGTCGCATCGAGCACCCGTGGCAGCATGCCGCGCAATACCCAGGCGGAAGCAATGGCGGCTTCGGGGGTGGACAAGTACGATATTCCGGCTTTTTTGCGCCGCCAGTCCGACTAGAAAATTGGCATACAGGGTACGGCTGCCGGGACGTCTCCTCCTGACGGCCTGTATCCTGCGTGTTAAAATTCGCCATTCGCGAAGATTCTGTTGCCATTTTTCCGCTCAATATGCTGCGTCAGCGCACCCTGAAATCCGTCGTCAAGACCACCGGCGTAGGGCTCCATTCCGGCGCCAAGGTTTCGCTCGTTCTGCGTCCGGCGCAGGCCGATACGGGAGTGGTCTTTCGCCGCGTTGACCTTGACCCGCCGGTTGATCTCAAGGCCGACCCCTTTAGCGTCGGCGACACGCGCATGGCCTCCTGCCTGGAAAAAAATGGCGCGAAGGTGGCGACCGTCGAGCATCTCATGTCGGCGCTGGCCGGTCTGGGCATCGACAACATCTATATTGACGTGGATGCGGCGGAATTGCCCATCATGGACGGTTCGGCTGCCCCCTTCGTTTTTCTGCTGCAGTCGGCCGGAATCGAAGAACAGCCTGCCGCAAAGAAATTTATCCGGGTCAAAAAGGCTGTTGCAGTGAAAGACGGCGACAAATGGGCGCGACTTTCCCCTTTCGACGGTTTCAGCCTCGACTTCTCCATCGTGTTCAGTCATCCGGCGGTGGCCCAGTCCGGCTCCAGTGCGCACATCGATTTCGCCGATCAATCCTATGTTCGCGAAGTAGCGCGCGCGCGCACTTTCGGCTTCATGCAGGATGTCGAGGTATTGCGCGAACAGGGCCTGGCCCTGGGCGGCAGCCTGGAAAACGCCATTGTGATGGATGAATACCGGGTGTTGAACAATGACGGCCTGCGCTATGCCGACGAATTCGTCAAACACAAGATACTCGATGCAGTGGGCGATCTTTATCTTGCCGGACATCCCCTACTGGCGGCTTTCTCAGCCCACAAGTCGGGCCACGCCTTGAACAACCAGCTTTTGCGCGCCTTGCTGAGCGATGCTTCTGCCTGGGAACTGGTCAGTTTCCTGCGCGTCGAAGACGCGCCAGCTGCGGTGGCGGGGCTTTATCCGCAACTGGCGTGAGCCGTGTCGCTGCTCCGCATCATCGGCATACTCACGGCGATCGCTATCGGCAGCGGTGTCGTTGCCTGGTTGTTCACGCGTGACCGGCGTTACTTGGTCCTCGCCGGGCGAGTGGCCAAAGCCGCCTTGCTTGTGACGTTGACCATTCTGGTGCTGATGGCGGCCGAACGTCTGATTATTCTTTGACCGCCCGCAGCAAGCGCTCGAGGGCGCCCCTGAGATTCGACTCCTGCGGCAGGTTCTCTGCCAATAAAGTGAGTCCCTGCTTTTGCTGAACTCCAGGCAGTGCTGGTCTTTCAGGACGCGGTTGGGTTGCGATGAAGGTGTTGGCTTGCACTCGCACCCCGATTTCGGTAACCTGCGCCGCTGGGGATGATAATGCGCTGGCGATGCGCGGCCCGAGTTGCCTGATTTTCGCCGCGACCGCACTATTGTCGGTGTGGATGAAGATTTTCCCCAGCCGGAAATTGGCCACCCTGGCATGCGGGCGCAGCGCCTCGGGTAGTGCGGCTTCCAGGGTACGCTGGAATTGCAGGAGGCGTTGAGCATGCGCGGCAAGGCGCGCCATGCCGTCACCGGAGACAAGATGTTCCTGGAGACTCTTCGCCATATCTTTGAAATGAGTCTTGAGGGGGAGAAAGCATGCATATTATTCTCGTCTCTGACCGGTTGGCAACAGCGAGAAGCATTACGCTGACGTGGCGGCATTTTTTTATCGCCATCGCCACGCTGGTCGCTTCGGTTGTTTTGCTGTCCTCGGTATTCTTTTACTTCACCATTCGCCATGCAGCGGAGGTGCGCCTTCCTTTCCTGCAGGATTTGCTGCGCACGATGAATGCCGAAGAGGCGCAGCGTTCAAAGGCCTTTGTCCGTGAAAATCTTAATGCCATGGCGGTCAAGCTGGGGGAAATGCAGGCGCAATTGCTGCGTCTTGACACCATTGGCGAGCGACTGGCCGGCATGGTGGGTATCAAGCCGCAGGAGATCAAGGCGGTTGAAGCGCGGATCGACGGTCGCGGCGGCCCGCTGATTCTGCCGACCGCGCTGTCTCCTGCAGAACTGCAACAAGCCGTCGATGCGCTGGCCCGGCAAGTGGAGGCCAAGTCCGATACGATTGCGCTGATCGAATCGCAAGCGCTGGAAGATCGCATCAGGAAAAACCTGCTGCCGACCAGCTTGCCGGTCGATGCCGAGTGGAATGCATCGACGTATGGCTGGCGCATCGACCCTTTTACCGGCGAGCGGGCGATGCATGAAGGCGTTGATTTCGTGGCCGCTCCGGGCACCGCGATTCGCGCCGCCGCCGCCGGGGTTGTCACCAGCGCCGAACTGCACCCGCAGTATGGCAACCTGATCGAAATCGATCACGGCAGGGAACTCATCACGCGGTATGCCCACGCCTCCAGGATATTCGTCAAATCAGGGCAGCTGGTCAGGCGTGGCCAGAAAATCGCTGAAGTGGGAACCACCGGGCGCTCTACCGGGCCGCACCTGCATTTTGAAGTGCGCGTGAATGGCATTGCGCGGAATCCCGATCGCTTCCTGCGCTTGGCGCAGGCCGCGCCGCGCCAGTTTGCGCAACGTCCGGGAACGTTGTCAGCGCATTAATTTACGCGGCGCAGGCAGGGTGGAAGGGCTTCCACCCCATGCTAAAATTGTCGTTTTGCATTTACCGGCCTTCGGCTTAACAAAGCGGGCTGCGTGACCCATGATCTCCGGATTTCTCAAAAAGATTTTTGGCAGCCGCAATGACCGGCTGATCAAGCAGTATCTGCAAACCGTTGCCCGCATCAATGCGCTGGAAGCCGGTATCCAGACTCTCTCGGATGAGGCATTGCGGGCCAAAACGGATGAGTTCCGCAGCCGTCACGCCAATGGCGAATCGCTCGATGATCTGTTGCCGGAAGCGTTTGCCGTCGTGCGGGAAACGGGGCGTCGCGTGCTGGGCATGCGGCACTTCGACATGCAGTTGATCGGCGGCATGGTGCTGCACTACGGCAAGATCGCCGAAATGCGCACCGGCGAAGGCAAAACGCTGACCGCCACGCTGGCGGTATATCTCAATGCCCTGTCCGGCAAAGGCGTGCATCTGGTGACGGTGAATGATTATCTCGCCAGCCGCGATGCCGAATGGATGGGGCGGATTTACCGTTTCCTCGGCCTCACCATTGGCATCAATCACTCGCAAATGGCGCTTGAGACGAACCAGTCAGCCTATGCCGCCGACAT
>CAZQTB010000011.1:0-16388 GCA_964596295.1 uncultured Rhodocyclaceae bacterium | reverse complement strand
CGCGGGCTGGGGCTGAGCGTAGGCGTGATCGTGCATGATTTGAGCGACGCCGAACGCCGCGCCGCCTACGCCGCGGACATCACCTACGGCACCAACAACGAATTCGGTTTCGATTACCTGCGCGACAACATGGTGTATTCGCCCGGCGAGCGGGTGCAACGCGGGCTGAACTTTGCCATCGTCGATGAGGTGGATTCGATCCTCATCGACGAGGCGAGAACGCCCTTGATCATTTCCGGCCAGGCGGAAGATCACACCGAACTGTATGTGCGCATGAATGCCGTGCCGCCGCTCCTGACACGCGGCGAAGCCGCCAAGAGCGAGGGCGAGAAGGATACCGGCGACTATACGGTGGACCTCAAGTCGCATCAGGTGCTGCTGACCGAAGAAGGCCATGAAAAAGCCGAGCAGATCCTGGCGCGGCTGGGCATGCTGGCGGAAGGCGGCAGCCTTTATGAGCCGGCCAATATCCTGCTCATGCACCATCTTTACGCCGCCTTGCGCGCGCACAACCTCTACCACCGTGACCAGCAGTATGTGGTGCAGGACGGCGAAGTCGTCATCGTCGACGAATTCACCGGCCGCCTGATGACCGGGCGCCGCTGGTCGGAGGGGCTGCACCAGGCCGTTGAAGCCAAGGAAGGCGTGGCCATCCAGGCCGAGAACCAGACCCTGGCTTCGATCACCTTCCAGAACTACTTCCGCATGTACGGCAAGCTGGCCGGCATGACGGGCACAGCAGACACCGAAGCCTACGAGTTCCAGCAGATCTATGGCCTCGAAACCGTCGTCATTCCCACCAACCGGCCAATGATCCGGCGTGACGAGAATGACCAGATCTATCGCACGTCCGCCGAAAAATATACTGCCATCATTGCCGATATCCGCGGCTGCCGCGAGCGGGGGCAGCCGGTATTGGTGGGCACCACGTCAATCGAGAATTCCGAACTGCTCTCCGGCCTGCTGGACAAGGAAAAGCTGCCGCACCAGGTGCTGAACGCCAAGCAGCATGCGCGCGAGGCCGAGATCGTCGCCCAGGCCGGCAGCCCGGGCATGATTACCATCGCCACCAACATGGCCGGCCGCGGCACCGACATTGTGCTTGGCGGCAACATCGAGAAAGACCTGAACGCAATTCACGACGATGCGACGCTGCCCGCCGCGGAAAAAGAAAACAGTGTCGCGCGGATCAAGGCCGAATGGCAGAAGACGCATGATCGGGTGCTGGCCGCCGGCGGCCTGCACATTATCGGTTCCGAGCGTCACGAATCGCGCCGCATCGACAACCAGTTGCGCGGTCGCTCCGGCCGCCAGGGCGATCCGGGGTCCTCGCGGTTTTATCTGGCGCTGGACGATTCGCTGCTCAGGATTTTTGCCGGCGAACGCCTGAATAACATCATGCTGCGCCTCAAGATGCCCGAAGGCGAGGCCATTGAGCATCCGCTGGTGTCGCGTTCGCTGGAATCCGCGCAGCGCAAGGTCGAGCAGCGCAACTTCGACATCCGCAAGCAGTTGCTCGAGTATGACGACGTCGCCAACGACCAGCGCAAGGTGATCTACCAGCAGCGCAACGAATTGCTCGACAGCAGCGACATCGGCGAGACCATCACCGGTATGCGCCAGGGTCTGGTGCATGACACGTTCCGCATTTACGTTCCGGCCGAAAGCGTCGAGGAGCAGTGGGATATCCCGGGCCTGGAAAGCGTGCTGGCGGGCGAACTGCAACTCAAGCCGCCGATTGGCGAATGGCTGAAGGCGGAGCCGCAACTGACCGATGACGGCATCCTGCAGCGCTTGCTGGGTGCCGCCGATGCGGCGTATGCCGAAAAGACAGCGCATGTGGAGGCCGCCGCCTGGGCCGGTTTCGAGCGCAACGTCATGCTGCAAAGCCTCGACACCCACTGGCGCGAGCATCTTGCGGCACTCGATCACCTGCGTCAGGGCATTCATCTGCGCGGTTATGCGCAGAAGAACCCGAAGCAGGAATACAAGCGCGAAGCTTTCGACCTGTTCGAGGGTTTGCTGCACGCCGTGCGCGCCGACGTCACCAAGCTGCTGATGACGGTTGAAGTCCGCAGCGAAGAGCAACTCGAGGAAGCCGAAGCGCCGCCCCATCTTGAGCATGTGGAATACCGCCACGCCGATTTTGGCGAGCCGGAGGCGGCAGAGGTGACGGTCGCCAAAAAACCGCTTCCCGCACATGCCATGCCGAAGGTGGGGCGCAACGACCCTTGTCCCTGCGGCAGCGGCAAGAAATACAAACATTGCCACGGCAAGCTGAACTGAACGCCGCACTGCACCCGACGCTGACCGAGGAAAGAGAGGGAGACAGCAGCAGCCTCCTTATTCTTGACCAGACCCGCTTGCCCCATGTCGCCGCGATGGTGCGCCTGCAAACTGCGGAAGAAGCCGCCCATGCCATTCGCGGCATGCAGGTGCGCGGCGCACCCTTGATCGGCGTCACGGCTGCCTACGGCGTGGCGCTGGGACTCAGCACGGACGCATCGGACAGCCGGCTTGCGCAGGTGATCGCCATGCTGGCTGCAACCCGTCCGACCGCCGTCAATCTGCACTGGGCGCTTGCCCGCATGCAGCGCGTGCTGCAAAAGTCGGCGCCGGCAACACGGCAAGAGGCGGCCTGGCGTGAGGCGCGCGCCATCGCCGCCGAGGATGCCGCGGCCAACGCCGCGATTGGCCGGCATGGATTGCCGCTCATCGCGGCAATCCATGCCGGCCGTGGGCACCGGGTGGGCTATCCCCCCGGCCCCCTTTCCGCGAAAGGGGGTGACGATGCCAGGCTGGTTGCGCCTGCAAGTATCCAGATCATGACCCACTGCAATGCCGGCCGCCTGGCGACCGTCGCCCACGGCACGGCGCTCGCCCCGATCTACGCCGCGCACGTCGCCGGCATTCCCGTGCATGTCTGGGTATCCGAAACCCGCCCGCGCAATCAGGGCCTGCTCACCGCATGGGAACTCGCGGAAGCGGGCGTGCCGCACACGCTGATCGCCGACAATGCCGCCGGTTGGCTGATGATGCAGGGCCGGGTGGATCTGGTCATCGTCGGCGCCGACCGCATCGCCGCCAATGGCGACACGGCCAACAAGATCGGCACCTACCTCAAGGCGCTCGCCGCGCGGGCGCATGGCGTGCCGTTTTACGTCGCCGCGCCGCTCTCCACCATTGATTTCGCCTGCCCCGAAGGCGGCGCCATTCCCATTGAGGAACGCGCCGCCGCAGAGCTGGGCGCGGGCGGTACGCCGGCGGCCAATCCCGCCTTCGACGTTACGCCGGCCCATCTCATTACAGGCATCCTTTCCGAATGTGGCGTGGCGCATTCGGCGGAGCTGGCGCAATGGCACGCATGAACGAGCTTGCCGCGCACGTGCTGGCCAGCGCACGCGGCATGAATGCCTGCGGCATCAATCGCGGCAGCGCGGGCAACGTCTCGGCACGCTGCGCGGGCGGCTTCATCATCACGCCGACCGGCATGGACCACGCGGCCTGCGAACCCGCCGACATGGTCAAGCTCGGCGCGGACGGGACGGCGGAGGCGCCGTTCAATCGCCGCAAACCCTCATCCGAATGGCGTTTCCATCGCGACATTTACGCCGCACACCCGGCGGCCGGTGCGATCGTGCACACCCATTCGCCCTTCGCCACCGCACTGGCCTGCCAGCGGCAGGGCATCCCGTCGTTCCACTACATGGTGGCGCGCTTTGGCGGCGCCGACGTGCGCTGCGCCGGATACGCGACCTTCGGCACGCAGGAGTTGTCGGACGCCATTCTCCAGGCGCTGCAAGACCGTTCGGCCTGCCTCATGGCGCATCACGGCATGGTGGTGTATGGGCATGACCCGGCGCACGCGCTGGCCCTGGCAGTCGAGCTGGAAACGCTGTGCGAGCAGTATTGGCGGGCACTGCAGCTGGGTGCGCCAAAGCTGCTTGCGGCGGCGGAGATGGACGCGGTGCTGGCGAAGTTTGCCGACTACGGCCAGCAAGACGATAGCGCAGCCTGATTAGCCGCCCTTGCGCAGGGACAGCGGATGCCGGGGTACGCCGGCCGGCCGGCGCGTCTTGCCGGACAGTGTTTTACCCGGCTTGCCGGCTGCGGTGCGCCGTTCTGCCAGCGCCGGCGCGTTGCTTGCTCTGCACTGCCTGTGGGTCGCCTTCGGGAGTTTTTTCCAGGGCGGGCGTTCGCCCGGGGCAAGCTTGCCGCCGGGCTGCGTGAGCGGCACCAGATGGCGTTTGCCGGAACCGACCAGGTCGGCGCGGCCCATGGCTTTCAAGGCGTCGCGCAGCATCGGCCAGTTGGCCGGATCGTGATAGCGCAAAAACGCTTTATGCAGCTTGCGCTGCCGCCCCGAGCGCACGACGGATACGCCTGCGGAATCGACGGTGACTTTGCGCAGCGGGTTCTTTTCGGTGTGCCACATGGCGGTGGCAATCGCCAGCGGGGTGGGCAGGAAGGTTTGCACCTGATCGAGGCGGAAGCCGTTTTTTTTCAGCCACAGCGCGAGATTCAGCATGTCTTCGTCGGTCGTGCCGGGATGCGCGGCGATGAAATAGGGAATCAGGTATTGCTCTTTGCCGGCTTCTTTGGAGAACTTGTCGAACAGCTGCTTGAAGCGGTCGTAGCTGCCCATGCCCGGCTTCATCATTTTCGACAGCGGGCCTTCCTCGGTGTGCTCGGGGGCGATCTTGAGATAGCCTCCGACGTGGTGGGTGACAAGTTCCTTGACGTATTCCGGCGAGCGCACGGCGAGGTCGTAACGCAGGCCGGAGCTGATCAGGATTTTCTTCACGCCGGGCAGCGCGCGCGCCTTGCGGTAAAGGGAAACCAGCGGCGCATGGTCGGTGTCGAGGTTCTCGCAGATGCCCGGATAGACGCAGGAAAGCCGGCGGCACGACGATTCGATTTCAGTCGATTTGCAGGCCATGCGGTACATGTTGGCAGTCGGCCCGCCGAGATCGGAGATGATGCCGGTGAAGCCCGGCGTCTTGTCGCGGATTTGTTCCACCTCGTGCAGGATCGATTCCTCGGAGCGGCTCTGGATGATGCGGCCCTCATGTTCGGTGATCGAACAGAACGTGCAGCCGCCAAAGCAGCCGCGCATGATGTTCACCGAAAAACGGATCATTTCCCACGCCGGAATGCGCGCATCGCCATACGCGGGATGTGGCGCACGGGCATAGGGCAGGCCGAAGACGTGGTCCATTTCCGCAGTGGTCAGCGGCAGCGGCGGCGGGTTCAGCCACACGTCGCGCAGGCTGGCGCCCGTGCCATGCGCCTGCACCAGCGCGCGCGCATTGCCGGGGTTGGATTCGAGGTGGAAGGTGCGCGAGGCATGGGCGTACAGCACCGGATCGTCTTTCACCTGCTCGAAGCTGGGCAGGCGCACGGCGGTTTGCGCGCGCGCCTGGCGGCGCTGGGCGAGGTGTTCGGCGCGGCTGACCAGCTTTACCGGATGGCTGATCACCGTATCACCAGCGCCGATTTTTTCTGCGGCTGCGTTGATTGAACTGGCGGGAGCCATCGCATAAGGGTCTGGATGCGGCGTGATCGCGCCCGGCATGTCGATGTTCAGCGATTCGACCTCTTCCCATTCCGGCGCCGGTTTCCAGCCATGCGGCGCCATGAAGGCGGTGCCGCGCAGATCGCGGATGGCGCTGATTTTTTCGCCCTGGGCCAGGCGGTGGGCAAGATCGACCAGGGCGCGCTCGGCGTTGCCGAACAGCAGCAGGTCGGCCTTTGCATCCGGCAGGATCGAACGCCGCACTTTGTCCGACCAGTAGTCGTAATGCGCGATGCGGCGCAGGCTGGCTTCGATGCTGCCGATGACCAGCGGCGCATCGGGAAAGGCTTCGCGCGCGCGCTGGGCATAGACGATCACGGCGCGGTCGGGTCGCTGGTCGGCCGCGGCATGCGGCGTGTAGGCGTCATCCGAGCGGATTTTTTTGTCCGAGGTGTAGCGATTCACCATCGAATCCATGTTGCCGGCGGTGATGCCGAAAAACAGCCTGGGCTTGCCCAGGCGCTTGAAGTCTGCCGCCGAATGCCAGTCGGGCTGCGCGATGATGCCGACGCGGAACCCCTGCGCTTCGAGCAGCCGCCCGATCAGCGCCATGCCGAAGCTGGGGTGGTCGATGTAGGCGTCGCCGGTAACGATGATGATGTCGCATGCGTCCCAGCCGAGCACGTCCATTTCGGCGCGTGACATGGGCAGGAAGGGCGCGATGCCGAAGCGCTGTGCCCAGTATTTTTTATAGGAAGTGAGCGGCCTGGCCGTCAAGGCGGAAGTTGCGGACATGATGTATGGGGCGGGGGATTGTCCCCGCAAACGCTTTATGCGTGAGAAACCCGCAGGCGGCTTTGTGACGGCACGTGGCGGGCGAGAAAATCCATCTGGTCAGCGAGAATGTGCCGGTTGCACAGAATCAGGTACTCGGCCTTGTTCGGTACGTAAGGCGCGTAAGCCAGCTCCATGTGCGCCTGCTCGGGCGTGCTTCCGCCCTTGGCCTGATTGCAGGTGCGGCAGGCGGTGACCACGTTCATCCACGCATCGCGCCCGCCCTGCGAGATGGGTTGCACATGGTCGCGCGTCAGCCGTTGCGCGGGGAATTCCTTGACGCAATAGGCACAGATATTGCGGTCGCGATGAAACAGCTCGCGATTGGAGAGCGGCGGAATCGGACGCAGGGAGCGGCCGGACAAGGCCTTGCCGCGAATGGCAATGATGCTGCGGGTGCATAGCGCGGAACGTTCGCCGGTGGCGCGGTTCTGCCCGCCGTAGAAAGTGAATTCGGTCTCCCCCGTATCCCAGGCAACGAGATCGCGCGCCACATAGACGCAGGCGTGCTGCCAGGTAACCCAGCGATGGGGCACGCCATGTTGGTCAAGAGTGAGAATCAGCGGATGGGGGTTCATCTCGTAGAATCCTGTAATACAGTGAATTTAGCAGAGTGCGATGACTTTTGATAGCGGTGAACAGGAGGATTTAACCCGGCGACGGTTGTATTTCGCCCTGTTTGTCTCGCTGGTCATCCATGCGCTGTTGCTGATGGGCAGGGGATCCCGGTCGGTGGTACAGGCGCCGCCGCCGGGTTTGCTGGCCAGCTTGCAGCCTTTGCCGGCAGCGATTTCACCTGTCCCGCCCGCGCCGTCTGCTGCCCGCCCGCCCGCCATCCGCCGCGCCGTTCCGCCAGCGCATCCCCAAGCAACGGCTTCTGGAGCGCCGGTTTTTCTCGCGTCTGAACCTGCGACGCCGGCAGTGAGAGCTGCGATAACCAACGCAATGCCAGTGGCCGCCGCCCCGTCTTCATCCGAACCGGCTGCCGCTGCGGCGGCAACGCCGGCCTTGCCGCCGGTGGCAGGGGATGGCCCACGGGCCGCTGAATTGCCTGCATCGGGTCTGTCAGCCGACGGGTTGCGCCGCTACCGGCTTAGCCTCGCTGCGCAGTCCCGCCGCTTCAAGCGCTACCCGGCGCAGGCCCTCGCCGCAGGCTGGGTGGGAACGGCAGAGATTCGCCTGGCGATCGATAACGACGGCCGCGGAACGGCGGAACTGTTGCGCTCAAGCGGCCACGAGATTCTTGACCGGGCGGCGCAAACCATGGTCGAGGCGGGGGCCCAGCGCACCCCTGTGCCGGAGGCGTTGCGCGGCAAGGCGTTTTCCGTTGTGCTGCCGGTGGTGTTCGATATCAGCGGCGGCTGAGCGGCGGCTCAGCGCGGACCCGGCGGAGCCGGAACGGGCGGCGAAATGGTTTCGTCGTGGAAGAGAAAGCGCCCGGCGCGGCGGTCGGCAAAATAATGGCGCAGGGTGAGGTGCATGGTGCGAAACGCGATTTCATCCCAGGGAATTTCGTCTTCGCCAAACAGCCGCAGTTCCAGCGTTTCCTTACCGGCTGCGAAATCGAGATCAAGCAGCCGGGCGCGGTAAATGACATGCACCTGATCAATGTGCGGCACGCTGATGAGGCTGAACATCTCCCCCAGCGCGATGCGGGCGCAGGCTTCTTCCTCTGTTTCGCGCACGGCCGCAGCGGCAACGGTTTCGCCGTTTTCCATGAAGCCGGCAGGCAGCGTCCACTTGCCGTGACGCGGCTCAATGGCGCGGCGGCAGAGCAGAACGCGGTCTTCCCATTCCGGCAGGCTGCCGACCACCAGGCGCGGATTACGATAATGAATTGCGTTGCAGGCCGTGCACACATGGCGCGGCAGCGAATCACCCGCGGGTATCTGTACGCTGAGAGAAGCGCCACAGACACTGCAAAAATTCAGGGTAGGGTCCATGCGCGGATTCTAACGCGCTGCGCGGGATTGTCATCCCGGGAGGCTGCCTGAGGCAGAGCACCCGGGATGGCGGAAATGAATTACTCCTTTCCAAAACATCGGATGTTGTGAATACGTAGGAAAAAACCTTACAAATGCATGCATCTGATTCTTACAACAGAATGGTTTTTCCGTTGATATTTTTCTTGTCACGGTCCATGTGATCATGCGATCGCTGTAACTCCGGCCCGGAGTTGCGCCGGAGGACATCTCTACGAAGGAGTGCATGATGAAGGCTGACACCTACAACGATATCAAGGAAGTCAATCTCGCTTATTTGATGCTGGCGCAAAACATGGTCCGTTCCGATCGCGAAGCGGCCATTTTCCGCCTGGGGATCAGCGAAGAAGTTGCCGATGTGCTGACCCGCCTCACGCCGGGACAGGTGCTGAAGATGGCCAGTTCCGACATGCTGTTGTGCAACTTCCGCTTCGACGACACCCTGCTGCTGGATCTGCTCGCCAATCACGAGCGTGATCGCGGCGCGGCCCATGTGCATGCGGCGATCCTGGCCGCCGGCCGGCCCGTCGCCACGATAGCCTGACAACCCCCCCTTCACCTTACCGCTGCGGAGGCATGGATGCGAAATAAATCCGTTATTACGGAGGCGAAGGAAATTCGTCTGGCGATCGATCTGGTTGAACTGGGCGCCCGCCTGCAACTGCTGGAAGCGGAGACCAATCTTTCCCGCGAGCGGCTGCTCAAGCTGTACAAGGAAGTGAAAGGCGAGTCGCCCCCCAAGGGAATGCTGCCTTTCTCGACTGACTGGTTCATGACCTGGCAGCCGAACATTCATGCGTCGTTGTTCATGGCGTATTACCGTTTTTTTCGGACGCACACCCAATTGAAGGGGCTTGAACTGATCATCAAGGCCTATCGCATGTATCTGGAGCAGATCCGCCGCGGCAGCATGGAGACCGTGCTTTCATTGACGCGGGCGTGGACCATGGTGCGTTTCTTCGATGCCAAAATGCTGCAAATGGCCACCTGCCGCGAATGTGGCGGCGAATTCGTGGCACACGCCTTTGACCCGACGCGCGGGTATGTTTGCGGGCTATGCCACATGCCGGCCCGCGCCGGAAAGACCCGACGTGCCGCTGAATTGGCGCTGGCCGCCGCCGAAGCCTGACCCAATCCGGCCAAGGCCGGCACACCAAACCCACGTCGCGTAAGCGGCAGGCTCAAAAAGTCGGCGGCTGGCGGCTGGCCTGCACCATGCTCAGCGCCGCGGCTTCGGCCGCCTTGATGCCGTCAATGGCTGCCGACAAAATTCCGCCCGCATAGCCGGCGCCTTCGCCGGCGGGAAACAGGCCGGGCGTGTTCACACTCTGGCACCGATCGTTGCGGGTGATGCGCAGCGGCGATGAGGTGCGTGTTTCGACACCCGTCATCAAGGCATCCTCCATGGCGAAGCCGCGAATCTGTTTGCCGAAAGCGGGCAGGGCATCGCGCAGGGTGGCGATGACGTAATCCGGCAGGCAGCTTGCAAGGTCGGTTAACTGTATTCCCGGCGTGTAGGACGGCAGCACGGAGCCGAGCGCGGTTGATGCCCGCTGGGCGAGGAAATCGCCGACCCGTTGCGCGGGCGCGGCGTAGTTGCCCCCGCCCGCTGCGAAGGCGAGCGCTTCCCAGTGTCGCTGGAATTCGATGCCGGCGAGCGGGCCGCCAGGATAATCGGCGGGCGTGACGCCGACGACAAGGGCGCTGTTGGCGTTGCGTTCGTTGCGTGAATACTGGCTCATGCCGTTCGTCACGAGGCAGCCGGGTTCCGAGGCTGCGGCGACCACCGTACCGCCGGGGCACATGCAAAAACTGTAGGCGGAGCGCGCATTGGCGGAGTGATGTATGAGCTTGTAATCGGCTGCGCCAAGGAGAGGATGGCCGGCATGCTTGCCAAAGCGCGCGTGATCGATCAATGACTGCGGATGTTCGATGCGCACGCCGATGGAGAAAGGCTTGGCTTCCATGTGCACGCCCCGTGCGTGGAGCATGTGAAAGGTGTCGCGTGCGCTATGCCCGACGGCCAGCACCACATGATCGGCGGCAATGTGTTCGCCGTCGGCGAGCATCAGGCCGCGCACCCGGCCATTCTCGATCCGGAGATCTGCAACACGGCTTTGGAAACGGATTTCGCCGCCGAGGGCTTCAATGCCGGCGCGCATGTTTTCCACCATCGACACCAGCCGAAAAGTGCCGATGTGGGGCTTGGCGACGTAAAGGATTTCTTCCGGTGCGCCGGCCTTTACGAATTCGGTGAGCACCTTGCGGCCGCGATATTCCGGGTCGCGAATCTGGCTGTACAGCTTGCCGTCGGAAAACGTGCCCGCGCCGCCTTCGCCGAACTGTACATTCGACTCGGGATTGAGCTGCCCCTGGCGCCAGAATCCCCAGGTGTCCTTGGTGCGTTCGCGGACTTTCTTGCCGCGCTCCAGGATGAGGGGATGAAAGCCCATCTGCGCCAGGAGCAAACCCGCAAACAGGCCGCAGGGACCGGTGCCGATGACGACAGGGCGCAGATGGCGATGCGCTGCTGGTGCCTGGGCGACAAAGCGGTAGTTCGTATCCGGCGTTGGCCCGGCATGGGGTTCGCCCCGAAGGCGATTGAGCACGGCCTGTTCGTTTTTCAGCTCGACATCGAGGGTGTAGGTGAGCACGATGGCCGATGCCTTGCGCGCGTCAAAGCTGCGACGATAGATTGTGTAATCGAGCAGTTCGCCAGGCGCAATACCGAGGCGCCGGATGATCTCCGCGCGCAGCGCGTCCGCGGTGTGATCGAGCGGGAGTTTGAGTTCGGTGAGGCGCATAAAATGCCGGCGCGCGGCGAAGGAAGGTTACGGTCCGGCGTCTACCAGATACTTCGCCGGGCCGATCAAGGGCCGGTGACGGCCCGGCTGTCCCGCACGAAGTATTCCGTGTCCCCAAAACAGGTGCCCGGCAATCCTTTGTGCTGCTCGTAGGTGACGGCAACACGCTGCCCCATCTGGCTGTTGATTCTGGCGGCAAGCGCATCGTCGCGCACGGTGAAGTAGAACTTTTCCGGGGTGGAGCCGGGCATCGCGACCAGGGCCAGCTCGCCTTCCCATGTTTTGCAGAGCCAGCCCTTGCGCGAAAATTTCTGCACGAAACCCGCGCGCTCGCCGTCGGAATAGCTGTACTGGAATGCCAGCCAGATATAGGCCGCAAAGAGCAGCAACGCGATGCCTAGCAAGCCGATGAAGATTTTCAGGAACCGGGGTTTGGCTGCGCTTGTCATCGGCACTCCTGGACGGTGGGCAGGAAGGTTTACTTGACGCGGTTGCGATACTCGGCGGTGCGGGTGTCGATTTCGATCTTGTCGCCGATTTCGACGAACAGCGGTACGGGCAGCTCGAAGCCGGTGGTGATCCTGGCCGGTTTCATCACCTTGCCGGAAGTATCGCCCTTGACGGCAGGTTCGGTATAGACCACTTCGCGCACCACACTGTTGGGCATTTCAACGGAAATGGCCTTGCCTTCGTAGAACACGACTTCCACCGGCATGCCGTCCTCGATGTAATTGACGGCGTCGCCCATGTTCTCGCCCTCGACCTCATACTGGTTGTATTCGGCGTCCATGAAGACATACATGGGTTCGGCAAAGTAGGAATACGTGCATTCCTTGCGGTCGGGCACGACCTGGTCGAACTTGTCGTCGGCCTTGTAGACCGCTTCGGAAGCGGCGCCGGTGAGCAGGTTCTTGAATTTGAACTTGACTACGGCGGAGCTGCGGCCGGATTTGTTGTATTCGGCTTTTTGCACCACGAGCGGGTCACTGCCGACCATGACGACATTACCGGCGCGGAGTTCCTGGGCGATTTTCATGAGTTTGCTTCCAGCAAAAGGGAGGGAAAATAAAAAGCTGCCTATTTTAGCCGTTCAAGGCAGAACTGCACAAGCGTGCTGGCGAGGTCAGGGCGGTTTGCCAGCGCGGTCGACCAGAGGTGGGCGGCCTCGGTCAGGGCGGGCAGCGCGGCGGCGAAAGCGGGCCAGTCGAGCGTGCCTTCGCCGTTCCAGGCGTGCCAGAAGGCAGTGAGCGCCGTATTACCAGCGCCGGCTTTTTGCGTATAGCGCATGAGAAAGGCGTCGAGTTTTGCCCGGTGCGCATCGTCCGCCTGCGGATAGATCTGCCAGACAAAGGGTTTGCCCGCCCACTGGGCGCGCACGAAGGAATCCTCGCCGCGCACGAAATTCACGTCACAGGCGCAGAGCAGTTCGTCATAGCGGGGTTGGGACAGGAAGGGCAGCGGGTGCGTGCTTAACGCGCCTTGCGTGCAAGCGGCGTCGTCGCTGCCCGGCTGCACTAGACGGATCGGGCGACGTTCTTGCGCCAGCGCCTGCATCAGCTGTGCGACCGGCGCGCTGGGATAGCTGAAAAGCGAGATGGTCAGTTCGTCCGGCGCTTTGGGCGGCAAGCCCAGTTCGGCGCGCAAGGCGGCGGCGTCGAAAGATCGGCGGCGGGTGGCATAGTCGCGCTCGCGCAGCAGGCCGCCGCTGTGCTCGTCGAAGCCGGGGACGAAAAAGTGCTTGACCAGCGGCAGGCGCGGGTGGGGTGAGCTCATGCCATGCACTCCGGCAACCCATGCTTCCGCGGAGAGATATTCGAGATTGAGCCATACGGGCTTTTCCCCGCAGCGCGCCATGGCGTCGATGTAGGTCGCCGGCAGGGCGCAGGCAAAGGCTTCAATGACCACTTCGGCGGGCGCCGTCACAGGGAAGTCGGCGGGCCAGGCGCATACCTCGACTTGCCCATCGGCCGCGCCGCGCGCCTGGACGGGCGCCAGCCATTGCAGCGGCGCCGGATTGTCGATCCACAGCCGCACCTGCCAGCCGTATTCCACGGCCAGCTGGTGCGCCAGGCGCCAGCACACGCCCGCATCGCCGTAGTTATCGACGACCACGCAGAAAATGTCGCAGCGAATGGGACGGAGAAGTGCAGCGTTGATCATGGCGAGGCGGTATCCTATCCGAATGAACGAACTTCTACGCTGTACCAAGTGCCCGCGCTTGTCTGCTTTTCTCGCCGGGGTGCGCAGCAACTACCCGGATTACCACGCCCGTCCGGTGCTGCCGTTTGGCGACCCCAGGGCGCGCCTGCTGATCGTCGGCCTGGCGCCCGGCATGCACGGCGCCAACCGCAGCGGCCGGCCATTTACCGGTGATTACGCCGGCATCCTGCTGTATGAAACCCTGCATGCGTTCGGCTTTGCTTCGCGGCCGGTGTCCGTTGCGGCGGATGACGGCCTGACGCTGACCGGCTGCCGCATCACCAATGCCGTGAAATGCCTGCCGCCGCAGAACAAGCCGGAAACCGGCGAAATCAGGACCTGCAACCGCTGGCTGGCCAGCGAGCTCGCTGCTGCGCCCGAGGTGCGCGTGATTCTGGCTTTGGGGCTGGTGGCGCACAAGGCCGTGCTGATGGCGGCCGGACTCAGGCAGTCGGCGTTTGCCTTTGCCCACGCGGCGCGCCACGTCCTGCCGGATGGCCGCCTGCTCATCGACAGTTATCATTGCAGCCGGTATAACACGCAAACCCGCCGTCTCACCAGCGCCGACTTTTCGCATGTCTTCCGCCTCATCCGCAACGAACTTTGACAGCCGCAGTTTTCTCGCCACGCTGACCGAAGCGCCGGGCGTGTATCGCATGCTCGGCGCAGCCGGCGGCGTGCTGTACGTCGGCAAGGCGAAAAATCTCAGGCGTCGCGTGGCGTCGTACTTCCAGAAGACCGGCCACAGCCCGCGCATCGCGCTGATGTTGCGGCAGGTCGCGCATGTGGAAGTGACGGCTACGCGCTCGGAAGCCGAGGCGCTGATCCTGGAAAACACGCTGATCAAAAAGCTCGCGCCGAAATACAACATCCTGTTTCGCGACGACAAGTCCTACCCGTACATCGGACTCTCGGGCGGTACGTTTCCCCGGCTGTTCTACCATCGCGGCGGCTTTGACAAGAAGTCGCGTTACTTCGGTCCGTTTCCCAATGCGCTGGCGGTGCGCGAAAGCATTCAGCTGATGCAGAAGGCGTTCTTGCTGCGCACCTGTGAGGAGGCGGTGTTTGCCCATCGTTCGCGGCCCTGCTTGCTGCACCAGATGCAACGCTGCAAGGCGCCTTGCGTGGGGCTGATTTCAGCGGATGACTACGCCGCCGATGTGCGCCTGGCGGAACTTTTCTTGCGCGGCAAGCATTCCGAGGTGATCGACAGTCTCGGCGCCCGCATGAGCGAGGCCGCAGCCCGGCTCAAGTTCGAGGACGCGGCCGCGTTGCGCGACCAGATCAAATCCCTGCAGGCCGTGCTGCATCGCCAATACGTCAGCTCAACGCGCGAGACCGACGTCGACATCATTGCGGCAGTGGTTGAACACGGCGAGCTGTGCGTGAATCTGGCGATGGTCCGCGGCGGGCTGCACATGGGCGACCGCGCCTACTTTCCGCAAGCCGCCGGGGGTGCCGAGGCGGGGGAGGCATTGACGGCGTTCGTGACGCAACACTATGCCGACAAGCCGATGCCGGCGCGGATCCTGCTCAGTCCCTGGCCGCTGGACGACCTGCCGGAAGGAGTCCATGCCGGGCCGGCAAAAAATGCAATGGAACGCGCCTGGGTTGAGATGGCGGAAAACAATGCGCGGCTGGCGATGACTTCCCGCAAGCAGGCCAAAACGCGCTCCGGCAGCCGCCTTGCCGCTTTGCAGGAGGCGCTGGATTTGCCCGAGCCGCCGCGCCGCATCGAATGCTTCGACATCAGCCATACCATGGGCGAGGGCACCGTCGCTTCGTGCGTGGTCTGCGTCGATGGCGCGATGAAGAAGAGCGAATACCGGCGATTCAACATCGAGGGCATTCAAGGGGGCGACGACTACGCCGCCATGCGCCAGGCGCTGACGCGGCGCTATCAGAACGTTATGCGCAGCGGTATCCGGGCGGACGGCGCTGGCGACACGGCAACTGTCCCCGATCTGGTGCTCATCGACGGCGGCAAGGGCCAGCACAGCATTGCGCGCGAAGTCTTCGCCGAGCTGGGGCTGGATCATCTGCAGAGTATCGGCATCGCCAAAGGCGAAGACAGGAAGCCCGGCCTGGAAACCCTGTTTGTGCATGGCCGCAGCCAGCCGCTACAATTGGCCATGGACCATGCAGGCTTTCATCTGCTTCAGGAGATTCGCGACGAGGCGCACCGCTTTGCCATCGTCGGCCATCGCGCGCGGCGCGCCAGGGCGCGCGGACGTTCGAAGCTGGAAGACATCGCCGGCATCGGCCCGGCGCGACGCAGGAATTTGCTGGCGCAGTTTGGCGGGCTGGACGGTGTGCGCGCGGCTACAATCGAAGACCTGTGCCGCGTTGCCGGCATCTCGCGCCATCTGGCCGAAGAAATCCATACTCAATTACGCTGATGCCGCTGAATATTCCGAATGTGCTGACGTGGGGCCGGATTTTTCTCATCCCGCTGGTGGTGGGCGTGTTCTATCTTCCCCTGACCACGCCGGAACAGAACATGATTGCCACAGGGGCGTTTGTCGTTGCGGCACTGACCGACTGGCTGGATGGCTGGCTGGCGCGCAAGCTGGGGCAGACCTCGGCCTTCGGGGAATTTCTCGACCCGGTGGCCGACAAGCTGATGGTGGCCGCCGCGCTGGTGATGCTGGTGCGGCTTGACCGTGCGGACGCCGTGCTGGCCCTGATTATCGTCGGCCGCGAAATTGCGATTTCCGCCCTGCGCGAATGGATGGCCAGGATAGGCGCCGCCAAAAGCGTTGCCGTTTCCTTTCTCGGCAAACTGAAGACCGTGGCGCAGATGACGGCGATCCCGTTACTCTTATGGCATACGCCGCTGGGG
The DNA here is from genome assembly GCA_964596295.1 of uncultured Rhodocyclaceae bacterium. Taxonomy (GTDB): domain Bacteria; phylum Pseudomonadota; class Gammaproteobacteria; order Burkholderiales; family Rhodocyclaceae; genus Rugosibacter. Next base: position 212 of record CAZQTB010000011.1, on the reverse strand, counting down.
CCGGTGAACGTGCAGGAACTGGGCACGTGGCTACTCCGGCTTGCCGCCGTGCTCACTTTATGGTCGATGGTTTACTATTTGTTGAAGGCATGGCCCGCCATCTCCGCGCGGAGTCGTTGACAGCGTGAACCCGAACGCTATAATTCGCGCCTGTTCTGCGGGAGTAGCTCAGTTGGTAGAGCGCAACCTTGCCAAGGTTGAGGTCGAGAGTT
>CAZQTB010000010.1:36756-67431 GCA_964596295.1 uncultured Rhodocyclaceae bacterium | reverse complement strand
CGCGTAGATGCCTTTTTTTACGGACTTGATGATTTCCTGCGGGTCATGCTCGCCGGCCAGCATCATGGTGTTGGTCATGCGCGGCAGCGGCAGGTGGGCGAAGGATTCGCGGCGGCCGTTGCCGGTCGGCGCCATGCCCATCAGGCGCGCGTTCAGGCTGTCCTGCAAATAGCCGACGAGCATGCCGTCTTCGATCAGCACCGTGCGCTGCGTCGGATTGCCTTCGTCATCGATGGTCAGCGAGCCGCGCCGGTCGGCCAGCGTGCCATCGTCGACCACGGTGACGCCTTTGGCGGCCACGCGCTGGCCAAGCCGGCCGGAAAAGGTCGAACTGCCTTTGCGGTTGAAGTCGCCCTCCAGTCCGTGGCCCACGGCCTCGTGCAGCAGAATGCCGGGCCAGCCGGGGCCGAGCACAACCGTCATTTCGCCCGCCGGGGCGGGCCTGGCGGCGAGATTGACGCTGGCTTGATGGACCGCGCGGCGGGCATAATCGCGCAGCATGTCATCGGTGAAGTAGGCGTAGTCGAAACGTCCGCCGCCGCCCGATGAGCCCTGCTCGCGCCGCCCGTTTTCTTCCATGATGACGGAAATCGAGACGCGCACCAGCGGGCGCACATCGGCGGCCATGTGGCCGTCGGAGCGGGCGACCAGCACAACTTCCCAGGTGCCGGCAATGTGCGCCATGACTTCCTTCACGCGGGGGTCGGCGGCATGGGCCATGGCTTCCAGGCGTTCCAGCAGGGTGACTTTTGCGGCGTCGTCGAGCGAACTGATCGGATCGCCTGCGGCATACAGTGCGGTGGATGCATGGCGGTGGCGCAGCGCGGGCGCCAGGCGAGGCGCTCCTGCAGCGGCAATGGCGCGAGTGGTGCCGGCCGCCGCCTGCAAGGCGGGCAGGCTGATGTCGTCCGAGTAGGCAAAGGCGGTTTTTTCGCCCGCAATGGCACGCACGCCGACACCCTGTTCGATGTTGAAACTGCCCGACTTGACGGTGCCTTCTTCCAGACTCCAGGCTTCGGACCGCGCGTACTGGAAATACAGATCGGCGAAATCGACATGATGGCTCATGAGCTGGCCGAAGACCCGCTCCAGCGCGTGCGGGGCGAGGTCGTAGGGAGCCAGCAGGGTTTCTTCGGCGATCCGGAGGTGTGCGGTGTTCATGGGTTTCCTTGAAGGGTGCGATGCTGCAGGGCAGGCAGGCGCGTTCTGATATCGACCAGCCGCTGGTAATTAAATTCAGCCGTCACCACGCCTTCGCCTTTTTCCATGCGGGCCAGCACGTCGCCCCACGGATCGATGATCATGCTGTTGCCGTGGGTCATGCGTCCCGTCGGGTGGCGTCCTCCCTGGGCTGCGGCAACAACATAACATTGATTTTCAATGGCGCGGGCGCGCAACAGGATTTCCCAATGCGCGCGTCCGGTAGTTTCGGTGAAGGCGGCGGGTACGACGATCAGGTTGACTTCCCCCATGCGGCGGTAAAGTTCGGCAAAGCGCAGGTCATAGCAGATGGATAAACCCGTCCGGCCGCAGGGTGTGTCGCAGGTAACGACTTCATTTCCCGCTTCGATGGTGGCGGCTTCATCGTAGTGCTCGTCTTCCTTGTGAAACCCGAACAAGTGAATCTTGTCGTAGCGGGCCATGCGTTCGCCTTGCGGATTGAAGACCATGCAGGCGTTGCGCATTTTGGCCGGATTGCCGGACACCAGGGGCAACGAGCCGCCGACCAGCCAAAGGCCATGCCGGCGCGCCGTGACGGCAAGAAAGTCCTGGATCGGCCCGTGGCCCGCAACTTCACGCGCGGCCAGCCGTTCGGCATCGGTCGCGCCGATCAGCGGAAAGTATTCCGGCAGGACGGCCAGCTGCGCGCCGGCCGCCGCCGCCTCGCCGATCAGCCGCGCCGCAGTTTCGAGGTTCGGCCCGACAGCGGGGCCCGAAATCATCTGGATGGCGGCCAGTTTCATGGCGCCCCTTCCTTGTCCGCGACTTTTCCCGTTTTCTCCACCTTGGGCTCGGCCCAACTGCCGGTGATCGTGTATTCAAACGCAAAAGCCTGATCCAGCGGATCCCTGAGAATTTTCTGGGCCGCCCAGACAGCGGCGCCGGCAATCGGGTTGGCCAGCATGGCGCCGACCGCAACGCTTTCTCCCAGCGCAGGCTGAACGCGCGCTTGCAGGTTTTGTGTTTCGGCTCCCAGGTCGACCGTTCCTTTCAAGACAATTTTGGCGGAGGGGCCGCGGATTTGCAGGTCGCTGGTTTCCATGATGCCGCGGGTGAGGACGAACTGGCCGCTGATGTTGTCGAAGGCGAACCCCTCGCCGAAAATGTCGCGAAAATCCAGGGTGACGCGACGCAGCAGGGTTTGCAAGCTGAGAATGCCGAGCAGGCGTCCGACGCCCGGTTCAAGTTTTTTGAACTGGCCATTGGCGGCGTCTATTTCCAGCTTGCCGGAAAGGCTTGGATAATCGACCGTGAATGGCGCGCCCCGCCAGGCCAGATTGCCTTTCAGGCTGGCGCGGCCACGGCGCACCGCTTCCGCATAGCCGAGGCGCAGCAAAAGTTTTTCGATGTTTTTCGACGAAAAGTCGAAGTCGACCTGTGTTTCCGCCTGACCCGGTTGCGGGCGGTTTTGCACTTCCTGCGGGCGCCAGCGGCCATTGATGACGAGTGCGTCATCGTCGTTTTTTACGTCGATCAGGGTGTGCCACGTGGCGTCGCGATTTTCTGCTGTCAGGCGCACGCTGCCGAGCGCCCGATTTTTGAGGGACAGTTCGCCGATGCTGATATCCAGCGCGGGCAGGTCATCAATGACTTCATTTGCCCGCGCTTGCAAACCGGCGGGCGTAACGCTGGTTTCCGGCATGGCGAACTTGTCGATGCGCGCAATGAGCTTGCCTTTGCCGGCGCTCTGCCACTCAAGGCTGCCGGACAGTTCGCGACTCTTCAGGTCGAAACGGGTGGTCGCGGGGTCGGCGCGGCTGCCACTGATGCGTACCTCGTGGAAGCTTTTATCGAACAGCCTGAGGTCCGTTGTGCGCAGATCGAACTGCAAAGCGGGCAGGGCCGGCATGGCAGTTGTATCGCTATCCGCCTTGCCCATGAGGACGCGACGCCAGGCATCGGCGTTGATCTGCGGCAGATTCACATTAACCAGCAAAGCGCGCTCGGGCAAGGCGGCCGTAACTTCGCCTATGGTGAGCAGGCCCTGGGTTATGACGGGCGGGCTGGCATCCTGGCGGCGCACCAGTTGCAGCCGCGCACTGCGGCCGAGGCGGATGTCCAGCATGTCGCGGGGAATGGACCGGCGGCCGGATGCAGGGGCCGGGCGCAAGGGTTTTTTCGCCGCCCCGGAAGAAGGCTTTCCGGAGACGTCCGGAGACGGATTCCCGGAAGCGGGTTCAAACAAAGATTCAAGGTTTTTCGGCGTATTACCAACGCCGTTCCGGCGGATACCGCTGCGCATAACTTTTTGCGCATTGCCGGTGCGCAGTTCGCCCGCCGCCTTGCGCTCGAAACTTGCCGCCAGAGGCGCGCTGGCGGATTTGTTGAAAGGCTCGGGCAGGCTGGAAGAAAGCCCCACCAGACTGGAAGCAATTTTTATATTGGCAGATTTTTTCTTCACCCGCACATCGCCGCTCCATTTTGCGCCGCCGGAAAGATGGTCGAGAACAGGGTGGGCAAACTGGCGGCGCAGCGCGGCCACGGTAAATTCTCCGGTCGCATTGATCTGGACGCCGCCATCGCCGGTGGTGCCGATATTCGCCGCCAGCGGCATCCCGAGCAGCGTGCCGCGGATATCGCGCGCTTCGAGGTGGTCGGCGGAAAACTGCAACTGTCCGCGCACGTCGGCCAGCGGCGGCAAATCGGCATCCACGGTCAGCCGGTTGCCGTCGAAGCGGTACTTGCCCGCAACCTTTGCGTCGGCCAGGTGACGCAACGGCAGATCAAGTTTGAGCTCCAGCTCACCGTTGCCGGCTGCCTTCATGTCCTCGGTGAAGTGGTCGATACGCTCGCCCACCGGGCTGGCTTCGATATAACGCAGGAAGTCGGTTGTCGGGCCAGCGGCCTTGCCGGTGATGGTGAGCAGTTCTTCCGGCGTTTCCAGATCGGCAATCGCGGCGTGTACCTCGCGCAGATCGACGCCGAAGATGCGGCCGGTTTTGCCGGTGATCAACATGCGTTCCCCGGCAAACAGCAGTTCGCCTTCGATGCCTGTGATGTCGGGCCAGCCGGTGGCGTAGCGCAGCGTGGCCGCGTGGAACTTGCCGCGCACTTCAAACAGGCCGCCGGCATTCCGGGCGGGTCCGCCACGGAAGGGGAAGCGGCGCAGATCGCCTTTGAGCGTGAGCGTTGCTTCGCTCGCCGCGCCGGCGAGAATGCTGGTCCGCAGCCAGTCGCGCGTAACCTGGCCCACGGCAAGCGGCATGTAGCGCCAGACCGCATTGCCGTTGCCGCGCGTCAGGCGGGCGACGAGATCGATCTCGCCCGGTCCGTTGGGCAGCGCATGCCAGGTGCCGCTGGCTTCACCGGCGGCGTCCGGGTTGGCGAAGGTGGCTTTTTGCAAACTGATGTGCAGGCCATCCGCAGTGGTTTTCCAGTCGGCGCTGCCAGCGAAGGCATCCAGTTCAAGCCGGGGCTCGGCAAGAATGGTGGGCAGGTCAATTACGCTGTTCTGCCCGTCAAGCTGCACGCTGCCGCCTTTGTCATTCCCCTCGATGCGGCCGCTGATGCCTGAGATTGCCGCTATCGGGCCGAGGCCGCTGAGGCCAAGTTTTTCAATGTGGCTGTTGACAGACCATTTTTCCAGTTTATCGATTGTGCCTTCCCAGGCCAGCGCCAGGTCGACCAGACGCCCCTGCGGTGCATGGCGCGTCAGCTGCGCACGCGCAGCCTCGTCGAGCGGCAGGTAGGCCGCAAGGCGCGCCAGTGCGCCGAGGTCCAGGCTGTTGGCCGCGATGCTGCCCTGCGGCAGATGTCCGGAAGCCGTTTGCCAACTCAGCCTGAAATTCGTGGGTGGCAGCGCTACCCCGTCGCGGGTAGCCAGTGTCAGGTGTTGCGTCGCCACGGCAAATCCGTTTTCCAGACGCTCTGCCGCCAGCCGTCCATCCAGCCGCAACAGGTCCAGTTCGGGCAGGTCGGAACGCAGCTGCAGGCGCACGTCGGCCAGGCGCACATCGGCGGTGACGGTGGCGAGTTGCGCTTGTGCAAAGCTCAGCCACAGCCGCAGAGCGCCGCTGCCCTGCGGAATGGATACGGGATAATCGACCCAGGTGCGCCAGCCGGCGAGATCGGCGTAATCGATTTCGGCATATGTTTGACCTTTCCATGCCCCCGGTTGCTTGACGTCGCGGCCTTTGAAGTCGCCGCGAATGTCCAGCCGCGCAGCCAGTGCGCGGGGCGGCTCGGCGGTCAGGCCAAAACGGTGTCGCCGCCCGCTGTTATCCAGCTGCAGGTTAAGTTTTTTGAGTTCCAGTGGCGCCGCGTTGCGCAGTTCGTCCTGCCAGGTGATGGTGGCGTCACGAATGACGATGCGATGCTGTGCGAGCAGCCAATTGGCAAAACCGGCCTCATTGTCCTTTTGCGGCGTGATTTCCAGTCCGGCGGCGAAGAAGCGGCCCTCACGGTCGCGGCGCAGCACGATTTGCGGCGCGTTCAACTCCAGCCGCGCCAGCCGTAGCTCCCAGTGCCAGAGCGAATCCCAGGCCGGTTCGGCTTCCACCTGTTCGAAGTCCAGTACGGAGCGGCCTGCGGCGTCGCGAATCTCGACGCCGCGCAGGTCGAGTACCGGCCGCAGACCGGCCCAGTGCGCTTCGATCGCGCGAATGCCAACGGGTTGCTTGATGGCGGCGGCGATCGCCTGCTCGATGTTGCCGCGATAGTTTTCGATTTGGGGAAAAACGGCGTAGCGCAGGGTAAGCACCAGTACCGCAAAAACAAAGTAGAGGAGCGTTGCGCTCCAGAGCATGATGCGCAGCGCCCGGCGTGACCCTGGATGGTCAAGCAGCGTGCGAATCAGCGGCAAGGAACGAGCAAGTGAAATTCGAGGCATTGAAAAAGGCGGGCAGAGGTAACGCTATTGATCACAATGGAACGATATGTATGGGGTGAGAATGGGACAAGTGAAGAAATTGCCAGCCAATAAATAAATAGCGTCAGCAGACCCCGAAATTCTAACCGATGCCCCTTCCTGCCGATATCGTTGCAACATCCCGTTACTTTGAACGGCTGCTGGCTGCCCGGTCGGCTTTGGCGGCAGAGGTTGAGGCGGCGCTCGATACGCCGGTGACGGCGGCCGAACTTTCCGGTTGGCTGGCCGCAAGACAGGCCACGGCGCCGATCACCGAGGATATGCTGAAACCCCTTCTGCGGCAGTTCAAGCAGCGCGCCTATGCGCGCATTGCAACGCGCGATCTGGCAGGGCTCGCGCCATTGGCCGAGGTGACTGAAGCGATGACGCTGATTGCCGAACTGGCAATGGCGCAGGCGCTGCAAGTGCTCGCGGCTGCGCTGGCGGCGCGCTATGGCACGCCGCGTGGCGCCGATGGGCGGGCACAGGAGTTGATCGTTATCGGCATGGGCAAGCTCGGCGGGCGCGAATTGAATGTTTCTTCGGACATTGACCTGATCTTCGTTTACCCCGATGACGGCGATACCGATGCGGCGGGTGCCGATTTGCGCAGCATCTCCAACGTCGAGTTTTTCACTCGGCTTGGGCGCGGCCTGATCAATGCCATTGCGGAAATCACAGCCGATGGCCAGGTGTTTCGCGTAGACATGCGCTTGCGGCCCAATGGCGATTCGGGGCCGCTGGTTTGCTCTTTCGACATGCTGGAAAATTACTTCGTTACCCAGGGCCGCGAGTGGGAACGCTATGCCTGGATCAAGGCGCGGCCCATGACAGGGTGCCGTCACGATGAGCTGGAGAGGATTCGCCGTCCCTTCGTCTTCCGCAAGTATCTGGATTTTGGCGCCATCAATGCCATGCGCGACCTGCACGCGCAGATTCGCCGCGAGGTGCTGAAAAAGGACATGGCCGATAACGTCAAGCTCGGCCCCGGCGGCATACGCGAGATCGAATTCCTGGCCCAGGTCTTTCAATTGATACGAGGCGGCCGCGATACCGCCTTGCAGGCGCGGCCGACGCTGGAAGTACTGAAACTGCTGGCGGCGCACGGCATCCTGACGCCCGAAGTGGCGTCGGCACTGGCTGCCGCCTATGATTTTCTGCGCCGTGTCGAACACCGCCTGCAATACCTTGACGATGCGCAGACGCACAGGTTGCCGGTTTCCGCCGAGGACAGACAGCGTGTGGCGCAGGCCATGGGGTTTGCCGGTTTTGCGGCATTGCTGGTTGACCTGGATGCCCACCGCGCCACGGTGTCCAGTCATTTTGAACAGGTGTTTGCCGATCCCGGTCAAGGGCAGCACGAGCTCGCCGGACTATGGAGCGAGGCCGCCAGTGAAGCGACGGATGGTTTCGAACAACTGGGTTACCGTGATCCGGCCGCCGCCGCCGCGCGGGTTGCGGCCATGCGTTCCGCGCCGCGCTACGGGCAAATGCCGGAGGAAATTCGCGGTCGCTTCGATGCTGTGGTGCCGCGCCTGATCGAGGCCGCGTCGCGAGAACCCAATCCGGATGAGACCCTGGCGCGCGGCCTGGATTTGCTGGACGCCATTTCGCGCCGCGGGGCGTACCTGGCGCTGTTGCAGCAGTATCCGCAGGCTTTGCGAAAAGTGGCCAACCTGATCGGCAGCTCAAGCTGGGCAGCCAATTATCTGCAACGCCATCCGATTCTGCTCGACGAATTGCTCGATCCGCGCCTGCTTGAGGTTGTGCCCGACTGGACGGCCTTCCGCGGCCAGTTACGGCAGTCGCTCGCTGCGCTGGAACCGGATACGGAACGGCAGATGGACGTGCTGCGCGAGCAGCATCACGCGCAGGTTTTCCGCGTGCTGTCGCAGGATATGGCGGGTCTCCTGACGGTGGAAAAGCTCTCTGACCATCTGTCGGAACTGGCCGACAGCATGCTGGATGCGGCGCTTGCCTGTGTCTGGAAAAAACTGTCGAAGCGCCACCGCGAAACGCCCCGGTTTGCGGTCATCAGCTACGGCAAGCTGGGCGGCAAGGAATTGGGCTATGCCTCCGATCTCGATCTGGTATTCCTTTACGACGATGCGGACGCCGACGCGGGGGAAATTTACTCGCGGCTGGGCACGCGGCTCAATACCTGGCTTTCGGCGCAGACCGCCGCCGGGCAGTTGTTCGAGACGGATTTGCGGCTGCGGCCGAATGGCGAATCCGGCCTGGTGGTGAGTTCGATTGCCGCCTTCCGCGCCTATCAGCTTGAATCGGCCTGGGTGTGGGAACATCAGGCGCTTACCCGTGCGCGCTATTCGGCGGGCGACGCGGCAGTGGGCGCTGCATTCGAGAGCATCCGCTGCGAGGTTTTGCGCCAGCCGCGCGATCTGCCCGCGCTGAAAAAGGATGTCCTCGGCATGCGGCAGAAAATGCATGACGCCCACGCCACTCGGGGCGATGAGCGGCTGCGGGTTTTCGACCTGAAGCACGATCCGGGCGGGCTGATCGATGTGGAATTTATCGTGCAGTATCTGGTGCTGGGTTATGCGCATCAGCACATTGAGCTCACTGGCAACCTCGGCAACATCGCTCTGCTGAAAATAGCCGCCGATCTGGCGTTGGTTCCGGCTGACTTGGCCGATGCGGCACGCCATGCGTATCGCGATTTTCGCCGCTTGCAGCACGTGCTGCGGCTGAATGCCGCCAAGGCGCGCGTGGCGCCGGATACGGTGCAGCATCAGGTGGACGCGGTGCGTGCGCTGTGGCGTGCCGTTTTTGAAAACTGAAAGGATCTGCATGTCCGTTAACTACACCACACCCGCCGCTTCCGCCCTGTTGCCTGTTGCGGGTGTTCTTCTCGGTACGGCGGAAGCCGGCATCCGCAAGAAAAACCGGCGCGATCTCACGCTGCTTGCGCTGGCTCCCGGCAGTCATGTGGCGGGGGTGTTCACGCAGAATCGGTTTTGCGCCGCGCCGGTGATCGTGTGCCGGGAACACCTGGCGGCGGGTGCCGGGATGCGCGCGCTGGTCATCAACACCGGCATCGCCAATGCCGGCACGGGTGAACAGGGGCTGGCCGCTGCGCGCGCTACCTGCGCGGCCGCGGCGCGGGCGCTGGGCTGCCGTGCGGATGAAGTATTGCCGTTTTCCACCGGAGTGATCCTCGAGCATCTGCCGACGGAGCGTTTGCTGGCCGGACTGCCTGCCGCGCAGGCAGACATGCGGGCGGACAACTGGCATGCCGCGGCGCACGCCATCATGACCACGGATACCGTCGCCAAGGCGGCTTCGCGCCGTATTGCCAGCACCGATTTTTCGATCACCGTGACCGGCATGTCGAAGGGCGCCGGCATGATCTGCCCCAACATGGCGACCATGCTGGGCTTCGTTGCCACAGACGCAGGCATTGCGCCGCATCTGCTGCAGCAACTGGTGAAAGAGGCGGCCGATGTGTCTTTCAATTGCATCACCGTTGATGGCGATACCTCAACCAACGATTCGTTTATCGTTATCGCCACCGGCGCCAGCGGTTTGCTGATCGAAAGCGAAAGCTCGCCGCACTGGCCAGCCGTGCGCGAGGCGGTAATTGCCGTGGCGCAGGAACTGGCGCAAGCCATCGTGCGCGACGGCGAAGGGGCGACCAAATTCATCACCATCGCTGTCGCCGGCGGCAGGAATGTCACGGAATGTCGCCAGGTGGCCTATGCCATTGGACATTCGCCGCTGGTGAAAACCGCCTTCTTCGCGGCCGATCCCAATCTCGGCCGCATCCTTGCGGCGATTGGCTATGCCGGTATCGCCGATCTTGATGTGGCGGGAGTGCGCGTCTGGCTCGGCAGCGGCGATGAACACGTTCTGGTTTCGGCCAATGGCGGCCGGGCGAAAAGTTATCGCGAGGAGGATGGCGCGCGCATCATGCAGGCGGCTGAAATCGCCGTGCGGATCGATCTGGGGCGCGGTGCGGCGCAGGCCTCGGTGTGGACCTGCGATCTTTCGTATGACTACGTCAAAATCAATGCGGATTACCGTTCGTGACATGATTTTCAGGAAACCCCATGAGTGAAAACCCGCAGCGCATAGGTGAAACCCCGGAGCGTTTTACGCGAGCGATGGCGCTGTTCGACGCGGCCAACAGCGCAGACCCGAACCAGGACGAGGGCCAGCCAAAGGAATTGCTGTACAGCCGGCGCATGAGTGAAATGCTCGGCCGCTATGCGCCGGGTGCGCACGAGGCAGTGCAACTGGCCGTACGCGCGCAGCATATTCGCCGCTGGACCGTGCCGCGCAGCGGTTATCCGATGAATAAGGAGGGCTACTACCAGTGGCGCACCGGGCTGTACCGCCTGCATGCCGATATGGCAGGCGAGCTGATGCGGCAGGCAGGTTATGACGAAGCAATGATTGGGCGCACCCAGGCGGCGGTGGCCAAGCGCGGCTTGAAAAGAAACCCGGATGCGCAATTGCTGGAAGATGTCGCCGGTCTGGTTTTCATCGAGCACTATCTGCTCGGGTTTGTCGCCGGCAAGCCGGATTACGCCGAGGAAAAATGGCTCGACATCATTCGCAAAACCTGGCAGAAAATGTCCGATACCGCGCATCGGTTTGCACTTTCGGGTGCGGTTCATTTGCCCGAATCGTTGATGCCGCTGATTACCCGGGCGATCAGTTAATGGAGGTCACACAATGAACGTCGGTTTTATTGGTCTGGGTTTGATGGGGCGGCCCATGGCGCTGCATCTGGAGCAGGCCGGCCATACCCTGCACCTGTGGGCGCGGCGGGAAGCTTCCCTGGCGCCGTTCGCCGCGGTGCGCGCAACGATGCATGCGAGTCCCGCCGAAGTGGCGCGGCATGCCGACGTGGTGATTACCATGGTGTCGGACGGGCCGGATGTCGAGGCCGTCTGTTTTGGCGACGACGGCCTGATGGCGGGAGCCAGACCGGGTTTGATCGTGGCCGACATGAGCACCATTGCGCCAGATACCGCGCGCCGGATCGGACGGCGGCTTGCCGGTCACGGCATCGAATTCCTCGATGCGCCGGTTTCAGGTGGCGAAGTTGGCGCCATCAATGCGGTCCTGACGATCATGGTCGGAGGCCGCCGTGAGGTGTTCGAACAGGTTAAACCCTTGTTCGCATGCATGGGCAAGACGATGACGCTGATCGGCGATTGCGGGGCCGGCCAGGTGGCCAAGGCATGCAACCAGATCATCGGCGGCGTTACTGTGCTGGCGGTGGCCGAGGCTTTCAACCTGGCACGGCAAAGCGGCGTCGATCCGGCGCGCGTGCGCGAGGCGCTTTTAGGCGGCGCCGTCTATTCAAAAATCCTTGAAAACCATGGCCAGCGCATGCTTGACCGCAAGTTTACGCCGGGCTTCAAGGCATGGATGCAGCAGAAGGATTTGCGCATCGTGATGGACGAAGCGCATCGCCTGGGGCTGATGCTGCCTACTGCAGCGGCTACAGCGCAGGTATTCAATGCGCTGGTAGGCAGCGGGCTGGGGGATGCAGATACTGTTGCCGTGATTACGCTGCTGGAAAAAACAAGCCGAACGGAGCCATGATGGAGAAACTATGGATGCACTGAGGAAAACCTTGTCGCCGATAGCGCCCCGTACCGTGATTGCACAGCTTGGGCTGGACGCCATCATGGAGAACGCTCCGGTAGGCATCCTGTTCACCCAGCGACGCTTGCTGGTGCAAGCCAATGTGCAATGTGCTGTGATCTTCGGGTACACACTGGAAGAGCTGATCGGTCAGCCCGCCATGATGCTCTACTCGAATGAAGCGGCTTACGCCATGCTGGGTAACCAGGCAGCCGGCGTGCTTGCTGCCGGTGAGCTGTTTCAGACCGACTACGAAATGCAGCGCAAGGACGGCAGTCTGGTGTGGTGTCGTTTGCGCGGGCGTGCGATACATCCGCAACGCGTAGCCGATGGCACCCTATGGACCATTGAAGATATCAGTGATGAGCGGCGGATAAATCAGTCGCTGGAAGGAAGAACGCGTGAGCTGGCGGCCATCTTCGAGTCGCAGGCGATGGGGTTGGCCATCATTCGGCAAAACCGGGTCGTGCGCTGTAACCAGCGCTGGGAAGATATCCTGAACAGTTCTTTTGGCACTGTGCCGGATCAGCCGGCGCGGATTTTTTTTACCAGCGACGAGGAGCATATGCGCGTGTGCGCTGAAGCATGGGCGCAGTTCGCTAACGGACGCGTGTTCAGCACTGAGCGGCATTATGTGCGTGCCGATGGCAGCGCTGTGTGGTTGCGCGTGGTGGGTACCGCTTTTGATGCAGCCACTCCGGATGCGGGGGTGGTATGGATGCTGGAGGACATCACCGACCGTCGCCAGGCTGAGGAAGCATTGCGCGGTGCCCATAATGCGCTGGAGCAACGTGTTCTGGAGCGCACCGAAGAGTTGGAGGCAGCGGTGAGCCAGCTGCAGCAGGAGGTTTTCGAGCGTATGCGGGCCGAGCGCAACGTCTGGGAAATTGCCCACCATGACAGCCTGACCGGGCTGCCCAACCGGGTGTTGCTGCATGACCGTCTGGAACAGGCGCTGGCCAATGCACAGCGTAACGACCACCAAGCGGCTGTGATGTTTCTCGATCTCGATCGGTTCAAAAGCATCAATGACACGCTTGGCCACAGTGTCGGCGATGAACTGTTGAAGCATGTCGCGCAGCGTTTGACAGGTGTGGTGCGGGCGGTGGATACCGTGTCGCGCATCGGGGGCGACGAGTTTGTCATTCTGCTCAACGAAATTTCTTCTGTTGACGATGCCGTGCTGGTAGCCGAGAAAGTATTGACGGTTCTGGCGCCGGTGATTAACGTTGAGGGCCATGAGCTGCGCGCCACGCCTTCGATCGGCATCAGTATTTATCCCAATGACGCGAGTGATGCCGTCCTGCTGATGAAGAATGCCGATGCGGCGATGTATCACGCCAAAGCCGCCGGGCGAAACACATTCCGGTTCTTTGCCAGGGAAATGGATGAGCAGGCCTCACGTTTTTTCGAGATGGAGCAGCGCTTGCAGCATGCGATCGAAACAGGACAGATGGTTTTGCATTATCAGCCGCTGGTAGACTGGAGCCGCGGCGCGATTTGCGGCATGGAAACGTTGGTGCGCTGGAACGATCCGGCGCACGGCATGATCATGCCCAGCGAATTCATTCCGGTCGCCGAGGAGACCGGGCTGATTGTCCCGCTGGGTGAATGGGTGCTGGCTGAAGCATTGCGGCAAAACCGCATCTGGCAGCAGGAAGGCCGGCCATTGGTGCCGGTCTCGGTGAACTTGTCGCCGCGCCAGTTTCGCCAGAAAGGCCTGGTTGACAGCGTGCGCCGCATACTGCTCGAGACAGGGCAGCCGGCCAGCCTGCTGGAACTGGAAATCACGGAATCGAGCCTGATGCATGACGCCATCGAAACCACGGCCATACTTGATGAACTGGCTGCTCTGGGGGTGCGAATCAGCATTGACGACTTTGGCACGGGGTATTCCAGCTTGAGCTATCTGAAGCGGTTCCGGGTGCACAAGCTCAAGATTGACCAAAGTTTTGTGCGCGACGTAACAACCGATGCCGACGATGTCGCTATCGTCACCGCTGTTGTCGGGCTGGCCAAAAGCATGGGTCTCGACACGGTAGCCGAAGGCGTTGAGCGGCTGGATCAACTCAATGTACTGTTGGGTCTGGGCTGCCAGAAGTTTCAGGGCTACCTGTTTTCACGACCCTTGCCGGCTACGGCTGCCGATAGTATCTTTTGTCCGCCCATGCCGCAGGGCATGCAGCAGCAAACATTCTTTTAATCACTTTCACTTATTGGAGCAGGGAAATGAATCAGATGACAACCGCCAGCGGCCTGGTCATTGAAGACATCATCGAAGGCAGTGGCGCGGCAGCATGCGTTGGCCAAACGGTTACGGTGCATTACACGGGCTGGCTGACCGATGGGCGAAAATTTGATTCGAGCAAGGATCGCAATGACCCGTTCGAGTTTCCTCTCGGGGGGCGTCAGGTCATTGCCGGCTGGGATGAGGGTATCGTTGGCATGAAGATTGGCGGCACGCGTACCTTGACGATCCCGCCCGGACTTGGTTATGGCGCGCGCGGCGCGGGTGGCGTAATACCACCTAATGCGACGCTGGTCTTCGAGGTCGAACTGCTGGGGCTGTCCTGATTGTCCCGCCATATGCCGTCTCGTCCAGACACGGATTCAAACCAGCGCCGACTTTTTGCATAAAAAAAACCCGATACCGGAGTATCGGGTTTAAACCAGTCCTTTGCGGACTGGAGGAGGAGACGAAACCTTGAAGCTAAAACAGGGTTGAAAACAAATCAGGCGGCCTTTTTGCTCTTGGGCGCAGGAGTTCCGGCACCGACGGCATGAACGGTCGCCGTCGTAGCGGCAGCGACATTGGCTTCAGCCATTTCAGCGACTTGCTTGGCAGCCTTGGTCATGTTGTCATAAGCCGAGTTGGCGGCGGCGATGGCGGACTTCACTGCAGCCACGGCGACATCAGAGCCAGCCGGAGCATTTTTGACGGCCTGATCCAGAGCGCTGGCAACAGTATTTTTGATTTCGGTTACCTGGGCTTCGTAGACTTTGGCCAGCTCGCCTTGGGTCTGCGTGGCAATTTCATAGACGCTGCGCGAGTAGGCAACTGCTTTCTCAAGGGAGGGCTGAGCCAGCGCGGTTTGCAGGCTGACCAGTTCTTGCGCGTCCTTGACGGCAAGCAAGGACTTGGTGTTGGCAACACTGTCTTCCAACAGCGTGCGGGCGGTATTCAGATTAAGGGCGACGAGGCGTTCGACACTGGCAAAAGCGGTATTGGCAATCGTCAGCAGGGCTTCAACGCCGGTTTTGTTGGCATTGGCGAATTGGGCGGGCATGTCATACATCGTGAACCTCCTGGAAAGCATTGAAAAAGGGTGATGAGTCAAGGTAGCAGCAGGTCAGTCATTACTATTAAAAGGCTGTGAATCTGTGCATCTATTTCGTCACCCTGGATTCCTTCGGGAGTGATGGTGCGTTGCAGCATGGTTTGAATTATATGGGCAAGAAATCAGATGTCAACACTTTTTATTGCAAAGCAGCAGATAATTTTTAATTAAATTAAATTAATAAAAACAATGTGTTGAAATAAAAAATGGCTCCAGAGAGCCATTTTTTATTGCGAAGCAACAGGAAATGTCGGAAAACGTGTCGTCTATCTAGCGGTTTTTGAAGGCGGCTTTGCGTTTCGCCAGGAAGGCCGCCATGCCTTCCCGGCGGTCGTCCATGGCAAAGGCTGCATGGAATGTGCGGCGTTCGAACAGCAAGCCTTCCTGCAGGCTGGATTCCCAGGCGCGATTGACGCTCTCCTTGATCATCATGAGCATGGGCAATGAGAAACTGGCGATGGTCGCGGCGGCGGCCAGGGTTTCTTCCATCAGTTTTGCCGCCGGAATGACGCGGGCCACCAGGCCGCAGCGTTCGGCTTCCCCGGCATCCATGAAACGCGCGGTGAGACAGAGGTCCATTGCCTTGGCCTTGCCCACTGCGCGCGGCAGGCGCTGCGTACCGCCGGCGCCGGGAAGAATGCCCAGCTTGACCTCGGGCTGGCCAAATTTCGCAGTGTCGGCCGCATAGATCATGTCACAGGTCATGGCCAGTTCGCAGCCGCCCCCCAGGGCAAAGCCGGAGACAGCGGCGATGACGGGCTTGCGGCAGCGGGCGATGCAATCCCAGTTGCGGCTGATGAAGTTGCTTTTGTACACCTCCATGTAGTCCCAGTCCGCCATACCGGCAATATCGGCGCCGGCAGCAAAGGCTTTTTCCGAGCCGGTAATGATGATGCAGCCGATATTTTCATCGGCCTCGAAGGCGTGCAGTGCCGTGCCGAGTTCGTCAATCAATGAATCATTCAGGGCATTGAGCACCTGGGGGCGATGAAGGGTAATGAGCCCGACCTTGCCCTGCACGTCGACAATGATATTTTCATAATTCATTCGGCGGTCTCCTGACGCGGATTGCCGAGAGTCGTCGCTTCTTTCAATGGCGTTCCGCCAGACCGGGGCTGGCTGGCTCCCGGGGCGGCCTGGGCGGCGGTATTCCGCGGCTGGATCACTGCGCGCACACGCTCGCCGCTGCCCGGCCTGGCGCGTGTACCGTTCGCCCCGCTGGTGACGACGTAGGTCTCTGTCTTGCCGTCGTAGGAGATGAACTGGCCGCGCACTTCATCCAGCCCGCTCTTGACCCAGGCACGGTTATAGAAGTCCGTCTTTTCTGTTTTGGCGTCGTATTCGATGCGCTCGGCTTCGCCTTCGATGTAATCGTCCCGTCCTTCGCGCTTCTGCCGGAAATGGGGGAGCGTGCTCATCCCTGTCGCCACGCTGCGCTGGAAGCCATTTTCATCCTGGGTAACGACAATGCGTTCGGCGCGAAAGGTCAGTGTGCCTTTGGTGAGTTGCACATTGCCTTCAAATATCTGGACTTTTTTCTTGTCATCAACTGTCACATTATCAGCTTCGATATTAGTCGGCTTGTCGCGATCCGCTTTCTCGGCGTGCACTGCCGAAGAGCCGATAATCAGTACAGAAAGGCAGACGATGGCCAATAAGCTGGTGAGAGCGGGGCGCAGGAAAGTTTTCATGGCACAGGTGTCTGGTTGCGATGGAGGGTGCCGGTAACGCGGCCATGCAGCACCGTGATGCCGGATTTGCTGTTGATGTCGAGGCTGCTGCCGTTGACGACGCTTTTGCCCTGGGTAATGGTCACCGGAGTTATGGCGTGGCCTGTTTCTTCATCCGGGAAAACCTTCAGCATCCGGGTTTCCATCACCGTGGCAAGCGGCTGGTCCGCATCACCCTGACGCACCACGCGGACGTCGGTAATAAAGTCGATTTCCTTGGCGTCCTTGCTGACTAGCGCCTGCCGTGAAAATATCTCGGTCGGCGGCTGCCGGTGATTGATGAGGTGGGGCATCATAACGAGGGTAGTGTCGTCGTCGGGATAGTGTGCCATTTTCTCGGCGATCAGTGTGTGCTGCAAAATACCGTCAGTATCGAACCGGCGTACTTTGAACTGCGTGATGATGTAATCCGGATCGTGTCGTTGCGGCCCGCGCGGGCCGTCGGCCTCCACAATACGATTGATCCAGTACGTGATGCCGGCAAGAAGCAGCATCAGGACGAGCGGAGAAAACATCGCAGCGCGATCTCTCATGCCAGGTATTCTGCCATGAGCGCGTCCCATCGGCCCTGTGCACGAAGTATCAGGTCACAGACTTCGCGCACGGCGCCGCCGCCGCCGCCTTTGCCGGTAACATAATCGACGCGGCTGACGACTTCGGCGTGGGCATCCGCCACGGTGGCGGAAAAGCCGCAGGCACGCAGGACAGGCAGATCCATCACGTCATCGCCCATGTAGCCGGCGCGGCTGAAATCGAGGCCGCGCTGCGCGATGAGTTGCATCATCAGTTCGCGTTTGTCGGCAACAGCCATATAGAGTTCGGTAACTCCGAGGTTTTGCGCCCGCAATTCAAGTGCGCGGGAGTGGCGGCCGCTGATGATGACCACTTCGATCCCGGCGCGCTGGAGCATTCTCAGGCCATGGCCATCGAGGCTGGAGAAGGCTTTCATCTCATCGCCCTGCGAAGTGAAATACAGCGTGCCGTCGGTGAGCACGCCGTCGACGTCAAAGCCCATCAGGGCGATGCCGGCGGCCTTGTCTTGCACCATTTTCATCAGACCACCTTGGCGCGAAACAAATCGTGCATGTTGAGTGCGCCACACAACTTGCCGGTGTCATCGACGACCAGCAACTGGTTTATCTTGTTGGCTTCCATCATTTCCACTGCTTCAACAGCCAGGCGGCGAGCCGGTATGCTGCGCGGGTTGCGCGTCATCACTTCGGCTACGGTAATGCCGCGCAGGTCACCCAGGCGCTCCATGGCGCGACGCAAATCGCCATCGGTGAAAATGCCGGCCGGGATCGTGCTTGCGGTTTCGCTATATACAACGACCATGCCCATGCCGCCTTTGGTCATGGCAGACAGCGCCGCCGGCACGGGCAGCGTCATGCTGACGCCGGGTACATTGGTTTGCATGACATCGCTGACGTGGGTCAGCAGTTTGCGGCCGAGCGTGCCGCCGGGGTGGGAGCGGGCGAAGTCCTCTGCGCCAAAGCCGCGGGCGTCGAGCAGCGCTACGGCAAGCGCATCACCCAGCGCCAGCGCCGCCGTCGTGCTGGCTGTGGGCGCCAGGTTCAACGGGCAGGCCTCCTGGTCGACGCAGGCATCAAGGTGAACATCCGCCTCCTGGGCGAGCGATGAGGATTCATTGCCGGTGATGGCGATGAGCCGTCCGCCAAGGCGCTTGACCAGCGGCACGATGATTAGCAATTCGTCATTCTCGCCTGAGTTGGACAGGGCGATGAGCACATCATCGCGGGTGATCATGCCCAGATCGCCGTGCACTGCTTCGGCCGCATGCACAAAATAAGCGGGTGTGCCCGTGCTGGCGAGAGTAGCGGCAATCTTGCGCCCGACATGGCCTGATTTGCCGATGCCGCTGACAATCACCCGGCCATGGCTGGCGAGAATGAGCGCAACGGCCGCCTTGAATTCTTCGCCCAGACGCAAACCCAGCGCCGCCACGGCTGCTGCTTCGATCTCCATTACACGCCGGCCCATGGCGATGGCGTGGTCAGTATGGGCGATAGCGGGCGCGATGGTTTTGCTCATTGGCAGGTAGCGTTTATGATAGAACCAAATTATAACCACCGTCCGCATACATTTTCCTGCGCCATGGCCGATACCCTGCCCCTTGTCCTGTTGTTGTTGACTGCCGCCGTTGGGGTCGTGGTGCTATTTCGCAGCATCGGCCTGCCGCCCATCATGGGTTACCTGCTGGTGGGCACGGTGCTCGGGCCGCACGCGGCGGGCTGGGTGCCTGATACTCCGCAGACACGGCACCTGGCTGAATTCGGTGTGGTCTTCCTGATGTTTTCCATCGGGCTGGAGTTTTCGCTGGCACGCCTGTACCGCATGAAAAAAATCGTCTTCGGTCTCGGCGCAGCCCAGGTCGTGGTGACTATGGCGGTGGCCATGCTTACGGCGCGGTTCTTTGGCGTGCCATGGCTGGCCGGTATCGCGCTGGGTGGTGCATTGGCCATGTCGTCTACCGCCATTCTGTTCAAACTGCTGGCTGAGCGCGGTGAGCTTGATGCGCCGCATGGCCGCGAGGTGATCGGCGTTTTACTGTTTCAGGATATCGCCGTGGTGCCTCTGCTGGTAATGATTCCGGCGCTGACGCAGCCGGTTGACGTAATGGCCGGGGCGCTGTTGCTGGCCGGCTTCAAAGCGGCGTTGCTGCTCGGCCTGGTGCTGTTCGTCGGCCAGCGTGCGCTGTCGGCGTGGTTCTATCTGGTGGCGCGCAGGAAATCGGGTGAGCTGTTCATGCTCAATGTGTTGCTGATAACACTGGGGCTGGCATGGCTGACCGAGCTGGCCGGGCTGTCGCTGGCACTGGGGGCGTTTACGGCGGGCATGTTGATCGGCGAGACCGAATACCGCTATCAGGTGGCGGATGATATCAAGCCTTTCCGGGACGTGTTGCTGGGATTGTTTTTCGTCTCCATCGGCATGCGCCTTGACATTGCGCAACTGGCCGGCGAATGGGCTGTGGTGTTGGGTATCCTGGTTGCCATGATGGCGTTGAAGCTGTTCATCATCGGCGGCTTCTCGCGCTTTTTTGGCAGTTTGCCCGGTACGGCACTGCGCAGCGGATTGTGGCTGTGTGCGGGTGGCGAATTCGGTTTTGTCGTGCTGGCGCGTAGCGGCGAGGTGGGTTTGCTTGCGCCGCATCAATTGCAGCCTGTGCTGGCGGCGCTGGTGCTCTCGCTGTTGCTGGCGCCGCTCGTCGTGCAGTTTTCCGACCGGCTGGTGTTTCGCTTCGTTGCGTCGGAGTGGTTGATGCGCTCGATGCAGCTCACCCAGATTGCCGCCCAGTCACTGACCGCCGACAAGCATGTGATTCTTTGCGGCTTTGGCCGCACCGGTCAGCATCTGGCGCGATTCCTCGATGCCGAAGGCATTTCGTTCATGGCACTGGATCCGGATCCCGAGCGTGTACGGGCGGCGGCGGCGGCGGGCGAAGCCGTTTCATGGGGCGATGGCACGCGCAAGGAAACGCTGCTGGCTGCGGGCCTGGCACGCGCCAGTGTGGTGATTATCACCTTTGCCGACATTGCTGCCGCCTTGCGCGTGATTCATCGAGTGCGCGAGTTGCGGCCGGATGTCGCCATTGTCTCGCGCGCGCGCAACGAAGACGATATGGAAAAGCTTTACGCCGCCGGTGCTGCGGAAGTTGTGCCCGAAGCGCTGGAATCAAGCGTCATGCTGGCGACTCACGCGCTGGCGCTGGCGGGCATTCCGATGCACAAGGTGATCAAGCGCCTGCGCGAAATGCGTGAACAGCACTATGCCCTGCTGCGCGGTTTCTTTCACGGCGCGACGGATGCCGGCGGGCATCTGGCAGACGCCGAACAGCCGCGTCTGCATGCCGTGACGCTGACGCCGGATGCCTGGGCCATCGGGCGGCGAGTGGGTGCGGTTGATCTGGCAAAATCCGGCGCTGGCATCACGGCGATTCGCCGCCGTTCGCAGCGCGGTTTGAAGGTTACGCCGGAACTCATGCTGGCGGAAGGCGATGTGGTGGTGTTGCTGGGAACGGCGGCAGCGGTTGTGGCCGGCGAAGATGCGCTGCTGCGCGCGGCAGGCTGAAATAAAAAAGCCCGCCGAGGCGGGCTTTTGCAGGGATGGAAATTAACCGCTTACATTCCCTGGCACACCGAATAAGACTGGTCATCTACTACAGCAGTGGTGGCCAATGCCCCCGCACCACGTACATGCGGCGTAGCGGAAGTCAGGCCGTTGACAACTCGCACCGAACCCGTTTGAGTGTTGCCGTCGTCCAAGGTGATGTCAAGCTGCTTGGCGAATTTGCCGAGAATGGCATCGGAGCAGACTATGTAGGTACCGTTAAGCCCCTGTATGGCAGGTGGGCCGACAATGGCGCCTATATACCCTGATACTCCGGATTCAATGCCAATTTTGCCCCCTTCAGCATTGCGCGGAATGTAGGTTGGATCCGTCACATCCGTTGAACCGGCAGCCAGTCCTGCCAACCGGACGTGCTGCCAGAACAGGAAAGTTTCGTCTGTGGCTGTGGTCGAATCCCAAAAACCGTTGATGACTCCGTTGCCCTGAACGCTGGCCGGAGTCGTTGCAAGAGTTGCACCCGTGACGTGCGTCGCAACGCTGGCATCATCCCCTGGCAACGCCTTGAACTTGTCCTGATACCCATAGATAAACAGCGGGATATTTCTGAAGTCTGTGGCGAAGTTCTTCACTTTCGCGCTGTTGATGAGTTCCTGGCCCTTTAGCACGCCGCCCAGTAGCAGACCGATGATGACCAACACAATGGCAATTTCGACCAAGGTAAAACCCGATTGTCTGTTACGCATGTTTTCTCCCTTTGGAGAGGTTGTATGATGAAAAGTTAAAAGCACAGAACGTGCCACATATAATAATATCAATAATTCAATAAATTGTGTCCGGTTTCTCGAAAAGTTGGCAGATGAGCTGCCAGTTTATCAACACAACTGTCGAAAACCCGATAGTAGCAAAACACTATGTTGATCAGGGTGTTACCCAGAGGCCGCGATAATAAAACATCGGCGATGACAGGGCGGCGATGAATGCATGCACAGCCGCCCCTTATCATGAGGGCGGCTGTGGCGCAGTGCCATGTCACAGTGTCTTGGCGTTTTCTGCCAGAAATTTGGCTATGCCTGCGGGTGAAGCGCTGATGCCGGCCTTGCCTTTTTGCCAGCCTGCGGGACAGACTTCGCCGTGCTCTTCGGTGAATTGCAGGGCGTCGACCATGCGCAGCATTTCGTCAATGTTTCGGCCCAGCGGCAGGTTGTTTACCACTTGGTGCTGCACAATACCGGCCTTGTCGATGAGGAAGGATGCGCGAAAGGCGACGCCGGGCGCAGCTTCGACATCATAGGCTTGGCAGATGGCGTGGTTGATGTCAGCGACCATCGGGTAGCCTACCTGGCCGATGCCGCCTTTCTCCACCGGTGTGTTTTTCCATGCCAGATGGGTGAATTGGGAATCGATCGAGCAACCGATGACTTCCACATTGCGCTTTTTGAATTCGTCCAGACGGTGATCGAAAGCGATCAGCTCGGAGGGACAGACGAAAGTGAAGTCAAGCGGATAGAAGAACAATACAACATGCCTGCCCTGTAGCGAAGAGAGCTTGAGTTCCCTGATTTCGTTGTTGCCAAAGAGGGTATTAGCGGTGAAGTCGGGGGCTTTTTTACCAACGAGAACGGCCATGAAGTATTCCTTTTGAATAGTGAATGAAACGAGCGATGCAGATGCTGAGTTATTTGACGCGCATGCCCGGCTGTGCGCCGCTGTCGGGGGAAAGCAGGAAGAGCCCGGATGATTTTCCGTCGCTGTCCGACGCGGCCAGCACCATGCCTTCGGAGATGCCGAATTTCATTTTGCGCGGCGCGAGGTTGGCTACCATGACGGTAAGCCGGCCAATGAGTTGCGCAGGGTCGTAGGCGGCCTTGATGCCGGCGAAGACATTGCGTATTTGCGGGTTTGGCTGCCCGCCGAGATCAAGCGTGAGGCGGACAAGTTTGTCGGCGCCCTCGACATGCTGCGCATCGATGATGCGGGCGATGCGCAGATCAACCTTGCTGAAATCATCGATGCCTATGGCGGGCGCGAATTCAGGGGCGGTTTGGGCGGCGGGGGTTTGTGTTGCGGCAGCCGGCGGCTCCGCCGGCGTCAGCGTTTCGCGATTGGCGGCAACCAGCGCGGCGATCTGTTTCGGATCGATGCGCTGCATGAGGTGTTCGTAGGCATTGATGCGATGCGCGGGCGGCAGGAGGTGTCCGGCGTCGGCCCAGGCCAGCGGCGCGATGTTGAGGAATTCTTCGGCGCGCTGGGCCAGCTTGGGCAATACCGGCTTGAGATAAATCGTCAGCAGGCGGAAGGCGTTGATCAGCACGGTGCACACGTAATGCAGCAACTCTTTGTGTTCGCGCGACTTGGCGAGTTGCCAGGGCTGGTGCTTGTCCACGTACTGGTTGACCTGATCGGCCAGCGCCATGACGCGGCGCAGGGCGCGGGCGAAGTCGCGCGACTCGTAGCAGCCGGCAATTTCGTCAGCCGCTTCGGCAAGGCCGGGCAGATCGGCACGGAACTCGTCGATGAAGTGCGAGTGCAGCAATTCGCCGCCAAACTGTTTGTCGATGAAGCCTGCGGCGCGGCTGGCGATGTTTACGTATTTGCCGATGAGATCGGCATTGACGCGGCTGACGAAATCGTCGAGATTGAGGTCGATGTCTTCCATCGTGCCGTTCAGCTTGGCGGCAAAGTAATAGCGCAGCCATTCCGGATTGAGGCCTTGCGCCAGGTAGGACTCGGCGGTAATGAAGGTGCCGCGCGATTTGCTCATCTTGGCACCGTCGACGGTGAGAAAGCCGTGGGCAAACACCTGCGTCGGTGTGCGATAGCCCGCGTATTCCAGTTCGGCGGGCCAGAACAGGGCGTGGAAATAGAGGATGTCCTTGCCGATGAAATGGTAGAGTTCGGTGGTCGCTTCCTTGCTCCAGAATTCATCGAAGTCGAGTCCCTTTTGGGCGCAGAGATTGCGGAATGAGCCCATGTAGCCGATGGGCGCGTCGAGCCAGACGTAGAAGTACTTGCCGGGAGCGCCGGGAATCTCGAAGCCGAAATACGGAGCGTCGCGCGAGATGTCCCAGTCGGTCAGCTTGTTTTCGCCGGGTGCGCCAAGCCATTCGTGCAGCTTGTTGGCCGCCTCGGGTTGCAGCCGCCCCTCTTCGCGCGTCCAGTGGCGCAGAAAGCTTTGGCAGCGCGCGTCGGAAAGCCTGAAAAAATAATGCTCGGACGAGCGCAATTCCGGCCTGGCGCCGGATACTGCCGAATACGGGTCCTTCAGGTCCGTCGGCGCATAGGCTGCGCCGCAGACTTCGCAGGCATCGCCGTACTGGTCTTTCGCGCCGCATTTCGGGCAGTCGCCCTTGATGAAGCGGTCGGGCAGAAACATCTGCTTCACCGGGTCGTAATACTGTTCGATGGAGCGCACCTCGATGAGCCCGGCGGCCTGGAGCCGGGCGTAGATGTCTTCCGCATAGTGGCGGGTTTCGTCGGAGTGCGTGGTGTAGTAGTTGTCGAATGCGACGTGAAAGCCGGCAAAATCGCGGCTGTGTTCGGCATGCATGCGGGCGATCAGCTGCTCTGGCGTGATGCCCTCTTTTTCGGCACGCAGCATGATGGGCGTCCCGTGCGTATCGTCGGCGCAGACATACCAGCACTCGTGGCCGCGCATTTTTTGCAGGCGCACCCAGATATCGGTTTGCATGTAGCCGACCAGGTGGCCGAGGTGAATCGCGCCGTTGGCGTAGGGCAGGGCGCTGGTGACGAGGATTTTGCGGGTCATGGGGCGTGGAAAGATTCGGTTAGCTGCTAAGTTTAGCAAAGGCTTAACTGTACCTGGTGGCAGCGGATGGCCGCTTGGGGAAGATATACTGGAGCCATTCGCTCAAACACTCTCAGGGAATTATTTTTCCGGCCCTGTTGCCATGACTATTACCGAACAAAGCATTCAGGCGGCGCTCAAAGCCGTCATCGATCCCAACACCGGCAAGGATTTCGTTACCAGCCGCAGCGCCAAAAATATTCGTGTCACAGGCAATGACGTGACGCTGGACGTCGAGCTCGGCTACCCGGCGAAGAGCCAGATTGAGGTGCTGCGCGCCGCGGTGGTTGCCGGCCTGCAAGGTGTGTCCGGCATTGGCGAGATCAGTGCCAACGTGTATTCGACGGTGGTTGCGCATACCGTGCAGCGCGGCGTGAAACTGATTCCCGGCGTGAAGAACATCATCGCCGTGGCCAGCGGCAAGGGCGGCGTCGGCAAGTCGACCACCGCCGCGAACCTGGCGCTGGCGCTGACGGCGGAAGGTGCGACGGTGGGCATTCTCGACGCGGACATTTACGGGCCTTCGCTGCCGCAGATGCTGGGCATTCATGGCCAGCCTGAAGCTGTGGAGGGCAAAGGCATTGCGCCGATGATGGCGCATGGCGTACAGGCCATGTCGATTGGCCTGCTGATCGACCCCGAGCAGCCGATGGTGTGGCGTGGCCCGATGGTGACCCAGGCGCTGACGCAACTGCTGCACGAAACGCGCTGGCGCGATGTGGATTACCTGATCATCGACATGCCGCCGGGTACCGGCGATATTCAGCTCACGCTGGCGCAACAGGTGCCCGTCACCGGCGCGGTGATTGTCACCACGCCCCAGGATATCGCCCTGCTGGATGCGCGCAAGGGGCTCAAGATGTTCCAGAAAGTGGGTGTGCCGATCCTGGGCATAGTCGAAAACATGGCTATCCACATTTGTTCGCAATGCGGCCACGAAGAACATATTTTTGGTTCCGGCGGCGGCGGACGCATGGCAAAGGATTACGATATTGAAATGCTGGGCGCGTTGCCGCTGGATATCGCCATTCGCGAACAGACCGACTCCGGCCAGCCGACGGTCGTGGCGGAACCGCACAGCCGCATTGCCGGAATTTACGCGTCGATCGCGCGCCGGATCGCCGTGAAAGTGGCGGAACAGGCGCAGGATCAGGCCAGTAAATTTCCTAAAATCGTCATCAAGAACACATGAAAAGTCGGTGCTGGTGATACGGCGAAGGAGGAGGCTTATGACAGTCTTTGGCTCAATTCAGGCGATAATGTCACGATGAACGAACAATCCGTAACAGAACAGCACAACGAGGAGGAGGCCGAGGCGACGGCTCCCGAGGCGATCCAGTCCGAGCCGCTTCAGTCCGAAGCGCTTCAGCCGGAAGACATCAGGCCCGCCGTGCCTCAGCCACCGGATCCGCGCCGCCGCCTGCGCGAACTTCTCGCCATTCCCGACCGGGACCGTACCGATGCGCTATGGGATGAGCTCATTGAACTCGAAATTCAGCTGGCGCCCGGGAACCGCGCCCAGGCGCCGCATGCGGATGCAGGTCGCGGCCAGAAGCCGGGACGCTTTGCGGAGCAGGGGCGGCGGCAGGAGTCCATGCCCGGCGTTCCCCGGCAGGGGAACAGGCCGGGTGGCGCGGCGAATGGCTCACCGGGTTCGGCGCCCGGCGCGCCGCGGCCGGCCAAGCGTTTCTTCAAGAAGCCCCGCCGCGGCCCGCGGCCGCCAGCCAAGGTCTGAGCCTCGCCGCAGGCGCAGGGCGCATCCAGCAAACCGCAGCAGCCGGATAACGCATGGATGAACTGAAGACGCTCGAATCGCTGGGCTTTACGCTGCCAGGCCCGGCTTATATTGCTGGCGCCATTCTGTTTGGCATCATTGGCTTCGCCGCTTACCGGTATGGCAAAAAAGCATCCCTCGTGACGTTCAAGTGGACTGGGGTTGCGCTGATGCTGTATCCCTACGCCATTACGGATACCGGTTTGCTGTATGGCGTCGGCGCGGCGTTGTGTCTCGGGTTGTATGCGTATCGCAAATAATCTGGACGTAGCCGATGCTTCCCGCGTTACAGCCTCTGCGCCCGTTCGCCGAGCACCTGGCCCACGGCGGCGGTCAGCGTTGTCAGTTCCTGCGGCGTAACGACGAAGGGCGGCATCAGATAGACCACGTTGCCGAATGGCCGCACCCAGACGCCGAGTTCGACGAAACGCCGGCGCAGCGCGTCGAGAGGGATAGCGCCCGTGAGCTCGACGGCGCCGATGGCGCCCTTGACGCGGACATCGGCGATGCCGGCCAACCGGCGGCACGGCTCAAGCTGTTCCTTTAACTGCGCTTGAATGGCCGCGACCTGCGCCAGCCGCGGCTCGGTTGCGAACAGATCGAGCGAAGCATTGGCCGCCGCACAGGCGAGCGGATTGGCCATGTAGGTGGGGCCGTGCATCAGCGCAGTGGCGGGATCGCCGCTGAGAAACGCCGCGAATACGTGGCGCCGCGCCACGGTAGCGGCGAGCGGCAACGTGCCGCCGGTCAGCGCTTTGGAAAGACAAATGATGTCGGGCGTGATGCCGGCTTCCTCGCACGCGAACAGGCGTCCGGTGCGGCCAAAGCCGGTCATGATTTCATCGGCGATCAGCAGCGTGTCATGGCGTGCGCAGGCGGCGGCGATCCAGGCCAGGGTTTGCGCGCCGTGCATTTTCATGCCGCCCGCGCCTTGCACCAGCGGCTCGATGATGACGGCGGCGACTGTATCGGCGTGGCGGGCAAGGAGTTGTTCAAAGGCAGCGCGACGCCCCTCGTCGGTGGGCAGCTCGGCCATGATTTCGCTGGGCATGGCATCGGCGAACAGCGCGTGCATGCCGTCGACAGGGTCGCACAGCGCCATGGTGGCGAAGGTGTCGCCGTGATAGGCGCGGCGAAAATAGACGATGCGGCGGCGCGCGGGCATGCCACGATTGGCCCAGTATTGGCGCGCCATCTTGAGCGCCACTTCGACCGCCACCGAGCCGGAATCGCTGAAGAACACCCGTTCCAGATCGCCCGGCAACAGCGCCGCGAGGCGCGAAGCGAGACGCAACGCCGGCTCATGCACCAGGCCGGCAAACATCACATGCGGCATGGCGGCAAGCTGGCGCTCGACGGCCGCGCGGATGTGCGGATGGTTGTAGCCGTGGCAGGCGGTCCACCACGACGAGATGCCGTCGATCAGTTCGCGGCCATCGGCAAGCCGGATGCGCACGCCGTCGGTGGCGACCGCCGTCAGCGGCTCAGGCGCCATCGCCATCTGGGTATAGGGCAGCCAGATGTGGTCGAGACGGGTAGCGGACGCAGTATCAGGCATGAGAAGGGTGAGCGCGGACAGGCTAGAATGCGCGCCGGCAATGGCAGCGGCGAGCCAGGGAACTTGTCAGGGAACTTCAGTGAGCGCACATTTTATCACCGGCACCGGCACCGACATCGGCAAGACCTGGCTGAGCTGCGCGTTGTTGCGCCATTGGCGCGCTGCCGGATGCGCGGCGCAGGCCTTCAAGCCGGTGCTTTCCGGTTTTGATGCGGCGCATGCCGCCGCCAGCGATGCCGGTCAGTTGCTGGCGGCCCTGGGGCGGACGATCGATGCGGCGGCGCTGGACGCCATCGCGCCCTGGCGCTTTAACGCGCCGCTTTCGCCCGACATGGCGGCGGCGCGCGAGGGGCGGCGCATTGATTTCGACGCGCTGGTCGGCTTTACGCGCCGTGTTGCCCAGACACGGGTTCAAACCAGCGCCGACTTTTTTTCGACATTGATCGAAGGCGTTGGCGGCGTGATGGTGCCGCTCGATGAGGAACACACGGTGCGCGACTGGATTGTTGCCAGCGGCCTGCCGTGCGTGCTGGTAGCCGGCAGTTATCTGGGCAGCCTGAGCCACACGCTGACGGCGCTTGAGGCGTTGAGAAAAGTCGGCGCCGGCGTGACGGCGATTGCGCTCAATGAGTCGCCGGAATCGACCGTCGGGCTTGACGCTGCCGCCGCTGCGTTGCGCCGTCATGCCGGCGGCGTGAAGCTTGTGACGATAGCGCGCGCCGCGCCCCAAGCCGGCGTGGCGGAAGTCGCCGCGCTGCTGGCCTGAAAGCCGTATACTCCGCGCCTTGTCTGACGTGGAAACTTGAATTTTCAGAGGCGCCCTCATGAGCATCAAACCTGACAAATGGATCCGCCGCATGGCCGAGCAGCACGGCATGATCGAACCTTTCGAGCCCGGCCTGGTGCGCGAGGCCGACGGCCACAAGATCGTTTCCTACGGCACTTCGAGCTATGGCTATGACATCCGCTGCTCGCGCGAATTCCGGGTATTTACCAATATCTACTCGACCATCGTCGACCCGAAGAATTTCGATCCGAATTCGTTCGTCGAGATGGACGGGGATTATTGCGTCATCCCGCCCAACTCGTTCGCCCTGGCGCGCACCGTCGAGTACTTCCGCATCCCGCGCAATGTGCTTACCGTGTGCCTGGGCAAAAGCACCTATGCCCGGTGCGGCATCATCGTCAATGTCACGCCTTTCGAGCCGGAATGGGAAGGCTATGTGACGCTGGAGTTTTCCAACACCACCCCGTTGCCGGCGAAAATCTATGCCGGCGAAGGCTGCGCGCAGGTGCTGTTTTTCGAATCCGACGAAGTCTGCGAGACCTCGTACAAGGATCGCGGCGGCAAATACCAGGGGCAGGTCGGCGTGACCTTGCCGAAAATCTAACCATGCAACACGGCGGCCGCATCGCTTGCGGCCGAACCATCGTTACCTCCTTCCTCGGGAAGGGGGACAGGGGGTAGGTCAATCATGCGATTCCACTTTCCGATCATCATCATCGACGAGGACTTCCGTTCCGAAAACGCTTCGGGTCTCGGCATTCGCGCGCTGGCCGAGGCCATCGAGAAGGAAGGCATGGACGTGCTGGGCGTCACCAGCTACGGCGATCTGTCGTCGTTCGCGCAACAGCAGAGCCGCGCTTCGGCGTTCATCCTGTCGGTGGATGACGAAGAGCTCGCCACCGAAGGCGAGGAGACCATCGCCGAGCTGCGCGCCTTTGTCGAGGAGATTCGCTACAAGAACGCCGAGATACCGATTTTTCTGCACGGCGAGACGCGCACCAGCCGCCATATCCCGAACGACATCCTGCGCGAGCTGCACGGCTTCATCCACATGTATGAAGACACGCCGGAATTCATCGCCCGCCATGTGGTGCGCGAAGCGAAGACCTATCTTGATTCCTTGCCGCCGCCGTTCTTCCGCGCGCTGGTGCACTACGCGGCGGATGGCTCGTATTCCTGGCATTGCCCCGGCCACTCAGGGGGCGTCGCCTTCCTGAAAAGCCCCGTGGGGCAGATGTTCCATCAGTTTTTCGGCGAGAACATGCTGCGCGCGGACGTCTGCAACGCCGTCGATGAACTCGGGCAGCTGCTCGATCATACCGGCCCGGTCGCCGCTTCCGAGCGCAATGCGGCGCGCATTTTCAACGCCGACCACCTGTTCTTCGTGACCAACGGCACATCGACCTCGAACAAGATCGTCTGGCATTCCACGGTGGCCCCGGGCGACGTGGTGGTGGTCGATCGCAATTGCCACAAGTCGATCCTGCATGCCATCATGATGACCGGCGCGATTCCCGTGTTTCTCATGCCGACGCGCAACCACTACGGCATCATCGGGCCGATCCCGCGCGAAGCGTTTCTCTGGGAGAACATCCAGCAGAAGATCGCCGCCAATCCCTTTGTGGCCGACAAGAACGTCAAGCCGCGCGTGCTGACCATCACCCAGAGCACCTATGACGGCATCCTCTACAACGTCGAGGACATCAAGCAGATGCTCGACGGCAAGATCGACACCCTGCATTTCGACGAAGCCTGGCTGCCGCATGCCGCGTTCCACGATTTCTATGGCGACTACCATGCCATCGGCGCCGATCGTCCGCGCTGCAAGGAGTCGATGATTTTTTCCACGCAGTCGACGCACAAGCTGCTGGCCGGCTTGAGCCAGGCATCGCAAATCCTGGTGCAGGA
>CAZQTB010000010.1:36252-36746 GCA_964596295.1 uncultured Rhodocyclaceae bacterium | reverse complement strand
GAAGCGTACCTGATGCACACCTCGACGTCGCCGCAGTACGCGAGCATCGCGTCGTGCGACGTCGCCGCGGCGATGATGGAAGAACCCGGCGGCACGGCGCTGGTGGGAGAGTCGATTGCCGAAGCGCTGGATTTCCGCCGCGCGATGCGCAAGGTGGATGAGGAGTGGGGTGTCGACTGGTGGTTCAAGGTCTGGGGCCCGGACGATCTTTCCGAAGAAGGCATCGAGGAGCGCGAAGCCTGGATGCTCAAGGCCGGCGAGCGCTGGCACGGTTTCGGCGACCTGGCGGAAGGCTTCAACCTGCTCGATCCGATCAAGGCCACGGTGATCACGCCGGGTCTGGATGTCGACGGCGATTTTTCCGACGAGCTCGGCATCCCCGCCGCCATCGTCACCAAGTATCTCGCCGAGCATGGCGTGATTGTCGAGAAGTGCGGCCTGTATTCCTTCTTCATCATGTTCACCATCGGCATCACCAAGGGCCGCTGGAACAC
>CAZQTB010000010.1:0-36242 GCA_964596295.1 uncultured Rhodocyclaceae bacterium | reverse complement strand
CGCAGCAACCATCGCGAACGCCCGGCCGTTTTCAACACGCTGGTGACCGCCCTGCAGCAATTCAAGGACGATTACGACCGCAATCATCCGCTATGGAAGGTGCTGCCCGAGTTTGTCGCCAAGCATCCGCGCTACGAACGCGTCGGCCTCAAGGACCTGTGCACGCAGATTCACGCGGTGTACAAAGCCAACGACATCGCGCGCCTGACGACCGAGATGTATCTGTCGGACATGGTGCCGGCCATGCGCCCGGCGGACGCCTTCGCCAAAATGGCGCACCGCGAGATCGACCGCGTCAGCATCGACGAGCTGGAGAACCGGGTCACTGCGGTGCTGCTCACGCCCTATCCGCCGGGCATCCCGCTGCTGATTCCGGGCGAGCAGTTCAATGCGACCATCGTGCGTTATCTCAAGTTCGCGCGCGAGTTCAACGAGAAATTCCCCGGCTTCGAGACCGATATTCACGGCCTGGTGAAGGATGCCAGCAGCGGCAGCGTGCGTTACTACGTCGATTGCGTCAGGCAGTAGGCGATAGGGCCGATACGGGTCGGTACGGGCCGAGAGGCGGCGCGTAAAAGTCGGCGCTGGCGAGACGGCAAGGAGAGTCGTCAGTTAGCCGTGCCACTCACGGCACTTCAGGCCGGATACGCTGATAGCTGACGAAGTCGTAGTTCAGTCCCGCCGGATCGCGATGCGGCTCGCGCGCAGTTTCGCGCCACGCGTTGCGGTTGAACCTGGGAAAATAGGCATCGCCGGCCACGTCGGCGTGGATTTCCGTGAGTTCCATGCGCTGCGCCCGGGCCAGGGCCTGGGCGTAAATCTCTGCGCCGCCGATCACGAAGGCCGTGGTTTCAGGCGCGCAGGCCGCCAGCGCTGCGGCGATGGAACCGGCAACCGTCGCCCCTGCTGCCGGATAGGAGGCAGCGCGCGTGATGACGATGTTATGGCGCCCCGGCAGCGCCCGGCCGAGCGATTCCCATGTCTTGCGCCCCATGATGACGGGATGCCCCAGGGTCAGCGCCTTGAAGCGTTTCAGGTCGTCGGCAATGCGCCAGGGCAAAGTATTGCCAACGCCAATCACGCCATTGGCGGCGACAGCGGCAATGAGCACAATGCAGGGGGGTGATGCGTCGGTATCGGCCATGATGTCAGCGCTTTTGCATGAGTGTCCGGTAAAGATCGGCATAGTGCCGCGCCGGCGAGCTCCAGCCAAAGTCGGCGCCCATGCCGCGGCGCTGGAGCGCCTTCCGGCGCGGGGCATTATGCCAGAGTGTTACGGCGCGGCGGACCGTCGCCAGCAAGGCTGCGGGCGTGGCGTGCGTGAACACGAAGCCGTTGCCGCGCCGTGCGTCGGCCGCATCGATTACCGTGTCGGCCAGCCCGCCGGTGGCGCGCACAATCGGCGGCGTGCCGTAACGCAGGCTGTACATCTGGCTCAGGCCGCAGGGCTCGAAACGCGAGGGCATCAGAAACAGGTCGGCCCCGGCCTCGATGCGATGGGCCAGTCTTTCGTCGAAACCGACATGCACCGCGAATTGCCCGGGCCATTGCGCCGCGATGGCGCGAAAGGCCGCTTCCAGTGCGGGCGCGCCGCTGCCCAGCACGGCCAGTTGCACCGGCAGCGCAGCGAGTTCGGCGGCAATGCCGGTCACGAGGTCAAGGCCCTTCTGTTCGGTGAAGCGGCTGACGATGCCCAGTAACGGCATTTTTTTCGTCGCCGTCAGGCCCATTTCGGCGCGCAGCGCAGCCGTGTTGGCGGCTTTGCCCTCGAGCCGATCAACGTCATAGGCGGCGGCAAGACAGGGGTCGGTCGCCGGGTTCCATTGCCCGGTGTCGATGCCGTTCAGAATGCCGGTTAATCGGCCGGCGCGATGGCGCAGCAGGCCGTCCAGGCCCATGCCTGCCGCGGCCGTCTGGATTTCCTGCGCATAGGTTGGGCTGACGGTGGTAATCGCATCGGCAAATTGCAAACCGGCCTTGAGAAAAGACAGATAACCGTGATATTCCACGCCGTCCATGGCCCAGGCGCGCCCGGGCAGCTCCAGCGCGGACAGCAGCGCGCGTCCGAACAGTCCCTGGAAGGCGAGGTTGTGGATGGTCATCACCGATGCGGCCGCGTGCCCTGTCCCGCGCGGCAGGTAGTGCAGGTACGCCGGAGCCAGCGCGGTCTGCCAGTCGTTGCAGTGCAGGATGTCCGGCCGCCAGTCGAGCGGGCCGGCCGCTCCGGCCAGCAGTGCCGCAACGCGCGCGAGCAGGCCAAAGCGCAAGGCATTGTCGGGCCAGTCGCTGCCGTCCGGCCCCAGATAAGGGTTGCCGGGGCGGTCAAACCAGGCATCGCATTCGAGCAGGTACAGCGGCATGCCCTGCGCGGTATGCGCAGCGCGCAGCAGCGCACTGTGCGACGGGTTGCCCGGCGCCGGGAGCTCGGCCAGCAGCGGGGCCGCGGGGAAGGCCGCTTTAAGCGCCGGGTAGGCCGGCACGAGTACGCGGACATCGACTCCTGCCGCACGCAAGGCCTCAGGCAGGGCCGCGGCGACATCGCCCAGGCCTCCGGTCTTGACCCAGGGCGCTATCTCGGAGACGACGAAGAGAACTTTCAAGCGCTGCCTCGACAGGCGGAGATCAGTCCCGCCGTCGAACTGTCCAGCCCGGTCACCGTTGTGCGTCCCTCGATCATCGGCAGCAGATGACCGGCGAGCTGCTTGCCGTATTCCACACCCCATTGGTCGAACGAATTCAGATTCCACAGCACGCCCAGGCTGAAGACCTTGTGCTCGTAGAGTGCAATCAACTGGCCCAGGGTGTAGGGATCCAGGCGTGGCAGCAACAGCGTAGTCGAGGGCTGGTTGCCGGGGAAGACCTTGTAGGGCGCAAGCTGCGAGGACGCCGGCGGAACGGCGGCGGCGAGTTCGGCGGTAGCCTCGGCGAGCGTCTTGCCGCGCATCAGTGCTGCGCTCTGGGCGAAACAGTGTGCGAGCAGTTTTGCGTGATGGCCGGGCAGCATGAAGTCGGGTTCGACGAGGGCAATGAATTCGCAGGGAACCAGCCGCCCGCCCTGGTGGATCAACTGGTAGAAGGCATGCTGGCCGTTGGTGCCGGCTTCGCCCCAGAGGATCGGCGCGGTGGCATACGGCACGGTCTTGCCGTCGCGGTCGACACGTTTGCCGTTGGATTCCATTTCCAGTTGCTGCAAATAGCGCGGCAGCAGCGCCAGCGACTGGCTGTAGGGCAGCAGGGCGCGTGTTTCGGCGCCGAGAAAGCCGGTATTCCAGAGTTCAAGCAGGGCCAGCGTGACGGGCAGATTGCGCTCGGCCGGCGCGCTGAAGAAGTGGGCATCCATTGCCGCGCCGCCGGCCAGCAGGTGACGGAAGTTATGCATGCCGATGGCCAGCGCCAGCGGCAGGCCGATGGCCGACCAGAGCGAGAAGCGGCCGCCGACCCAATCCCGGAATTCAAAGGCATTGGCCGGATCGATGCCGAAGGCGGCGACCGCCGCGGGATCGCCCGATACGGCGATGAAATGGCGCGCCACGGCCGCTTCGCCGAGCACGGCCGCCAGCCAGGCGCGCGCGGAGGCGGCATTCTGCATCGTCTCCTGCGTGGTGAAGGTTTTGCTGGCGATGATGAACAGGCTGCGTGCCGGATCAATTTCGGCAAGCACGGTGGCCAGATGCGCGGCATCGAGATTGGAGACGTAATGGACCGAGATGCCCGGCATGCGCTGTGCCGCCAGGGCGCGGGCGGCCATCTGCGGGCCGAGATCGGAGCCGCCGATGCCGATATTGACCACATCGCGGATGCGCTCGCCGGTTGCGCCGCGCCAGTGGCCCTGGTGAATGTCGTTGCAGAAGCGGGTCATCCTGTCCAGCACGCTGCGCACACCGGGCATTACGTCGTAACCCGCGTAACAGATGGGCTCGCTGCCGCCATGGCGCAGTGCGGTGTGCAGCACGGCGCGGCCTTCGGTGTGGTTGATCGGCGCGCCGGCGCGCATGCGGGCAATCCAGCCGGGACCATCGGCGGCCGGCCAGAGATGCCGCAGTGACGCCATGATTTCCGCCGTGACGCGCTGCTTCGAGTAATCGAGCAGGAATCCCTCTTCGCGCAGCGAAAAGCGCGTGAAGCGTTGGGCGTCGTCAGCGAACAGGTCGCGTAGATGAATGCTGCGCGCCGTTTCCGCAAGGCGTGTCAGCGTGATCCAGCCGGGTGTCGTGGTCAGGCTCGCGGGATGGTTCACAGCCATAGCATCATGCCCATCTCGAACGGATGGGTCAGCAAGGCATGGCTCGGGTAGGCCCGCACGCGATATTCCATTTTGCCGCACTGCTCGGGCGTCAGTTCGCAGACGAAGAGGTGCACGCCGTTTTCCAGCGGCCGTTCGCGGCGCAGCACGTAATGCCGCGCCTTGGTCGAGGTGGCTTTACCGGGCCGGGTGAATACCAGTTCGACCGTCAGGTCTTCCGGCATCAACCCGTTGAGCTGGACAGCGATTTCGAAGCGCAGCGTTTCGCCATAGCGGATGCGGTTAACGGCCCGATCGAGGCGCCGCAGATGTACCCCCGGCCAAGCCGCGCGAACGCGGGCTTTCCACTCGGCGACCTGGCGCGCGCCGACGAAATTTTCGCCGGCGTATTTGTGCCACTGCGCGGCAGCCGGCGAATAGAACTTTGTAGCGTATTCGGTGAGCATGCGCTGCATGTTGAAGCGCGGCATGATCGAGGCGATGGAATGCTTGGCCATGGCTACCCATTCCGGCGAATAACCGAGCGCGGTGTTGCGGTAGTACATCGGGATCACGCTGTCCTGCAACAGTTCGTAGAGCGTGCGCGCCTCTTCGGCATCGCGCTGGACGGGATCGAGTCCTTCCGCCGCCGGCCTGATCGCCCAGCCGTTCTTGCCGTCGTAGCCCTCGCCCCACCAGCCATCGAGCACGGACAGGTTGAGCGTGCCGTTGATGGCGGCTTTCATCCCCGAGGTGCCGGAAGCTTCAAGCGGATAGATCGGATTGTTGAGCCAGACATCGACGCCCGCTACCAGACGGCGGGCCAGATGCAGGTCATAGTCTTCAAGCAGCAGGATGCGGCCTGCGAACTCGCGCTGCTGGGAGAATTCGGCGATCCGGCGGATCAGTTGCTGGCCCGGTTCGTCGGCCGGGTGGGCTTTCCCGGCGAAGATAAACAGCACCGGACGTTGCGTGTCGAAGAGGATTTCGCGCAGCCAGTCGAGATTGTTGAACAGCAGCGTGGCGCGCTTGTAAGTGGCAAAGCGGCGGGCGAAACCGATGGTCAGCACCGTCGGGTTGGCGGGATCGGCAAAACGCAGGAGGCGATCCAGATGCGCTTCCGAACCCTGGTTGCGCATTTGCTGCTGGCGTACCCGGCTGCATACCAGGTGCAGGAGCTGGGCCTTGAGCGACTGGCGGATGCTCCAGAAGATCTGATCGGGAATGTGCTGTACGCCCAGCCAGCAGGCCGGATCCGCCTGGCGATTCTGCCAGCCGAGGCCGAGATGGCGGTCGAACGTCTCATGCCAGTCCGTGGCGAGAAAGGTCGGCACATGGACCGCGTTGGTAACGTAGTCCATCGGGTTTTCGGTAGCCGCGACCTCTGGCCACAGGTCGCTGCAGATGTGCGACGAGACTTCGCTGTGGATGCGCGAGACGCCGTTATGGAAGCGCGAACCGCGCAGCGCCAGCGTGGTCATGTTGAAGTCGTTGCCGCTGCCAGAGCGGCCCATGCCCAGCAGGGTAGCGCGATCAAGGCTGCCGGCCCTGCACAAGCCGTCAAAATAATGCAGCACCATGTCATCGGCGAAATGGTCATGACCTGCAGGTACGGCGGTGTGGGTGGTGAACACGGTATTGACGGCGGCGGCTTCGAGCGCGGTGGCAAAGGTCTGGCCTTGATCCATGAAGCCGCGAATGCGCTCCAGGATAAGAAACGCGGCATGCCCCTCGTTGATGTGCCAGACCGTGGGGTGCAGGCCGAGGGCGCGCAGGGCGCGCACGCCGCCCACGCCGAGCAGGATTTCCTGTTCGATGCGTGTGCGGCGGTCGCCGCCGTAAAGCTGGTGAGCAATGTCGCGGTCAGCCTGGCTGTTTTTCTCGATATCGATGTCGAGCAGATAGAGCCGGGTGTTGCCGATGCGGGCCTGCCAGAGCTTGGCCCAGACCGTGCGGCCGGGAAAGTCTACCCCGACAAGAACATCGCAGCCGTCTGCGCCGCGCACCGGCTCGATCGGCATGTCGTCAAAGTCGTTGTCCGCGAAATGTGCATGCTGCCTGCCTTCGCGGTCAATGGCTTGCTGGAAATAGCCTTGGCGGTAGAGCAGGCCGACGGCAACAAAAGGCAGGCGCAGGTCGGAGGCGCCCTTGCAGTGGTCGCCGGAAAGAATGCCCAGTCCGCCGGAATAAATCGGCAGGCTTTCATGGAAGCCGAATTCAGCGCAGAAATAGGCAATCAGGTCGGTCGCCTGCAGCGGCGGCTTGCCGGGCAGTTCCTGCGCGGCCGGTGCCGCGTGGTAAGCATCGTAAGCCGTCAGCACGCGATCCATCGTGTCGAGGAAAATCGGGTCGTCGGCGGCCTCCCTGAGCCGTCGTTGATCGACGCGCTTGAGGAAGGCTTTGGGACTGTGGCCGGTCGTCCGCCACAAGCTCGAACTCAGGTGCGTGAAGAGTGCGCGCGTGGGACGATCCCAGCTGTACCAGAGGTTGCTGGCAAGTTCCTCGAGCCGCGCGAGGCGCGGCGGAACTTCGGGATTGACTTCAAGTGGATAGCGGGTGCCGGGCATGATGGTGAATGGAGCAGGTTGGGAATTAAGCTGAATTCTATGATGCGGAAGTTACCTTGAGGGTGATGCGTTGCCAGCCGCCGGTCGCGATCCGCCAGCGGAGCGTGAGGCAGATGGCCTGCATGATTTTTTCGAAACCGGCTTCGGATTGCGATACGGTATGGTGCGGTCGCGCCGTGAAAGTCGGCGCTGGCGAGACGCCGCGAAGCTTTGCATCTGACGGCGGGGAATGTTTGACCCCGCTTTCGGCCAGGGCCGTCTCCGGAAAGCCCTCCGGGGGGACGGCGGCGAGATGCAATGCGCCGCGCCGGGCGTCGGGCGGGCTGCCGGGTTGGCCGTCGAACGGACCGCCAAGTTCGGCGTCTTCAAGCGTGATGCGGGTCAGGGCGGCAAGTTCCAGCACCTGGCCGAAGCCGCAGGGAATGCTGCCGTCGGCCAGCACGTAACGGCCGCCGTAGCCGTCGCAACTGGGCAGGGCCAGATTGAGTTGCGTCTCCAGTTGTCCAGCGGGTAAATCGGTTCCGCCGGCCCCGCCGGTGATGCGGTAGGCAATTTCCAGCGTGTCGCCCTGCAGCGCGTAACGTTTTTCGACGTGCCAGCCCTTGCCGGCGGCGGCAAAGTGGCCGGGCGCGCCGTCGCGACGATAATTGTCCAGGGCTTGGCGAGTGCCATCGGCGGCCACCCAATGATCGATGCAGATGCCGCGCGGACGGTGGTCGGGTTCGGCATCCGCCGGAACAATGGCGTGCAGGAATGTGATGCGGTCATGGGCCGAGGCGATGCCGTTTTTATCCGTGGCGGGCGCCGTTATGCTGGCACCGATTTTTGCGTGATAGGTCTCGGCGTGGCGGCGCAGCGTATCGCCGAAGTTGTGCGCCAACGGCAGGCTGGAGAATTCGACCAGCGCGGCATCGCCGTCTTCGCGGATGACGGCCAGCAGCTCGCCGCTGCGCAGCAGCAGCTCGTCATGGCCGTCATTGTCGATGTCGCGACGTTCCAGCGCCGGAGCAGGCGCCAGGCGTTCGAGCGCGGCCTCCAGCGCCAGCAGGTTGTGCCACACCGCGCGGCGCAGATGCGGCAGGTAGAGGCCGCCGAACAGTCCGTGCCAGTAGGCGTCGTTGGCCTGGGCGCGATGCAGGTGTTCCTGCATGTCCGCCGTGCGTTGGGCCGCCGGCAGGTGCGCCAGCCGCTGCGAAACGTCCAGCATGCGTTTGTGCATCCAGTTCGCTTCCGGGTAGCGCGACATGAAATTGCGCCAGATGCCGCCGCGCAAAAAAGCTTTGTGCGCCTCAAAACGGCCTGCTGCCTTTTCCGTTTCGACCAGCGCGTGATACACGCCGGCGCGTGGGGCGGGCAGCGTCCATTCATTCATTTCGATGTAGGAGGTGATCGGCAGATAGACGATGCCGCGCGTTTTCTCGCGTGCATGGTAGTCGGCAAAGGTGGCGGTGCGGATCAGGGACGAGGCCAGCACGCCTTCGACAAATTGCGTTAGCCAGCCTTTTTCGTATACCCACGCGTAGGTCTCGGGCCAGATGCCGAATTTCTCGATATCGTCAAAGTAGATCGCGGCGCGGCGTCCCTGCCGCGCCAGGTCTTCGAGCCAGCTCACCACGTCGGCGGCGGGCGAGAAGGGCAGCCGGTAACGTGCCGCTTCGGCGATGGGAAACAGGTCGAGGCGCCGGCCATCGTCTTCGGTGGTGTAGAAGCTGTCGAGTTGCTCGCCATCCTCGCCGGCGCAAAGAAAGTGGTAGTCGTCGACAGCGACGTAGCGGATCCCGGTCTCTGCCAGGGCAGGCACCACCGAAGGTTCCCAGACCCGTTCGGTAAGCCAGGCGCCGGCAGGGCGCACGCCGAAATGCCGCTCGATCTTGTCCGCCAGCGTGATGATCTGCGTTACCCGGTCGCGGTGCGGAATGGCCGCCAGCACCGGCTCACAGTCGCCGGAGCCGAACCACTCGACCTGTCCGCGCCGGGTCATGACCGCCAGCCGCGCCATGTCGGCGGGAAAATGCTCCAGCAGATAGTCGAGCAGCCAGCCCGAAAAATGCACACTGAAACGGAACGCCGGGTAGCGTTCCATGACGCGCAGGAACATGCCATAGCTGCGCAGGTGGGCATCATTGATTACCGCCGGGAAATTGCCGACCGGCTGATGGGCATGAACGCCGAACAGGAGAGTAATGGGCATGGCGGGTTTTTAGTCGGATGATTCGGTCGCGCGCCGCATCGAACCGCCGGTGGCCGAGCTTGACCCGGCAGAAACCGGCACTTCAAGCTGGGCCGGCGGTTCCAGCTGCAGCAGGTGGTAAAGGTGGACGAGATTGTGGCGGAACAACTGGTCGAAGCTGGCGACGCTGGCCGCCGGGTTGTAGTTGCCGAACCACCAGAACCAGTCGGAACTTTCGCAGATGGCCAGTTGCCGTGTCGCCAGCGCCGACTCTTCAGCCGACAGCCGGCCGCTGGCCAGCACCAGGTCATAGCTTTGCTTGGCGGCACACAGCAGATCCCAGGCGTGGTTTTTCTGTTTGTCGCCGATCCAGGTCGACAGCGTGCCATACACCCAGCTCCCTGCAACAAGCTGCGGCAGCGGAGATGCCGTGACAGGCTGGGCTTGCGCGAGCAACCCGGCATAGGTGGTGGTGGTGATGCGCGGGTGCTGTTTGAGCAGGCTGTACAGATCGTCAAAGAAATAGTAGCCGTTGTAGGGATAGTGCTCCCAGGCATTTTCGCCATCGAGAATGATGCTGACCACGGGCTCTTCGTCCGCCGGCGCGGCGTCAAGAATGGCGTCGAGTTGCGCGACCAGATGTTTGGCCGCATCGCGTCCATGCCATTTGGCATAATCGAAGCCGATCAGGTCGGACAGCCGCTCGTCGCGAAAAAACAAGGTGAGCCCTGGCGCGCCCTCCAGCCGCCAGGGACGATAAGCGGCGGCGCGCGTGGTGGCGTGGATGCTGCTGGTGGCAAGGCTGTGCTTGAGTACGCCTTCGCCGCTGGCGATCCAGCGGCAGCCGGCGCCGGCCAGAAGCTGGACAAAGGATTCGGAGATGGCACCTTCGGCAGGCCACATGCCGACGGGCGGTGTGCCGAAGCGGGTGGCATGGCTGGCCCGTCCGCTGTCAATCTGGGTCATGACGCGGCTGCGCCCGCCCGGGTAGGTGGTGCTGAAAGGCAATTGAGCGTCAGGCAGGCTTTCACGCGCGGCGTGGAAGTCAAGCAACAGCGGGGCCAGCGGATGGGTTTGCGGCGTCGCCGAAAGCTCGACTTGGCCCCGCGCCGCCAGCGCCCGCCAGCGCGGGATGAGGCCGCTGATCAGTTCGCCGATGCTGGCCAGCAGGTGCTGCCGATCGGTGGCGTCGTAACTTTCACCCTTGCTGATCAGGGTGGCAATCAGCG
Source organism: uncultured Rhodocyclaceae bacterium (assembly GCA_964596295.1). Lineage (GTDB taxonomy): Bacteria > Pseudomonadota > Gammaproteobacteria > Burkholderiales > Rhodocyclaceae > Rugosibacter. The sequence continues at coordinate 26,054 of CAZQTB010000010.1, read as the reverse complement.
GATTGCGGCGACGCTCGGTTTCGCCCGTCCAGGCCAGGTGGTACCAGGTGACAAGGTCGGAAAAATAGGCGCCGGAAAGGTAGGCAAGCGTTGCTTCGCCTTCGCGGGAGAGGCTCAGGTAGAGATCGTGCAGATACTGGTAACGGGGGAAGGGCGCCAGCATGGTGACGTGATTGCTGCGAAAGCAGGTATTCAGCAGAAAATGGCGATCAGCTTCTGCGATCCGGTCGAGATCGGGTGCGGCGAGCATGCGCAGCAGCGGATCGCGGAATTTTCCGCTCACGAATTGCTGCGCGTAATCTTCGATCTGCTCCAGCAGCACCGGCACAAAATTCACCACGCAGCGGATCTCCGGGTAACGCTCCAGATGCGCCGCCATGTCGGCGTAGTCTTTCATGGCGTGCAGGTATACCCAAGGCAGTACGAATTCGCCTGCCGTCGTCCCCTCCATGACCGGCTTTGCATGGCCGGCCGGCTCCAGCGGGGCGGAGTCGTGCTCCGCGAAATCCTGTTTCCGCCCAGCGCCGGTTTTCATCAGGCCATGGCCGTCACTATGATCCCGATAGTCCGGCTGGTGCATGTGCCAGAGGAAGACGAGCTTGAGCTGCTTCATGGGGAAGGCGGGAGTCAGCGGATGTAGTGCGTGCGTTGGCCAAGCATTTCCGGCGTGACCAGGGTGACGCCGTTCTCGCTGACGTGGAAGCGCCGGCGATCCGCTTCGGCGTCGTAGCCTATTGTCATGCCCTCGGGAATATGGCAGTGCTTGTCCATCACCACGCGCCGCAGCTTCGCGTGGCGTCCGATATCGACGTCAGGCAGGATCACCGAATCCTCGATCTGCGCATAGCTATGCACGCGCACGCGCGAAAACAGCAGAGAGCGGTGTACCGTGGCGCCGCTGATAATGGTGCCGCCCGAAACCAGTGAATCGACCGCCATGCCGCGCCGTCCCTCATCATCAAAGACGAATTTGGCCGGCGGCAACTGTTCCTGGTGAGTCCAGATGGGCCAGACTTCGTCATAGAGATTGAGTTCCGGCGTGACCTTGGTCAACTCCATGTTGGCTTCCCAATAGGCGTCGATGGTGCCGACATCGCGCCAGTAGGGAATGCCGGAGCTATCCATGCCGATGCAGGAATCGGCGAAGCTGTGGGCGAACGCGCGATGGTGCCGTACGCAATGCGGAATCACGTCCCTGCCGAAATCATGTGCGGAGTTTGCATCGTCCTTGTCACGGATCAGCTGTTCGTAGAGGAAGTCGGCGTTGAATACATACACGCCCATGCTGGCCAGCGCACGGTCGGGGCGATTCGGCATCGATGGCGGATTGGCCGGTTTTTCGACAAAGGCTGAAACGCGTTTGTCGTGACCGACATCCATGATGCCGAAGGCGCCGGCTTCGGCCAGCGGCACATCCATGCAGGCTACAGTCAGGTCAGCCTGGGTCTGCGCATGTTCAAGCAGGATGCGGCCGTAGTCCATCTTGTAGACGTGGTCGCCGGAGAGTACCAGCACGTATTTGGGGCGGTTGCGCCGGATCAGGCCGAGATTCTGGTACACCGCATCGGCGGTGCCCTGGTACCAGTCCTCGCTCACCTGTTGCTGCGCCGGCAGAATGTCGACGAACTCGTGGAAACGGCCGTCGAGAAAGCTCCACCCGCGTTGCAGGTGCTGGATCAGGCTTTGCGCCTTGTACTGCGTGGCGACACCGATGCGGCGCACGCCTGAATTGACGCAATTGGAGAGCGTGAAGTCGATGATGCGGAATTTGCCGCCAAAAGGCACGGCGGGCTTCGCGCGCCAGTCGGTGAGCTGCATCAGGCGGCTGCCGCGGCCACCGGCCAGCACGATGCCGAAAGTGGCGCGTGTCAGGTGACTGGCGCTCATGAACGGCCTTCCCGGCCGGATGTTTGCGGCAGGTCCTTGGCGCTGTCGCTGATTTTATTCAGCTGCATGGGGTTTCCTCCGTTGTGGCCAGAGACGACACGATAGCAAAGAAAGCCGTCAAAATATGGTTTATTCTGTGTGCAGCGTGTTACCGCGAGTATGTGGGCGTGACGCGATCACCGTGCGGGCGGTCGGCGTCTGCGTATGCCTGGTTCGTAGTCTGCATCGATTTCCGCGCGATCTTTTAACGCGACGGGAAATTTGGCTCGGGCAAGGGTTTTGTAAAAAACTTATGAAGAGGAATCCGGACCATGTTTCGCGACCGCAATGAAGCCGCTGGCCGGCTTGCCGCAAAACTCGGGGAGTACCGAGGGAAAAACCCGCTGGTTCTGGCGATTCCCCGCGGTGCCGTACCGATGGCGAAGATCATTGCAGAAAAGCTGGGCGGCGAATTCGACGTGGTCCTGGTGCGCAAGCTGCGCGCGCCGTCCAATCCCGAATTTGCCATTGGCTCGATCAATGAAGACGGCTGGACCTATATTACCGGCTATGCCGAATCGGCTGGCGCGAGCGAGGAATACATCGAATCCGAAAAGCGGACGCAGATGGAAACCATCCGCAAGCGTCGTGCCCAATACACACCGATTCGTCCCCCGCTTGATCCTGCCGGACGCATCGTCATCGTCATCGATGACGGTCTTGCTACCGGCTCGACCATGATCTCCGCGCTGCATGGTTTGCGCGCCGGGAAACCGGCCAGGCTGATTTGTGCCGTGCCGGTTGCACCGCCGGATACTCTGGCGAGAGTGGCGCAGATGGCCGATGAAGTGGTTTGCCTGGAGGCGCCGGCGAATTTCCAGGCAGTAGGACAGTTTTATCTGCATTTCCCGCAGGTCGAAGACCAGGAAGTGGTCGATATATTGAAGGCGTAATCTTTCCCCAGTGCAGGTATCCGTGGGTGGCTCGGAACTGTCGGCGTCACAGAGCTTCATCCTGTTTTCGTTACGTCGCCGCCGGATGCTGCCTTCAAGTGGCGGCTGAACCAGGCGGCAGCCTGTTGCGCCGCTTGTTCCAGTGTTCCCGGCTCCTCGAACAGATGGGTAGCGCCGGGAATGATGGACAATTTCTGCAGACAGCCCATATGGATGCCGGCTTCACGATTGAGATCGATCACTGCGTCGTCACGGCCGCCCACCAGCAGCAGGGTGGGGGACTTGACACGCGCCAGGTCATGTTGTCCCGCCAGATCCGGGCGTCCGCCACGGGAAACGACGGCGCCGATCTCATCTCCCAACGCGGCCGCAGCCCGTAATGCCGCGGCCGCTCCGGTACTGGCGCCAAAGTAGCCGACGGAGAGATTCCGGGCAGGGCTTTCAGTCTTTATCCAGTGCGTGGCTGCGAGCAGGCGGCGGGTGAGTAACGGAATGTCGAAGCGGGTTCGGTAGTCCACGTCTTCCTCCTGCGTAAGCAAATCCATCAGCAGCGTTCCAATCCCGTTATCTCGCAGCACCTGTGCAACATAATTGTTGCGCGGGCTGTGACGGCTGCTGCCGCTGCCGTGGGCGAACAATACAATGCACCGGGCATTCTCCGGCAACTCCAGCATGCCTTCGATATGCGTGCGATCGACGGGAATGTGCACGAGCCGCTCAACTTTGGTGGACATCGCTATCCTCATGCTGGTGTTGATCGCAACCGGCTTCTGCCTTTTGCCGTTGCCTGGCGGTTTCGTCTACCGGGGAGGAGAAGTCTGCCGCTGTTTCTGACTATCGGTCTTGACCTTGTGTTGCCGTATCATGCAAGTTTTCTCGTCGCAGCAACGTACCATGCTGAAAAAGCGGCTACAGTCGTTTTCCGGGCGCGAATGCCTCCGGCAGACAACGAGCATCCAGTCTGCGCTTGCTGTCGGTAAAAATCAACATGTCATGCGCACCTGGGGATTCGCGGCAAAATATGGTCGCGAGTTACAGCGGGTGCCATCGTGCAGGTTGATTCCGCGTGCTGTTCCGGCCCCGTTGCGGCTACCATAGACATGATGTCAAAGAAGTTCCACACAACATGACTTCTTCCCCCTCTTGCGCCGCGCTCCTGGCGGCGCGCGAATATGATCCTTTTGCCGTGCTCGGCCTTCATGCCGAGGCGACGGGCTGGTGTCTGCGCGTGTTTCGTCCGCAGTCCGCATCGATTGCCGTGGCGTTTGCCGACGGCAGCTGGGCGCCGCTGACGAATGCCGGCACCGGCCTCTTCGAATGGCACGGCGCGTCGCCACCGCCGCGGCCGTGGCGTCTGCGCATTGATGGCGCCGTGCAGTACGACGCGTACGCTTTCCCGCCACAGCCGCCGACGGAAGATCTTTTTCTGTTCAATGCAGGCCGTCTGCAGCAGGCCTGGCGTACGCTCGGCGCCAATCCGGCCATGCGCGACGGCGTGACCGGCGTTTGCTTCCGCGTCTGGGCGCCGAATGCCGAGCGTGTTTCTGTCATCGGCGACTTCAATCGCTGGGATGGACGGATCCATCCGATGGCTTCGCTGGGCGGCTCCGGCGTCTGGGAGTTGTTTCTTCCCGAATTGCCCGAGGGCATGCTCTACCGCTTTGAAATCCGTGTGCGCGGCAGCGGCGCGCTGCGCGTCAAATCCGATCCCTATGCCCGCGCCTTCGAGCGTCGTCCGGCCACTGCCTGCCGTGTCGATCCGGCGACGGCGCATGTCTGGGGCGATGCCGGCTGGCTTGCCGCGCGTGCGGCGCGCGACTGGCTGCACGCGCCGATGAGCGTGTACGAGATGCACGCCGGGAGCTGGATGCGACATCTCCCCGATGGCCGCTTCTACAGCTATCGCGAGCTGGCGACCAGCCTGGTTCCTTATGTGCGGGAGATGGGCTTCACGCATGTCGAATTCATGCCGCTGATGGAGCATCCGCTCGATGAATCCTGGGGCTATCAATGCACCGGTTTTTTTGCTCCGACCTCGCGTTTCGGCAGCGCCGACGATTTGCGCTTTCTCATCGACGCCCTGCATCAGGCCAATATTGGCCTGATTCTCGACTGGGTGCCCGGCCATTTCCCGGCGGATGACTGGGCGCTGGCCCATTTTGACGGCACATCCCTCTACGAGCACGAGGATCCGCGCCAGAAAGTGCATCCCGATTGGGGCACCCACGTCTTCAACTATGGCCGCAACGAGGTCAGGAGCTTCCTGCTTTCCTCCGCGCATTACTGGTTGTCCGAGTTCCATGCCGATGGCTTGCGCGTGGATGCCGTTGCCTCGATGATCTACCTCGACTATTCGCGTCAGCCGGGCGAGTGGACGCCGAACCGGCATGGCGGGCGCGAGAATCTTGAAGCCATCGCCTTTCTGCGCGAGCTGAATGAAATGGTGCATGGCCAGTTCGCCGGTGCGCTGACCATCGCCGAGGAATCCACTGCCTGGCCCATGGTGTCGCGCCCGGCCTGGCTCGGCGGCCTGGGCTTCTCGATGAAGTGGAACATGGGCTGGATGAACGACACGCTGCTCTATCTGCACCATGACCCGGTGCATCGGCGCTATCACCACGATCAACTGACCTTTGGCCAGCTTTATGCTTACAGCGAGAATTTCGTCCTGCCGCTGTCGCATGATGAAGTAGTGCACGGCAAGAGTTCGTTGCTGGGGAAAATGCCGGGCGACGAATGGCAGCGTTTCGCCAATCTGCGCCTGCTGCTGGCCTACCAGATGGCCGCGCCGGGCAAGAAACTGTTGTTCATGGGCGCGGAACTCGGCCAACCGTGGGAATGGCGCGCCGGTGAGGAATTGCCGTGGCATCTGCTGCAATACCCTTTGCATGCCGGCGTGCAGCGCCTGGCGCGCGACCTCAATCATCTCTATCTGAACGCGCCGGCCCTGCATGAGCTGGATTTCTCCGGCGAAGGTTTTCAGTGGATCGACTGCCACGACGCCGACCAGTCGGTAGTCAGCTGGCTGCGCCGCGCATGCGACGGCAGTTATGCCATTGTGGTAGTCAACTTCACGCCGGTACCGCGCTACGGCTATCGGCTGGGCGTGCCGCAAGCCATCGATTACATTGAGCGGATGAACAGCGATTCCGCACTTTATGGCGGTAGCGATCTGGGCAACGGCGGCTATGTGCGCGCAGACCGGCAGCCCTGGATGGGGCAACCCGCGTCGCTGGAACTGACCGTGCCGCCGTTGGCGGCGTTAATACTGACGCCGGCCTGAGCAGCGGTTGCCCAGTTGCCCGCTCAGTTGCCCAAATACCCTTCGGCCAGCAGGCGGTCAATCTCGGCTTCAGCCTCTACCCAGTCCTGCAGCGGGTCTCCCGAGGCGAAGCCGCGCCGCTCGGCAATGTAATAAGCGGCGATCTCAATGTAATAGCTGCGCTGTTCGGGTGAAGCGCCGCCCTTTTTGCGTGTGCCAGGACGTGCTCTCGGCGCGGGGGCAGACTTGTTTGCCGGTTTTGCCTTGGCCAGGGGTTTTGTCTTGCCGGCGATTGCACCTGGGGCGGGGACAGGAGATTTGCGGGATGAACTGCTGGTGTGGCGGTTAGCTACTGGCATGATCGTCTCCTCGTTCGTGGAAATACCTTGGACGAATAATATTACGCTTGTTTTTCAGCATGTAATTGATAAATATCAAGTATCAGCTAGATGCACGCGAGGCGCAAGGCGCCGTGCAGGCCAATCGCCGGGTCGGTGACGACATGGATCGGCATGCGGGCGGCGATTGCCGTGTGCTCGGCCTTGGCATTGAACGCTGCGAGGAAGGGGCCATACCGCGATGCGGGCAGCGGGTGGGCGGCGAGTTTGACGGCAATTCCTCCAGCGAGAAAAACGCCGCCGCGCGCCAGACTGGCCAGCGCCATGTCGCCGGCATAGGCGCCGTAGGCGGCGAGAAACATGTTGAGCGAGCGGTGCGCCGCGCCATCCGCAGTGGCCAGTGCGCGCATCGAAATTTCTTCCGGCGGCAGCGTTTCTTCGCTCATGCACTCGTGGATTGCAGTGATCCCCGGCCCCGAGACCACCCGTTCCCATGTCACCCTGCCGTGGCGCGCATGCAGGAATTGCCACAACCTGAGCTGTTCCTCGTCAGACGGTGCGAAGGCGGCATGACCGCCCTCGCCGGGCACGATGCGCCAGCTTTTCGCCTGCGGCAGGACGAGCGCCATGCCCAGTCCGGTGCCTGCGCCGACGACAAGGCGCGGCGCATCGGGCAAGGGTTGTCCTTCCTGCAATGTCACCCGATGGTCGATGGACGCCGTGACCGCACCCAGCGCGGCGGCGGCGAAGTCGTTGACCAGGCGCAGCGCAGGCAGGCCGAAGCGGCGCGACAGTTCCCCGCTGTCGATGGTCCAGGGCAGATTGGTCAGCCCGGCCGACCGGCCGTCATCGGCAATGGGGCCGGCGACAGCGAGACAGCCGCCATGCACCTGGGACGGATTGATCCGCATATCGGCGAAAAAGGCGGCGAGCAGGTCGGTAACATCTGAAAAGTCGGCGCTGGCGTAACGGCGTTCGGCAATGCACGCGCCATTTTCTGCCAGACCCAGCAGTGCTTTGGTGCCGCCGATGTCGCCGCCGAGGATCATGAGGGGGCAGTTGCCATGGTTTCAGGGCTACACGGCCACGGGTGCGGCGATGTGCGGATGCGGGTCGTAAGCTTCCAGCGTGAAATCCTCGAAACGGAAGGCGAAGATATCCCGCACCTCGGGGTTGATGCGCATGCGCGGCAGCGGACGCGGTTCGCGCGCCAGTTGCAGCCGGGTTTGCTCGAGGTGATTGCTGTACAGGTGGCAGTCGCCTCCTGTCCATACAAAGTCGCCCGGTTGCAGCCCGCACACCTGCGCCACCATCAGGGTCAGCAGGGCATACGAGGCAATGTTGAACGGCACGCCAAGAAAGATGTCGGCGCTGCGCTGGTAAAGCTGGCAGGAAAGTTTTTTTTCAGCCACATAAAACTGGAACAGGGCATGGCAGGGCGGCAGTTTCATCTGCGGAATGTCCGCCGGGTTCCAGGCCGAGACGATGTGACGGCGTGAATCCGGGTTGTTTTTCAGGCCATCGATCAACTGCGCGATCTGGTCAATCTCGCCGCCAGGGTTGGTTGCCGAGCGATTGGGCCAGTGCCGCCACTGATGGCCGTAAACCGGGCCCAGATTGCCATTCTCGTCGGCCCAGTCGTCCCAGATCGAGACGCCGTTTTGCTTGAGGTAACGGATGTTCGTTTCGCCCTGCAAAAACCACAGCAGCTCGTGAATGATGGAGCGCAGGTGCAGTTTTTTTGTAGTGAGCAGAGGAAAACCTTCCGCCAGATCGAAGCGCATCTGATAGCCGAACACGGAGCGCGTGCCGGTGCCGGTGCGGTCGGATTTTTCCCGGCCGTGGTCAAGCACGTGGCGCATCAGGTCGAGATAGGGGCGCATGGTCTGAATCCGTTTCTGGATTTGAATCCGTATCTGGACGGATGGTTGGCGGGCATATAATCGAAGCGGCATTTTAACCGGAACCGTTTCCAGAGACGTTTGAACCCGTGTCTGGGGATGCAAAACATGACCCTGCCCCGCATCGCCGTTCACCCTGCGCGCAACTTTTCTGCATTGGATAACGCTCGCCATGCCCTGATGGTGATTCCTGAAAACACTGCCTTGCCGGTCGGGCTTCCGGCGCGCGGGCAATGGCTGGCCGTGCTGAAGCGCAAGGACATGAAACCGGCGGAACTGACCAAGACGCCGCTGGCCATTGATTTGGCCGACGGCCGGCGCCTGGCGCTGCTGATGAGCGATGCAAAGCTCACGCGTTTTGAGCGGTTGACCCGGTTGCGTAAAGCGGTGATGCTGTTGCAAGAGGAGTCGCCGAAGACCCTGGCCATCTGGGCGAGCGAGGGGGATGTGGCACGCGATGCCGTTTTTATTGCGCTGGTGAATGGGGTACCGCTGCCCGCCCGCAAGAAAAAACCGGCGGTAGCATTGGCGAAAATTGATCTGTTCAGCCAGCTCAAGGAGGTTGATCTCGCCCCGGTCGTTGCGCTGGCGCGAGCCAACATTCTGGTGCGCCAGCTGACGGCCAGCGCGCCCAACGAACTGACTCCCGCGACCTACCGCAAGCGTATCCGCCGTCTGGCGAAGGGGCTGGCAATTGAAGAATATGGCCTCAAGCGCCTGCAGAAAATGGGCGCCGGGGCATTCTGCGCCGTGGCGCAGGGTTCGCATCACGAAGATGCCGCCATTGTGCATTTGTCTTATCGGCCGCCTCTTGACCCCGAGGCAGCGCATAAAACCGTGGCGCTCGTTGGCAAGGGCATCTGCTTTGACACCGGCGGCCACAATCTCAAGCCTGCGCGTTACATGGCGGGGATGCACGAGGACATGAACGGCTCGGCCGTGGCGCTGGCGCTGACGCTGGCCGCCGCAGAAATGCAGCTGCCGGTTGCCATCGACTGCTGGCTGGCGATAGCGCACAACCATATTTCGTCGACGGCATACAAGCAGAATGACATCATCAGCGCACTCGACGGCACCACCATCGAGGTGGTGCACACCGACGCCGAAGGGCGCATGGTGCTGGCCGATACGCTGACGCTGGCGACGCGGCGCAAGCCTGATCTGATCGTGGATTTCGCCACGCTCACCGGTTCCATGCATGTCGCTCTGGGCGCGCGTTATTCCGGCATCTTCGCCAGTGAAGCCGCCTTGACCATGCTGGCTGTGGCAGCAGGACAGGCTAGCGGCGAGCGTGTCTGTGCTTTCCCGCTCGATGCCGACTACGCCGCCGCGCTTGAATCAAAAGTGGCGGACGTAAAACAATGCACGCTGGATGGCGAAGCGGACCACATCCTGGCGGCGCTTTTCCTGCAACGATTCACGCACAAGCGCCCCTGGGTGCACGTTGATCTTTCCGCCTCCAGCTGCGGCGGCGGCTTGGGTGCCGTGGCCAGCGACCTTACCGGCTTCGGCGTTGCGTGGGGCGCGACGCTGCTTGCACAATGGCTGGTGGTGAAATGAGGAAAAGCGGGATGAGGCGTGCACTTATCCGGCGATGATTGCTCATGATCGGCATTTTTTCGGCTAAATCAGCCCATCCGCTGCTGGACTCGCGTGAGGCGAAGCGCATTTTCGCTGCGCTTGTTCACCACGATTCGCTGGAAGCTGTGACGGAGGCGACCGCCTGGCTCGAATCGCTGCCAGCCGCAACGGGCTTCAAGCTGGACTGGCGCCTGCAATGTGCGCTGGAGATTGATGCTGCCGTGATCAGCCATACAGAGCACCTTACCCAAGGTTATCTGCTGCAGGGGCGCGCCGGACGCCTGGGCGACGCGGAACTGTGGCAGCTTAATCACGACTACTGGCGGCAACTGGCTGCCGTGTATGCCGATTGCGTGGCCCGACAGCGAGCAAACCCGAAAGAAGCCAGAATCATCCAGTCCTCTCTGCCGCTGTTTCATACGCGCATGATTCATGCCCAGGCGCAGCAACTCAAATGGGATCAGTTCCGCTACGGCCCGATCAGCGCTAACTTCTGGGCTGACCTGGGGACTGCCTACCTTGCTGCAGTCGCAGCGAAAACCGGGGAAACCCGCCTGCCTCTCTACCCAGGCAAGCCGCCAACGTGCGGCGAGGCGGAATACCTCAAGGCGCTGGTTTTTCACGCCTCATCAATGGATCAGTTGCAGCCATTGCAAGTTGAGCTGGCCGGGCGCCTCATTGCCTATTTTCTGCCGCACTTCGCACTGATGCGCGAGGCATGGCCCGCAGGCATGTACTGGGTCGATGCCGCCCAGCCTTTGCCGCCGATGCGCCTGACGAAGGTGCCCGAAGCCACGCCCACGTTGCGTTTTTTCAGTTGCACGCACGCAGTGGCCGCTGTGACCGCGTTGCTCGCCGTGCTGCGTGCCGAACAGCGGGTACCGCCTGACATTGATCTGGGCGGATCGTTTGACGCCGCGAAGGTGATCCCGGTTGTGGAACATCTGGCGCTGTACTGGGCGCCGACGCCGCCCACACGCAGCCATACCCGGCGCCGGATGAACACATGGCTGACCGTTGTGCATGGTTTTGCCCCGGCGTACCAACGGTTATCCGGAGCAGTTGCTGCCGCCAGTGAGGAAAGCTGGCTGGTTGAGGATGTCAGCCTGGGCGGCCTGGGTGCGCAAGTACCCGTCGCACGCAACAACCGGATACGCATCGGCGCATTGATCGGCATGCAGCCCGGAGGCGGCGAGAACTGGCTCATCGGCATTGTGCGCCGCTATGCGCGTAGCGCGCCGGACCATGCGGCAGTGGGTATCGAAACGCTGTCAAAGAACCCGCGTGCCGTGCTGGCTGATGCCCGTGGCCTGCCAACGGAATGTCTGCTGCTTGATAATCTTGAAACAGGTGCACGCGTGCGGATGGCTTTGCTGCCCGAAGCGCTGGAAGACAACATGGCGCTGGTTTTTGACCTTGACGGCAAGCGCGTCCGGCTGCATCCGCAAGAGACGCTGGAAACGGGTGTGGATTTTGTCATTGCCAGCTTCCTTGTGCAGTCACTCAGTTAGCGGGATGCTGGAAATACGGCGGGGATGAGCAGATGCAAGACATCCGGAACCCTCTTTGAATGAGTAAAGGCCCGTCGTCACGGGCCCTGTATGCGTGATGCTAGAATGCCCCGTAGCTTTGATATCAACATGTTGCGTGTCAAGTTGAACTTGAAACTGCCGGATGAAAACATCAAACAATAGCTTCTGGAGCTTTTCTCTGATTGTTGCAGAGGTTCTGCTCATCGCTTTCGTGAGTTATTTGGAAGCCGGGACTTATTATTCATTTGACGTATTCTATTGCCTGCCCATCATTCACGCTGCGCGTTTGAGCTCAATCCGGGCGCTGCGCCGTTCCGACACACAAACACCTGCTGTAATCGGAACCTTTGTGGCTATTGCCTGGACCTCTGCCGAACTGATGGCCGTTTTTCCGGATTATCCGCTGGGCGCATGGGTGCTGAACACCTTTGTGCGCAGTGTCACGCTGACGGTTATCGGCCGGGTGTTAGCCAGGTTATGGCGGGAAAGGGAGTTTTCGCGCAAGGACATGCTGACGGATCTGGCCAATCGCCTGGATTTTTTGGAACGGTTTGAGATTGAGCAGGCGCGTAGTGAACGTTCCGGGAAGCCTTACTCTTTGCTCTTCATGGATATTGACCAATTCAAGGCGCTGAATGACGCGCACGGCCATCATGCCGGTGATGAGGCACTCAAGGCGCTGTCCGACATATTAAGGGAAAATTCCAGGAGAGGCGATGTGATATCCCGCTTTGGCGGGGATGAGTTTGCGTTGTTGTTTCCTGAAACGGACGAGTCGTCCTGCCAGGTGCTGGTCAACAGGATCCTGTTGGCCACAGAGAAGAAGTTTAAAAATAAAGGTTGGCCGATAGCCTTGTCAATAGGCCATGTAACCGGAATGGGTTTGAGGGAAAGTATTGACGAGCTGTTGCGTGAAGCCGATAAAAATATGTATTTAATGAAAAAAGACTCTGCGCGGAATAGTGCAAGCAGGTTTTGATGACATTCAGATAACGGATCGCCTGAACGTGAGACAGTCTCCCGAAATGATTGAGCTGGATACCGGCACGCAGCCGGATGCCGCAGTGATCTGGCTGCACGGACTGGGGGCGGACGGGCATGATTTTGTGCCGGTGGTGCCTGCGCTTGGCCTGCCGCAGTGGCTGGCTATACATTTTGTGTTTCCCCATGCGCCGGTGCGACCGGTGACGATCAACAATGGCATGAGCATGCGCGCGTGGTATGACATCCTCGAGCTGGGCGGCCGGCGCGAGGATGAAGCCGGCATTCGCGCCGCGCAGCAGATCATCGAGCAACTCATTGCGCGCGAGCGGGCGCGCGGTATCGCATCCCATCGCATTGTGCTTGCCGGTTTCTCGCAGGGTGGCGCCGTCGCCTTGACGGCGGCGCTGCGCCACACGGAGCGGCTGGCCGGGGTGATGGCCTTGTCAACCTACCTGCCGCTTGCCGGCCGGCTTCGTGCCGAGCGCCAGGACGTGAATGCCGACCTGCCGATATTCATGGCGCACGGGCTGCACGACGAAATGATCGGCATTGACCGCGCGCAGAGCTCGCGTGCGGCACTGGAGACTCTTGGCTACGCGGTTGAATGGAATACCTATCCGATGGGGCATGCGGTCTGTCCCGAGGAGATTGCCGCGATTGGCGACTGGCTTTGCCGGATTCTCTGAGGCAGGCCGGCGCCGCTTATTTCTGCCGCAACGCCGACTTCGGCCGGAAGGCTTTGACCACTGCTTCGTCGGTTGCCACATACGGCCCGCCGATCAGGTCGATGCAGTACGGCACGGCGGCGAAGATGCCGGGCACGAGCTGCTTTCCCGTCGCATCCTTGACCCCTTCCAGCGTTTCCCGAATTGACTTCGGCTGGCCCGGCAAGTTGAGGATCAGGGATTGGCCGCGAATTGCGCCGATCTGGCGCGAGAGAATCGCCGTCGGCACGAAGTTGAGCGAGATTTGCCGCATTTGCTCGCCAAAGCCGGGCATGACCTTGTGCGCTACGGCCAGCGTAGCCTCCGGCGTGACATCGCGCGGCGCCGGGCCGGTGCCGCCGGTGGTCAGCACCAGGTGGCAGCCCGCCGTGTCGCACAGTTCGATCAGGGTTTGTTCAATCACCGCCTGCTCGTCGGCAATCAGCCGCGTTTCCATGCGCCAGGGCGAGGCAAGGGCTTGGCCAAGCCATTCTTTCAGGGCGGGGATGCCCTGGTCCGCATAGACGCCGCCGGATGCGCGGTCAGAGATGGAAACGAGGCCGATGCAAAGTTCGTCATTCATGATTTTGTCGTTATGACCGGAGACGGATTCCCCACGGCGGGTGCAAATAAAAGTTGATTGAAAAGGCGCCCCAGCCATTCGGCGAGCGCATCGGTGCTGGCCTCCAGGGCGCGGCTGGAGGGCAGCCAGCGCGCCCACGGCGATTGCGGCAGGCTGTGAAAAGCAGTCGGCGCGGGAAGCACGACGAAACCCTGGCGTTCAAACAACGGCACGGCGCGGGGCAGGTGCCAGGCATGGCTGACCAGGGCAATTCGCTGTATGCCGGCGGCCTTGAGCATGGGGGCGGAATAGGCGGCGTTTTCGGCCGTATCGAGCGATCGGTTTTCGATCCAGCGCACAGGCGTGGCGAAATCCTCGCGCAGCGCAGCGGCCATGGTTTCGCCTTCGGGCCGGCCACCGGCGGGTGTGCCGCCGGTTACCAGGAGGGGCAGCCCGGTCTGGCGGGCCAGGCGCGCGGCGTAGCGGATGCGCTCCAGCGTGTAGCGGCCCACGGTATCGCCGCCATATTCGGGTGAGTTGTGCCGGTTGCCTCCGCCCAGAACCACAATGGCCTGCGCTCTGGCGAGGGCGGGCGCCGTGGCGGAGGCCATGCGCTGCAAGGGCGCCATCAGCCAGTAGCTCACCAGCGGCAGCGACAAGGCAAACAGGCCGCCGATGGACGCTGTCGCCAGGCAAAGTCCAACGCGCCGTCCCAGGGGATGCCGCTGCGCATGATTTTCCCGCCGGCTTTCCCTGTGCATCAGCCAAATGCCAATGGCTGCCAGGACAAGCGGCCCGGCAGGCGGCAGGAGCAGGGCGGACAGCAGTTTTTTAAGCAGAAACATGGGCCAAAGACCGGGTTGCTCACGTTTTCATGAAGTGCATGAGGCGGTATTATCAGGATTAATTTCATTGATAGGGGACTCTGCGGTGAACTCTGCGGAATCTGTCTTAACCTGCCAGGTTTCGTGCAACGGTTATGCCGCTCTGCACGTAACGGATCAACAATCGAGTCCACCCTCCAGGTGAAAAACATAATGGCTGATGATATACAGACTCAGGAAACCGCACTTGTCGCAGGCGAGGCGCTGAAAAAGCGCATGGTCATGTGGATTGCGGCTGCCACGATCATTGCTGTCGGGCTGTTTGGCATCTGGGTCATGTTTGATGCCATGCATACAAGCGGCTTCCCGCTGTCGGCGCAGGTTACCCCCCATGCATCGAGCAGCGCAGCGAACGGCTCAACGCAGGCAGGAAAGGGAGACGCGCCGCCTGTTGCTCCTGTTGCGGAAGGTGCCGCCGCGCCGGAGGTTGCCGCCCGGCAGCCGGCACAGGCTGTACCGCCTGTCGCCAGCCAGGGCATCATCGTGGCCCCCGGCACAACGGAAGTGTTCGTTTCGCAGCCCCTCATCCCGGCGGGAAAGCCTTCGGGGAAGAGCCAGTTCGGCGTACAACTGGGTGTTTTCAATACGGTCGCCAATGCGGAAAACCTGCGTGCAAAGATGCAGTCAAAAGGCATTCCGGCGATCATCGAGGCGCGCGTGCACATCGGCCCCTTTGCCTCGCGCGCCGAAGCTGAAAGCGCCCGCGCCAAGCTGAAAGAACTGGGCATTGACGACAGCGTGCTGGTTACCCTGAAAAAGTAGCCGGATGCCCCGCGCCGTTGCCTGTTGCCGACTTAACCCGCAGCCAACCCCGTATCCAACCCATCAGGAAAATATCTTATGAGCCGAAAAGTCATTTCCACTGCCGCCGCTCCCGCCGCCATCGGCACGTATTCGCAGGCTGTGCGCGCCGGCAATACGGTTTATCTGTCCGGCCAGATCGGGCTTGATCCGGCCACCATGCAGATGGTTGAAGGCATCGATGCCCAGATTGCGCGCGTATTCGAAAACCTGCAAGCCGTCAGCGAAGCCGCGGGCGCCACGCTGGATGATGCCGTGCGGATCACCATTTATCTCACTGATCTTGCCCATTTTGCCAAGGTCAATGCAACCATGGCGCGATACTTCAGCGCGCCTTATCCGGCGCGCGCCGCTGTCGGTATCAAGGAACTGCCGCGCGGCGCGCTGATCGAGGCCGACGCGGTTCTGGTGCTTGGCTGAGCCTCGCGCAAACAAGAGTCCTGCCGGCAATACGCTGGCAGGGCGCCTGGCGCGGCTGGGTTTGCGCCGCGACGCCGATTTTGTGCTGCACCTGCCGTTGCGCTACGAGGATGAAACCCGCATCACCGCTGTGCGCGCCGTCCTGCCCGGCGTCGCCGCGCAGTTTGAAGTCGAGGTGGTAAGCAGCGAAATCGTCTTTCGCCCGCGCCGCCAGTTGGTGGCGTATGTCAAGGACGGCAGCGGCGCGCTGACGCTGCGTTTTCTGAACTTCTACCCGAGCCAGCAAAAAAGCCTGCAACCCGGCCTGCGGCTGCGCGTTTTTGGCGAGGTGCGCGACGGCTTTTCCGGCGCTGAAATCATTCATCCGCGGTTTCATGTCGTGCGCGAGGGCGAGCCGCTGCCCGATCGCCTGACGCCGGTGTATCCGACCACCGCCGGTTTGGGCCAGGCCGCCTTGCGGCGGCTGATCGAGCGCGCGCTGGAACGCAGCGACCTGGCCGATACCCTGCCGCCTGCCGAGCTTGCGCGGCTGGGCCTGCCCGCCTTCGCCGCCGCTGTCCGCCTCCTGCACACGCCGCCGCCCGAGCTTGCGCTGGCGGCGCTGGAATCGCGCAATCACCCGGCCTGGCGGCGCGTGCAGTTCGACGAACTGCTGGCGCAGCAGTTGTCGCTGCGCCGCGCCTACGCCGCCCGCCGCGCCCGTGGCGCGCCGCCGCTTGTCGCCAGCGGCGCGCTCACGCAACGCCTGCTCGCCGCGCTGCCGTTCCGCCTGACCGGCGCGCAGCAGCGCGCATGGCATGAAATCGCCGGCGACCTTGCCCAGCCGCATCCGATGCAGCGCCTGCTGCAGGGCGATGTCGGCAGCGGCAAAACCGTGGTCGCCGCGCTGGCCATGCTGCACACCCTGGAAGCGGGCCATCAGGCGGCGCTGATGGCGCCCACCGAAATTCTCGCCGAGCAGCATTACCGCAAGCTCTCCGCCTGGCTTGCTCCGCTGGGGCTGGAAGTGGCCTGGCTGACCGGCAGCCTGAAAAAACGCGACAAGGCCGCCGTGCTGGAAAAAGTCGGCGCTGGCAAGACGGCTCTGATTATCGGCACCCATGCGCTGATCGAGGAAGGCGTCGCGTTCGACCGTCTGGGCCTGGCCATTGTCGATGAGCAGCACCGCTTCGGCGTCCGCCAGCGCCTGGCGCTGAAAGAGAAAGGCCGCTTCGCGCACCAGCTCGCCATGTCGGCTACGCCCATTCCGCGTACGCTGGCGATGAGTTATTACGCCGATCTCGATGTGTCGGTGCTCGATGAGTTGCCGCCCGGCCGCACGCCGGTGACGACCCGGCTGGTGTCCGAAGCGCGCCGCGGCGAAGTCATTACTCGCGTGCATGACGCCTGCCGCGCCGGAGGCCAGGCCTATTGGGTCTGTCCGCTGATCGAAGAGAGCGAGGCATTGCAGCTGCAAACCGCAGAGGAAACGTTTGCGCGGCTGGCCGCCGAACTGCCCGACCTGCGCGTGGGCCTCGTGCATGGCCGTCTCAAGGCGGAGGAGAAGGCCGCCGTCATGGCGGCGTTTGCCGCCAGCCGGATACAGGTGCTGGTGGCGACCACGGTGATTGAAGTGGGCGTCGATGTGCCGAATGCCAGCCTGATGGTCATCGAGCACGCCGAACGCTTCGGCCTCGCCCAGTTGCACCAGCTGCGCGGCCGCGTCGGGCGCGGCGCGACGCAGTCGGTCTGCATCCTGATTTATGCGCAGCCGTTGGGTCAGACCGCGCGGGCCCGGCTCAAGATTATCTTCGAGAGCACCGACGGTTTCGAGATCGCGCGCGAGGATTTGCGCTTGCGCGGCCCCGGCGAATTCATCGGCGCGCGGCAAAGCGGCCTGCCCCTGCTGCGCTATGCCGATCTGCAAGACGGTGCGCTGGTCGAACAGGCGCGCCGCCTGGCGGATGAGTTGCTGCGCGACGCCCCGCAGGTTGCGGACGCCCACCTGCAACGCTGGCTGGGCGGCCGCGAGGAGCTGCTCAAGGCATGAGCCGGCCCGTCGAACTGTTGCGCCAGCGACGCTTTCTGCCGCTCTTCATCACCCAGTTTCTCGGCGCGCTGAATGACAACGTGATCAAGAACGCGATGGTCGTGTTGCTGACTTTTCAGGCGGCCGGCTGGACGACGCTTGCGCCTGGATTGCTGGCCAACTTCGCCGCGGGAATTTTCATCCTGCCTTTTTTTCTCTTTTCCGCCACGGCCGGACAATTGGCCGACAAATACGACAAGGCGCGTCTGGCGCGTCTGGTCAAGCTGCTCGAAATCATCATCGTGCTGGTGGCCGGCGCAGGCTTCGTGGCGCAGCGCATTGAAGTCCTGTTCGCTGCGCTGTTCCTGCTCGGACTGCATTCGACGCTGTTTGGCCCGATCAAATACGCCATCCTGCCGCAGCATTTGCACCCGGTCGAACTGATCGGCGGCAATGCGCTGATCGAGGCGGGCACCTTCGTCGCCATCCTCGCCGGCACGCTGCTCGGCGGGCTGCTGGCGGGGGTTGCCGACGCGACTGTCTGGATCACTGCGGCGGGCTTGCTGATCGCCTCGGGCGGTTATCTGGCGGCGCGGCGCATCCCTGCCGCCGTGGCGCCAGCGCCGAGTTTACGCGTGAGCCGCAACCCGCTGGCCGAGACCTGGCGCAATCTTGCCTTTGCCCGCAAAAACCGCCTCGCCTTTGCCGCGATTCTCGGCATCTCGTGGTTCTGGTTGTATGGCGCGCTGTTCCTCGCCCAGTTTCCGGCGTATGCCAAAAATGTCCTGGGCGGCGATGAAAGCAGCGTGACGCTCCTGCTCGCCACATTCATCGTGGGCATCGGCGCCGGTTCGCTGTTATGCGAGAAGTTCACGCGGCACAAGCCGGCGCGCAGCCTTGCGCTGGTGCTGCCGGGATGCCTTGGCCTGAGCGTGTTCGCGTTCGACCTGTATTGCGCTTCGCCCGCCGTCCCGATGAGCGGCGCGCCGGTGGGCGCGTTCGCCTTGCTGCATGTCCCGGCCATCTATCGGGTGCTGGCCGACCTCACCCTGCTGGGTCTTTGCGGCGGCTTGTTTACCGTGCCGCTCTATACCCTGCTGCAACAGCGCAGCGACCCCGCGCATCGCGCCCGCATGATTGCCGCCAACAACATCAGCAACGCCTTGTTCATGGTCGTCGGCGCGCTCGGCGCCGCGGCGCTTCTGGGCGGCGGGCTGTCCATCCCCGCACTCTTCGCGCTCGCGGCGGTTATCAACGCGGCGCTGATGGTTGCCCTGTACCGCTATGCGCCGGAATTGCGTTTTTGACATCGGCGCGCGGCGCTGCCCGCTGCAACCGTGCAGCGCAGGGTGTTCTGCCGCCGGTAAAATCCGTTCATGAGACTCGCCGCCCTCAAACATCGCCTCGATCTCTACGAAAAGCTGATGCGGCTGGACAAGCCGGTCGGCACCCTGCTGCTGCTGTGGCCCACCTTGTGGGCGCTATGGCTGGCGACCGGCGGCCGGCCGCCTCCGCTGCTGCTGTGGATTTTTATTCTCGGCACCCTGCTCATGCGCTCGGCCGGCTGCGTCATCAACGACTGGGCCGACCGCGATTTCGACCCGCATGTCGAACGCACCAAGGATCGCCCGCTCGCCGCCCGCCGCGTGTCGCCGCGCGAAGCGCTGCTGCTGGCCGCCGTGCTCACGCTCTGTGCCGGACTGCTGATCCTGCCGATCTGGCGGCAAGTCTGGCATCTGGCGCTGACGGCCGTATTCCTGGCCGCGAGTTACCCATTCACCAAGCGTTTTTTCGCCGTGCCGCAAGCCTATCTCGGCATCGCCTTCGGTTTCGGCATCCCGATGGCCTTTGCCGCGGCAACCGGCCATGTGCCGCCCATCGGCTGGGCGATGCTGTTGGCCAACATTTGCTGGGCGATTGCCTATGACACCGAATACGCCATGGTTGACCGCGCGGATGATCTCAAGATCGGCATCAAAACCGCGGCGATCACTTTTGGCCCGTTCGACGTCGCGGCGGTGATGTTCTGCTATGCGCTTACCCTGCTGATCCTGGCGCTGGTGGGCAAGGCGCTGCACTTCGGCCTGCCTTATTACGCCGGCCTGCTGCTTGCGGCAGGGCTGGCGCTTTACCATTACAGCCTGATTCGCGATCGCGCGCCGGATGCATGCTTCAGGGCGTTTCGCCACAACAACTGGTTCGGCGCGGCGATCTTCGCCGGCATCGTCGCCGAGCTGAATTTCAGGCCGTGGCTGTTGTCGTGAGCGTTCAACCGGCGCGCTGCGCGATGGCGTAAATGACGTGGTAGTCGACGCCCGCAGGCGCCAGCGCGGCGAGCCGGCGCAGGACGCGGCGCAATTGTCCCGCGGTGAGCGGCGGGTGGCCGGGCGGCGGCGTGTCGGCGCCGAGGGCGCGCAGGCTGCGGACAAATTCGAGCGGGTTGGCGGCATGCGCGGGCAGGATTTGTTCGCTCAGGCGCAGCGCAAGGCCGGCCGGAAACGCTGCGGCGATGCGCGCGCGCGATGGATAGCCGGGCGTGGCGGCGGCAAGGCCAAGGGCATCATGGGCGGCGCGCCAGGCGGCGAAGTTCTCGCTGCCCAGCGTGCTCAAGGCGAGGCGGCCGCGGGGGGCGAGCAACCGGGCGAGCTTGAGCAGCGTGCCGGGCAGGTCGGTAAACCACTGTGCGGCGAGGCTGCTGACAATGAGATCGAAGGGCCCCGCCAGCGCTAGCTGTTCGCCATCCATGACAAGGTAATGGGCGGCGGAGCCGACCGCATTGCGGCAATGCGCCACCATGGCCGGAGCGATGTCCGTGACGAACCAGTCGCCGCCGACGTGCGGCAAAAGCTCCCGGGTCAGGTGCCCGCTGCCGCAGCCGATTTCCAGCACGCGCGGCCGCGTACCGTGCGGCAGTGGCAGCTCGCGGATGCGCCGGGCGAGCTGACCGGCCGCAGTGCGTTGCACAGAGCTTGCCGCGTCGTAGGTCGGGGCGGCCGCGTCAAAGCGGCGTGCGATGCGCGATTTGTGCGGCGGCGGGATCATCGGCATGAAAGCGTGGCGGCAACGGCATGAATCAGCGCGGCGCAGTCGTGCGGGCGGGTAAGCGGCAGGGCATGGCCGCCGTCGCCGCACCAGTGCATCTGCGTGTCGGGCAAGACGGCGAAGGCGGCCTCGCCCAGGGCGGCGGGCACAATGGCATCGTTCCGGCTGGCGAGGGCGTGGATGGCCGCACGCCGCTCGCCAAGCCGGGCGCGGCCATCGGCCGTGGCGAGAAATTCGAGGCCACGGGCCAGGGCGTGAGTGTTGGCAGGCAGCGCGGGTCCCGCTGTGCCGCACGCCTGCTGGAATTCCGCTAGCACTGCTGCCGGTTCTTGCGCAAAGCGTCGCTGCATGCGGGCGAGTACGCGCGGCGCAACGCCGGCGGGAAAATCCGCCGTGGCCGTGAAGCGCGGGAAGCCGTTGATGATGACCAGCGCATCCCAGGCGGGACTGTTATGCACGAGCCACCACAGGGCGCCCAGCGAGTGGCCGACGGCGATGCGCGGGCCGGCTCGCCGTGCCGCCGGCGCCGACTTTCCGAAATAGCCGAGGTCGATGAGTTCTGGTTCGCCGGCGAACAAGGGCGTCACGTCGCGCCACACGCTGGCGTCATAACCCCAACCATGCACCAGGCTGATGGTGGTCATGGCCTGGGCGTTTCCAGCGCGCCAAGCGCATCGAGCAGTTGGGCGAAATCGTCTTCAGTGAGCGCGGCGGAAAGCGAAAAGCGCAGGCGGCTGCTTCCTGCCGGCACGGTCGGCGGGCGAATGGCGACGGCCAGCACGCCACGTTCCTCCAGACGGTGTTGCGCGGCGAGCGCCGCGTCTTCGCTGCCGAGGAGCGCAGGAACGATCTGCGTGCTGGAGGCGAGCGTGTCGATGCCGAGTTGATTGAGCCGCGCGCGTAATATCTCGCTGCGCTGCGCGAGCCGCGCGCGTTCGGCATCCAGCAGCGGCATCAGGTCGAGCGCCGCATCCACCGCGCCCAGCACGGCAGGCGCGGGCGCGGTGGAGTAGATGAAGCCGGCGCAGCGGTTGATGAGGTAATCGATCAGGCGCCGCGACCCGGCAATATAGGCGCCCGCCGCGCCAAAGGCCTTGCCCAGCGTGCCCATGATGATGACATTGTCGAGGCCATACCCCAGTCCGCGTCCCTGCGGTCCGAGGACGCCGGTGGCATGGGCCTCGTCGAGATACAGCAGGGCGTTGTGACGTTGGGCGAGTGCGGACAGGGCGGCGACATCGGCGCGGTCGCCATCCATGCTGAAGACGGATTCGGTGACGATGAAAGCGGGCTCTCCCTGCGCTTGCTGCGTCAGCAACTCGTCAAGGTGGGCGAGGTCGTTGTGCCGGAAACGGATCTGCTTCACTCCGGCGACGGCACAGCCGGCATGGATGCTGGCGTGATTCAGGCGGTCGGTAAAGACTTTCGCCTCCGACCCGCCCGCCAGGTCAAACAGCGCCGGCAACACGGCCGCATTAGCCTGGAAACCGGCATTGAAAATCAGCGCCGCTTCAGTACCCTTGAATTCGGCCAGCCGCGCTTCCAGCTCCAGCATCGCTTCCAGCGTGCCGGTCACCAGGCGCGAGGCCCGCGCGCCCGCGCCGAAGCGCTGCACCCATTCGCCGGCGCGGGACTTCAAGGCCGGATGCTGCGAGAGGCCCAGATAGTCGTTCGACGATGCGTCGATCAGCCGCCGCCCGTCGGCCAGCACGAGGCGCGCGCCGGGCAGGGCGACGGACCGCAGACGACGGCGGCGTCCGCTCTGGTCGAGAGCGGACAAGGCGTCGTCGATGGCGGCGTCGAACCAGGCAGCGGAAGATGCGGGGTGGGTCGGATGCATTGGCGTACGTGCAGTCGGGGCGCGTATTCTGCCAGTTAGAATGCAATCATGGGGGTTGCGTGCCTGGCCCGCCGAAAGCCAAAAGGAATGCCGGATGAAGTATCACGATTTACGGGATTTTTTGCAGCAGCTCGAAGCGCGGGGAGAACTCAGGCGCATTGCCGTCGAGGTCGATCCGCGTCTGGAAATGACGGAAATTGCCGACCGCGTGCTGCGCGCCGGCGGGCCGGCGTTGCTGTTCGAAAAACCCAGGGGGCATTCGATTCCGGTGCTGGCGAACCTGTTCGGCACGCCGCACCGCGTTGCCCTGGGCATGGGCCGGGACGGTGACTGGAAGAGCGCGCTGCGCGAGGTCGGCCAACTGCTTGCACATCTCAGGGAGCCCGAGCCGCCGAAGGGCCTGAAGGATGTCTGGGAGAAGCTGCCGATGCTGAAGCAGGTGCTCAACATGGCGCCGAAAATCGTCTCCTCCGCGCCGTGCCAGGAAGTTGTTTGGGAGGGCAAGGACGTTGATCTGGCGCGCTTGCCGATCCAGACCTGCTGGCCGGGCGATGCCGGCCCGCTTATTACCTGGGGACTGACGGTGACGCGCGGGCCGCAGGGGTTGGCGCATTCGAAAACGCGGCAGAATCTCGGCATCTATCGTCAGCAGGTCTTGGTTGCCAGCGGGCGGTCGAACAAAGTCATCATGCGCTGGCTCGCGCATCGCGGCGGCGCGCTGGATTTTCGCGACCATTGCGCAGCCAGGCCCGGCGAACCGTTTCCTGTCGCCGTGGCGCTCGGCTGCGACCCGGCGACGATACTCGGCGCCGTGACGCCGGTGCCGGATACGCTTTCGGAATATCAGTTCGCCGGCCTCCTGCGCGGCAGCAAGACCGAGCTGGTGAAGTGCATCGGCTCGGATCTGCAGGTGCCGGCGTTCGCTGAAATCGTGCTGGAAGGCGTGATTCATCCCGGCGAAACGGCGCTTGAGGGGCCGTTTGGCGACCATACCGGCTACTACAACGAAGCGGCCGAGTTCCCGGTATTCACCATCGAGCGCATCACGCAGCGGCGCGCGCCGATCTATCACTCGACCTACACCGGCAAGCCGCCGGACGAGCCGGCGATGCTCGGCGTCGCGCTGAACGAGGTCTTCGTGCCGCTGATCGCGCGGCAGTTTCCCGAGATCGTGGATTTCTACCTGCCGCCCGAGGGCTGCTCGTACCGGATGGCGGTGGTGAGCATGAACAAGCAGTACCCGGGGCATGCCAAGCGCGTGATGTTCGGCGTCTGGAGCTACCTGCGCCAGTTCATGTACACCAAGTTCATCGTCGTGGTGGACGACGACATCGACGCGCGCGACTGGAAGGAAGTGGTCTGGGCGATCACCACGCGCGTGGATCCGGCGCGCGACACGCTGATCGCCGAGAACACGCCGATCGATTACCTGGATTTCGCCAGTCCGGTGGCCGGGCTCGGGTCGAAGATGGGCATCGATGCCACCCACAAGTGGCCCGGCGAGACCGCCCGCGCCTGGGGCCGGCCGATCGCCATGGATGCCGACGTGAAGCGTCGGATCGACGCTCTCTGGAAGGAACTGAAACTCTAGCGTTCGTAAACCCAGCGTAGCAGCGCGTCCAGCGCAGGCTGCGCCTGGTGCGCGTTCGGGTGGTTCACCAGCATCACCACCACCACGCGTCGGCCGCTGCGGTCGAGCACGTAGCCTGCCATGGCGCGCACTTCGGAGAGCAATCCGGTCTTGATGTGCGCCTGCCCCGTGACGCCGTCATTCTTCAGCCGGCGGCGCATGGTGCCGTCCAGGCCGGCGATGGGCATCGAAGAGATGAACTCGGGCATCACCGGACTGCGCCAGGCCGCCTGCAGCAGCGCGGCAAGATTGCCGGCGCTGATGCGCTCGATCCGCGACAGGCCGGATCCGTTCTCCATCACCAGTTCCGGCACCGCGATCTTCTTCGATGCGAGCCAGGCGCGGATTGCCGCGATGGACTTCTGCGCCGTCGCCGGCGCGCCGGCGCTCTCGGCGCCCAGCGTCAGGAACAGGTGGCGCGCCATGATGTTGTTGGAGAACTTGTTGGTGTCGCGCACGATCTCGGCGAGCGTCGGCGACTCGAGCGTGTGCAGCAGGCGCGCGCCGGGGGAGGCGGTGCCGTCGCGCGCATTCCCGTTCCACGCGCCGCCGCTCTCGGTCCAGAACTGGCGGATCACGCCGGCGACCTGGTCGTTCGGCTCGAGCAATGCGACGTTCAGGTCCCTTTCGCCGCAACTGGCCGGGTACTGGCCGGAGAAAATCACGCGCTGGCGCGCAGGCTCGAAGCTGGGCTTGAGCAGCTCGCGGAACGCCGAACCGTCCGGGCAGGCGCCGTCGGCGAGCTTGAGCACGTTGATGATCTCCAGCGTGGGCGGCTTCGGCTCGGCATAGACCCTGACCGCGGCGCGCTCCGGTTCGGCGACGAACACGAAGCGCAGCGACCGGTAGTTCACCAGCAGCGCGTCGGGCAGCACGTTGTAGGGGCGGAACGGATCCCCGTCGAAGCGCGCCGCGTCGCCGTCGGCGCGCTCGAAGCGGCTGCGATCGAGCACCAGGTCGCCGCGGATCTCGCGCAAGCCCTTGCCACGCAGCGCACGCACCAGCCGTGAGACCGCCTCCAGGTCCAGCTTCGGGTCGCCCGCGCCCTTGAGGACCAGATCGCCCACAAGCACCCCGTCCTGCAGCGCGCCGGCGGCGTAAACCTCGGTTTTCCAGCGGTAGGCGGGGCCGATTTGCTCAAGCGCCGCGTAAGTGGTCACCAGCTTCATGACCGAGGCGGGATTCATCGAGGCTGCCGGGTTCAACCGCAGGATTTCATGGTGCACGCCGACTTCCTGCACCACCACGGCAACGCTCGCGGGAGGAATCTTCGCCGCGGTGAGCGCCTGGTTGACCGCCGGCGGAAGCACGTTCTGCGCATGCGCGGCGGCGGTGGCTGCCAGCAGCAGCATGGCGAGGAAGCGAGGGGTCATCGCTGGATTCTAGACAACACTTGAATTCGGGCTGGTCCGGCGCTATGATTAGCACTCGCCGAGACTGAGTGCTAACAAAACAGTCGGCCAGCCGTTCCCTGAATTACCTAAGTCACTGTAAATACTAACGAATTTTATTGGAGACTCGTATGAAGATCCGTCCATTGCATGATCGAGTGATCGTCAAGCGCATCGAGGAAGAGCGCAAATCCGCCGGCGGGATCGTGATCCCGGACACGGCCGCCGAGAAACCCGACCAGGGCGAAATCGTCGCCGTCGGCAAGGGCAAGAAGGATGACAGCGGCAAGCTGATCCCGCTCGACGTCAAGCCGGGCGACAAGGTGCTGTTCGGCAAGTACTCCGGGCAGACCGT
>CAZQTB010000009.1:0-69514 GCA_964596295.1 uncultured Rhodocyclaceae bacterium | reverse complement strand
CGCCATTCCTTTGGCCCGGTTTCGTGTACCGAAATACCGGATGAATCGACGGCGACGGTCACCGGCATGTCCTTGACGTCGAATTCGTAAATCGCTTCCATGCCGAGGTCGGCAAATCCCACCACCTTGGCCGACTTGATCGCCTTGGCCACCAGGTACGCCGCGCCGCCGACGGCCATCAGATAGGCCGACTTGTTGTCCCTGATTGCTTCGATGGCCACCGGACCGCGCTCGGCTTTGCCGATCATGGCGATCAGGCCGGTCTGTTCCAGCAGGGTGCGCGTGAACTTGTCCATGCGCGTGGCCGTCGTCGGTCCGGCCGGGCCGACCACTTCATCGCGCACCGGGTCGACCGGGCCGACGTAATAGATGACGCGGTTGGCAAAGTCGACCGGCAGTTTTTCACCGCGGGCCAGCATGTCGGCGATGCGCTTGTGCGCGGCGTCGCGGCCGGTGAGCATCTTGCCGTTGAGCAGCAGCTTCTGGCCGGGTTGCCAGGCGGCGACCTGCGCCTTGGTCAGCGTGTTCAAGTCAACGCGCGTGGCGTTGGCGGCATCGGCCTGCCAGGTGACGCGAGGCCAGTCTTCGAGGCTGGGCGGCGTCAGCGTGGCCGGGCCCGAGCCGTCGAGCGTGAAATGGATGTGGCGCGTGGCGGCGCAGTTGGGAATCAACGCCACTGGCAGGTTGGCGGCATGCGTCGGGTAGTCCAGCACCTTCACATCGAGCACGGTGGTCAGCCCGCCAAGGCCCTGCGCGCCGATGCCCAGCGCATTCACCTTGGCATGGATTTCCAGGCGTAGTTCTTCCGTGCGCCGCAATTTTTCGCCGCGCGCGGCGCGGGCCTTGAGTTCGTGCATGTCGCACGGCGCCATGATGGATTCTTTCGCCAGCAGCATGGCTTTTTCCGGCGTGCCGCCGATGCCTACGCCGAGGATGCCCGGCGGACACCAGCCCGCGCCCATGGTCGGCACGGTTTTGAGTATCCATTCCACGAGGTCGTCGGACGGGTTCAGCATGGCGAATTTGGTTTTCGCTTCCGAGCCGCCGCCCTTGGCCGCGCAGATCACTTCGACATGGTCGCCGGGCACGATTTCGCAATGCACTACGGCGGGCGTGTTGTCCTGCGTGCTTTTGCGCGCACCGGCGGGGTCGGCCAGCACCGAGGCGCGCAAGGGATTGTCGGCGTCAAGGTAGGCGCGACGCACGCCTGCGTCGACCATCTCCTGCAGCGGGAGCGTGGTATCCCAGCGCACGTTCATGCCGACCTTGAGAAAAACCACGGCAATGCCCGTGTCCTGGCAAATCGGGCGGTGGCCTTCGGCGGCCATGCGGCTGTTGGTGAGAATCTGCGCGATGGCGTCTTTCGCGGCGGGGGATTCTTCGCGGTCATATGCTTCGCCCAGCGCGCGGATGAAGTCGAGCGGATGGTAGTAGCTGATGAACTGGAAAGCATCGGCGATGGACTGGATAAAGTCGTCCTGGCGAATGGGCTTCATGGAAGTCTCGAAGGCAGGTAAATGGGCAGGTAGATTTCAGTGCGCGCTCTTGTTGGTCAGCAGCGTGGTGGTCATGATGCGGTCGGTCCAGGCAATGGCCAGGGCCGAGATCAGGAACGACAAATGGATGGCCACCTGCCACAAGATGACGCGGTCAGGCAGATGCTCGGCGTTGATGAAGGATTTCAGCAGGTGGATCGACGAAATGCCGATCAGGGCGGTGGCCAGCTTGACCTTGAGCACGCCGGCATTGACATGCGAGAGCCATTCCGGCTGGTCGGGATTGTCTTCGAGATCGAGCCGCGAGACGAAGGTTTCATAGCCGCCGATGATGACCATGATGAGCAGGTTGGCGATCATCACCACGTCGATCAGGCCGAGCACGATCAGCATGACCTGGGCTTCGCCGAGGCTGCCGGCCTGGGATATCAAATGCGCCAGCTCGTGCATGAACTGATACACATACACGCCCTGCGCGGCAATCAGGCCAAGGTAGAGCGGGGCTTGCAGCCAGCGGCTCCAGAAGATGAATTTTTCCAGGGGATTGATGATGCGGTTCATGGGTTCGACAGGCGTGTTGGCTGGGGGAGGCGATATTATCGCAGAGGATCGCCGTTCTCCAGGGCGCGCCGAAAAATCCGCTACGCTGTTCGGCGATTGCAGCGGTTATGCATCGCTTTCGTGCGGAATGATGGCGAGCAAATCCGTGACGCCCATATCCTGGCCGGCCTGGAACAGCAGCGTGGTCGCCTGTCCCCGATGGTGCGTTTGGTGGTTGAAAAAATGCATGACCAGACTGGCAAAGCGCTTGTCCGACACAACCCCTTTCATGTTCGCGTAGCGCAAGACGCAATCCAGGTCCTGTTCGGTAAGCGACTCGGCCCACTGTCCGATGATGTGATCGAGGAATGTTCGATGCCTGGCAAGCGCAACGAAATCCGTAAACAGAACCTGATCCAGTGACGACGGCGCCTGCAATTGGTGAACCGGATCCAGCGCCGCATGGTTCGCGGGATGCGCCGTGAAACGCTTCAGCCAGATTGTATCGGCCACCACAATGTGGTTGAGGGTGCCCATCAGTGAACCAAAGAATGCCTTGCCATCGGCGAGGCGCTCTTGCGGGGACAGTTTTTCGACAGCCCCGTAAAGCCGCACGTTCATCCATTCGTTGTACCTGGCCATCAAGACAATGTGGTCGCGGACGGTCATCAAGGTCTTTCCCGGGGGCATAACGCAAAGAATCATCCTATTTGACGGAATGTTTTTCGTCAAATAGGATGATTTTTTTACGTCAGTCCCTTCGCGTGCCGACCTCTACAAATACCTTCCCGCAAAGTACGTTGATGACTTCATCCGCAAGGGCGCAGTTCGGTTTCGCTCCTTGTCATACTTCCGTGACCATGAAGATGCTCAGGTAGCCGGCGATGAATTTGAGGGAACGAAGCTTTATCACTCGAAGAACGGGCTTGGGGCCACACTCATTGCAACGCAGGGGAAACTGTTCTGCCGTAGTCTTGTCAAGCTGTGCACAGTCCGTCGCTTCAGCAACGGTTTTTCGATGCGCGTGGCATTTTCTGCCGCGCGCCATTCCGCATCCCGGGTTGGGTGAAGTTAGAATAGCGCGCAGCAGGCGATCTTTGTATTTTGCTTTTGGATTATCACCACAGAGAGGAGAAATTCATGTCCGCAGGTGAAACAGGGCAGGGCGCGCATCTTTATCCGCCCTCGGCAGAGGTGGTCAAAAAGGCCACCATTTCAGGCATGGCGGCTTACCAGGCCTTGTGCCGCGAAGCGGAGCAGGACTATGCCGGCTATTGGGCGCGGCTGGCCAGGGAACACGTGAGCTGGCGGCAGCCGTTCACGCAATCGCTGGACGAATCCAATGCGCCGTTCTACAAATGGTTCGCCGATGGCCGGCTGAATGTCTCGTACAACTGCCTTGATCGCCATGTCGACGCCGGCCTGGGCGGCAAGCTTGCGCTGATTTTTGAAGCCGACGATGGCCAGGTCACCCGAGTGACCTACAAGGATCTGCTGGGCCGCGTCGCCAGATTCGCCAACGGGCTGAAGGCGCGCGGCATCCGGAAAGGCGACCGGGTCCTGATCTACATGCCGATGTCGGTGGAAGGCGTGGTGGCCATGCAGGCCTGCGCCCGCATCGGGGCCATCCATTCGGTCGTGTTCGGCGGTTTTTCGGCGAAGAGCGTGCACGAACGCATCCGGGATGCCGGCGCGGTCGCCGTGATTACCGCCGATGAACAATGCCGGGGCGGCAAGAACCTGCCGTTGAAGCCTGTCGTCGATGAAGGCCTTGCGCTGGGCGGCTGCGAATCCGTCAGGACGGTGATCGTCTATCGCCGCACTGGCGGCGCGTGCGCCATGGCGGCAGGCCGCGACGTGCCGTGGGAAGAGGTTACCGCCGGCCAGCCGGAAACCTGCGAGCCGGAATGGGTCGATGCCGAACACCCGCTGTTCCTGTTGTATACCTCGGGCTCCACCGGCCAGCCGAAAGGCGTGCAGCACAGTTCGGGCGGCTATTTGCTGCATGCCATCCTGACCACCAAGTGGACTTTCGATCTCAAGCCGGACGATGTTTTCTGGTGTACCGCCGACATCGGCTGGGTGACGGGGCATACTTATGTGGCGTATGGCCCGCTGGCATGCGGCGGCACGCAAATCATCTTCGAGGGCGTGCCCGTGTATCCGGATGCGGGGCGCTTCTGGCGCATGATCCAGGATCACAAGGTGAGCATTTTCTATACGGCGCCGACAGCGATCCGTTCGCTGATCAAAGCCGCCGAGACAACGCCGGCCGTGCATCCGTCGAAGTACGATTTGTCGTCGCTGCGCCTGCTGGGTTCGGTCGGCGAGCCGATCAATCCGGCGGCGTGGGAGTGGTATTACGAGCACATCGGCGGCGGCCGCTGCCCCATTGTTGACACCTTCTGGCAAACCGAAACCGGCGGCCACATGATTACCCCGCTGCCGGGCGTCACGACGCTGGTGCCGGGCTCCTGCACCTTGCCGTTCCCCTGTATCCAGGCGGCCGTTGTCGATGAAGCCGGGCATGAGCTCGAATGGGGCAAGAGCGGCATTCTGGTGGTGACCAAACCCTGGCCGTCGATGATACGCACCATCTGGGGCGATCCCGAGCGATTCAAAAAATCCTATTTCCCGCAGGATTTCCATGGCAAGCTTTACCTTGCGGGCGACGGCGCCAGCCGCGATGCCGAGACCGGCTACTTCACCATTACCGGACGCATCGACGATGTGCTGAATATCTCCGGGCATCGCATGGGCACCATGGAAATCGAATCGGCCCTGGTGTCCAATCCGCTGGTGGCCGAAGCCGCCGTGGTAGGCCGCCCTGATGATATGACGGGCGAAGCGATTTGCGCCTTTGTAGTGCTCAAGCGAACGCGGCCGACAGGCGAGGAGGCGAAAAAGATTGCCCATGACTTGCGCAACTGGGTGGCCAAGGAAATCGGCCCCATCGCCAAGCCCAAGGAAATCCGTTTCGGCGACAACCTGCCTAAAACACGGTCCGGAAAAATCATGCGCCGCCTGCTGCGCAGCCTGGCGAAAGGCGAGGCGATCACGCAGGATGTGTCGACGCTGGAAAATCCGCAGATTCTCGAGCAGCTCAAGCAGGCGTCGTGAGTTTGGCCGGCGGATGCGCTGCGTATCCGCCGCAAGGAAAATTTTTGAGTAATTAATTCAATGAATGAATTTTATGAGTGAACCGATGACTATGGATGCGGGCGTTGTGCAGGCCGCAGTGGATGCAGTGATGCTGGGAAGAAAGTCGGTGCGTGCGTTTTTGCCCAGGGAAGTGCCGCGCGAAATGATTGCCGATCTGTTGCGGATGGCGGCCCGCGCCCCTTCGGGAACCAACACGCAGCCGTGGCATGTGCATGTGCTGAGCGGCGAGACGCGCAACCGGCTGGTCGCCGAAGTGTGCAGCGCGTTCGATGCGGGCGATACCAGTCATCAGCCCGAGTATGACTATTACCCGAAGGAATTTTTTGACCCCTATCTGGCGCGCCGCCGCAAGGTGGGTTGGGATCTTTACGGGCTGCTGGGCATCGCCAAGGGCGAGAACGAAAAGATTCGCGCCCAGCACCGCAAGAACTATGAGCTGTTCGGCGCGCCGGTGGCGTTGATGTTCGTCATTGATCGCCGCATGGCCATGGGCAGCTGGCTTGATTTCGGCATGTTCCTGCAGGGCGTCATGCTCGCCGCCCGCGCTCGCGGGCTGGACACCTGCCCGCAGGCGGCATGGATCGATTACCACCGCATTGTCGGCAGGGTTCTCGGCCTGGGCGCGCAAGAGCAATTGGTGTGCGGCATGTCATTGGGCTATGCCGATCCGGCTGCCGTCGTGAATACGCTCGTTACCGAGCGGGCCATGCTGGAGGAATTTGTCCGTTTCCATGACTGATGCGCCGGACCCGCCGCAGCAACGCATCGACAAGTGGCTGTGGGCGGCGCGCTTTTGCAAGACGCGCCGCATGGCTGCCGATGCAGTCGATGGCGGCAAGGTGAAGCTGAATGGCCAGCCCGTCAAGCCGTCGCGCGAAATCAGATGCGGGGACAGGCTGGAAATTGCCATTGGCGAACTGCGCTGGGCCGTTTGCGTGCGCGGCATCAACTGCCAGCGCCGCCCCGCAGCCGAGGCGCGGCTGCTCTATGAAGAAAGCCCGGAGAGCATCGCCCGGCGAACGCAGCAGCAGGAAATCCGCAAGCTTGCGCCCATGCCGGGAGCCGCCCTCAAGGGCCGGCCGACAAAAAAGGCCGGGCGGCTGATACGTGGCTTCAACGCGTAGGGCGGGCAGAATAGGGTGAGCATGGCGCAAGTGATACCCTGCGCTTTGCGATTTAGCCGGAGCGGCAAATGGAAATGACGATTGCGTTGGTTATCGGGCTCCTGCTCGGCGGCGGCTTGGTGGCCCTGGTGCTGAACTCTCGCCTGCGCGACGCGCAAGCCCGGCTGGCCGCGCGCGAAATCGAACTTGCGGTTGCCCGCGAAGAAAAGTCGGCACTGGCGATACGCCGCGCAGAGCTGGAAATCGCGCTGGAAAAGGACCAGGCGCTGTTCGCCGAGCGGCAGGAGACGCTGGAAGCCGCGCGCGACAGTTTTGCCGATGCCTTCAGGGTTATTTCGGCGGATGCGCTGGCCAAGAACAACCAGTCCTTTCTCGAACTGGCCCGCGCCACGCTGGAGGCGCAGCAGGCCGCTGCGCTGGCGGCTTCGAAGACCGACCTGGACAAGCGCCAGCAGGCCATCGGCGAGATGGTGGTGCCCGTCAAGGCGACGCTGGAAAAGTTCGAAATGCAGATACAGGGCATCGAAAAAAACCGCATCGACGCCTATGCCACGCTGACCGAACAGGTGCGCCAGATGGCCGAAGCGCAGGGCGCGCTGCGCGCCGAAACCGGCAACCTGGTCAAGGCGCTGCGCGCCCCGCAGACGCGCGGCCGCTGGGGCGAGCTGCAATTGAAGCGCGTGGTCGAAATGGCCGGCATGCTCGACCACTGCGACTTTTTCGAGCAGGAAAGCACAACCACCGAAGACGGCCGTCTGCGCCCCGACCTCATCGTCAAGCTGCCCGGCGGCAAGAACATCGTGGTCGATGCCAAGGCGCCGCTGGCCGCCTACCTTGAGGCGCTGGAGGCGACCGACGAGCACGAAAAGAAAAGGAAGCTCGCCGACCATGCGCGACAGGTGCGCGACCATCTCGTCAAGCTCGGCCGCAAGGCCTATTGGGAACAGTTCCAGCCGACGCCGGATTTCGTCGTACTGTTCCTGCCCGGCGAAATGTTCTATTCCGCTGCGCTCGAAGCCGACCCCTCGCTGATCGAAGCCGGCGTCGATGCGCGCGTCATCCTCGCCACGCCGACCACGCTGATCGCGCTGCTGCGCGCCGTCGCCTACGGCTGGACGCAGCAGGCGCTGACCGAGAATGCCGAATGCATCAGCGCGCTGGGGCGCGAGCTCTACGAGCGCATCGCCGTACTGGGTGACCACTGGGCCGGCGTCGGCAAGAATCTGGGCGAAGCCGTGTCCGCCTACAACAAATCCGTCGCCTCGCTCGAATCGCGCGTGCTGGTCACCGCACGCAAATTTCGCGAACTGAAAGTCACCGGCGAAGACAAGGAAATCCGCGACCTCAACCCGATCGAAGCGCAGCCTCGCATCGTGCAGGCAATCGAGTTGCTGCCCAACGATCCGAGTGCAGACGGCGACCAACGATAAGCGTCGCTGCCTGACAAACATCACGTTGCATTTGTCCCCGGCTGAATAATGTTCGACGATTTGGCACATATGCGACTGGCCGATTTTCCCGGCGGGCCGGGGGTCGTGGTGCTTTGTCCCACGGCGCGGCTGGCGGCGGATTTGCGGCGGGCGCACGGCGAGGCGCAGGCGCATGCCGGCGCAACGGTCTGGCGGGCATTGCAAAGCGCGACACCCGCGCAATGGCTGGATCACCTGACCTCGGCGGCGCTGTTGCGCGGCGAGATTCCGCCGGCGTATCTGCCGGGACGTTTTCTCACGCGGCCGCAGGAGCGCAGTTTATGGGAACAGGCGGTAGCGCGCGACACCGGCAGCGCGGCAGCGGACCTGTTCGATCGCGACGGCATGGCGCTGGCTGCGGCGGAGGCCGAAAGCCTGCGCCAGATGTGGCGCATCGAGGTGCCCGAGGCACTGCATACCGAGGAATATCGCGCGTTTTTGCGCTGGCGTGAAGCCATGGCGAAAGTCCGCCAATCCGGCGATTGGCGCACGGCGGACGAGGCCGCGATGTGGCGCATCGAGTGCATCGCGCGCGGGCTGGATGGCTTGCCGGAGCGAGTGGGCATCGCCGGTTTTACCGCGCCTGATCCGCTGCTTTCACGCCTCTTGGCGGTGCTCGCGGAGCGCGGGGTGGCCGTGTGCCGGGTGGATTTCAGCCGTGAGGGGGCCGCGCAGGTGAGCGGTGGCGAGTGCGTTGATGCCGAAGCCGAATGCCTTGCGGCGGCGGCCTGGGCGCGCGCTTTTCTGGCGCGCAACGAACATGCGCGCGTGCGCATTGCCGTTGCCGACTTGCCGGCAAGACGGTTGCTGCTGGAGCGGGCGCTTGAAGATGCCTTGCATCCGCATGCCGTCGGCGCTGGCTGGGCGGCGCTGGAACGCGATTATGTCTTTACCGCAGGCGCGCCGCTGGCGGCGGAAGCGCTGGTGGATGTCGGCCTGCGCCTGCTGCAATTGCCTGTGCATCCGCAGCGCGTGGCGCTCGCCGGGTTTGGCGCCTTGCTGTGCGGCGCCGGCTGGTCGGCGGATGTGGCCGAGGGGGATGCGCGGGCGCGGCTGGAAGCCGGGCTGCGCACGTGGTTGCCACCCGAAGTTGCGCTGGAGCGTTTGCAGCGCGCGGTGGCGCGGCATGCGGCGGACTTTCCGGATACGGATTCAAATTCCGCGCCTTCGCTGGTGACGCACCTGACGACGCTGCTTGATGCGAGCCGTGAGTTTGCGCAGGAAAATTCGCGCCGCCAGCTGCCGGGCGTCTGGGGCATGCGGTTTGACGCGCTGCTGGCCGCCGTGGGCTGGCCGGGCCAGCGCGATGTGCTGCCTGCCGAGCGTGCGGCCTGCGAGGCATTTCGCGAAGTCCTGGCGGGGCTGGCGCAACTGGACGCGATTCTCGGTCCGGTGGATGCGGGCGAGGCCTTGCGCCAGGTGCAGCGCGAGTGCCGCGAGCAGACGTTCAGCGCTCTGCGGCGGAGGCCTGCGCGTGTCGAGGTGTGCAGCCTGGCCGATGCCGTGGCCGGGCCGGTCGATGGTTTATGGCTGATGGGCATGAACGAAGGCCTGTGGCCGCCCGCGCCGCGCCCGAATCCGCTGTTGCCGGCTGAATTGCAGCGCCGCGCCGGCGTGCCTGCGGCGCGCGCCGACAGCCTGGCCGCGCAGGCGCGGGCGATGCAGGCGCTGTGGTGTGCCAGTGCGGGCGAAGTGGTGTTCTCGTGGGCCGCACAGGAAGGGGAGAAACCGTTGCAGCCCAGTCCGTTGCTGGCTGATGCTGTGTCACTGGTGCCGCCGCGTGAGGTGTTGCCGCCCGCCGCGCAGGCGTTCGCCGCTGCCGGCATGGAGCGCTTGGATGACTCGCGCGCGCCCGCTGTCGCAGCCGGCGAACGCATTCGCGGCGGTACGGCGCTGTTGCGCGCACAGGCGCTGTGTCCGGCGTGGGGGTTTTACCGTTATCGGCTGGGAGCCGCCGTGTTGCCGGCGCCGACTTTCGGGCTGGATGCGAAAACCCGTGGCGCGCTGTTGCATCTGGCGCTGGAAGCCTTCTGGCGCGGCCGCAGCCAGGCCGATCTGGCGCAGATGCAGGGGCCTGTGCGCGAGGAGGCAATTCATCGCGCGGTCAGCCATGCGCTGGGCAAATTTCAGAAACGCGCGATCGAACCGCTGCCGCCGCGCCTTGCGCACCTGGAAGCGGGGCGATTGCAGGCGCTGCTTCTCCACTGGCTGGCGATCGAAGCGCAGCGCGCGCCGTTCCGCGTGATCGCCTGCGAGGAACGCCATGAGTTGACTATCGAAGGCCTGCCGGTGCACGTGGTGGTCGACCGCATCGACGCGCTGGACGATGGCCGCCTCATCGTGATCGATTACAAAAGCGGCAAAAGCGCCACGGCGGAGAGCTGGGCGAAGCCGCGCATGGCCGAGCCGCAACTGCCGGTGTATGCCGCGCTGGCTTTTCCCGACCAGGCCGTGGCCGCCGTCGTGCTGGCCCGCGTGGTGATCGATGCGGCGGGCTTTTCCGGCCTGGCGGAAGAGGCGGGCCTGCTGCCCGGTGTGCAGTCGCTGGAAGAGCAGCGCCGCCGTTATGCGGCAGCGGATTTTCCCGACTGGGCCGCTGTGCGCCAGCGCTGGGCCGAGCGCATTAGCGAGCTGGCGCGCGAAATACGCGACGGTTGCGCGGCGGTGGTCTTCGAGGACGAAAAAGACATTGCCTATTGCGATGTCAAGCCGCTGCTGCGCGCCGCCGAACGCCATGCGCAGTGGGAAGCGCAGCGCGAAGAACAGGAGGGCTCGCCGTGATGGACGCCCTGTTGCGCGAAGACGAGAATAATCGCCGCCGCGCGCTGGAACTTGATTCCTTCATCGTCGAGGCTCCCGCCGGCGCGGGCAAGACGGAGCTGCTGACGCAGCGCTTCCTGCGCTTGCTGGCCATGGTGGATGAGCCCGAGGAAATCATCGCCATCACCTTTACCCGGAAAGCGGCGGGCGAGATGCGCCAGCGCATCCAGGAAAGCCTGGATGCGGCGCACGCCGGCGTGCAGCCTGAAGCGGCGCACAAGCGTGTGACCTTCGCGCTGGCCCGGGCGGCGCTGGCGCGGTCGGCCGGGATGGGCTGGCAACTGGAAACGCAGCCGGGACGCCTGCGACTGACCACCATCGACGCCTTGTGCGCCAGCCTGGCGCGGCAGATGCCGCTGCTCTCCCGCTTCGGCGCGCAGCCCGGCCTGGCGGAAGACGCGCGGCGGCATTACGACGAGGCCGCGCGGCGGGCGCTGGATCATCTCGAAGGCACGGGCGAGCATGCCGATGACGTGGCCACGGCGCTGGCCTATCTCGACAACGATGTCGCGCGGCTGGCGGGCCTGCTGGCCGAGATGCTGGCGCGGCGCGAACAGTGGCGTGAGGTCGCCGGGCTTGCCCACCCGGAGTCGGCCATCGACGAGGCCGCGCGGGCGATGGTGGATGAAGAGCTGGCGCTGATCGCGGAGACGCTGGATGACGCCTGGCAAAGCCGCCTGATGCCGCTGGCCCGCTTTGCCGCGGCGCAGTCGGGTGAGGGCGTGCTGGTGGACTGGGTTGCGCCCCTGTTGCCCGATGCGACGCAACTTCCCCTCTGGCGCGCGCTGGCCGATCTGCTGCTGACGAAAGAAAATGGGCCGCGCAAAACCGTCACGGTGAAAACCGGCTTTCCTGCGGGCAAGGAATTCAAGGCGCAAAAAGACGCGATGCTGGAATTTCTCGCCGCGCTGGATGCGCCGGCGATTGCCGCCTTGCGGCGCCTGCGCGATTTGCCGCAGCCCGAACACACTCATGACGCAGTCGTCAAGGCGCTGGTGCGTTTGATGAAACTTGCCGCTGCCGAGTTGTGGCTGGTGTTCCGCGAGAACGGCGAGGTGGATTTCGGCGAACTTTCCGCGCGCGCGATCGAAGCGCTGGGCGACGAGCTTGACCCCACCGAACTGGGGCTGCGCCTCGATTACCGCATCCGTCATCTGCTGGTAGACGAGTTCCAGGATACCAGCCCGACACAGATTGAGCTGCTCAAGCGCCTCACCGCCGGCTGGCAGGCCGGCGATGGCCGCACGCTGTTCGCCGTGGGCGACCCGATGCAATCCATTTACCGCTTTCGCAAGGCGGATGTCGGGCTGTTTTTGCGTGCTGCGGAATTAGGTATGGGAGGATTGCCGCTCACGCCGCTGCGCCTGTCGCGCAACAACCGCTCCTGTCCCGCGGTGGTGGAGTGGATCAACGCGCATTTCCCGGTGGTGTTCCCGCTGGCCGACGACCCGTTGCGCGGCGAGATTGCTTATCGCGAGTTTGTCGCCACACGGGAAGCCATGCCGCACGCCGGCGTATACGTGCATCCGGTTGTGGTGGGCAAGGAAGAGGATAGCGAGGCGGCGGCGCGGCGCGAGGCGCAGGCGATCATCGCGCTGATCGAGGCCGAGTGGCTGGCGGATCCGCAGCGGCAGATTGCGGTGCTGGCACGCGCGCGCGACCATCTGGCGGCGCTGGTGGCGGCATTGCGGCAGCATCCGCAACACGGAACGGGCTGGCGGTTTTCGGCAGTGGAAATCGAGCCGCTGCCGGGCCGCCAGACGGTGCAGGATTTGATCGCGCTGACCCGCGCCCTGCATCATCGCGCGGACAGGCTGAACTGGCTGGCGATTCTGCGTGCGCCGTGGTGCGGTTTGACCCTGGCCGATTTGTTCGCCCTGGCGGGCGACGATCACGCGGCGACGATCTGGTCGCTGATGAATGATGCCGCGCGATTGGCGCGGCTGGGCGAGGATGGGCAAAAACGCGTGCGGCATGCGCGGGCGGTGCTGGCGGAAGCGTTGGCCGGGCAGGGCCGCCAGCGGCGGCGGGTGTGGGTCGAGGATGTGTGGAAGAAACTCGGCGGGCCGCTCTGTCTGGCGCATGACAACGAGCGGCTGGACGCACAGGCCTTTTTCAATCGCCTGGACGCGCTGGATGCGGCCGGGCGCTTTGCCGGGGATAGCCTGGAGGACGACATGGCCGGTCTTTTCGCCGCCGCCGACGCGCAGGCGGACGGGCGGCTGCAGCTGATGACCATACACAAGTCGAAGGGCCTGGAATTCGATACGGTGATCCTGCCCGGTTTGCACAGAAAACCGTCGGGCCGCGATGCGCCGCTGCTGGCATGGGATACCTTCGCCCTGGCCGAGGGCGAACGGCTGGTCGCCGCGCCGGTGAATGCGCGCCGTGCGGATAAAGGCGGCCCGACAGTCTATGACTTCCTGCAAAAGCTGGAAAAGGACCGCAAGAGCAATGAAGAGGCGCGCGTGCTGTATGTGGCTGCCACGCGCGCGGTGCGCTGCCTGCATCTGGTGGGCGCGGTTTTTTGCGATGGGACTGGCGAGGGGAAGGACATCAGCCCGCCGCCCGCTGCATCGCCGCTGGGCCGGTTGTGGCCGGCGCTGGAAGCGGAGTTTGTCGCGGCGGGGCGGGGCGCAATTAAGCAAGGCTCGGCGCTGGGTGTCATGGCCGATAAATCCGGCCTGGCTGCTTTCGTGCCGCAGCTGGTGCGCCAGGCGAATCCGCAGGTCCCCGCCGCGTGGCAGGCGCCGGCATTCGCCATCGGCCCTGTGTTCGGGCAGGAAGCGGCGACTGACGCACTGGCCGCCGCGCTGGGTACGCTGACCCATGTCTGTCTGGAACAGATAGCGGGGCAGGCGGAGGCATGGGATGAAGCGCGTCTCGCGCGTTTGCAGCCTGCGGCCGAGCGTTGGCTGGCCAGCCGCGGCTGGCCGCAGGCCGAAGCCGCCAACGGGGCCGCGCGCGTGGTGGCGCTGTTGCGCACAGCGCTGCACAGCGAGGCCGGCCGCTGGTTGCTGCGCGCGCGCGAAGGCGCGGCGGCCGAGCTTGCGCTGTCAAAAGTCGGCGCTGGCGGCACGGCGGAAACACGCGTTGTTGATCGCAGTTTCGTCGACGCTGGCGTGCGCTGGATCATCGACTACAAGACGGCTGACCTGGGCCCGCAGGCGGGTGTGGCCGAACTTGCCGCCCACGCCGAACGCTTCCGCGCCCAGTTGGAAACGTATGCGCTGCTCTTTGCCGATGAGGCTTTGCCGCAGCAACTGGCGATTTTTTACGTAGCGCATGGCGCGCTGGTCAAGCTGGTTGATTGAAAAAATCTGGAGAAAAATACGGCCTCGCCGATTCTGCAAGAAGGGCATATAAGCCCCATGAAACCCTATGTGTTACATGTAATTGCCTTTGCTATCAGGGCATTGACCCTGCTGGGCGAGTAGTAATATGCTAATATTATGAGTAATAAAGAAATGGAAGCATGAAGCTTCCTCATAATTAGCGATGCTGGTTCGATCGACAACAAGGGAGACTTTGAACATGAAGATGGAAAAACTTAACGGCAATGGTCGCTACGATGGCTACATGAACCTCGAAGAGGGCTGGCTCGATCGCCGCATATTCTCGGACCAGGCGATTTATGAGCAGGAAATGCAGCAGATCTTCGCCCGTTGCTGGCTCTTCGTGGCGCACGATTCACAGATTCCCAACCCCGGCGATTTTCTCACCACCTACATGGGTGAAGACGGCGTCATCGTCTGCCGGCAGAAAGACGATTCGGTCAAGGTCTTTCTCAACTCTTGTCCGCATCGCGGCAACCGGGTGTGTTTCGCTGACAGCGGCAATACGCGCCGCTTTGTCTGCAACTACCACGGCTGGGGCTTCAACACCGGCGGCGAGTTGATGGGCATGCATGAGGAATACTGCTACGACCCCGGCGACATCGACAAATCGCAATGGGGTTTGAAGCAAGTCGCCAAAGTCGGAAGCTACAAAGGCCTGATCTTCGCCACCTTCGACGAGTCGGCGCCAAGCCTTGAGGACTACCTCGGCGACTTCCGCTGGTATCTCGACCTGATTCTCGATAACGACGAGGGCGGTACCGAGCTGGTCGGCGGCTGCATCAAGTCGGTGATCGGCGCCAACTGGAAATTCGGCGTCGAGAATTTCATCGGCGATGCCTATCACGCCGGCTGGACGCACGACTCCGGCACGCGCGCCATGAACAATGGCCAGCCCTTCCCCGCGATCGACATGAAAAACTCCTTCCACGCCAGCGTCAATGGCCACGGTTACGAGTTCGGCACCGAAGGGATGGGGGATCTTGTTCTGCTCGGGCGGCCGAAGGTCGTGGACTACTACAACAGACTGCGGCCGAAAATGGCCCAGCGCCTGGGCGAATTGCGTTCCAAAATTTTCGGTTCCGTGGCATCGTCCTCGATTTTCCCCAATGTCTCTTTCCTGCCCGGCATTTC
Organism: uncultured Rhodocyclaceae bacterium; assembly: GCA_964596295.1. GTDB lineage: Bacteria > Pseudomonadota > Gammaproteobacteria > Burkholderiales > Rhodocyclaceae > Rugosibacter. Next base: position 54,434 of record CAZQTB010000009.1, on the reverse strand, counting down.
GACTTTCCGCACGTGGCTGCCGAAAGGGCCGGCGCAACTCGAACTGCGCACCTGGGTTATCGTCAATAAGAACATGCCCGACGATATCAAGGAAGAGATCACCAAAGGGGTGATGCAGACATTCGGCCCCGGCGGAGCGTTCGAAATGGACGATGGCGAGAACTGGGAAAACTGTACGCAAACCAACCGCGGCGTGATTACCCGTCAGGAAAAGCTGCATTACCGCAGCGGCATCAATCGCCGTATCGATCACCCCGAATTGCCGGGTACTATCTATCAGGGGCAATACAACGACGCCAACCAGCGTGGCTTATACCAGCGCTGGCTTGACCTGATGAATGCCGAGAACTGGGCACAAGTACCCGAGCGGTATGCGCCCCGCCTGCGCGGAAAGGATACTCTGGGCCCGACCACCAGCCTGAAGGCCGCCTGAGAAATCCATAAATCTTTTGATAAACAATGCCATATGAACACCGATCTCATTAAGACCATTGAGCAAACCCTTTATCGCGAAGCCCGGCTCCTTGATCAGGAACGTTACAAGGAGTGGGTCGCGCTGCTGGCGGATGATGTGCACTACCATATGCCAGGCATCGAAACGCGCTATCGGCGCGACAAGACGGAACAAGTCCATGATTTGACGCGCATGGCCTATTACAACGACAATCTGGAGGATCTCAAAAAGCGGTTGCGGCGCCTCGAAACGGGTACCGCATGGTCGGAAGACCCCGCCACGCGGTATACGCACCTCATCACCAACATCGAGGTCGTGCCGACTGAAAAGGAAGATGAGCATCTTGTCTATTCAAACTTCCTTGCTTACCGTAACCGCAATGAGCGGGATCAGGACACCCTGATCGGCAATCGCGAGGATGTCTGGCGAAGAACAGCCGATGGCTTCAAGCTCGTCAAGCGCCTGATCATCCTCAAACAGAATGTCTTGCTCAGCAAGAATCTGAATGTTTATTTGTAACGCCAGGGAGAATAGCCATGGTTGATTACCTTCGTTACTACGTGGTTTCACTGATGATGGTTGCCGGCATCGCAGGCTTCATGATGGGCGGATACTGGATGTGGGCAGGGATCGGCACCTATGCCGTGCTGTTTGTGCTGGCCTTGCTCGCCGGTCCGGATCACCGCTTGCGCAGTATCAAGCACCCGTGGCTGGCAGATATCCCGTTGTACTTGCATATGCTGTTGTTGATGGCGCTGTACGCCGTGTTCGCCTGGCGCGTCGGCACGGATGTTGGCGTGGCTCCCGGTTGGCCGATGGTGGTCGCCCTCGTCGGCGGAATCGCCAGCCTGGTCTGGCTGAGCGTGGCGCCGAATGTGCCGGTTGCGCACGAGCTGATGCACCGGCGCGACATATTTTCGCGTGGCTTGGCCAAACTCATGTGCGCATTCTTTGCCGATCCGCACCGCGACATCCCGCACACCGACACGCATCACCTGCACTTCGACACACCCGAAGATGCCGACACCGCGTACCGCGGCGAAAATGTCTATAGCTTCATGTGGCGCTGCACGAAACACAATTACAAAACCCTTTGGGCAAACGAACGCAAGAGTCGCCTCGCCACGGGCACGCCGTTTTTCTCGGTCAAGAATACGGTTCTTTGGGAAGTTGGCCTTACCCTGGCGATCCCCCTGTGCGCGGCGCTGATCGGCGGCTGGTTTGCGGCGTTCCTGGTATTTGTCGCGCAGATCATCAGCAAGTTCGCGCTGGAGGCGCTCAACTACCTGCAGCATTACGGGTTGGTGCGCGTGCCGGGTTCGGCTGTCGAAGTCCAGCATACTTGGAACCACCTGAACTGGTGGGATCGCGTCGTGGGGTATGAAATAACCAATCACATCGATCATCACCGCGATGGGTTCCTGCGTTTCGACCAGTTGCGCCCCCACCCGGATGCGCCGCAAATGCCGAATATCTTCGTTTGCGCAATCAGCGCGTTCATTCCGCCGCTCTGGTTCAAGGCGATCGCCATGCCACGCCTGAAAAACTGGGATTTGCGCTTCGCCAGCGCAAGTGAACGTACATTGGCGCGCGAAGCCAACCGGCGTGCCGGCTGGCCCGATTGGCTCGCTGACGACCGTTCAGCGAGCGCCGCGTAGGAAGCTGCAGCGCTAAACCATACCGCACCTGCGCTACGGTGATCCGTCGTCGTAGCGCAGGTGTTCTTCGATTCCCCGCAACGCGCCCTTCCCGCCCTTCCTCCTAATGCGGCGGCTTGTCTTGTGTGGCAACAACGGATGGGCGCAGCAGTTTCGGCGCCTCGGCCAGTACGACGCCGAGCAGGGTAATGAGCCCGCCAACGACATGGTAGGCATGCAATTGCTCGCCAAGGGTGACGATGGCGATCAGCGCGACGAAGACCGGCAGCAGGTTCATGAACAGCATTGCCCGATTGGCGCCCAGATGAACAACCCCGCGCATCCAGAAAAATCCTGACACGATCGAGGAAAGGATGCCGGCAAACAGGATCAGGGGCAAGCTTTGTGCCGTGATCGGCGAAGGCGGCGAGAGCAAAAAGATGGGGAACAGCATGATGACGGCCAGCACGATTTGCATGTAAAGGAGTTGCCACGGCGGCAGCGGAACCGCCCACTTGTGCAGCAGCACGCCGTAAGCGCCATACGCTACGGTGCCGATCAGCATCAGGCCATCGCCAAACGCGATCCCTTGTTCGAACAGGTTGAACGGTTCCCCCTTGCCGATGAGAATCAGCAATCCGAGAATCGACAGGGCGGCGCCGGTCGTCAAGGCAGCGGTAGGCCGCTCGCGAACCAGCAGCGTGCTCAGCAACAAAGTGAATAAGGGCATCAGCGAACCGATGAGTCCCATGTTGGTTGCCGTCGTGCTGGCTGCCGCGTAATACGCGAGGCTTTGAAAAAGCACCATGCCGAGCAGTGACAGGACACCGATTTCGAACAGATGGCGGCGGACGACCGCTCTGTTCTTCCAGACTCCCCGTGCCATGAACGGAGTCATTACCACTCCCGCCACCAGCCAGCGATCAAACGCAATGACCCCCGGCTCAATGACCCCGGCCGAGAGCTTGCTCACAATTGTATTGAACGCCCAGATAAGGATGGCGACCAGCGGAAACAGGAAATATCTTAATTGCATTATTTTTAACCAGGATATGGGTGGGTTGAATTGTCCGGCGCTTGCTTCGCTGCCGCGACGAACAGGCATTATAGAGAGCGCTCCTCGATACTCCTGCCTTGCCGTGCAGCCAGCGCCGACTTTTTTGAACAGAACGTAAAAACATGATTGTCTGCACGGGGGTTGTTTACACCTGCAGCGCAGCGAGCAAGTCCTGCTCAAGCCGCACCAGCGAGGCGGTATGCGCGAGTTTTTCGCCGCTGACAAGAAACACATCTTCGACGCGTTCGCCCAGCGTGCCTATCTTGGCGGTATGCAATGCGACATCGTGTTCGCCCAGCACGCGGGCGATGGCATAGAGCAGGCCGGGACGGTCGACAGCGCTGACGCTCATCAGATACTGGTTGCCGCGTTCGTCAGCGCGAATTTCGACTGCGGGGGTGATGGGAAAATGGCGCACTTGTCGTGACAGGCGCCCGTTCAGTGCGGCGGGAAGCGGAGTTTGTCGCGGCGGGGCGGGGCGCAATTAAGCAAGGCTCGGCGCTGGGTGTCATGGCCGATAAATCCGGCCTGGCTGCTTTCGTGCCGCAGCTGGTGCGCCAGGCGAATCCGCAGGTCCCCGCCGCGTGGCAGGCGCCGGCATTCGCCATCGGCCCTGTGTTCGGGCAGGAAGCGGCGACTGACGCACTGGCCGCCGCGCTGGGTACGCTGACCCATGTCTGTCTGGAACAGATAGCGGGGCAGGCGGAGGCATGGGATGAAGCGCGTCTCGCGCGTTTGCAGCCTGCGGCCGAGCGTTGGCTGGCCAGCCGCGGCTGGCCGCAGGCCGAAGCCGCCAACGGGGCCGCGCGCGTGGTGGCGCTGTTGCGCACAGCGCTGCACAGCGAGGCCGGCCGCTGGTTGCTGCGCGCGCGCGAAGGCGCGGCGGCCGAGCTTGCGCTGTCAAAAGTCGGCGCTGGCGGCACGGCGGAAACACGCGTTGTTGATCGCAGTTTCGTCGACGCTGGCGTGCGCTGGATCATCGACTACAAGACGGCTGACCTGGGCCCGCAGGCGGGTGTGGCCGAACTTGCCGCCCACGCCGAACGCTTCCGCGCCCAGTTGGAAACGTATGCGCTGCTCTTTGCCGATGAGGCTTTGCCGCAGCAACTGGCGATTTTTTACGTAGCGCATGGCGCGCTGGTCAAGCTGGTTGATTGAAAAAATCTGGAGAAAAATACGGCCTCGCCGATTCTGCAAGAAGGGCATATAAGCCCCATGAAACCCTATGTGTTACATGTAATTGCCTTTGCTATCAGGGCATTGACCCTGCTGGGCGAGTAGTAATATGCTAATATTATGAGTAATAAAGAAATGGAAGCATGAAGCTTCCTCATAATTAGCGATGCTGGTTCGATCGACAACAAGGGAGACTTTGAACATGAAGATGGAAAAACTTAACGGCAATGGTCGCTACGATGGCTACATGAACCTCGAAGAGGGCTGGCTCGATCGCCGCATATTCTCGGACCAGGCGATTTATGAGCAGGAAATGCAGCAGATCTTCGCCCGTTGCTGGCTCTTCGTGGCGCACGATTCACAGATTCCCAACCCCGGCGATTTTCTCACCACCTACATGGGTGAAGACGGCGTCATCGTCTGCCGGCAGAAAGACGATTCGGTCAAGGTCTTTCTCAACTCTTGTCCGCATCGCGGCAACCGGGTGTGTTTCGCTGACAGCGGCAATACGCGCCGCTTTGTCTGCAACTACCACGGCTGGGGCTTCAACACCGGCGGCGAGTTGATGGGCATGCATGAGGAATACTGCTACGACCCCGGCGACATCGACAAATCGCAATGGGGTTTGAAGCAAGTCGCCAAAGTCGGAAGCTACAAAGGCCTGATCTTCGCCACCTTCGACGAGTCGGCGCCAAGCCTTGAGGACTACCTCGGCGACTTCCGCTGGTATCTCGACCTGATTCTCGATAACGACGAGGGCGGTACCGAGCTGGTCGGCGGCTGCATCAAGTCGGTGATCGGCGCCAACTGGAAATTCGGCGTCGAGAATTTCATCGGCGATGCCTATCACGCCGGCTGGACGCACGACTCCGGCACGCGCGCCATGAACAATGGCCAGCCCTTCCCCGCGATCGACATGAAAAACTCCTTCCACGCCAGCGTCAATGGCCACGGTTACGAGTTCGGCACCGAAGGGATGGGGGATCTTGTTCTGCTCGGGCGGCCGAAGGTCGTGGACTACTACAACAGACTGCGGCCGAAAATGGCCCAGCGCCTGGGCGAATTGCGTTCCAAAATTTTCGGTTCCGTGGCATCGTCCTCGATTTTCCCCAATGTCTCTTTCCTGCCCGGCATTTCGACTTTCCGCACGTGGCTGCCGAAAGGGCCGGCGCAACTCGAACTGCGCACCTGGGTTATCGTCAATAAGAACATGCCCGACGATATCAAGGAAGAGATCACCAAAGGGGTGATGCAGACATTCGGCCCCGGCGGAGCGTTCGAAATGGACGATGGCGAGAACTGGGAAAACTGTACGCAAACCAACCGCGGCGTGATTACCCGTCAGGAAAAGCTGCATTACCGCAGCGGCATCAATCGCCGTATCGATCACCCCGAATTGCCGGGTACTATCTATCAGGGGCAATACAACGACGCCAACCAGCGTGGCTTATACCAGCGCTGGCTTGACCTGATGAATGCCGAGAACTGGGCACAAGTACCCGAGCGGTATGCGCCCCGCCTGCGCGGAAAGGATACTCTGGGCCCGACCACCAGCCTGAAGGCCGCCTGAGAAATCCATAAATCTTTTGATAAACAATGCCATATGAACACCGATCTCATTAAGACCATTGAGCAAACCCTTTATCGCGAAGCCCGGCTCCTTGATCAGGAACGTTACAAGGAGTGGGTCGCGCTGCTGGCGGATGATGTGCACTACCATATGCCAGGCATCGAAACGCGCTATCGGCGCGACAAGACGGAACAAGTCCATGATTTGACGCGCATGGCCTATTACAACGACAATCTGGAGGATCTCAAAAAGCGGTTGCGGCGCCTCGAAACGGGTACCGCATGGTCGGAAGACCCCGCCACGCGGTATACGCACCTCATCACCAACATCGAGGTCGTGCCGACTGAAAAGGAAGATGAGCATCTTGTCTATTCAAACTTCCTTGCTTACCGTAACCGCAATGAGCGGGATCAGGACACCCTGATCGGCAATCGCGAGGATGTCTGGCGAAGAACAGCCGATGGCTTCAAGCTCGTCAAGCGCCTGATCATCCTCAAACAGAATGTCTTGCTCAGCAAGAATCTGAATGTTTATTTGTAACGCCAGGGAGAATAGCCATGGTTGATTACCTTCGTTACTACGTGGTTTCACTGATGATGGTTGCCGGCATCGCAGGCTTCATGATGGGCGGATACTGGATGTGGGCAGGGATCGGCACCTATGCCGTGCTGTTTGTGCTGGCCTTGCTCGCCGGTCCGGATCACCGCTTGCGCAGTATCAAGCACCCGTGGCTGGCAGATATCCCGTTGTACTTGCATATGCTGTTGTTGATGGCGCTGTACGCCGTGTTCGCCTGGCGCGTCGGCACGGATGTTGGCGTGGCTCCCGGTTGGCCGATGGTGGTCGCCCTCGTCGGCGGAATCGCCAGCCTGGTCTGGCTGAGCGTGGCGCCGAATGTGCCGGTTGCGCACGAGCTGATGCACCGGCGCGACATATTTTCGCGTGGCTTGGCCAAACTCATGTGCGCATTCTTTGCCGATCCGCACCGCGACATCCCGCACACCGACACGCATCACCTGCACTTCGACACACCCGAAGATGCCGACACCGCGTACCGCGGCGAAAATGTCTATAGCTTCATGTGGCGCTGCACGAAACACAATTACAAAACCCTTTGGGCAAACGAACGCAAGAGTCGCCTCGCCACGGGCACGCCGTTTTTCTCGGTCAAGAATACGGTTCTTTGGGAAGTTGGCCTTACCCTGGCGATCCCCCTGTGCGCGGCGCTGATCGGCGGCTGGTTTGCGGCGTTCCTGGTATTTGTCGCGCAGATCATCAGCAAGTTCGCGCTGGAGGCGCTCAACTACCTGCAGCATTACGGGTTGGTGCGCGTGCCGGGTTCGGCTGTCGAAGTCCAGCATACTTGGAACCACCTGAACTGGTGGGATCGCGTCGTGGGGTATGAAATAACCAATCACATCGATCATCACCGCGATGGGTTCCTGCGTTTCGACCAGTTGCGCCCCCACCCGGATGCGCCGCAAATGCCGAATATCTTCGTTTGCGCAATCAGCGCGTTCATTCCGCCGCTCTGGTTCAAGGCGATCGCCATGCCACGCCTGAAAAACTGGGATTTGCGCTTCGCCAGCGCAAGTGAACGTACATTGGCGCGCGAAGCCAACCGGCGTGCCGGCTGGCCCGATTGGCTCGCTGACGACCGTTCAGCGAGCGCCGCGTAGGAAGCTGCAGCGCTAAACCATACCGCACCTGCGCTACGGTGATCCGTCGTCGTAGCGCAGGTGTTCTTCGATTCCCCGCAACGCGCCCTTCCCGCCCTTCCTCCTAATGCGGCGGCTTGTCTTGTGTGGCAACAACGGATGGGCGCAGCAGTTTCGGCGCCTCGGCCAGTACGACGCCGAGCAGGGTAATGAGCCCGCCAACGACATGGTAGGCATGCAATTGCTCGCCAAGGGTGACGATGGCGATCAGCGCGACGAAGACCGGCAGCAGGTTCATGAACAGCATTGCCCGATTGGCGCCCAGATGAACAACCCCGCGCATCCAGAAAAATCCTGACACGATCGAGGAAAGGATGCCGGCAAACAGGATCAGGGGCAAGCTTTGTGCCGTGATCGGCGAAGGCGGCGAGAGCAAAAAGATGGGGAACAGCATGATGACGGCCAGCACGATTTGCATGTAAAGGAGTTGCCACGGCGGCAGCGGAACCGCCCACTTGTGCAGCAGCACGCCGTAAGCGCCATACGCTACGGTGCCGATCAGCATCAGGCCATCGCCAAACGCGATCCCTTGTTCGAACAGGTTGAACGGTTCCCCCTTGCCGATGAGAATCAGCAATCCGAGAATCGACAGGGCGGCGCCGGTCGTCAAGGCAGCGGTAGGCCGCTCGCGAACCAGCAGCGTGCTCAGCAACAAAGTGAATAAGGGCATCAGCGAACCGATGAGTCCCATGTTGGTTGCCGTCGTGCTGGCTGCCGCGTAATACGCGAGGCTTTGAAAAAGCACCATGCCGAGCAGTGACAGGACACCGATTTCGAACAGATGGCGGCGGACGACCGCTCTGTTCTTCCAGACTCCCCGTGCCATGAACGGAGTCATTACCACTCCCGCCACCAGCCAGCGATCAAACGCAATGACCCCCGGCTCAATGACCCCGGCCGAGAGCTTGCTCACAATTGTATTGAACGCCCAGATAAGGATGGCGACCAGCGGAAACAGGAAATATCTTAATTGCATTATTTTTAACCAGGATATGGGTGGGTTGAATTGTCCGGCGCTTGCTTCGCTGCCGCGACGAACAGGCATTATAGAGAGCGCTCCTCGATACTCCTGCCTTGCCGTGCAGCCAGCGCCGACTTTTTTGAACAGAACGTAAAAACATGATTGTCTGCACGGGGGTTGTTTACACCTGCAGCGCAGCGAGCAAGTCCTGCTCAAGCCGCACCAGCGAGGCGGTATGCGCGAGTTTTTCGCCGCTGACAAGAAACACATCTTCGACGCGTTCGCCCAGCGTGCCTATCTTGGCGGTATGCAATGCGACATCGTGTTCGCCCAGCACGCGGGCGATGGCATAGAGCAGGCCGGGACGGTCGACAGCGCTGACGCTCATCAGATACTGGTTGCCGCGTTCGTCAGCGCGAATTTCGACTGCGGGGGTGATGGGAAAATGGCGCACTTGTCGTGACAGGCGCCCGTTCAGTGCGGCGGGAAGCGGCGGGCGCGTGTTCAACTGGTGAACCAGGTCGTGTTCGATCAGGCTGATCATGTCGCGGTATGAGGACCCGTTGCCAGCGGCAAAAACAATGAAACTGTCCAGCGCACGGCCGTGGCGGGTGGTATGGATGCGGGCGTCAAGGATGCTGTATCCAAGACGGGCGAAAAACCCGCACAGGCGGGCGAAGAGTTGCGGCTGGTCGGGGCAGTAGACCATGATCTGCAAGCCTTCGCCACTGGGATTGAGGCGGGCGCGCACGACCGGTTCGGTGGTGTCCGGGCAGTGGTAGATCGTGCGCGTGTGCCAGGCAATTTCCTCGGCGTCCTGGCGCATGAAGTAGCCGGTGTCGAGCTGCTCCCACAGCGCATTTTCAACGCCGGAGCGCAGGCCGTAATAGCGCAGGATGCCGCGCGCCTCTTCCTGCCGCTCGGCTACGCCGGCGAGCTGCGGTACGCTGTCGCCGGCGAGGAGGCTGGAGGTCATGCGGAACAGGTCTTCGAGCAGCTTGCCCTTCCAGGAGTTCCACACTTTCGGGCTGGTGCCGCGCACGTCGGCCACGGTGAGCAGGTACAGCGCTGTCAGGCGGCGCATGTCGCCCACGCGCCGGGCGAAGGCATTGATCACGTTGGGGTCGGAAAGATCCTGCTTCTGCGCGACCTGCGACATGGTGAGGTGCTCGGCGACGAGAAAGACCAGCAACCCGGTGTCGTTGTCGTCGAGGCCATGGTCGCGGCAGAATGCTGCGGCATCTGCCATGCCGAGTTTGGAGTGGTCGCCGCCGCGTCCTTTGGCGATGTCGTGAAACAGCGCGGCAAGATAGAGCAGCCAGGGGCGCTCAAAGCCTGCCATCAGCCGCGAGCAGAACGGGTATTCGTGGGCAAACTCGGACATCGCGAAACGCCGTAGGTTGCGTATGACCTGCAGGATGTGCTGGTCGACGGTATAGACGTGAAACAGGTCATGCTGCATCTGGCCGACGATGCGGCCAAAAGCGGGCAGGTAGCGGCCAAGAATGTCGTACTGGTTCATCTGCCGCAGGGCGCGGATGAGATGCGGTTGCCGGAAGAGGCTGAGAAACAGGGCGCGGTTGGCGGGATCGGCGCGAAATTGCGCGTTGATCCGGTGGCGTGCGCGCCAGAGGGCGCGCAGGGTGCGCGGCGTCATGCCTTTGAGCTCGCTGCGCCGCATTTGCAGCAGGAAGCATTCGAGTATGGTGTGCGGGGTGCGCTCGAAGGTGTCGTCCTCGCGTACGTCGAGTTGCTCGCGCACGGTCTGGAAGTGGGCGTCGATGATGATGGGTGCGCTCGCCTGCGCCGGCAACAGGCGATCGGCCAGCGCCTGCATGGCGAGCGCATTGAGCTGGGTGACCAGCTTGGCGTTCTGGTAGTAGCGCTGCATCAGCACTTCGGAAATGCGCTTGGCTTCGGTGGCGGCAATGCCCATGGCGCCGGCAAGCTTTTCCTGGTGATCGAAGAGCAGGCGGTCTTCGCGCCGGCCGGTGAGCAGGTGCAGGTGGATACGCAACTCGCGCAGGCGGCGTTCGCTGCGCTCCATCTGGCGTGCCTCGGTTGGAGTGATGACTCCGGCCTGGGCCAGCGCTTTCCACGTGTCGCCAAGCTTTGCCGCGCGTGCGGCCCACTGGATGACTTGCAGGTCGCGCAGGCCGCCGGGGCTTTCCTTGCAGTTGGGTTCGAGGCTGTAAGGGGTGTCGTTGAAACGCGCGTAGCGCTCGGCTTGTTCCAGTTGCTTGGCTTTGAAAAAGGCGGCAGGATCAAGCGCAGTGCTGAAACTTTGTGCAAAGGTTTCATACAGGCCTGGCGAGCCGGTCAGGTAGCGCGCCTCGAGCAGGGATGTCTGTACGGTGATGTCGCGCTCGGCTTCAGTCAGGCATTCGGCGACATTGCGCACGCTGTGGCCGATATCGAGTCCGATATCCCAGAGAAGGCCCACAAACTCCTCGAGCTGGAGCTCGCGCTGCGGCGCATCGGCCGGATGAGACGCATCGGGTTGCAAAATCAGCAGATCAACGTCGGACGCCGGATAAAGCTCGCCGCGTCCATAGCCACCGACAGCCGCCAGGGCGCAATCGGCAGGCAAGGAGAGGGTTGCCCACAGTTCCCGCAGCACGTCATCAACCTGCGCGGCACGGCCGGCAAGCAGGGCGCGGCTGTCCTGGTTTTTCCGCCACAGGGCAATCAGTTGCCGCTGCTCCTCAACCAACCGTTGCCGGGTGGCGGCGGCCAATGCGCGCAGGTCGGCCATGTCAGGTGTGAATTCTGATGTTTTCAGGGCAGGGCGGTGTGCCGGCGGAGAGCGTCAGCACTTCGACGCCGGTTTCAGTCACGGCCACGGTATGCTCAAACTGGGCGGAGAGGCTGCGATCCTTGGTGACGATGGTCCAGCCGTCGGGCAACTCGGAAATTGCGGCTTTTCCGGTATTGATCATGGGTTCGATGGTAAATACCATGCCTGGCGCCATTGCCGGGCCGCTGTTCGTGCTGCCGTAATGCAACACTTGCGGCTCTTCGTGAAAGCTGCGGCCGGTGCCATGGCCGCAAAACTCGCGTACTACCGAAAACCCGGCGTCCTCGGCATGCTTCTGGATGGCGGCGCCGATGGCGCCCAGGCGCACGCCGGGCCTGACCTGGGCAATCCCGATCCACATGCACTCGAAGGTGACAGCGACGAGCCGCCTGGCCAGGATCGACGCCTCGCCGACAATGAAGGTGCGGCTGGTATCGCCATGCCAGCCGTTCTTGATGTTGGTGATGTCGAGATTGACGATGTCGCCATTCTTCAATGGCCGGTCGTTGGGGATGCCATGACACACCTGATGATTGATTGAAGCGCAGATTGATTTCGGGTAGGGCGCATACCCGGGGGGCGCGTAGTTGAGCGGCGCCGGAATGCACTGCTGCACATTCACCGTGTAGTCATGGCACAAGCGGTCAAGCTCGGCGGTCGTCATGCCGGGTTTGACGAAGGGCGCGATGTAATCCAGAACCTCGGCCGCGAGACGACAGACAACGCGCATCTGGGCGATGTCGTCGGGAGTTTTTATGGAGATGGCCATGAGGGATCTGCGGAATGAGAAAAAGACGCATTTTAACCGCTGGCGGTACGGCTACCGCAGTGCCGGCGCCGACTTTTCAGCCGATGCGGCGGGCGGGAACAACAATGTGGCCACGCGGCTTGCGTCGGCGGGGGCAGGGCGGCTACAATGGCGAACCTGTCCGGGGTGGTTCTGGACGGAAATCCACACGCCTGGCGCCGATAGGGTGGCGTCAGCAAGGTAACACTTGCGGAGCAGCACGGCCGGGCGGCGGTTTAACCCAATCGGAGATATTCAATGAGCACTACCATGCGCCAAATGCTGGAGGCCGGCGTTCACTTCGGTCACCAGACCCGTTTCTGGAATCCCAAGATGGCCCCGTATATTTTCGGCCATCGCAACAAAATTCATATCGTTAACCTGGAAAAGACCCTCGCCAAATATAATGAGGCGATGGTTTTCGTGCACAAACTGGCGGCCAAGAAAGGCACCATTCTTTTCGTCAGCACCAAGCGCCAGGCACGTGAAATCATCGCCGAAGAAGCCCGCCGTTGCGGCATGCCCTATGTCGATGATCGCTGGCTTGGCGGCATGCTGACCAACTTCAAGACCCTGAAGCTGTCAGTCAAGCGTCTGCATGACCTGGAGCAGATGGAGACGGATGGCGGCTTTGCAAAGCTGCCGAAAAAAGAAAGCCTGACGCTGCAGCGCGAGATGGACAAGCTGAGGAAATCGATCGGCGGCATCAAAGACATGTCCGGTTTGCCGGACGCCATTTTCGTCATTGACGTCGGCTATCACAAGATAGCCATCACCGAAGCCGGAAAGCTGGGTATTCCGCTGGTCGGCGTGGTTGATACCAATCACTCCCCGGATGGCGTGAGCTACATCATTCCCGGTAATGACGACTCTACACGCGCCATTCGCCTGTATGCGCGGGGTGTCGCCGATGCCGTTCTGGAAGGCAAGAATCAGGCGATGAGCGACATCGTGCAGCAACTTGCCGGTGATGAGGAGTTTGTCGAAGTCGAGGACGAGGCGGCGGAATAAAAGGCATCAACTGCGGGGGACGCAGTATCTGCAGGAATTCTCCGTGCCCCCCGCGATTTTTTCTGGGTAAGCGTTTCTGAATCTGGAGTCAAGCAATGGCGGACATTACCGCAAGTATGGTCAAGGAATTGCGCGAGAAGACCGACGCGCCGATGATGGAATGCAAAAGGGCGCTGACGGAAGCCGCGGGCGACATGGGCAAGGCGGAAGAGATCCTGCGCGTCAAGCTCGGCAACAAGGCCTCCAAGGCGGCGAGTCGCGTAGCGGCGGAGGGCGTGGTTGCCATTCACATCAGCGCGGACGGCAAGTTGGGCAGCATTCTCGAAATCAATTCAGAAACCGACTTTGTTGCCAAGAATGACGACTTTCTCAAGCTGGCTGCAGACTGTGCCCATCTTGTCGCGACAAAAAACCCTGCGGATGTGGCGGCATTGTCGGCGTTGCCTCTGGGCGGAGGTACGATTGAATCCGCCCGCACCGCGCTGGTGGGGAAAATCGGCGAGAACATGAGCTTGCGCCGTTTTGCGCGTGTTGAAGCCAAGGGCAAGCTGATTGCCTACATTCATGGCGGCGCAAGAATCGGCGTGCTGGCGGATGTGGTCGGTGGCGACGAACAGTTGGCGAAAGACCTTGCCATGCATATTGCCGCGTCCAGGCCGAAATCGCTGGATGCCTCCGGCGTACCCGCCGAGTTGCTGGAAACCGAGCGCCGCATCGCCATCGAAAAGGCGCGCGAAGCCGGCAAGCCTGAAGCCATGCTGGAAAAAATTGCCGAAGGCACGGTGCAGAAGTACCTGAGAGACGTCACGCTGCTGGGCCAGGTCTTCGTCAAAGCCGAAGACGGCAAGCAGACGATCGAGCAGCTGCTGAAGGCGAAGGGCGCGTCAATTGCCGGATTCACGCTCTACGTCGTGGGTGAAGGCATCGAAAAGAAGGTGACTGATTTTGCGGCGGAAGTAGCTGCCCAGGCGGCTGCTGCGGGCAATACCAAGTAAACAGCGCAATGACCGCCCCGAAATTCCGCCGCATTCTGCTCAAGATCTCGGGCGAAGCGTTGATGGGTGATGATGCGTATGGCATCAACACGCAGATGCTGGGCGGCATTGTTGCCGAAATCAAGGCGGTGGCAGACCTCGGCGTCGAGATCGGCGTCGTCATCGGCGGGGGCAACATTTTTCGCGGAGTGGCAGGTACGGCCACCGGCATGGATCGCGCCACGGCCGACTACATGGGCATGCTGGCCACGGTGATGAATGGCATGGCGCTGTCTGATGCGATGCGTCAGGCCGGATTGCATGCGCGCGTGCAGTCGGCACTCAATATCGAGCAGGTGGTGGAGCCCTATATTCGCGGCAAGGCGATTCGTTATCTTGAAGAAGGCAAGGTGGTGATTTTTGCCGCGGGCACGGGTAATCCGTTCTTTACTACCGATACGGCAGCTGCGCTGCGCGGTTCGGAAATCGGGGCCGAGATCGTGCTTAAGGCGACCAAGGTCGATGGCATTTATACCGCCGACCCGAAAAAAGACCCCGCTGCGACACGTTTTGCCCGCATCAGCTTCGATGCGGCCATCAGCCTCAATCTGGCGGTGATGGATGCCACTGCCTTTGCGTTGTGCCGCGACCAAAAGCTGCCGATCAACGTGTTTTCGATTTTCAAGGCAGGCGCGCTCAAACGCGTGGTCCTGGGCGAGGACGAAGGCACGCTGGTACACGTTTAGGCCACATTCAGGAGTTTTTTTGTGATTCCCGATCTGAAGAAAACCACAGAACAGAAGATGCAGAAGAGCCTCGAAGCACTGAAAGCCGATCTCGGCAAGGTGCGTACCGGCCGGGCGCATACCGGTATTCTCGATCACGTGCAGGTGGATTATTACGGCGCGCTGATGCCCATCAATCAGGTGGCCAATATCACTTTGCTCGACGCCCGCACCATCGGCGTGCAGCCGTGGGAAAAGCCCATGGTGGCGAAGGTGGAAAAGGCCATTCGCGATTCCGATCTCGGGCTCAATCCGGCAACGCAAGGCGATGCGATTCGCGTGCCGATGCCGGCGCTGACGGAAGAGCGTCGCCGTGACCTGATCAAGGTGATCAAGCATGAGGGCGAGACTGCCAAGGTCGCGATACGTAATTTGCGCCGCGATGCGAATACCCATCTCAAAGATGCGCTGAAGAAGAAGGAAGTCTCCGAGGACGATGAACGCCGCGCCCAGGATGATATCCAGAAGCTTACCGACCGCTATGTGGTCGAAGTTGACAGGTTGCTGGCAGAAAAAGAAAAAGACCTGATGGCCGTTTGATTTAGAAACCCGGCGCATCACCTGAAGCGGACTGCGGGAGAAATCATGACAGGGAAGTTCACCAGTTCGACCCAGGCGATACCCGGCGTGGGTGCCGTGCCGCGCCACCTGGCGATCATCATGGATGGCAATGGCCGCTGGGCGAAGCGACGTTTCCTGCCCCGTGTTGCGGGTCACAAGCGTGGCGTCGAAACCGTGCGGGCAATGGTCAAGGCCTGCATTGCCCGTGGCATCGGGTACCTCACCCTGTTCGCCTTTTCTTCGGAAAACTGGCGGCGGCCGGTCGAGGAGGTTTCTTTTCTCATGAATCTTTTCGTCGCCGCCTTGCAGGGCGAGATCGGCAAGCTGCATGCCAATGGAGTCCGTTTGCGCGTGGTTGGCGACCTCAGCGCCTTTGAGCCGCGCCTGGTGGCGCTGATTCATGAGGGCGAAGCGCTGACCGCAAACAATGCCCGGCTGACGCTGACCATTGCCGCCAACTATGGCGGGCGCTGGGATATCTTGCAGGCGATGAACCAGCTGGCCCTGGCGCACCCCGAAAAAGCCGGGCATTGCGGTGAAGTTGACCTGGCTCCGCATCTGGCAATGGCGTATGCGCCGGAACCCGACCTCTTCATCCGCACGGGCGGCGAACAGCGCATCAGCAACTTCCTGCTTTGGCAACTGGCCTACAGTGAATTTTATTTTACCGACACCCTGTGGCCGGATTTTGACGATGCGGCACTGGATGCGGCGATCAAGTCCTACCAGCAGCGCGAACGCCGCTTCGGGCGCACCAGCGAGCAGATACAGTCTTCCGCCGTCTCGCCAGCGCCGACTTTTTATCCGTCTGCAGCGAGCGGCAATGTCGAATCCGATGTCCAATCTTAGCGCGCGGATTATCACGGCGCTGTTTCTGGCCGCCGGGCTTGGCCTGATCCTTTTTGCGCTGCCGCCGTGGGCAGCAGCGTTTGCTTTTGCCGCGATTGCCGCTCTCGCGGCATGGGAGTGGGGCGGTCTGATGCGCCAGGACCAGCCGGCGCGGGCCATGTATGCCGGTGTCCTGCTCCTGTTCTGCTGGCAGTTGCGCATCGCCGCCGCGGAACTGATTCCCGCGCTGCTCATTGCTGCGGTCGTGTTCTGGATTCTCATCGTGCCCTTCTGGTTGCGCCGCAAATGGACGCTGGCCGGCAATGACTTTTTCGGCTATCTCATCGGCTTGCTGGTGATTTTGCCGGCCTGGGCAGCCATGATGCTGTTGCACGCGGCAAGTCCCTGGCTGTTGCTGGCGGTGCTGGCCTTGGTCTGGGTGGCGGACATCGCGGCCTATTTCACCGGCCGCGCCTGGGGCCGTCACAAGCTGGCGCCGGCGATCAGTCCCGGAAAAACCTGGGAAGGGGTGGCCGGGGCCATGCTCGGCGTGCTGCTGTATGGCGGCATCGTGCTCGCTTATTTGCCGGATACTCCCCCAATGGCTGCGCTGTTGCTGGGAGCGGCTTTGCCGGCGCTCACGGCAGTCAGCGTCCTCGGTGACTTGTTCGAATCGTTACTGAAGCGGCAGGCTGGCGTGAAAGACAGTAGCGGCCTGCTCCCCGGTCACGGCGGCGTGCTCGACCGCATCGACAGCCTGACTTCCACGTTGCCGCTGGCGGCGCTTATCCTGCATTTTGTCCGATGATGAAGCTTGCCATTCTCGGCGCGACCGGTTCGATTGGCGTCAGCACGCTCGATGTGGTGGCGCGCCATCCCGACCGTTTCACGGTGGCGGCGTTGAGCGGCCACACGCGGATCGAGCTTCTCGCCGAACAATGCCATCGGTTTCGTCCGGCGTATGCAGTAACCGGCAGTGCCGCCGATGCCCGGCGATTGGCAGACCTGTTGTCCGCCATGTCCGTAAAGACCGAGATTTTGCACGGGCCGGAGGCCCTGGCGCAGATCGCCGGCCTGCCCGAGGTTGATGCGGTGATGGCCGCCATCGTCGGTGCGGCCGGGCTGGTGCCGACGCTTGCCGCCGTAAGCGCCGGCAAGCGCGTGCTGCTGGCCAACAAGGAAGCGCTGGTCATGGCCGGGGCCATGTTCATGGCCGAGGTGCGGCGTGCCAGGGCGTGCCTGCTGCCGATTGACAGTGAGCACAATGCCGTATTCCAGTCCATGCCATCCGGTTATGCGGGCGATTTTTCGCACGCCGGCGTGCGCCGCATCCTGCTGACGGCTTCGGGCGGCCCGTTTCGCACGACCCCGGTGGAGGCATTGTCCAAGGTTACGCCGGAGCAAGCGGTGGCCCATCCGAAATGGGCGATGGGAAAAAAGATTTCCGTCGATTCGGCGACCATGATGAATAAAGGCCTGGAAGTCATCGAAGCGCATTGGCTGTTCAATGCGCCGGCAGAAAAAATCGAGGTGGTGATTCATCCGCAAAGCGTGATTCATTCGCTGGTCGAATATGCCGACGGTTCCGTGCTGGCGCAACTGGGCAATCCCGACATGCGCACCCCGATTGCCCACGCGCTGGCCTGGCCGCAACGCGTCGATTCGGGCGCGGCAACGCTTGACCTGTTTGCCGTCGCGCAGCTCGACTTCGAGCGTCCCGACCGGTCGCGCTTTCCCTGCCTGGATCTCGCTTATCAGGCCTTGCGCGCCGGGGGCAACGCAGCGGCGGTGCTGAATGCAGCCAATGAAGTGGCGGTGGCGGCTTTTCTCGACCGTCGCCTGCCGTTCCTCGGAATTGCCGGGGTCATCGCCGAGGCGCTGGATGCCGTGCCGCAAAGCGCCGTGCCGGATATCGCCGCCGTGCTCGAGGCTGACCGTCAGGGACGGGCTGCGGCAATGATTGCGCTGGCGCATTACGTCCTATGAACCCGGAACTCTTTGCGTTGTATGCGGGCGCTTTTTTGCTGGCGCTGGGCGTTCTGGTGCTGGTGCATGAGCTCGGCCATTATCTTGCTGCGCGCGTTTGCGGAGTCAAAGTGCTGCGCTTCGCCATTGGTTTTGGCCGGATAGTCTGGTCGCGCCGCATGGGTGGCGACCAGACGGAATGGGCCATCGGGCTGTTCCCCCTGGGCGGCTATGTCAAGATGGTCGATGAGCGCGAAGGAGAGGTGCCGGCAGAGGATCTGCCGCATGCGTTCAATCGCCAACCGGTCGGTCGCCGCGCCTTCATTGTGGCCGCCGGACCGGCCGCCAATTTGCTGCTGGCAATCCTGCTTTACTGGCTGGTATTCATGATTGGCATGACCGAGCTCAAACCGCGCCTGGGGACGCCGCCCGCAGGCAGCCCCGCCGCCGCCGCCGGGATTGCCGCAGGCGTCACCGTGCGTGCCGTCAATGGCACGCCGATTGCCAGCTGGCAGGATTTACGCTGGGAAGTGATGCGCCAGATCATGGATGTGGCGCCGCTGGAGCTTGAAGCCATCACGGTGCAGGGAACACTGGCGGCCTACCGCATCGACAATCTGCGCTTTTCTCTTGCCGAGACGGAGAAAGACCCCTTGACCCCCTTGGGCTTGATACTTTACCGGCCGCGCCTGCCCGCGGTTGTTGGTCAGGTCATGCCGGGATCGGCCGCCGCCGCGGCCGGGTTTCGCGCAGGCGACCGCGTGCTGGAAATTGACGGCAAGGCAATCGATGAATGGGCTGACGTATCGGCGATTGCGCGCGTTTCAGCCGGACGCGCACTGGCGTTCGTCATTGAGCGCGACGGAAGATCGCTGCGACTATCCGCTGTTCCGCAGGCGAGCGGGGAGAGCGGACAGCGGTTTGGACGGCTGGGCGTGATGGTCAGGGAAGAGGAGGGAACGGTCAGTGACATGACCACGGTCGTTCGTTACGGCCCATTCGACGCCGCGGTGCGGGCAATGCTCAAAACATGGGATACATCGGTCATCAGCTTGCGCATGATGGGACGCATGCTGAGTGGCGAACTTTCATGGAAAAATCTCTCCGGCCCGGTCACCATTGCTGACTACGCCGGGCAGTCGGCCCGCCTCGGGCTGAGTTATTACCTCAGTTTTCTCGCCCTGATCAGCATCAGTCTTGGCATACTTAATCTGCTACCCGTGCCGGTTCTGGATGGTGGGCATTTGATGTATTATCTTGTCGAATTCATCAAGGGTGGTCCGGTGTCGGAACGGGTGCTGGAGATTGGCCAACAGATCGGTTTCGCCTTGCTGGCGCTGCTTATGGCTTTTGCCTTTTATAACGATTTCAGTCGTCTTGTTTCCGGCTAATTCTTGTCACTGTCCAATGAATAAAAAATTACTTGCTGGCCTGGTCTCTGCCTTGCTGGTCCAATCGGTGTTGGCGTTTGAGCCTTTTCAGATCAAGGATATTCGTGTTGAAGGCATCCAGCGCACTGAGGCGGGTACGGTGTTCTCTTACCTGCCGGTCAAGGTCGGGGACACCATAGATGACGAAAAGGCGGCCAGTGCGATAAAGGCGTTGTTCGCCACCGGATTTTTCAAGGATGTGCGGCTTGAAATCGAGGGCCAGGTGCTGGTGGTCGTGCTGGAAGAACGTCCGGCGATTGCCTCGCTTGAGTTTGTGGGCCTCAAGTCATTCAAGGCCGAGGATCTCAAGAAGGGGCTGCGTGAAGTTGGCTTGGCCGAATCGCGTATTTTTGATCGCGCCATGGTTGAACGTGCCGAACAGGAGTTGAAACGGCAATATCTGTCACAAGGCCGCTATGCTGTTGCCGTCAAGGTGACGGTCACGCCGATGGAGCGCAATCGCGTCGGCATCAAATTCGTGGTGGATGAAGGTGAAGTTGCCAAAATCAAGCAGATCAACATTGTTGGCGCCAAAGCCTTCAAGGAAGACGATCTGCTCAAACTGATGGTGCTCAGTCCGTCAGGCTGGTTTTCGTGGTACACGAAAAACGATCAGTATTCAAAGCAAAAGCTTGCGGGCGACCTGGAGTCTCTGCGCTCCTATTACATGAATCTGGGCTACCTCGAGTTCAACATCGAGTCTACCCAGGTTTCCATTTCTGCCGACAAGCAGGATATCTACATTACTGTCAATATCAGCGAGGGTGAAAAGTACTCGATTTCCTCGGTCAAGCTGGCTGGCAACCTGCTGCTGCCAGAGGCCGAATTGCTCAAACTCGTAAAGATACAGCCCGGCGACGTTTTTTCGCGCGAGGCCATGGCCGAGACAACCAAAGCGATTAGCGAACGCTTGGGGAATGATGGCTATGCTTTCGCAAATGTTAACGCAGCGCCCGAGATAGACAAGGAAAAACGCAAGGTGGCGTTCACCCTGATGATTGATCCGGGTCGGCGTGTTTATGTGCGACGCGTTGATGTAGTCGGCAATACCCGAACCCGTGATGAAGTCATCCGTCGTGAAGTTCGCCAGATGGAATCGGCCTGGTATGACGGAGAACGGATCAAAAAGTCGCGTGACCGGGTTGACCGCCTGGGATATTTTGAAGACGTGACAATGGAAACGCCGGCAGTTGCCGGTACTACGGATCAAATTGACGTCGATCTGAAAGTGAAGGAAAAGCCCACCGGAAATATTTCTCTGGGAGCCGGCTTTTCCAGTTCCGAAAAGCTCACGCTGTCAGGTTCAGTGCAACAACAAAACGTCTTTGGCAGCGGCAAGCATATTGGCGTACAAGTCAGCACCAGCAAGTCAAACCGGATTTTATCCTTATCCCATACCGACCCCTATTTTACCGTCGATGGCATCAGCCAGGGATTTGATGTGTATACCCGCAAGACGGATACCGAATCGCTTTCGGTGAGCAGTTTTGCTGCTGATTCAACCGGCGGCGGCGTACGTTATGGCATTCCCATCGGTGAAGACGATTACCTTTTTGTGGGACTTTCTGTTGATCACACCAATCTGAAGGTCGGCACTTTTTCGGCGCAACGCTATCTGGACTATGTAAACAAGTTCGGTCAGATAAGCAACACGTGGTTGACGACCCTGGGTTGGCAGAAGGATGAGCGCGACAGTCTGCTGTACCCGACCAAGGGGAATTACAAGCGCGCAAGCCTGGAAATCTCCTTGCCGGGCAGTACGGCGACATATATGCGCGGAACCTACCAGCACCAGCGCTTTACGCCTCTTGATGAAACATTTACTCTGGCCCTTAACGGCGAAATAGGCATTGCCAAGGCGTATGGCGGCAAGGAAGTGCCCTTCTTCAAGAACTTCTATGCTGGCGGAATCGGCTCTGTGCGCGGCTTTGAATCAAACAGCCTGGGCCCGCGGGATATCCTGACCAATGATTTTCTGGGAGGGAACAAGCGACTCATCGGCAGTGCCGAGTTACTGTTTGGCTTTCCTGGCGCCAAGCGGGATCGCTCCTTTCGCTTCAGCGCTTTTGCCGATGCAGGCGGGGTCTGGGGATATGACTCAAAGGTTTCGCTGAGCAGTCTCAGGTACAGTACGGGATTGGCGGTGTCCTGGAATTCGCCTATAGGTCCGCTTAAATTCTCCTTTGCGAAGCCCCTCAACAAAAAACCGGAAGACAAGGTGCAAGCCATTCAATTTCAGTTGGGATCGACCTTTTAATATCGTTATAGCGAGAGAGTCATGCTGAAAAACATATTTATCACCAGCCTTGCATTGCTGATGTTGAGCGGCGTTGCACAGGCCGAGAGCAAGATTGGATTCATCAACAGCCAGCGCATTCTGGCCGAGTCGCCCCAGGCGGCAAAAGTGAAAAAGAAGATCGAAAAGGATTTCGAAAAGCGCGATCAGGAACTGCAGCGGATGGTCAAGCAGTTACAGGCCATGCAGGAATCCTTGGACAAGAGCGCAACGACAATGACAGAGACTGATCGCCGCAGCAAGGAGCGTGAATTGGCGGACCTGACACGAGATGTCCAGCGCAAGCAGCGTGAGTTCCGGGAAGATCTCAGCCAGCGTCAGAACGAGGAAATGGCGGCAATTTTCGAGCGGGTAAACAAAGCCATCAAGCAGATTGCGGATGCCGAAAAATATGACATTATTTTTCAGGAAGCGGTCTACTTCAACCAGCGTATCGACATTACTGACAAGGTGATCAAGGCGCTGGGTGACGGCACGAAATAAGGCGCATTGGCCGTGGCGCTGCGGCTTGGTGAGATCGTCGCCCGTCTGGGTGGGGAAATAGTCGGCGATGACGATGCGGCGAATCTGTCAATCGCGCGCGTCGCGCCGCTGGAAACTGCCGGGCCGGGTGAGCTGGCTTTCCTGGCGAACCCGAAATACCGTTCGCAACTGACCCATACGCGGGCTACTGCGGTCATCATGGCGCCGCCGGCCGATGATTGCCCGGTAGCCGCAATTCTGACGCCGCAGCCTTATCTTTATTATGCGCGTGTCGCCGAGTGGCTTAATCCGCCGCCTGCGGCCGTGCCGGGGATTCATGCCAGTGCGGTTATCGAAGGCCAGGTTGCCGCGTCAGCCAGCATCGGCCCCCATGTGTGGATAGGCGCGGGCGCGCAGATTGGCGAGCATGTGGTAATAGCCGCTAATTGCAGCGTGGGCGAGGGTGCCGTCATTGGTTCCGGAACCCGGCTTGCGGCGCACGTCTCGGTTTATGCCGGTTGCCGAATAGGCGCGCGTTGCATCGTGCATTCGGGAGCGGTGATTGGTGCCGACGGGTTTGGTTTTGCGCGTGAAGCCGATGGCGCCTGGGTAAAAATCCCGCAAAGCGGGCGCGTCCTGATTGGCGATGACGTTGAAATTGGCGCCAATACCACGATAGACCGCGGGGCGCTGGGCGATACGGTTATTGGCGATGGCGTGAAGCTGGACAACCAGATCCAGGTCGGGCACAACGTAAAAATTGGCGCACACACGGCCCTGGCCGGCTGTGTCGGCGTTGCCGGCAGCGCCATTATCGGCGCACGGTGCAGCGTGGGCGGCGGCGCATCGATTCTGGGCCACCTGACGCTTGCCGATGACGTCAATGTGCTGGCCGGCACCTTGGTGGCCAAATCGATTCCTCGTGCCGGCATTTATAGCGGAGCGATACCGTTTCTTGACCATGCCGGCTGGTTGAAGAATTTTTCGCGATTGCGCCATCTTGACGCCATGGCCGATAAAATCCGCGCCCTTGAACAACGGCTCGCAGCACTGGAGAAAAAGTCATGAGCGAAGCAACCACCGCCACGCATGCGGATTCCAGCATGGACATCCATGAAGTCCTGAATTATTTGCCGCATCGTTATCCTTTTTTGCTGATCGATCGCGTACTGGAAGTCATTCCCGGCGAGCGGATCACTGCGCTGAAAAATGTCAGCATCAATGAACCATTTTTTCCAGGACACTACCCGCACCATCCGGTGATGCCCGGCGTGCTGGTGATTGAAGCCATGGCGCAGGCGGCGGCGATCCTGTCGTTCAAGACGCTCGGCCAGTTGCCGGATGACGATGCCATCTATTATTTCGTTGGCATCGACAATGCGCGTTTCAAGAAGCCCGTGAGCGCCGGCGACCAATTGATCATGGACATCACGCTGGTGCTCAACAAGCGCGGCATCTGGAAGTATTCGGCAGTGGCAAAGGTCGCCGGCAGCGTTGTCGCTGAAGCCGATCTGATCTGTTCGGTAAAGCCCAGCGGCTTTGCACTTCCTGTGGTCGCATGACGGCCATTCATCCTACCGCCATCGTGCATGCCGACGCGAGGCTGGGTGCGGGCGTCAGCATTGGCGCGTATTCGCTGATCGGCGAACATGTCGAGGTCGGCGACAATACCTCGATCGGGCCGCATGTCGTGATTACCGGACGAACTACCATTGGTCGCGACAACCGTATTTTCCAGTTTTGCTCGATCGGCGAGGAACCGCAGGATAAAAAATATGCCGGCGAGCCGACTCGTCTTGAGATTGGCGACCGCAACACCATACGCGAGTGCTGCACTCTGAATTGCGGTACGGTGCAGGATGCAGGCGTAACCCGCCTGGGAAGCGATAACTGGATCATGGCCTATGTCCACGTGGCGCACGATTGCCAGATTGGCAATCACGTTATTTTTGCCAACAGTACCCAGCTTGCAGGCCATGTGCATATCGGCGACTGGGTCATTCTGGGCGGCTTTACCGGCGTGCATCAGTTTGTGCGCATTGGCGCGCACAGCATGACGGCCGTCAGCTCCGTCCTGCTGCAGGATATGCCGCCCTATGTCATGGCTTCCGGCAGTCCGGCGCAGCCTCGCAGCATCAACGCCGAGGGCTTGAAGCGGCGGGGCTTTTCAGCGGAAGCCATTACCGCCATCCGCCGCGCCTTCAAAACCCTGTACAAAAAAGGACACTCGCTCGATGAGGCGCGCGCGATGATTGCGGCAGAAGCGTCGAGCGCGCCCGAGCTGGCGCCGCTGGCAGATTTTCTGGCGCAGCCAGGGCGCGGGATCATCCGCTGATGGCGCGTATCGCCATGGTGGCCGGAGAGGCTTCCAGCGACCAGTTGGCCGCCCACCTGATGGCTGCGCTGAAAACGCATCTTCCCGAGGCCAGTTTTTATGGTATCGGCGGACCGAAAATGCAGCGCGAAGGATTTGATTCCCACTGGCCGGCTGAAAAACTGGCCGTGCGCGGCTACGTCGAAGTGCTGCGACATTACCGCGAGATCGCCGGCATCCGGCGCCGGTTGCTCAAGCGCCTGCTGAAGGACCGGCCGGATATTTTCATCGGTGTCGATGGCTACGACTTCAATGCATGGCTGGAAAAGCGGCTCAAGCGTGCCGGCATTCCCACCGTGCATTTTGTCAGCCCGTCCATTTGGGCATGGCGCAAAAGCCGGATGAAAAAAATCGTCGAGTCGATGACGCACATTCTTGCGCTGTATCCGTTCGAGCCTGCGCTGTATACCGGCACGCCGGTCAAATGCAGCTATGTGGGGCATCCCATGGCCGATGTCATTCCGCTGCAAACGGATCAAAAGGCCATGCGCGAACGGCTGGGCATTCCGCTCAACCAGCCGGTCGTCGCCTTGCTGCCGGGCAGCCGGCAGTCCGAGCTGCATTACATGGCAGACACGTTTGTCGCAACCGCCAAGCTATTGCATGCGCGCGACCCGGCCCTGCATTTCCTGGTGCCACTGGCGTCCGGCGAGACGCGGCTGCAATTCGAAACCGCATTGTGGAAGCAGGAAGCCGACGAACTGCCCCTGACCCTGATGTTCGGCCACGCGCCTGACGCCGTCGCCGCCAGCGACGTGGTGCTGGTCGCCAGCGGCACGGCCACGCTGGAAACCGCACTGGTTGGCCGGCCCATGGTGATTACCTACAAAATTTCACCGTGGTCCTGGCAGATCATGCGCCATATGGGTTACCTGCCATGGATTGGCCTGCCCAACATTCTTGCCGGCCGCTTTGTGGTGCCCGAGTTTTTGCAGGACGACGCCACGCCGGAAAATCTTGCCCAGGCCGTCGGCAATTTGCTCGCCGACCGCCAGGCGCGGTCCGGCATCCAGCGCGTTTTCCAGAGTCTGCATCGCCTGCTGCGCCAGGACACCGCGCAACGGGCGGCGGCGGCTGTCATGCCTTATTTGCAGAAAGCATGATTTCCCCTGCACGCGGCCTGCCTCTGGTATGCGGCGTGGACGAGGCGGGCCGCGGCCCGCTGGCGGGTCCCGTGTATGCGGCGGCGGTGATTCTCGACCCGGCGCGGCCTATCGACGGCCTGGATGACTCGAAGAAACTCAGCGAGAAAAAACGCGAGCGCCTGGCTGTGGAAATCCGCGAAAAGGCTTTCGCCTTTGCCATCGCTTTCGCCTCGGTGGAAGAAATCGACCGGATCAACATTCTGCAGGCCACGCTGCTGGCCATGCGCCGCGCCGTCGAGGCATTGCCCGTGCAACCGGCCGAGGCATTGATCGACGGCAACCGCTGCCCGCTGCTGGTTGTCCCGGCACGCGCCATTATTGGCGGGGATGCGCTGGAACCTGCAATCTCGGCCGCATCCATTCTTGCCAAAACCGCGCGCGATGCTGAAATGCGGCGCATCCACGCAGACTATCCGCACTATGCGCTTGACCGGCACAAAGGCTATGACACCGTGGCCCATCGTGCCGCTTTGCAGGCCCACGGTCCGGCCTATTTTCACCGGAAAAGCTTTGCGCCGATCCGCGCCCTGCTGGAGAGCAAGCCATGAACTGCGCGCTGGTTTCTGCATCGCGTCGCCACTGACCGGATGAATGCTCCGCGCCTCATTGCCTCGCGCGCCAATCCGGCTTTCAAGGCCCTCAGCGCGCTGGCGAGCGATCCGCGCGAACCGCGCCGCCAGGGGCGCACGCTGGCCGACGGCATTCATCTGGTGACTGGCTGTTTCGCGCATGGCATTGCGGTACAGCAACTGCTGGTAAGCGAGAGCGGGCAGAATCATCCGCAGATTGCCGCATTGCTCGCCCGTGCAGGCGGCATTGACTGTCTGCTGTTGCGCGATACCTTGTTCCGCGAAATTTCCGGCGTCGCTGCGCCCACCGGCATCGCCGCCGTGATCGCCGTTCCACCCCCTGCGCAAGGGGTCATTACGGGGGATGCGGTAATGCTCGAGGCGATACAGGATGCCGGCAATGTCGGCGCCATCCTGCGTACCGCGGCGGCGGCGGGGGTACGCGACGTGGTGCTCGGCCCCGGCTGCGCGGGCGCCTGGACGCCGCGCGTGCTGCGCGCAGGGCAGGGCGCGCATTTCAGTTTGCGGATTCGCGAGCAGGCGGACCTGGCGGCGACACTGGCAACATGCGGCGGAATCCCGGTGGCGACTGTGGCCCGCGAGGGCGAGAGCCTGTATGCGCTGGATTTGCGCCAGCCGGTGGTCTGGCTGTTTGGCAACGAGGGGGCGGGGCTGTCGGCGGAACTGGTTGCCGCCGCGCAACGGCGCGTCACCATACCGCTCGCCGCCGCAAGCGAATCGCTCAACGTCGCCGCCGCTGCCGCCGTGTGCCTGTTCGAGGCCGCTCGCCAGCGCCAATAGCATCCATGCTGGCGCGTTAAGTAGCGCTTGCAGGGTGCTTTCACCGTCTTGCCAGCGCCGACTTTTTCGTTAATAGCTTAATAGCCCGCTGCCAGCCCCGTGTTGCGGCGCGGATCGATGGCGCCGTAGAAACGGTTGTTGCCACGCGGCTTGCCGCCGAGCGCCGGCGCGCCGATCAGAATACCGGCGGCATGGTTGGCTGGCTGCGGGTCGCCCAGTTTGTGGCCCATGCCGATCAGGAGCTGGCGCGTATCCGGGCTGAACGCGAACGTCTCGACTTCGGTGACATCCGGCAGCCATTGCTGGTGGAAACGCGGGGCATCCACGGCTTCCTGGATGTTCATGCCGTAGTCGATGACATTGAGGATGGAGTGCACCACAACGCTAATGATGCGGCTGCCGCCTGGCGTGCCGATGACCATTACCGGCTTGCCGTCGCGCGACACGATCGTCGGACTCATCGAACTCAGCGGCCGCTTGCCTGGAGCGATGGCGTTGGCTTCCCCCTGCACCAGGCCAAACAGGTTGGGCACGCCGGGCTTGACGGTGAAGTCGTCCATTTCGTTGTTCAACAGGATGCCGGTTGTTGCCGCCGTGACGGCGGCGCCGAACCATGCGTTCAGGGTATAGGTTACCGAGACCGCGTTGCCGGCCTTATCGACTATCGAATAGTGCGTGGTGTTGCTGCCTTCCTGCGTGACCTCGTGCGGCGCCACGCCGGGTTTGAGTTCGCTGGATACGCCCGCCTTGGCCGGGTTGATCGCGGCACGGATATTTTCTGCATAGCGCTTGTCCAGCAGACGTCCGATCGGATTGTTGACGAAATCCGGGTCGCCAAGATAATTGTTGCGGTCGACATAGGCATGCCGCATGGCTTCGATCTGGTAGTGCACTGCCTGCGCGGAAAGGTAACCCAGTTCCTTCAGCGGGTAGCCTTCAAGGATGTTGAGGATTTCGCAGACCACCACGCCACCCGAACTCGGGGGCGGCGCCGATACGATGTGATAGCCGCGATAGTCGCATTCGACGGGAGCCAGTTCGCGCGCTTTGTAGTGCGCGAAGTCCGCTTTGCTCAGAATGCCTTTGCCGCGCGCGCTTGCCGCCACGATGGCTGCGCCAATGGGGCCCGCATAAAAGGCTTTCCCGCCCTGCGCGCTGATCAGGCGCAGGGAACGCCCAAGGTCTTTCTGCACCAGCCGCTGCCCGGCCCTGAACGGCCGGCCCCGGTTCAGGAAGATGGCGGCGCTTGGCCCGTCCTTGCGCAAGTCTTCGCCGGCCTGGGCGAGCATGTCGATGTCCCCTTCTTCCAGCGTGAAACCGCGTTCGGCCAGCCGAATGGATGGCGCGATGAGCGTTGCGCGCTGCATCGTGCCGTACCTGGCGAGCGCCAATTCCAGCCCGGCAACCGTACCGGGTACGCCGACGGCAAGGTAGCCACGGGTGCTCAGATTCCTGATGACCTTGCCGTCCTTGTCCAGATACATGGCGGCGGTGGCGGCAAGCGGCGCCGTTTCGCGGAAATCCAGGAAAGTCTTGCGCCCATCGGCGAGCTGGATGGTCATGAACCCGCCGCCGCCCAGATTGCCGGCCGCGGGATAGACCACGGCCAGCGCATAGCCCACGGCCACCGCCGCATCGATGGCATTGCCGCCTTTCTCCAGGACATCAACGCCAATTTGGGTGGCCAGATGCTGCGCGGTGACCACCATGCCATTTTCCGCCGCCACCGGAAATTGCGACGCGCCTTGTGCGGCAAGGCAGCAGACGCAGATTGACAAGCCGGTGATGGCCTTGCGCAAAAAGTTGTTTTTCATACGCATGTCCGGAGGTTGATGGATGGCTCAGTAGGCGCGCCGGTCGATCTTTACCGTTTGCAGCAGCGTGGCGCCGATTTCCTCGATCGACTTGGTGGTGGAATCAAGCCAGCGTATGCCTTCGCGGCGCATCAGTTTTTGCGCCTGCTCGATTTCCCAGCGGCAGTTTGCAATTGACGCATAGGTGCTGTCGGGCCGACGTTCCTGGCGGATGGAGGCCAATCGCTCGGGGGTAATGGTCAGGCCGAACAGCTTGTGTCGATGCTTTGCCAGTCCGTCGGGCAGCTTGTTGCGTTCAAAGTCTTCGGGGATCAGCGGATAGTTGGCTGTCTTGATGCCGAACTGGATCGCAAGGTAAAGGCTGGTCGGGGTTTTGCCGCTGCGCGAGACGCCGACCAGAATCACGTCGGATTTATCCAGGTCGGCATTCGAAACGCCATCATCGTGCGCCAGCGTGAAATTGATGGCGTCCATGCGCGCCACATATTCCGAGGAATTCACCCGGCTATGGCTGCGGCCGATGGTATGGCTGGATTTGATGCCGAATTCTTCCTCCAGCGGAGAAATAAAGGCGCCGAAAAAATCGAGAATCAGGGCATTGGCTTCGCGCAGCACTGCGGCTGCCGCGGGATTCACCAGGGTGGAGACGACAATCGGGCGGTTGCCGTCGCGGGCTCCCGCTTTTTTGATGCGGGTGACGCAGTCAAGGGCTTTTTCGACGGAATCGATGAACGGCATGCGCACCTGCGTGTGGCTGATGCCGTCAAACTGGGAAAGCAGGCTATGCCCCAGGGTTTCGGCGGTGATGCCGGTGCCGTCGGAGATGAAAAACACGGTATGCCGGGCAGGGGAGGATGTTGTCATCAATAATCTCGCGAGAAGGGGAAGCGGTGACTTAATGGCGATAAAATAACGACCTGTTTGTATTCCCATGTTAACAGAAGGAATCTGTATGTCTTCACTTGCTCCGCTCGCCCATCGCTACGCCATTGCCTTTGACCACCTGCGGATGACTGACGTTGGTGATGTGGGCGGCAAGAATGCTTCGCTGGGCGAGATGATCAGCCAGTTGGCGGCCTCGAATGTGCGCGTGCCCGGCGGTTTCGCCACGACTGCGCTGGCCTATCGTGAATTTCTGGCCCATCAGGGTCTGGCGGAGCGCATCAATGCCGCGCTGGATGCGCTGGATGTCGATGATGTCGAGAAGCTCGCAAAAACCGGCGCGCAGATTCGCCAATGGGTGGTGGATACGCCGTTCCCGCCGAAGCTGGAAGACGAGATCCGGCAGGAATACGAGGCGCTGATCGGCGTGAGCGGCGCCGAGGCCACGTTTGCCGTGCGTTCGTCGGCGACAGCGGAAGACCTGCCGGACGCCTCGTTTGCCGGCCAGCAGGAAAGCTTCCTCAACATTCACGGCTACGCGAACATCCTGCATGCCATCAAGGAAGTATTCGCTTCGCTCTATAACGACCGTGCCATCGCCTATCGCGTACACAAGGGTTTCGCGCATGCCGAGGTGGCGCTTTCCGCCGGCGTGCAACGCATGGTGCGCTCGGATACCGGCGCCTCCGGCGTGATGTTTACGCTGGATACCGAATCTGGTTTCGATCAGGTGGTGTTCATCACCGCCAGCTACGGCCTGGGTGAAACCGTGGTCCAGGGGGCAGTCAATCCCGATGAGTTTTATGTGCATAAACCCACGCTGGCGCTGGGCAAGCCTTCCATCATCCGGCGCAACATGGGCAGCAAGCTGATCAAGATGATCTTTACCGAATCGCGCCAGGCGGGCCGCAGCACGGAAACAGTGGATGTGCCGGAAGCCGAGCGCAATCGCTTTGCCCTGAATGATGCGGACGTTCTCGAGCTGGCGCGTTATGCCATGATCATTGAAGCGCATTACCGGCGGCCGATGGACATCGAATGGGGCAAGGACGGCCAGGATGGCAAGCTCTATATTCTCCAGGCGCGGCCGGAGACGGTGAAATCGCAGGATGCGCATGCCACGGTGCTGGAGAAATACAGGCTCAGACAGCACGGCAAGGTGCTGGCCAGCGGCCGCGCCATTGGCCAGAAGATCGGCGGTGGCGCCGTGCGCATAGTCAAAGACCCGGCCGAGATGCACCGTGTGCAAACAGGCGATGTGCTGGTGGCGGACATGACCGACCCGAACTGGGAGCCGGTGATGAAGCGGGCCTCGGCCAGCGTCACCAATCGCGGCGGGCGCACGTGCCATGCCGCCATCATTGCCCGCGAACTGGGGATTCCGGCCATCGTGGGTTGCGGCAACGCCACCACGGTGCTGGAGGAGGGCGAGAAAGTCACCGTGTCATGCGCCGAGGGCGATACGGGCTATGTCTATCGCGGGGCGCTGGATTTTGAAGTGACGCGGCAGGACGTGGGCAATCTGCCCAGGCTGCCGGTAAAAATCATGATGAACGTCGGCAATCCCGAACTGGCCTTCGAGTTTGCGCAGATTCCCAATGCCGGCGTCGGCCTGGCCCGTCTTGAGTTCGTCATCAACAACATGATCGGCATTCATCCCAAGGCGATTCTGGAAGTTGATCAGGCGCCGGCCAGCCTGCATGAGGAAATCATGCGCCGTTCGCGCGGCTATGCTTCGCCCGAGACCTTCTTTGTCGAGAAGCTGGCCGAGGGCGTGGCGACGATTGCCGCGGCTTTTTATCCGCAGCCGGTGATCGTTCGCCTGTCGGACTTCAAGTCAAATGAATACCGCAAGCTGCTCGGCGGCGATATTTACGAGCCGGAAGAAGAAAACCCGATGCTTGGCTTCCGTGGCGCGTCCCGCTACATCGCGCCATCCTTTCGCGACTGTTTCGAGCTGGAATGCCGCGCCATGAAGCGCGTGCGCAACGACATGGGCCTGACCAATGTGCAGATCATGGTGCCGTTTGTGCGCACGGTGGAGGAGGCGCGGACCGTGGTCGAACTGCTTGCTTCGCATGGCCTGCAACGCGGCGAGAATGAGCTGAAGCTGATCATGATGTGCGAGATTCCTTCCAATGCGCTGCTGGCCGCGCAGTTCCTCGAACACTTCGATGGCTATTCCATCGGCTCGAATGACCTGACGCAACTGACGCTGGGCCTGGACCGCGATTCCGGCCTGGTGGCGCAGGCCTTTGACGAACGGGATCCGGCGGTCAAACAACTGCTGTCCATGACGATTGCCACCTGCAACCGCCTGGGCAAATATGTCGGCATCTGCGGCCAGGGGCCGTCGGACCATGCCGATTTTGCCGAGTGGCTGATGGATGAAGGCATTCAGACCATTTCGCTGAATCCTGATACAGTGATTGACACCTGGTTGCGGCTGGCCAGCCATACAAAATAAATCATGCAGCTTCTCTGGTGGCACTGGATGGTATTGGGTTTAGGGCTGGCTTTGGCGGAACTGGCCCTGCCCAGTTTTTTCATCATCTGGTTTGCCCTGGGCGCGCTGCTGGTCGGCGTCGCCCTGCTGCTGGCGCCCATGCTGGGGTTTGCGGCGCAGGTACTGCTGTGGACCGTGGCCTCGGTTGCGATGACTGTGCTGTGGTTCAAGTTTTTTCGCAACGCCAGCAAGACGCGTTCAGGCCAGGCGGACGAAGTGCTGGGCGAGATCGGCGTGCTGGTGCGCGCGATTGAACCGCTGGGCGTATCGTCGGGACGCGGCGAAGTGCGCTTCCAGAAGCCGGTGATGGGCGCGGATCTCTGGCCCTGCATGGCGGACGAAGCCATTGCCGCCGGTGCGCGGGTGCAAGTCGTAGCGGTGGATGGGCAGTTCCTGAGGGTCGGTAAAACGTGAGGAGCATATGATGGGTGATCTGGGTTTTTTTGTCATCGCGCTGTTTTTGTTCGCTGCCGTCACCGTTGCCAAGGGCGTGCGCATCGTGGCGCAGGGCGAGGAATGGGTTGTCGAACGTCTGGGCAAGTACCGGACAACGCTGCTGCCCGGCCTCAACATCATCATCCCCTATCTGGATCAGGTGCGCTACAAGCTGGTCACCAAGGACATCATCCTGGATGTGCAGGAGCAGGAAGTCATCACCCGCGACAACGCCGTGATCCTGACCAATGCCATCGCCTTCATCAAGGTCACCGATCCGGTCAAGGCGGTGTATGGCGTGACAGATTTTTCCGAGGCGATTCGCAACATGATCATGACGACGCTGCGTTCGATCATCGGCGAAATGAGTCTTGACGAAGCGCTCTCCAATCGCGACAAGATCAAGGCGCGTTTGCGCGAGAGCATTGCCGACGAAGCCATTGACTGGGGCCTCACCGTCAAGTCGGTCGAACTTCAGGACATCAATCCCTCCGAATCCATGCAGCGTGCGATGGAAGCGCAGGCCAGTGCCGAACGCGAGCGCAAAGCGATGGTGACCAAGGCCGAGGGGGCCAAGCAATCGACCATTCTGAATGCCGAAGCGCTGTTGCAGTCGGCGCGCCTCCAGGCTGAAGCGCAGATCATGCTGGCTGATGCCAGCGCCGAAGCAATCAAGCGCGTTGCGGCGGCGGTCGGCAGCGAAGATGCGCCGATGCGTTATCTGCTCGGGCAGAAATATGTCGAGGCGATGATAGCGCTGGCCAATTCTCAGAATGCCAAGACAATAGTTCTTCCTGCCGACCTGCAGGAGAGCCTGCGCGGCATTCTTGGCCGCAAGCCCTGACTTTTTCTGATGCGCCTCCTGGCGTTCGAAACGGCGACGCGGCGTTTGTCGGTTGCCCTGTGGCAGGACGGCACGTCAATCGAACGTAGCGCGGTTCTACCCAATGGCGGCTCGGAAGTGCTGCTGCCCTGGGTGCATGAACTGCTGGCCGCAGCCGGCGTGACGCTGGCGCAGATCGATGGCATTGCCTTTGGCGCCGGTCCTGGCGGCTTTACCGGTTTGCGTCTGGCGTGCGGCGTGGCGCAGGGGCTGGCTTTTGGCCTTGACTTGCCGGTTGCGTCGGTTTCAACGCTGGCCGCCTTGGCCCTGGCCTCCGGCGAACGCGCTGCGTGGACTTGCCTCGATGCGCGAATGAATGAGGTATACGCTGCCGCTTACATGATCGACGGCGATGCGGTCAGCGAAGTCATGGCGCCGGTCTGCCTGCCGCCTGCCGTGTTGCCGGCGCCGACTTTTCTGAACGCGTGGGGCGTGGGCGACGGGTTTAAGAGCCATGGCGAAATCCTGTGCAGCCGAAAACCCGATCTTGCCGGCGTGCACCCCGATATTTTTCCTTCGGCTGTCGCGGTGGCATGCCTGGCTGCACCGGTATTCGCGCGCGGTGCGGGCGTGGCGGCGGCAGATGCCCAGCCTATTTATGTGCGCGACAAGGTGGCATTCACCACGGCTGAGCGCCTGGCGCGCGGCGGGCCGAAATAAGCATGCGCTACACTGCCATGGCGCTGGCGGACCTTGATGCAGTTGTCGCCGCCGAAGCCCGGCTGCACCTTGCGCCGTGGACGCGCGGCAATTTTGCCGATGCGCTGGCCGCAGGCTACGATGCCTTGCTGGCGCATAGCGCAGCCGGCCGGATGGTTGGCTATGGGGTGGTCATGATGGCGGTCGACGAGGCGCAATTGCTGAACATCAGCGTGCTGGCCGAATTCCAGCGCCGGGGATACGGCGCCGCAATTTTGCGGCACCTCATGGCGCGGGCCAAAGCGCAGCGGGCCGCGCGCATGCTGCTTGAAGTGCGCTCCGGCAACCAGGCGGGGCGGGCCTTGTATGAGCGCCTTGGTTTTGCCGAGATCGGCCGGCGGCACGGATATTATCCAGCCGGTGAAAAACGGGAAGATGCCATCGTAATGGCAAGAGATCTATGAATGATCGCGGTGGGCAATCCATGAATCCTGGTCGCGACCAGATACTGCGCGAGATGGGCCTGGGGCCGGTTTGGAAACTGCGCGCGGCGCCCGCGGTGGCGCCTGAGCCGGGAACGCTTCCTCCGGCGGCGGCTCAAGGAACTCCGGCTGCGAGCATTCCGCTCGCGGCGGGTATTTCAACCGGCTCGCCGCCGGTTGCGGAAATGGGCTGGGATGAG
Organism: uncultured Rhodocyclaceae bacterium; assembly: GCA_964596295.1. GTDB lineage: Bacteria > Pseudomonadota > Gammaproteobacteria > Burkholderiales > Rhodocyclaceae > Rugosibacter. The sequence continues at coordinate 19,235 of CAZQTB010000009.1, read as the reverse complement.
CTTTCCGCTGCTGTTTCGGCGTGTCGCCGGTGCCGACTTTGCGAGGCGCGCAAACAAGCTGTGCTGGGCGTCGGCGACCGGCAGGCCGACTGGCTTTTCGTCGGCGAAGGCCCGGGCGCGGAAGAGGACGAACGCGGCGAGCCCTTCGTCGGCCAGGCCGGCAAGCTGCTCGACAACATGCTGTCGTCCATCGGCCTCAGGCGAGGACGGGATGTTTATATCGCCAATGCCGTCAAATGCCGTCCGCCGGCAAATCGCACCCCGGAGCATGAAGAAATCGCCGCATGCCGTCCGTATCTGGAACAGCAGATTGCGCTGATCCGGCCGAAGCTGATTGTGGCGATGGGCCGGCCCGCGGCGCAGACGTTATTGCAGGCCGAGGTGAAAATCGGCGCGGCGCGCGGGCGAACGCATGAGTATTGCGGCATTCCGCTGATCGTCACCTATCACCCCGCCTATCTGTTGCGCAACCTGCCCGACAAGGCCAAGGCATGGGAAGACCTCTGCTTCATGCGGAGGACTATGAAAGCGTTGCAAGCAAGCTGATAGCGCAAGAAATTTGGGTCGGGCATTTTTTCTGCGGGAACAGATTTTGCGTGGCATCCGGACATGAAAATTCATTACCCGAAATCATTTTTCAAACTCCTTTCAGCCGGCTTTCTGCTGGCGGTTCTGCCGCTGGTTATCGGTTTGCTGACCAATACTGTCGCCATCCAGCGACTGTCGACGCAAAGCCAGCGTGCGGTCTATGACGCGGCGCGGGTGGCCCATGCGACGCGCGAGTTGAGCGAGACGGCCAGCTCGCTGGAACGTGCCGCGCAACAAAGCGTGGTGTTGCGCGATCCCACCTTGTGGGACAGCTACCTCGCCCTGCATCAACGCTTCGTTGAAGCGGGTGCGCAACTGGACGAACTGCCGCTTGAAGCGCCGATGCGCTCCGAACTGAATGATTTGCTGCAGCAGGAGAAACAACTCAATGCGCACCTGGTGCAGGCAGGTATCCATGCGAAGAAGGCGCCGGAACTGGCGCGGCGCTATGCAGATATTGCCGACTTGACGCGGCAACTGCTCACGCGTTCGAGCAGGGTCATTGATCGCGAGGCGGAATCCTTGCGCGAACTCGCGGAACAGACCGAGACGCGGGTCAAAGGACAGCTTTTCCTGCTGCTGCCGCTCTCCTTCTTTGTGGTTGCCGGTTTTACCTATCTGTTGGCCAGGCCGATCGCGCAGATCGAGCAGGGCATACGGGATATTGGGGAACGCCGCCTTGCGGCCAGGATCGAAGTCAGCGGCCCTGAGGATCTCGAACAACTGGGCCGCCAGCTCGACTGGCTGCGTTTGCGCCTGGTACAGCTGGAAGAGCAGAAGGCCCACTTTCTGCGCCATATTTCGCACGAACTCAAAACGCCGCTGACTGCGCTGCGCGAAGGCTCGGACTTGCTTGCCGAGGAAATAGCCGGCCCCCTTTCCGAGCGGCAGCGCGAAATTGTGCGTATATTGCGCCAGCACAGTCTGGACCTGCAGCGCCTCATCGAGGATTTGTTGCGTCACGGCGAAGCCGAGTTCCAGCAGGCGCCACTCAAGTTGCAGTCGGTGAAGCCGATGGAGATCATTGCCAAAGTGGTGGATAAGCAGACATTGGCAATCACTGCGCGCGATATTCGTCTCGATCTGAAAGTCGATGATTTTGTCATGCGCACCGATACCGAGCGTTTCCGCATCGTGCTGGATAACCTGCTGTCCAATGCCATCAAGTATTCGCCGGCGGGCGGGACAATCACCGTGGCGGCATCGAAAAAAAACGGCCATGCCCTGCTTGAGGTCATCGACAACGGGCCGGGTGTCGCTGCGACGGACCGGGAGTACCTCTTTGATCCGTTCTATCGCGGCCAGGCTGCGGCAACCGGAGTGGTCAAGGGGTCGGGCCTGGGCTTGTCGATTACCAAGGAACATGTGTTGACCCTCGGCGGCCAGATTGATGTTGCTGTCGGGAAAGGGCATTTCACCGTGCAGTTGCCCCTGAATTTGTGATGAAGGAAATGACGATCATGTGCACACTGTTCAAACATGCGGTGATGGTGTTGTCCATCATGGTTCTGGCCGGTTGCGCGACGCTGGGTTCTTCCGGCGCCGGATACTCGCCCAGGCCAGACTTGTTGAATCCCTCCGGCGCTGTGGTTTCCCTGCTCTATTATTTCGACTACATACGCAATCTGCCGCCAGCCGAGTTCGCCAAGGAGACGGAGCATGCGCGCAGGCTCTATGTCAATGAAAAGTCCGATTTCCGCTTGCTGCAATATGCGCTTGTACTGGCAGTGCCCGGTGCCGACGCGCGCCACGCCCAACAGCTGATCGAGCCGATGGTCAGGGAAACCAAGGAAAACTCAGGCCATGAGCGCGAATTGCGCGCCCTGGCGGTGCTGATTTATGCCGACATCGCGGAACGCCGGCGCCTGGATGCCAATGCGCAGAGTCAGACCCGGCGGGCCGAGGATATGGAGAGCAAGCTTGATGCGCTGAAGGATATCGAAAGAAAGATGATGCAGCGCGAAAGCCCTGCCAGGGACAAGCCATGAGTGGAGAGCGTTCGCGCATCCTGCTGGTCGATGACGATGCCGGCCTGTTGCGCCTGCTTGCCATCCGGCTGGAGGCAGCGGGTTATGGGGTGATAACGGCCGGCAAGGCCGAGCATGCGCTTGCACTGATTGCCGTCGAGCGGCCGCAATTGGTAATTACCGATTTGCGCATGCCGGGGATGGATGGCTCAGCGCTGTTCGAAGCCATCAGGATTTCGCATCCGGCGTTGCCAGTCATAATCCTGACGGCCCACGGCACGATCCCGGATGCCATCGTGGCGACCAATCGCGGCGTGTTTGGTTACCTGACCAAACCCTATGATGCCAGGGAGTTGCTCGAGCAAGTCGCGCGGGCGCTCAGGTTTTCCGCGGGCGGGGCACTGGATGGCCTTGAAGGGCAGGCATGGCGCGCGGATATCGTCACCCAGAATGCCGTCATGGAAGACCTTCTGGCACAGGTCAAGCTGGTGGCGGCAAGCGATGCCAGCGTCATGCTGCACGGCGAATCCGGAACTGGCAAGGAAATGCTGGCGCAGGCCATTCATCGGGCCAGCCTGCGCTTGAACGGCCCTTTCGTCGCGGTGAACTGCGGCGCCATCCCGGAAAATCTCCTGGAATCGGAACTCTTCGGCTATGTACGCGGGGCGTTTACCGGCGCCACCAAGGATTACAACGGTCTGGTCCGCCAGGCAGATGGCGGCACGCTCTTCCTCGATGAAATCGGCGACATGCCGCTGCCGTTGCAGGTCAAGCTGTTGCGCGTGCTGGAGCAACGCGAGGTCAGGCCGGTAGGCGCAACAAAATCGCATGGCATCGACATCCGTTTGATCAGCGCGACGCATCGCGATCTCGAGGTGGAAATGACCGAGGGGCGCTTCCGCAGTGACCTGTTCTATCGTCTCAAGGTCGTCGCGCTGGCTATTCCCCCGCTGGCCGAGCGCCGCGACGATATCCCCCTGCTCGCCAGGCATTTTCTGCGCAAGATCGCGGGACGCTATCGCAAGGAAGTCAACGGATTTGCCCCGGAGGCGATGGAGCTGATGGTGCGAGCCAGCTGGCCCGGCAATGTGCGCCAGTTGCTCAACGTGGTGGAACAGGCGGTCGCGCTGTCCACCGGCCCGATCGTGCCGCTTGCGCTGGTGCAGCATGCCATCAAGGAACTGGAAGACATTATTCCCTTCGACGAAGCGCGGCGCCGCTTCGAAGCCGACTATCTGACGCGGCTGCTCAAAATGACGGGCGGAAATGTCGCCAGTGCCGCCACTCTGGCGCAAAGGAATCGCACGGATTTCTACAAGCTCTTGCAGCGCCATTCCCTGGATCCTTCGTTGTTCAAATAATTGTCGCCCCAGCGCGACAATAAAAATCATTAGGTTTCATCGGGTTGCAAAAATCGCATGGCGATCTGTCGCCTGATGGCGACAGATCGCCATGACATGAAAATCATTTTTATTACATAAGCCTTTGAAATAGATTATAAAAATAATCTGGCACAGGGGTTGCTTTTAGTTGATTGAACATTGAATCGAAATGCTCAACCGACTTAAGGAGCAATCCCATGAACAGGCAGCAAATTAAAAGTATTTCCTTGCTCGCGTTGCTTCCGCTCGTTGCGGCGTGCAGCTCGAATCCGACCAAACAGGAAATAGGCACAGTTTCCGGCGCGGTCGTTGGCGGCATCGTGGGCACCTCGCTGACCGGCAGCTCGGCCGGCACGATAGGCGGAGCGGCTGCAGGAGCCTATATCGGCAATCGTATCGGCAAGGAGCTGGAGCGGAAGTAGGGCCAGCCGGTCATGGGCGTCTCAACAAGATTTCGTCGAGGCTTGGGTCATTGGCCGCGAGCAAGCCATCCGCGACGCAGCCTGCGCAAGCAGGGAAGGGGCCCGGCGCCCCATGCGGCAGTTCCCGTAACCAAGAAGGAAAGGAGCAACATAATGCAAACTCGTCCCAAACTGCTTTATCCCTCGATGGTGATCGCAGCGATCGCCGTCACTCTGTTCAGCGTGCTGGGCATCGCGACGTTAACCGGCGTCTTGCCGCTGGCCCATTCCGAAGCGGGCTCGGCGCCCAGCGCGGCATCCATAGCGGCGGCCAGGCAGGAAGCCGATTCCGCCAGGCGTGATCGCACGGCGGCCTCCGCCTGCCGTTACTGTGGCGTCGTGGAATCGGTGGCTCTGGTCGAAACAAAAGGCCAGGGCAGCGGTGTCGGCGCGGTTGCCGGAGGCGTTGCCGGCGCCCTGATAGGCAACAGCATGGGGCAGGGTAACGGCCGCGCGGCCATGACCCTTTTAGGGGCGGGCGGCGGCGCCTATGCAGGTAACGAAATCGAAAAGAACACCCATACCACTTCGTCATACCGCATCCGGGTACGCATGGAGAACGGCGGACTGCGCACGCTCTACCAACGCAATCCGCCTGCAGTGGCAACTGGCGATCACGTGAAGATCGTCGATGGTGTAGCTGTGCAGCAGTCGTAGAGAAGCCCGTAATGCCGAACTTGATTCACCAGCCCGGCCGAGAGGATTCTCGGTGACCACTGAAAAAGGAGACGCAGCATGAAACAGCGACATGTAAAACAACTGTTGATTCTGAGCACCACTCTGGGCGCCATTTACTGCGCCACGTCCGTAGCGGCAGCGGCAGATACAACGGGCTCCGGAGCAGCCTCCGGGGCGATTTCTGCCGCATCGGGGGGGGCTGCCGCAAGCTCGGCTGCCGGGGCTGCCGGAGCCGCTGCGGGGCGCGCGAGTATTGCAGAGCCTGTTGCCGCCAGCCGCTTGGCGAGCGAGTTTGCGGCGTTTGCCGGCTCCCGCGAGAATGCATTGAGCCTGGTCAGGGGATTGCGTGACAGCACACCTGTGGCGCTGACGGCGGGCGGGCAAGCCGCTGCGTCCAGTCGCCTCATTTTCTCGCCGCCGACCAAACCGATGGGGTACGGCGAAGTCAGCCGTGCGTTGTCTCTCACCCGGTCGCACCTTGCCGCTCAGGGCATCATCAACCCGACGCCGGCGCAATTGCAAATGGCGTTGATGGGTGGAGCCACTACGTCCGGCAGCGGACAGAGCGCGCAAACAGCCGGCACAGCGGGAGTGTTGCAACTGCGCAGGCAGGGCATGGGATGGGGCCAGATTGCCCAGAGCCTCAACGTGAGTCCCAGCGGCCATCTGGCAACGGACGGACAAGTATCTGCCCAGGTGCCGGCTGTGACAGGGCAGGGTAGCGCAAGCGTCAATACTGAGGATGCTGTCGTTAACAGCCGCGCCCAAGTTGGGGTGGGTGCGCGGACCGGGCTGCCGCAGGGCGGTGGCGTAGGTGGCGGTGTGGGTCTCGGCATCGGCGGCGCTGCGGGTGCCGGACACGGCCTGGGGCTTGGCCGCTAATTTCCGCTCCGGACAGGTATGTCATTGCCGTGACCGAAACAGGCGTGTCAGTAATGCCGGGTATAACAGCATGAGATATGCCGGTTTCGGTCTCCCGGACATGGAAACGCGAATGCCATTCAATGGTGGAAGCATACCGACGCATAGATTGTTCAGTAGCACAGGGGCCGGATTGTCCGGTTGCCCTGCAACCATTCTGAAAAGGAAAACCCATGCTTAAAACTCCGGATTTCATCGGCAAGTCCGATGGACCGCATAATTCACGCGGCTTGTTTAGCCGCCCATCGGCTCCCCTGCCCGCTCCGGCGTCGAAACCGGTTGCAAATCAGACGCTGCCGCCAGCAGACACTGCAAGTCCGATCCTCGTTACCCTACCCACCCCAGCCGTGCAGCCGAAGGCTGAGACAGCTGCCGGCAACCGTCTGCTCGTAGGTCCCGACGTCAAACTCAAGGGCGCGGAGATTCTCGATTGCGATACGCTGGTTGTGGAGGGCAGGGTCGAAGCGACCATGGACAGCCATATCATCCGCATTGCCGAACGGGGCACGTTTTGCGGCACGGTGAGTATCGATACCGCAGAAATACATGGCAGCTTTGAGGGCGAACTCACCGCCCGTACCCAGTTGATCATCCATGCCACCGGGCGCGTCACCGGCAAGATTCGTTACGGAAAAATCCTGATTGAGGAAGGCGGGCAGATTTGCGGGGACATCCAGTCAACTGCTGCCAGCCAGAATTCCCCGGGAACCAAAACAGAAGCCAGGACGGTGGGAGTTGTTGCCCGCACATGATGCAAGGATTGCGGCGGCGCCGGATACGCCGAGCACAATAAATCGGCTGCCATCGGCAGCCGATTTATTTCGTTTGCCTGACACTTCCTGGACAGAAGCGCAGGCTGCCACGCTTTAGGGGCTTGCATCATGGACCACAACAAACATTTCCACAGCTTTACCGAAGGCATCCGTCACGCGCTTGTCCATGCGACGATTACCCTGCTGGCAGTCGGCATCGCCTTTTCCCTGCCGGTAGTGGCGCAATACATCCTGTTTTACTGGTGGCCGAAAATTGAAGGCGACTCGCAACTGTTGCTGGTCACGGAAATCAGCCTGGCTACGGTGCTGGTGCTGCTGTTCAACATCTCAAAAATCGCCTGGGATGGACGGCGCAGCATGCGCATGAACAAGATTGCATCGCTCGTGTATGCACGCGAGGGGCGCGGCTGGATGTCGCGCTGGAAGGAACGGGATACGCGCCGGAAGCTGGCCAACGTGCGTGACGTGTACATTATGTCGATCACCGGCTATGACACCTTCAGCGCGGAAAACTGCGAGTTGCAGCGGGCGCTGGAGCTGGCTTACGAAATCCGGGTCATGCTGGCGAATCCCTATGGCGAAGGCGTGGTGAGCCGGGTCAAGTCGCTGGAAAACCCGGAAGCTACGCTCCAGGCCTACCGCCAGGAGACGGAGGTAAGCATCGCCTATTTGCGCAAGCTTGCCGCTGCAGGGAAAAAGGTCAAGCACAAGTTTTATGAAGAACCGCCGTTCTGGAAGCTGGTGGTGATCGGCGAATATGTCTGGGTCCAGCACTGCCATAACGGCCACGAGATCAAAGCCCAGCCGGAGTATGTGTTCGGGCTGCAGCACGGCAATCCGCGACGGGGATTTTTCGCGCCTTTTTACAAGCATTTTCTCGACCAGTGGAACGACCCGCGCCACCCTGAGTTCAATTTTGACACCAGTGAGCTGGTCTATCGTAACGGCGATGGCAACGAAATCCGGCGGGAGGCTTTTCCACCCAGGGCGGATTGATGTTCAACGGCGAGCTTTTTTTGACCGAAAAAGCCGGCTCTTGATCTTTTCCCGCCACAACTGCATATTGCCTGTCGTTCCCATAAGCCTTCAGGAGACTCACATGAAATTACGCGTCATTGCCCTTCTCGCTTTTGTCCCTATGCTGCTTTCAGGTTGCGGCTACAACCAGATACAGGTCAACGACGAGCAGGTGAATGCGGCCTGGTCCGAGGTGTTGAATCAATATCAGCGGCGCGCCGATCTGATTCCCAATCTGGTGGCAACGGTGCAGGGTTATGCCGCGCATGAGAAAGAGGTGTTGACGCGAGTAACGGAAGCCAGGGCCAATGTTGCGGGCCTGAAGGCGACGCCGGAACTGGTCAATGACGAGGCCGCTTTCGCCAGGTTCCAGAAAGCGCAGGGCGAGTTGAGCGGCGCGCTGGCGCGTCTTCTGGTGGTGGCCGAAAACTACCCGAACCTGAAAGCGGATGCGAGTTTCCGTGACCTGCAGGCGCAACTGGAAGGCACTGAAAATCGCACCGCCGTGGCGCGCAACCGCTACATCAAGGCAGTGCAGGAGTACAACGTCTCGGTGCGCACCTTCCCCAATAACCTGACGGCCATGGCGTTGGGCTGGAAACCGAAGGCCAACTTTACGGTAGACAACGAAAAGGCAATCTCCACGCCGCCCCGTGTGCAGTTCGATACGGACAAGGCGGTACCGTCTGCAGCGACTGGCAACTAAACGGGATTTGTGGCGATGCTGCGCTGGACGCATGCGCTTCTGCTGGCGCTGGTTGTTCTGCTTCCCGTTGCCTGGGCGAGCGATGGGCCGGTCGCCATTCCGCCGCTGACGCAGCGCGTCACTGATCTCACCGGCACGCTGGAAGCGGGTCAACGTGCCGTGCTGGAAGAGCGCCTGAGCGCCTTTGAGCAGAAGAAGGGCGCACAGATCGCCGTGTTGCTGGCGCCGACTTTTCAACCGGAAAGCATCGAGCAATTCGGTATCCGCTTGGCGGAAGCATGGAAAATTGGCCGTCACGGCGTGGACGACGGCGTGATCCTGCTCGTCGCCAAGGATGACCGGCAGTTGCGCATCGAGGTGGGCTACGGGCTGGAAGGGGCGCTCAATGACGTCACGGCCAAGCGCATCATCAGCGAAATCATCACGCCGCGCTTCCGCGAGGGGGATTATTTCGGCGGCATCGAAGCCGGCGTGACCGCGATCCAGGCGGTGATTGACGGCGAGCCGCTGCCACCGCCGCGCGCCAGCGCGCGGGCAGGCGCAGACGGGATGCCCGATGGCGGAATGCTGCCGTGGCTGGCGGGTGCGGCAATCTTTGCCCCCGCGCTCAACCGCCTGCTGGGACTCGGCGGATCGCTGATTGCGGCGGCCACCGGCATGCTGATTGGCGGCTGGTTGTTCGGTTCATGGATCATCGGCCTGATTTTCGGCGTGTTTGTTTTGTTCCTCTCTTTTGCCCGCGGGGGCCGGGGTATGGGCGGCATGGGCGGCTTAGGTGGTTTAGGTGGCGGCGGCGGTGGCGGCGGCGGGGGTGGTTTTGGCGGGGGCGGCGCTTCGGGGAGGTGGTGAAATGAATTTGCGGCGATTGTTCACACACTTGCTGACGCCGGCATGGCTGGCGCGGCGCGCCTTCCGCCATGCCGACCTGAAGGCTATCGGGGCCGCGGTGGCGGCCTCGGAACAATGGCATCGGGGCGAACTGCGTTTCGTCATCGAGGGGCCGTTGCCGTTTTCGCTGCTCTGGCGCGACCTGCCGGTGCGCGCGCGGGCGACGCAATTGTTTGCGCAACTGGGCGTGTGGGACACGGAAGACAACAGCGGCATCCTGATCTATGTGCAACTGGTGGATCGCCGTGTCGAAATTCTGGCCGATCGCGGCATTGCTAAATGCGTACCGCAGGCGCAATGGGATGCGCTGTGCCGCGGCATGGAAGAGGCGTTCCGCCTCAAAGCCCATCGGCGTGGCGCGCTGGAAGCCATCGCACGGGCGGGTGATCTGCTGATGCGGCATTTCCCGGCACGGGGGGAAAATCCCAACGAATTGCCTGACAGGCCAGCGCAGCTTTAAGCGAATTCCCGGCCCGGATCAGTGCAGCGCGCCATCGTCCAGATGGGCGACATCGTCATGTTCACGCTGGTTCGCTTCGTGGTGGCGCATGACCAGCCACATGCTGCTGATGACGAAAAACCCGAACAGGGCAATGATCCAGTAAATGGAAAGCCGCGTGCCGAGCAGGATGGAATACAGCGAAGTCATCACGAGAATCGACAGATTCTCATTGAAGTTCTGCACCGCGATGGAGTGCCCGGCGCCCATCAGGATGTGGCCGCGATGCTGCAACAGCGCATTCATCGGCACGACAAAAAAGCCCGAGAGTATGCCGATGAAAAGCAGCAGGAGCGAAGCGATCCGGATGTCATGCACAAAGATCATGCCGACGACGACGACGCCCATGGCGATGCCCATGGGAATCACGCGCACCGATTTGCGCAGGGTAATCATCCGCGCGGCCAGGACCGCGCCGATGGCCACGCCGAGGGCGACAATCCCTTGCAGCATGGTGGCCCTGGAAAGATCCAGGTTGAGCGCGATGCTTGCCCAGTCAAGCACCAGAAACTGCAGCGTGGCGCCCGCGCCCCAAAACAGCGTGGTGACTGCGAGCGATATCCTGCCCAGCCGATCCTGCCACAAGAGTTTCAGGCAATGGCTGAATTCGTGCAGCAGATAGGCGGGGTTTTTCTTGAGCGGCTTGTGGTCAACGCCGGTATCGGGCACATAAAGATTGAATGCCGCAGCAACCAGATACAAGGCGCCTGTCACCGCCAGACTCATTTCAGCCGTTGTGTCGATGCCGGTATCGATGAGCGGAAAATCAAAGACCAGCAGGGATTGCGCAATATCGGGTTTGATCAGCAGGCCGCCCAGCACAACGCCCAGAATGATGGCAACGACGGTAAGCCCCTCGATCCAGCCATTGGCCACAACCAGCAGGCGGTGCGGCAGGTATTCGGTGACGATGCCGTATTTGGCCGGTGAGTAAGCGGCGGCGCCAAGGCCGACCACGGCATAGGCAATCAGCGGATGCACGTCAAAAAACATCAGGCCGCAACCCAGAATTTTGACGCCATTGCTGATGAACATGACCCGCCACTTGGGCATGGAATCCGCAAAGGCGCCGACGAAAGCAGCCAGCACCACATATGAAACGGTGAAGGAGGTCTTCAGCAACGGCGCATACTCGGCAGGCGCCTGCATGGTGTGCAACATGCCGATGGCAGCAATCAGCAGGACGTTGTCAGCCAGCGCAGAAAAAAACTGCGCTGCCATGATGATGTAAAAACCGAACTTCATGGAGGGGGCCGCAGTGCAGGAAAGGAAATCAGACAATCGGCCATGTTTTAAAGTTGCAGGTTTATATCACGAAAGCAGTGACAGGGATATGACTGGCGGTCTGTTCCGGCACTTGCGGAACAGACCGCCATGCGCCGCACCGTTCCCGCTTTATCGCTGCATGGCGCGCATTTTTGTGATTGAATTGACAGCCTGAGCCGACCGCCTGATGCAGTGTAACTAACGCAGACAAACCATGCCCCGACCAATCCATGCGCGCCTTGACTGGGCGGCATTGCGCCACAACCATGCCATCGTCCGCCGCCATGCGGACGGCGCGAAAGTGTGGAGCGTGATCAAGGCGGATGCGTACGGCCACGGCCTGTTGCCCGCAGCACGCGCAGTGCAGGAAGCAACGGATGGCTTCGCCCTGATCGAACTGGAAGGGGCCATTGCCTTGCGCGAAGCAGGCATCCGCCAGCCGATCCTGCTGCTGGAAGGTTTTTATCAGCCGGATGAGCTGCCGCTGTTTGCCGAATATGAACTGACGCCGGTGCTGCATGCGATGTGGCAGGTGGATGCGCTGATTGCCGCGCGGTTGCCGCTGCAGTTGCCGGTGTATCTGAAACTCGACACGGGCATGAACCGGCTGGGGTTTGCCGACGATGAGTTTGCGCATGTGCTGGCCCGGCTTGAGGCCGCCGGCTGTGCGACATCCATTGCCGTGATGACGCATTTTGCCGATGCCGACGAAGAGCGCGGCATCGCGGAACAGATGGAACGCTTGCGGCGCATGACCGACGGGCATGTCCTGCCGCTGTCGCTGGCCAATTCGGCGGCGTTGCTGCGCTTTCCTGAAAGCCGGGGTGACTGGGTGCGGCCCGGCATCATGCTGTATGGCGCGTCGCCTTTTCCGTCCCGGCAGAGCGCGGAGGAGCTTGGCCTCAAGCCGGTCATGACGCTGGCCAGCGAGTTGATCGGTGCGCGCGACCTTAAGTCGGGCGATCGCGTGGGTTATGGCGGGAATTTCGTTGCCGGGCAGCCCATGCGCATCGGCATCGCGGCCTGCGGCTATGCCGACGGCTACCCGCGCCACGCGCCGACGGGAACGCCGGTGCTGGTTGCCGGCCAGCGTACGCGCACGCTGGGCCGCGTATCGATGGACAAGCTTTGCGTTGATCTGACGGGGCTGGGAAAAGTCGGCGTTGGTGATACGGTGACTTTATGGGGCGAAGGCCTGCCCGCGGACGAGGTCGCTACTGCTGCCGGCACTGTGGCTTATGAATTGTTTTGCGCACTGGCGCCGCGTGTGCCGGTGATTGAAACGGACCAATGAACTGAAAGCGAAAGTGGCCAAATCCAAATCCTTGTATTCCTGTACCGAATGCGGCGCGACCGCACCCAAGTGGCAGGGCCAGTGTCCCGGATGCGGGCAATGGAACACCCTGGTGGAAACGGTGATGGAGGCGGCGACACCCGCCGGCCGCAGCTTTGCGTCGCTCGCCGGGGCAAGCGCCTTGCAGACGCTGGCCGCGATTCGCCCGCGCGAAGAACCGCGCCAGCCGACCGGCGTCGAGGAATTCGACCGCGTGCTGGGCGGCGGCCTGGTAGCCGGCGGCGTGGTGCTGATCGGCGGCGACCCCGGCATCGGCAAGTCCACCCTGCTGCTGCAGGCGCTGGCGCGTCTGGCGCAAACCAGTGAAAACGTGCTCTATGTCTCCGGCGAGGAATCGGGCGAGCAAGTGGCCTTGCGCGCGCAGCGCTTGCAGCTCGATGTCGGCGGCATGCAATTGCTGACCGAAATCAATCTCGAAAAAATTCTCGCCACGCTGGTCGGCTCGCGGCCTGCCGTGGCGGTGATCGATTCGATCCAGACCCTGTGGTCGGATGCCCTGCAATCCGCGCCGGGCTCGGTGGCCCAGGTGCGCGAATGCTCGGCGCAACTGACGCGCTTTGCCAAGCAAAGCGGCACCTGCATCATTCTTGTCGGCCATGTGACCAAGGACGGTTCGCTTGCCGGCCCGCGCGTGCTGGAGCACATTGTCGATACCGTGCTGTATTTCGAAGGCGATACGCATTCCAGCTTCCGTCTGGTGCGGGCGTTCAAGAACCGCTTCGGCGCGGTGAACGAACTGGGCGTGTTCGCCATGACGGAAAAAGGGCTGCGCGGCGTTTCCAACCCGTCGGCCCTGTTTCTTTCGCAGCATTCGCTGGATGTCGCCGGATCGTGCGTACTGGTCACGCAGGAAGGCACGCGGCCCTTGCTGGTCGAAATCCAGGCGCTGGTCGATACGGCCTACGGCAATCCGCGGCGGTTGACCGTGGGTCTCGAACAGAACCGTCTGGCGATGCTGCTGGCCGTATTGCATCGGCATGCCGGCGTGGTGTGTGCGGACCAGGATGTGTTCGTGAATGCCGTCGGCGGGGTGAAAATTTCGGAACCGGCGGCCGACCTGGCGGTGCTGCTCGCCATTGTCTCGTCGTTGCGCAACAAGCCGCTGCCGGGCAAGCTGGCGGTGTTTGGCGAAATCGGCCTGGCCGGCGAAATTCGTCCCGCGCCGCGCGGCCAGGAGCGCCTGAAAGAAGCTGCCAAGCTGGGCTTTACGCACGCTATCGTGCCCAAGGCCAATGCGCCCAGGCAGCCGATTAAAGGCATTGACGTGATCGCGCTTGACCGCGTCGAACAAGCCATCGAGCACATGCGGACATGGTGAGATTTTCTTCTTCCGTGCAGCTTTGCCTGCGCATGCTGGTGCGTGACTGGCGGGCGGGCGAGCTGACGGTCCTGGGCGTGGCCATCGTGCTGGCGGTCGCGGCGCTTACCGGCGTCGGCTTTCTGACTGACCGCGTGGAGCAGGCCCTGAAACTTGAGGCGCATCAGTTGCTGGGCGGTGATTTGCTGCTCACGGCGGATCACCCGTGGGCGGCCGATTATCGGCGCGAAGCCTCGGCGCGCGGCCTGCGGCTGGCGGAAAGCGCGACTTTTCCGAGCATGGTGCAGATCGGCGGCGCCGCCGGGTTGACAACTCAGTTGGCCGAGATCAAGGCGGTTTCGGAGAACTATCCGTTGCGCGGCGCACTGCGCACCGCTCCGGCCTTGAACATGGCCGATGCTATGACGCGAAGCGTGCCGCACGCAGGCGAAGCCTGGCCCGACGAACGTCTGGCCGCGACGCTCAATCTTGCGCCGGGGATGTCGCTGGCGCTGGGCAAGACGGACGTAAAAATCGGCGCGATATTGACGCTGGAGCCGGATCGCGGCACCAATTTGTTCGCCATCGCCCCGCGCCTGATGATCAATCTGGCCGACCTGCCTGCTACGGGGTTGATCCAGAACGGCAGCCGCGTCAGTTATCGCCTGCATCTGGCGGGCGAGCCTGCCGCCGTGGCCGGCTTCAGCACGTGGGCCGAAGCGCGGCTGGGGCGCGGCGAGAAACTGGAAAGCCTGGATAACGCGCGGCCCGAAATTCGCAGCATGACCGAACGCGCGCAGCGCTTTTTGCGGCTGGCGGCGCTGCTGGCGGTGATTCTTGCCGCGGTGGCGGTGGCCCTGGCGGCGGAGCGTTATCTGCGGCGGCATCTCGACGGCTGCGCGGTAATGCGCTGCATGGGCGCACAGGGGTCGCAGCTGCTGCTGATCCATGGCGGCGAATTTCTGCTCTTCGGGCTGATCGCCACGCTGGCGGGCTGCGGGCTGGGCTATGCCGTGCAGGCGCTGTTGCAGCAGCTTCTCGGCGGGCTGCTGGTGACGGCGCTGCCTGCGCCATCGTTTCTGCCCTGGCTGCATGGCCTGCTCGTCGGCTTGATACTCATTGCCGGATTTGCCTTGCCGCCGCTGCTGCGCCTGCAACGCGCGCCGACATTGCGCGTGCTGCGCCGCGAGCTGGCTACGGAGCCGGCATCGATCATGGCTTACCTGCTGGGCAGCGGGCTGCTGGCGGCATTGATGCTGTGGATGGCGGGCGGCCTGCGCCTGGGGCTGATTGTGCTGGCCGGGTTTCTTGCGGCTCTCGGGTTTTTCGCGCTGATGATGCGTGGATTGGTGGCGCTGCTCAGGCTTGTGCGGCCGGCCGGCAGCGGCTACGGTTGGCGGCATGGGCTGGTGAATCTGCGCCGGCGCCTGCATGCGACGCTGGTGCAGGCGATAGCGCTGGCCCTGGGGCTGACGGCCCTGCTGCTGCTCACCGTGGCGCGCGGGGATTTGCTGGCGAGCTGGCAAAAGCGCCTGCCTGCCGACGCGCCCAATCGTTTTGTCATTAATATCCAGCCTGATCAGCGTCCGGCCATCGCCGACTTTTTCACGGCGCACGGCTTGTTGCCGCCGCCGCTGGCGCCCATGGTGCGCGGTCGCCTGGTCGCGGTAAATGGCGCAGCCGTTGGTCCCGCAAGCTATACCGACGAGCAAGCCCGGCGCCTTGTCGATCGCGAGTTCAATCTTTCCTGGTCGGCCGATCTGCCGGCGGGCAACAGCGTAAGCGGCGGACGCTGGCATGGCGCCCGCCAGGCAGCCGAGTTTTCGGTGGAGCAGGGTCTGGCGGAAACGCTGCATCTCAAACTTGGCGACCGGCTGGCGTATGACATTGCCGGGCAGCGCGTCGAGGCGGCGATTACTTCGCTGCGCAAGCTCGACTGGGACTCGATGCGCGTGAATTTTTTCGTCATCGCGCCGCCCGGCCTTCTTGATGCAGTACCGGCAAGCTATATCACCAGTTTCTACCTGCCCGCAGAGCGGGCCGCGCTGATACCCGGTCTGGTAAAGGCTTTCCCCAACCTGACGGTGATTGATGTTGCTTCCCTGGTGCGGCAACTCAACGCCACGCTTGACCAGATCGTGCACGCGGTTGAGCTCGTCTTCGGTTTTGCCGTGCTGGCAGGGCTCGCGGTACTTTACGCGGCGCTGCAAGCCAGCAGCGACGAGCGCCAGCATGAACTGGCCGTATTGCGTGCGCTGGGCGCGCGGCGCCGGCAGCTGGCGCGCGCCCTGCTGGCCGAATTCCTGATGCTGGGCGCGATGGCCGGCCTGCTGGCCGGGCTGGCGGCCAGCCTCATCGGCTGGGGCCTGGCGCGCTTTGTTTTTCAACTCGACTATTTGCCGCAGCCGCAGTTGTGGCTCCTCGGCCTGTTCGCGGGCAGCGCGATCGTCGCGGTCGTTGGCTGGCTGGGCTCGGCGCCGCTGCTGCGCCAACCGGCAATGGCGGCTTTGCGCGTGTAGGAGAGACCCTCTGAGCAGGCTCGCGGCAAGGATGCCATGATAGAATTGGCATAATTTCCGGTCAGGGCTTGCATCGTCATCCGGCTGAAATGAGCGGCGGCCACAAGCAGTTTCTGTGGCCGCTTTCCGCTTTGAGTTCGCATGCTGAACCTGCGGTTTTTGAAGAATTATTTTCCGTTGTCGTACTGGAGCAAGCACCCATGCCGGTTGTCATTACCCTGCCCGATGGATCGAAGCGCGAATATCCGCAGCCGCTGACGGTGGCCGAAGTCGCCGCATCGATCGGGGCGGGTCTGGCCAAGGCCGCGCTGGCCGGTCGCGTCGACGGCAAGTTGGTCGATACGTCCTGCCTCATCGAACGCGATGCGCAACTGGCCATCGTGACTGACAAGGATGCCGACGGCCTTGAGATCATCCGCCATTCCACGGCGCACCTGCTGGCCTATGCCGTGAAGGAGCTGTTCCCTGCGGCGCAGGTGACGATAGGCCCGGTGATCGAAAACGGCTTTTATTACGACTTTGCCTACACGCGCCCGTTTACGCCGGAAGATCTCGAAGCCATCGAGAAGCGCATGGCCGAGCTGGCGAAGAAGGACTTCCCCATCACCCGCGAAGTCTGGTCGCGCGACGAGGCGGTGGCATTTTTTCAATCCATCGGCGAGCATTACAAGGCCGAGCTGATCGCGGCGATTCCGCCGGGCGAAGATGTTTCGCTGTACCGCGAAGGCGATTTTGTCGATCTCTGCCGCGGGCCGCATGTGCCGGGCACCGGCAAGCTCAAGGTCTTCAAGCTGATGAAAGTTGCCGGCGCCTACTGGCGCGGCGATTCGAAGAACGCCATGCTGCAACGCATTTACGGCACGGCGTGGGCGCGCAGAGACGAACTTGACGCGCACCTGCACATGCTGGAAGAAGCGGAGAAACGCGACCACCGCAAGCTGGGCCGCCAACTCGATCTGTTCCATCTGCAGGAAGAAGCGCCCGGCATGGTGTTCTGGCATCCGCATGGCTGGACCGTCTGGCAGGAAATCGAACAGTACATGCGCCAGGTTTATCGCGATAACGGCTACCAGGAAGTGCGCTGCCCACAGATTCTTGACCGCACCCTGTGGGAAAAATCCGGCCACTGGGAGCATTACAAGGACAACATGTTTACCACCGAATCAGAAAAGCGCGATTACGCGGTGAAACCGATGAACTGCCCCGGCCATGTGCAGATCTTCAATACGGACATCCGCTCCTACCGCGACCTGCCGCTGCGCTACGGCGAGTTTGGCTCATGCCACCGCAACGAGCCTTCGGGTGCGCTGCATGGCGTGATGCGCGTGCGTGGCTTTACGCAGGATGACGGGCACGTCTTCTGTACGGAAGATCAGATCCAGCCCGAGGTTACTGCCTTCAATGCGCTGGTGCGGCAGGTGTATGCCGATTTCGGCTTCACCGACGTGGCGGTCAAGCTGGCCTTGCGTCCGGCCAGCCGGGTGGGCGAAGACGCCTTGTGGGACAAGGCCGAAAGTGCGCTGCGCGCCGCGCTGACTGCCAGCGGCCTGAGCTGGGAAGAACTCCCCGGCGAAGGCGCGTTTTACGGCCCTAAGGTTGAGTTTCATATCAAGGATGCGATTGGCCGCTCCTGGCAATGCGGTACGGTGCAGGTCGATTTTTCCATGCCGCAGCGGCTCGATGCCGAATACGTAGGCGAAGACAATGCGCGCCATACGCCGGTGATGCTGCACCGTGCCATCCTCGGTTCGCTGGAGCGTTTTATCGGCATTTTGATCGAAAACCATGCCGGCGCCTTCCCGCTTTGGCTGGCGCCTGTGCAGGTCGTGGTGGCGAATATCTCGGAAGCGCAGGCCGGTTATGCGGCGGAAGTCGCCGAATTGCTGCGTGCAGCCGGGCTGCGCGCCGCGAGTGATTTGCGCGGAGAGAAAATAAACTATAAAATACGCGAACATAGTTTGTTGAAGCGGCCTTACATTGTCGTCGTAGGCGACAAGGAAAAAGCCAGCGGGTTGGTCGCCTTGCGTGCCCGGGGCAATCAGGACCTCGGGCAGATGTCACCCCAAGCCTTGATTGAACGCTTGCTGCATGAAAAAAGCAGCAAGGGCAGGGACGTTGTTGCGGCCTGATTTTTTTTGTTTTTATGGAGAATTGAACCATCGCTCAGGATAAGTCGCAGCGTCTTAATGACGAGATTACCTCCCCGGAAGTACGTCTGGTTGGGGCAGACGGTGAGCAGTTAGGTATTGTTCCGATTCGTCAGGCGCTGTCCCTGGCCGATGAGGCAGGTCTGGATCTGGTGGAAATCGCGCCTACAGCCTTGCCCCCCGTGTGCAAGATCATGGATGTTGGCAAGTTCAAGTATCAGGAAGCCAAGCGCTTGCATGAGGCGCGCCAGAAGCAAAAGCAGGTGCTGGTGAAGGAAATCAAGTTTCGGCCTGGAACGGATGAAAATGATTACCAGATCAAGCTGCGCAACATAACGAAGTTTTTGAACGAAGGCGACAAGGCGAAGATTACGCTGCGCTTCCGCGGACGCGAAATGGCTCACCAGGAAATCGGCATGCGCATGCTGGAACGCATCAAGGCGGATCTTGAGCAGCAGGCGATGGTGGAGCAGTTTCCGAAAATGGAAGGACGCCAGCTTATCATGGTGTTGTCGCCTTCAAGGAAAAAGCCGCACTGAACAAGCAGGGCAGCAATTAGAATTTAGAATTCCTCCTGCATGCCAAAACATGCCGGGGATCAGAAGTGATGGCGGGTCATCAAGCATTCCCGAGGCGGGAAACACCTGGCTGTCATGCAATAGGGAGATCTTCGATGCCGAAGATGAAGACCAAGAGCGGTGCCAAGAAGCGTTTTATCGTGCGCGCTTCGGGTAGCATCAAGCGTTCGCAGGCGTTCAAGCGCCACATCCTC
>CAZQTB010000008.1:0-69664 GCA_964596295.1 uncultured Rhodocyclaceae bacterium | reverse complement strand
ACGCGGCTGGCGCCGATCACGCTGGCCACCGTCGCGCCAGCGCCGACTTTACCGAAACGCCGCGGATCTTCACCGCCTTCACCGGTGTTCGACTTGCCGCCGATGCGATTCATGGCAATGGCCAGCGTGGTGTGCGCTTCGGTTGAAATCGAGCCCAGCGACATCGCACCCGTAGCAAAACGTTTGACGATTTCCCTGGCGGGTTCCACCTCGTCCAGCGGCACGGACGGTCCGGCCGGTTTCATCTCGAACAATCCTCGCAGCGTCATGTGCCGCCGGGTCTGGTCGTTGATGAGGCGGGCGTATTCCTTATAGGTGTCGTATTTGCCGGAACGTGTGGCGTGCTGCAGCTTGGCAATCACATCGGGCGTCCACATGTGCTCTTCGCCGCGGATACGGAACGCGTATTCGCCGCCTGCATCAAGCATGCTGGCAAGCACCGGGTCAGGAGAAAAGGCCGCGCGATGCACACGCACGGCCTCCTCTGCCACTTCGAACAGGCCAATCCCCTCAATTTGCGTTGCCGTGCCGGTGAAATAGCGGCGAACGAAATCGGAATTGAGGCCGACTGCCTCGAAAATCTGCGCGCCGCAGTAGGACTGATAGGTGGAGATGCCCATTTTCGACATCACTTTGTTCAAACCCTTGCCGATGGCCTTGACGAACTTCTTCTGCGCTTCCTTGGCGTCCTTGCCGGAGAAATCGGCGATGGTTTCAAACGCCAGCCACGGACAGACCGCCTCCGCGCCATAACCGGCAAGCAGGGCGAAGTGATGCACCTCGCGCGCCGAGCCGGTATCCACGACCAGGCCCGTGCCGGTGCGCAAACCCTTGCGGATAAGGTGATGGTGGACTGTGGCGCAGGCAAGCAGCGCAGGAATTGCGACGCGTTCGCGCGACATTCCGCGATCGGACAACACCACGATGTTGTAGCCATCCGCTACCGATTGCTCGGCGGCGGCGGCGAGGCTTGCCAGAGCGGCTTCGCAGCCTGCTGCGCCCTTGGCAGCCGGATAGGTGATGTCCAGCACGAGGGATTTGAAGCGATTCCGGGTTGCCTTGGCAATGCCTTTCAGGCGCAGGAAGTCCTCATTCGTCAATACCGGCTGAATGACTTCGAGACGTGGCGTGAGCGGTTCGTCATTGCCATTGGCAATCCCCATCAGATTGGGCTTGGGGCCGATGAAACTGGTCAGCGACATCACAATCTCTTCGCGAATCGGATCAATCGGCGGGTTGGTAACTTGCGCAAAAAGCTGCTTGAAATAAACATCCAGCGGCTTGTTTTTTGACGAGAGCACCGGCAGGGCAACGTCATTGCCCATCGAACCCGTCGCTTCTTCACCGCTTTGGGCCATGGGTTCAAGAATGAACCTGATGTCCTCCTGCGTATAACCGAAGGCTTGTTGCGTATCGAGCAATGATTCCTTCAGCGCGACTCCGGACGCATCCTTGGCGGCAAGCGCGGACAGGAAGATGCGCGACTCATTCACCCATTCGCCATAGGGCTGTTCGGTAGCAATGGCATGCTTGAGTTCGGCATCGTCAATAATGCGGCCCGCTTCGAGGTCAATGAGAAACATCTTCCCGGGCTGCAGACGCCATTTCTTGACAATCTTTTCTTCAGGCAAAGTCAGCACGCCCATTTCGGATGCCATCAGCACGATGTCATCGTCAGTAATCAGGTAACGCGCGGGGCGCAAACCGTTACGGTCAAGCGTAGCGCCAATCTGGCGGCCATCCGTAAAAGCTACGGCAGCGGGACCATCCCAAGGTTCCATCAAGGGCGCGTGAAACTCATAGAAGGCACGGCGTTCTTCGTCGATCAACCCATTACTGGCCCAGGCTTCGGGAATCAGCATCATCATGGCGTGCGGCAGCGAATAACCGCCCATCACCAGCAGTTCCAGCGCATTGTCGAAGCTTGCCGAGTCGGACTGGCCGGTGACGATCAGCGGCCACAGCTTTTCCAGATCCTCGCCCAGCCATTTGGACCGCATGGCCTTCTGCCGCGCCGCCATCCAGTTGATGTTGCCGCGCACGGTGTTGATTTCACCGTTGTGCGCGATCATGCGGAATGGATGCGCCAGATCCCATGTAGGGAAGGTGTTGGTGGAAAAGCGCTGATGCACCAGCGCTATGGCCGAAACCAGACGTTCATCCTGCAAGTCACGGAAATAACTGCCCACTTGCGCAGCCAGCAACATGCCCTTGTAGACGATGGTACGCGAGGACAATGATGCAATGTAAAAGCGATTGATATCGCCCAACTGCAAATGGCGCACTTCATGCTCGGCACGCTTTCTGATGACGAAAAGCTTGCGTTCAAAAGCATCCTGATCGGCACAGCCAGAACCGCGGCCAATAAACACCTGACGCACCACGGGTTCAATATCCCTGGCCGCCTGAGCAAGTCCGGAATGATCGCGCGGAACGTCGCGCCAACCAAGAAAGTCCTGCCCTTCTTCATGAATAATGCGCGCCATGACCGACTCGCACGCCGCACGGCCATTCACCGACTGCGGCAAAAACACATTGCCGCACGCATAGCCGCCCGGAGCAGGCAACGTAATATCCTGCGTCAATGCCTCCTCGCGCAGGAAGGTATCCGGCAACTGCAACAAAATGCCTGCGCCATCGCCCAGCAACGGATCGTAACCGGTGGCCCCCCGGTGTTCGAGATTCTTGAGTATCTGCAGACCTTGTTTAACAATCAAATGGCTTTTGCGGTTTTTGATATGTGCCACGAAACCGACGCCACAGGCGTCATGTTCTCGTATGGGGTCGTAAAGCCCTTGGCGCTGGGGGAATACCATCTTGTCATTCCTCGGAAATGCAGTCGGTAAAAAAAGCCGGGGAGCAGTACCTCCCCCGGCCTTGGATAAGCTGCCCAAAAAGGCAGTGGAACTGATAAATATACCGCCAACAGCCGGCAAACTCAATACGTTGCAGCGCAACAACCCTGTTTCATATTTCGCCGACGGAAAACAAGCGGCGATGTTCTTTCATGGCGTAACGGTCGGTCATTCCGGCCACATAGTCAGCGGTAGCCCGCGACAAACTCTCGACAGCGGCCATGTCCTGATATTGCGGCGGCAGCAGGCGCGGCTCCTCCATAAAAGCAGAGAAAAGGTCGCGAATGATGCGCCGCGCCTTTTCCGTCATGCGCACTACCCGATAATGACGATACAACTGCTCGCGGAGAAAGGCCTTGAGCGCCCGATTCTCCAGATGCATGGCAGGCGAAAAAGCCACCAATGGCGGCGCCGTATGCACATCAGACAAAGAATTCGGCGCAGCCTCGGTTATCCGCCGCGTTGCTTCGGCGAGCAAATCGGTCACTTGCGCGTCGATTACGCGGCGAATGGTCTCATGGATGCGCCGTCGCCCCGCGAGGTGCGGGAAAGCCCGATCGACCTCGGCAAGATATCGGCTGAACAAGTCGACTTCCTGCAACTGCTCCAGCGTAATCAGGCCCGAGCGCAAACCATCGTCGACATCGTGATTGTTGTAGGCTATTTCATCGGCGAGATTGCAGATCTGGGCTTCCAGCGAAGGCCGGCGATCATTCAAAAACCGCTGGCCAAGCTCGCCGAGCGTGCGCGCATGGGCTGGAGAGCAGTGCTTGAGAATGCCTTCGCGCGTCTCAAACATGAGATTCAGGCCGTCAAATGCGCCGTAGCGCTGTTCCAGAAGCTGGACGATGCGCAACGACTGGAGATTGTGCTCGAAGCCGCCATGCGGTTGCATGCATTCGTTCAAGGCATCCTGACCGGCATGTCCAAAGGGAGTATGGCCAAGATCATGCGCCAGCGAAATAGCTTCGGCCAGGTCGTCATTCAGACGCAACGCACGGGCAATCGAGCGGGCGATTTGCGCCACCTCGATGCTATGCGTCAGGCGTGTACGGAACAAATCGCCTTCGTGATTAACGAAAACCTGCGTCTTGTATTCAAGACGGCGAAAAGCCGTGGAATGCACGATGCGGTCGCGATCCCGCTGAAACTCGCTGCGCGCCTTGGGGCGGGACTCGGGTATCTGACGCCCGCGACTGGCGGCATCGGTCACGGCATACGACGCGAGCTCAGTCATGGCAGCAGGCGTCAAGGGTAGCCGCAATATCCTCGCGCGTCGCTTCAGCATAGGTGACAGCCTCGCCCAGCGCCTTCAGCAGTACCAGACGCAAGCGCCCCGCCAGCACTTTTTTATCGTGTGACATGAGCTCCATGTAGCGTTCAACGCCGAGAGCCGGTCCGCTTACGGGCAAGCCGGCACGTTGCAACAAGGCGCGCACGCGCTCAACATCCGCGGGCGGGAGCCAGCCGAGGCGACGCGACAGCTCTGCGGCCATTACCGTACCGGCAGCCACCGCCTCGCCATGCAGCCAGACGCCATAACCCATGCCGGTTTCAATCGCATGGCCAAACGTATGGCCCAGATTAAGCAACGCCCGGCCGCCTTCTTTGGCTGTTTCAAACTCGTCATCGGCCACCACCTCGGCCTTATTGGCGCAGGATCGTTCAACAGCGTACGCCAGCGCATCTGCATCACGCGCAATGAGGCGCTCCATATTGATTTCAAGCCACTCAAGAAACGGCAGATCGCGGATCAGGCCATATTTGATGACTTCGGCAAGGCCAGTCGAAAATTCGCGCGCCGGCAAAGTGCCCAGGGTGTCCGTATCGGCCAACACAAGTTTTGGTTGCCAGAAGGCGCCCACCATGTTCTTGCCGCGCGGATGATTGATGCCCGCCTTGCCGCCGACGGAAGAGTCGACCTGCGACAGCAGAGTCGTGGGAATCTGGATAAATGGTACGCCACGCTGGTAGGTAGCCGCAGCAAATCCGGCAAGATCGCCGATCACCCCGCCGCCGAGCGCGACGATGGTCGTGCTGCGGTTGCATCGCGCCGACAGCAACGCATCGTAAATTACGTTGAGCGACTCCCAGGTCTTGAATTTTTCACCATCCGGCAGAATGATCGGCGTCACATCAACGCCGACTTTTTTCAGCCCGGTGACCAATATATCCAGATACAGGGGCGCAACAGTCGTATTGCTGATCGCCGCAATGCGCGATTCACGCAGATAGGGTTTGATTATTTCGGCGTGCTGCAGCACGCCGCTGCCGATCAGGATCGGATAGCTGCGTTCGGCCAGGGCGACATTCAAGCGGCGCATCGTTTACGTAACTCGCGTTCGACCTGGGTCACCAGATGAAAAACGCTGCCGCCGCCACTTGTCATCACCAGGTCTGCCGCATCCTGATACAGGGGATCGCGCTGCGTAAAAAGCTCCTCGATTCTCATCATTGGATTCGCCACCTGCAGCAAGGGACGATTGGCATCGTGCCGGGTGCGCTCGAAAAGTATCCGTGGCGCAACCCGAAGATAAATAACGATGCCGCTTTTTTTCAATTCAGCCCGATTTTCCGGCCGCAGCACCGCCCCGCCCCCCGTCGCAACGACCAGATTTGATTGCCTCGCCAGATCGGCAAGTACCCGCGACTCGTGGTCACGGAATCCTGTCTCCCCTTCGATCTCGAAAATCATTGGAATCCTGACGCCTGTTCGCGCTTCTATTTCATGATCGGCATCAATGAACTGACGATGCAGGCGACGCGCCAATTGCCGTCCCACCGTCGTCTTGCCGGCGCCGGGCATGCCCACCAAGTAGATGTTGTCGCTAGCATTCACAGGTGAATTGTATCAGCGCAAACACAAAGGGTCGGCAGCGCCGACCCTTTGTGTTTCTGCAATTTCCGCAACCTAGCGTTGCGCTAACGAATCAGTGACGATCCGTGGCGTTATGAACACCAGCAACTCGGAACGCGACTGGCTGCGCGTCTTGGCCTTGAACAGGAAGCCGACGTAAGGCAAATCGCCAAGCAGCGGCACACGCTCTTCCGAACTGATGTCATTGTCGCGGGCAAATCCGCCGATTACCACGGTGCCGCCATTTTCAACGATCACGTTGGTATTCAGCGTATTGGTGTCGAGACTGCCGGTAGCGGCGTTGGTAATCGTGCTTTTCGCTATTTTCAACTCCATGCCAATCTTGTTGTCCGGCGTGATCGAGGGCGTTACATCCAGGGTTAGGGGTGCTGAATAGGTCTGGTAGATGGGCAGGCCCGTTTGTGCATTGACGCCAACCAATAAGGTAACTTGCTGCGTGTTGTTAATCGTCGCATTCTTGCGATTCTGGGTTACAACGCGCGGTGCGGAAATGGTCTTGTTTCTGGAATCAGATTCGGCGGCAAGCAGCTCAAGCGAGAGCAATCGGGTGGCGGCATTGTTGAACAGCATCAGATTGATCGACGTGGTGCCTGCCGTGGTGAAATTAGTGCCGAATCCCTGCGTCGATGTGCGCACCAGAGACGGCGTGGCAGGCGCACCAAACACATCCACATTGCTGAACCCCGCGCTACTTGCCGTTCCCAATGAAGCATTTGCACCGCCACCCAACGAGGTGACCGCGTTACCAAAGTATCTCAAACGCACCCCTAACGTGTTCGAGAAACCCGTTGAAGCTTCCACAATCCGGGCCTCAATCATCACCTGCTTGGGTGGTATATCGACATTACGAATGACCTCTCGCACAGCCTCGATGACCGCTGTTATATCCCGGATAAAGAGTTTCTGCGTCAGGTCGTGCGTTGCCATGCTGCCCCGCGGCGAAAGCATGCCGCCGCCATTAACTGCTTTGGGAGCGGAAGGAGCGGCATTTGGAGCAAGTTCTGTCCTGTTCAGCGCTGTTGCCCCACCCGCTTGAGCCACATTTGCCTGGATCAAGACGGCGAGATCCGAGGGTTTGATATAACTCAGCGTGAAGGTCTCTGACACCAAAGAGGCAGTGTCAGCTGCCCGGGCTTCCTCATCGGCCGTATCCTGGTCACGCTTTTGCAGCGCCGCCCTGTCGCCAAACACAATGACGTCGTTACGCACCCGCATGCCGGCATTGACTTGCGACATGATGATTTCAAGCGCCTGATCGTAAGGAAGGTTATCGAGATTGGCCGTAACACGGCGGCCGTTGAGCGATGGGTCAATCAGCACATTCTTGCCGGATATTTCAGCGAGCGTCCGCAATACCATGGCGGCATCGGCGTCAAAAAAGTTGATTGACACTTTTTGCCCCTGTTGCCCGGTTTGCACCAGCTTGTTGGCTTCGTCTGCCGGAATCGGCTTGATTTCAATGGTCAGCTGGTTGTTGCTCACATGCGCCTGGTGAAACCAGCGGCCGCGGGCAGCGATGTCCATACGGGTGAGATTGCCCACTGCACGCGAGCTGATGGTCGTCACCGGCGTGGCAAAGTCGTTAACGTCGCGCCGGTTTTGCAGACGTTCGGGCAGTTCGACATCGCGCAGTTCAACAGTGACCCCATTACCCACACGACGAATATCAATCGGCACCGTGCCATCGGTCAGATCAATGGCGATAACCGCCTCTCCGTCCTCGCCGCGGCGGAACACAACATCACGGACGGCTGCGGTGGTATCGGCAGCAACTGCCTCGGCCTTGGGTGCAGCCGGTTGATAAACGCTGGGCGCAGCCTCCTGACCGGCCGCGACAGTTTGTGTCTGTAGCTTGATGAACAAGGCATCGCCAACGATCTCGGCCGAGAACTTGGTCGGACGATAAAGATTCAAGACAAGCCGTGTCAATTTGTCGGTTTGCACCAGATTCAGGCTCTTGAGGTCTCCCGCCACGATTTTCTGGGATGATTGACCCGACTGGTTGTCAGTCTCTGGAAAATCAAAAACCACGCGCGGCGGTTCAACCACGCTCCAGTTTCCCGGTAACGATTTCAGGGGCGCTGACATCTGTACTTTGAGTAAAACCTGATCGCCATCATGCCGAACCTGGATCTGCTTGATCGAATTTTCGGCAGCCACGACACCGCCGGACAAGCCAAGCCAGAAACTCGCCAAGGCCAAAGCGAGAAGATGTATGTTCTTCATTAACGTCCTCCTTCTTTGGGCACGGACAGTGTTTTTTCCTGTTCGACCCACACCCCATTAACATCCCTGACAGTCTCACGCACCGTGACACCATCCTTGTTGATTGCCATAATCCTGCCGAAACTCTGGCCCATATATTCCCCTATGCGCACATTCTTCGGTTTGTTCGGCGGCGGTGTCTGGATCAGGGCATACGGCACCGTTCCCGACAAAATAACGCCGACTACCTTCAAATCTTCCAGCGGAAAACTCTCAAGCGGCTGTAACGGCCGGTTACGGTCTGGCGCGGTCTTGTCTATGGTTGCGTCCACGGTGACGATCTTGCCGGGAACAAACGGTGAAAGCATCGACTCCGCTTCGTAGGCTACAGGCGGAAAGGGTTTGATTTCGGGCAACTGGGGCACCCGGCCGCGCATATCTTTCGTCTGCTCCCGCATCCATTCCTTGATGTCCTGATGCTCTCCGGAAGCGCAGCCAGCCAGTAACAGACAAAGGCAAAGAAGGTTAAGGAGCTTCATCTCTTCGCTCCCTTGTCTGCTTTCACCTTCTTCTGCTTGGCCAGTTCTTCTTCATCGAGGTAACGGAAGGTTTTTGCCGTAGTCTTGAGGGTTAGCACGCCCTCTTTAGGGCCCAGGGCCAGGTTGATGTCATTCAGCGTGACAATTCGTGGCAGCTTGGCAATATCGCCCGTAAAAGCCCCAATATCGTGGTAACCACCAATCAGGGTCAAGGTAATCGGCACCTCCGCATAAAAATCGCGCGCCGCCTCTCCGCCCGGTTTGAACAACTCGACCGATAAACCCCGGCCTTGCGCAGCCTTGTTGATATCGACCAGCAAATCCCCCATTTCGGAGCGGTTGGGCAACTGCTTCAGCAACGCCCCGAACGAGCGGTCAATTTCGGCCAGTTGGCGCCGATACTCATCAAGATTTACCGCTTGGGTTTTTTTGGCAAGCCAGTCTTCCTTAAGGCTGACTTCCTGATTCTGCTGTGTTTCTAAATTTTCAAGCTGGACATTCCAGCCAAACCACCACGCCACCCCAAGAAGAGCCACAAACAGCCCCAACAGGATAACGACGCGCGGTGCCAAAGGCCAGAGACCGGGATCTTTGGGGTCCAGAGTCCTGAAATCCTGGGTTAGTTGCTGAAAATCGATCAGCGGCCTTTTCGGCTTCGTTGACTCGGCCCTTGGCGATCCGTCTCCCGGCGCACGCCCAAGTTTGGGTTTCTTCTTGAACAAAACAGGCAGCTTCATTTTTTCGGCCCCTGCGACGATATTGCCTTGGCTTCCGTTATCTGGCGAGTAATGAATGTATTGATGCTAAATGCATTCAAGCGCCGGTTGCCGACGATTTCTGCCTTGGTTTCGATCAGCGTCGAATTCTCCAGCAACAACGATTCGTCAAGATTATTCATCAAGGTCGTTATGCGGGCATTCGACTGCGCCACCCCGGTGAGCGCAATTTTCTGCCCGGTCTGTGCCAGGCTGCGCAGATAAATGCCTTCCGGCACCCGTTTGGCCAACTCATTAAACAGGTGCACCATTTCGGTCCGGTTTGCTTGCAGCGCTTCAATAACCCGTTTTCTCGCCAGGAGCGAGTCAGTCTGGCTCTTGAGTTTTTTAATCTCGTCAATATCCTTGTCCAGAATGGCAATCTCTGCCTTGAGAAATTCGTTTTTGTCATTCTGCACGTCAATCTGACGATTTATGACGCTAAAACCAAGAAACCAGATAACACCCGCCAACGCCGAGACCAGTCCTATCAAGGCATAAAACTGCTGCCGCCGCGCGCGGCGCGCCTCCTCGCGATGAGGCAGGAGATTGATTTTGATCATTGGTCAAACTTCCTCAGGGCGAGGCCGCATGCCACCATCAGCGAAGGGGCATCCACCGCTAATTGCTTGGCCCGTATGCGTGGCGAGATTGCCATGCCGGCGAAAGGGTCTGCCAGCAGGGTATTGACGCCGGTACGCTGGGCAACGCTGTCCGCCACGCCGGGAACCAGCACCGACCCACCGGCGAGAATGATGTGATGCACCTCGTTGTGCGGTGTTGAGGTGAAAAAAAACTGCAGGGCGCGAGCAACTTCCTGCGCCATGTTCTCAACGAACGGATGAAGAATTTCTGCTGCGTAATTATCCGGGGGGGTACCCGAACGTTTCATGCTTTCCGCTTCCTCGGGACTCAGGCCGTAGGTACGCACAATCTCGTCGGTCAGTTGCGCTCCGCCAAAAGCCTGTTCACGCACATACAACTGCTGGTCTTCTTTCATGATGGTCACCTTCATCGCCGAAGCTCCAACATCGATCAATGCGATGACTTGCCCCTCGCCCTCCTGGGGAAGCTGTTTGACCACCAACTCGTAGGCTGCCTGGATTGCATAGGCCTCAATATCCATAACCACCGGCTTCAGTTCCGCCATTTCGGCAACGGCCACGCGATCCTCGATTCTTTCTTTACGCGATGCAGCCAGCAACACTTCCACCTCATCGGAACTTGCTGGCGAGGGGCCAATGACCTGAAAATCCAGATTCACTTCTTCCAGTGCAAAAGGAAGGTATTGGTTGGCTTCCGACTCAACCTGAATCTCCATTTCCTGCTCACGCAGATTGGCTGGCAGGGTAATTTTCTTGGTTATCACCGCTGCCGTGGGTATAGCCAGCGCAACATTGCGTGTCGCCGTCCCTAACCGCTGCCAGCAGCGTTTGACGGCATCTGCCACCGCCTCAAGGGCGGCCATATTGCCATCGACCACGGCATCTCTTGGCAGCGGTTCGATTGCGTAGCGCTCTACCCGAGGTTCCCCTTTGCCGGCATCCACCAGTTCAACCATCTTGACAGACGTCGAACTGACGTCCACACCGATCAACGGGCGCAGTTTCGGGTTGAAAATGGCCTTTAGCGAAGAGATATCGATCTGCAATACTTTTCCTTTGAAAATAGTGCACTATGAGCAATATACACAATTCACTTCAAATGCTAGCAGCAACTATATTGCCTGTAAAGCAAAATGATTACCAACCCCGGCGTCCCTTAGCTGTTCTGGTGCCATGACTATAATGCATGACGTTGTCGCTCTTTTCAGCCCGCTGTGTCTATTTTACCCTTCCCGTCACTACCTCCCCCTGCCCGCTGGGCGCTGCTCACCCTTCTGTTGACCGGTGGCATCGCACTCAGCATCGCCGCACTTGCCGGCATTGTGCTGATTCTTGCCTACCCGCAGCTCCCCTCGCTGGAGGTGCTGACCGACTATCAACCAAAAATCCCGCTGCGCATTTACTCCAGTGATGGCTACCTGGTAGGCGAGTTTGGCGAAGAGCGGCGCGATTTCGTGCACATCCAGGCCGTGCCCGCGGTCATGAAACAGGCCATCCTCGCTGCTGAAGACGAGCGGTTTTACCAGCATCCAGGCGTCGATACCCTAGGCGTACTGCGTGCAGCTTATTCCAATTTTTGGAGCGGGGGCAAGCAGCAGGGAGCATCAACCATTACCATGCAGGTAGCCCGCAACTTTTTCCTTTCTACCGAAAAAACCCTGACGCGCAAGCTTTATGAAGCGCTGCTGGCGATCAAGATTGAACACAGCCTCACCAAGGATGAGATTTTCCAGCTCTATATCAACCAGATTTATCTCGGTCAGCGTGCTTACGGTTTCTCGTCAGCCGCACAAATCTATTTCGGCAAGCCATTGAAAGATATCACCGTGGCCGAAGCAGCCATGCTGGGCGGCCTGCCCAAAGCGCCGTCATCCTACAATCCCGTGGCCAACCCGAAACGGGCCAAATTGCGGCAACACTACGTGCTACGGCGCATGTTCGCGCTGGGTTTCATAAATGCGGCACAGCTGAAAGAATCCCAGGAAACGGTTTTGCATGTCAAACGCGACGCCAACGATTTTGGTTTGCATGCCGATTACGTCGCTGAAATGGCGCGCCAGATTACTGCCGAACGGTTCCCCAACGATATTTACAGCCGCGGCTACCGCGTCATTACAACAATCACCCGCAATGACCAGCAAGCCGCCTACCGCAGCCTGCGCAAAAGCGTCCTTGAATATGACCGTCGCCATGGCTATCGTGGCGCAGAAACCTATGTC
Source organism: uncultured Rhodocyclaceae bacterium (assembly GCA_964596295.1). Classification (GTDB taxonomy): domain Bacteria; phylum Pseudomonadota; class Gammaproteobacteria; order Burkholderiales; family Rhodocyclaceae; genus Rugosibacter. The sequence goes on along the minus strand of CAZQTB010000008.1, from coordinate 57,608 downwards.
GATATGGCCGAAATCCCTCCCGGGCAAGATGAGGCACTCGAAGACTTGCTCGGCGATTTCGACGACAGCGATGACCTGCTGCCCGCACTTGTCCTGGAAGCCACGCCACAGCTTGTGCGCGTCTGCCTGCGCAGTGGCGAAGTACTGAGCATCCGCGCTGACGGCCTCAGGTTTGCCGCCCCGATGCTGAATGACAAGGCGCCGCCCAACAAACGCATACGGCGCGGCGCAATCATTCGCGTCCAGAAAGCGGACAAAGGCTGGCAGATTGTCCAGTTGCCGGAAGTACAAGCCGCTTTTGTCGCCGCCAGCCCAATCGACGGGTCGATCCGTGCGCTGGTCGGTGGCTTCGATTTCAATCGCAACAAGTTTAACCATGTCACGCAGGCTTGGCGCCAGCCGGGATCAAGCTTCAAGCCGTTCATTTATTCGGCGGCACTGGAAAAAGGCTACACCCCTGCCTCGGTCATACCGGATGAGCCAATTTCCATTACCGCCGACGAAACGGGTTCCCAGGCCTGGGAACCCAGAAACTACGATGATAAATATGAGGGCCCGATGGCGCTGCGCACCGCCTTGGCGAAATCGAAAAACATGGTCTCGATCCGGCTTCTGCGCGCCATCGGCCCGCATTATGCGCAGGATTACATCACGCGTTTCGGCTTCGATGCCGAGAAACACCCACCCTATCTCACCATGGCGCTGGGGGCCGGTTCGGTCACGCCGTGGCAGCAACTCGTCGCCTATTCGGTGTTCGCCAATGGCGGCTACCGCATCGAACCCTACATCGTGCGCCAGATTCTCGATGACAAAGGCAATGTGCTGGCCGCCACCCAACCGGCGATAGCCAGTGATGAATCGCTGCGCGTCATCGATGCCCGCAACGCCTGGCTGATAGACAGCATGATGCACGACGTCGTGCGCCGCGGCACCGCAACCCGCGCCGCGCAGGCATTGCAGCGCGGTGACCTGGCCGGCAAGACCGGCACGACAAACGACTACATCGATGCCTGGTTCTGCGGCTATCAGCCGACCGTTGTCGGCATTGCCTGGATCGGCTTCGATTCTCCGCGACGCATGGGCAGCGGCGAAACCGGCGGAGTCGCAGCATTGCCGATCTGGATCGGCTTCATGGAACAGGCATTAAAAGGCGTTCCCGAGAGCTGGCCGGAGACGCCCGAAGGCCTGGTATCGGTAACCGCCAACGATCCCTCTTCCGGCAAGTCCAGCAAGGAACTGGTGTATCAGGAGCATCTGCCGCCGGCGCCGGAAGAAGACCAGGCGCCGGAAGCACAACAGCTACCGGCTCCGGTCGAGGAAGCAAAACCCAAAGTCATGGGGAAAGCCGCGCCGCAAAAAACCGGCAAGCCGGGCGAGAAAAGCAACTAGCGGCTAGAGGTCGATCCTGACCCCGGTCTGTTCTGACAACGTACGCGCAACCGCAGCCAGCAACTCCTCGCCATCGCGTGTCGCCAGCCAGCATCCACCCTGCGGACGGAAATGGTAACCGCCGGATTTCGCGGCCAGCCAGATCTCGCGGGCTGCACCGTGACGATTGATGATGATTTTCGAGCCATTGGCGCACTCGATCTCAAGCACGCCGCCCGGTTTGGTCTCTATATCGAAATCCGCCACGCCACGCGCACTGGCCGCCTCCAGCGCTGCCTCGATTCGCGCCAGCTCTGCATCCGCCAAGCGCATAAATTCGTGTTCATCCATCGCGTGTTACCATCTCCCGCCTGTTTTCAACTGTCTTTTGCCATGCGCTCTCTGATTGCTCTTGTCATGCTGAACGTGCTTGCCGCCTGCGGCACAAAAACGCCCCTGACCCTGCCGCCACAAGCCGCGCCGAAAACTGCCGCCGTGTCGCCAGCGCCGGCTTCTGTCGCAACGGATAATAACAACAAAGCGGCAGAGTCCACGCAATGAGCCTGACGGCCTCATGCGCCGATGGTCTGCATGTCGAAGGCGTCGCGCTGGCCGACATTGCCGCCCGCTTCGGCACTCCCTGTTACGTCTACTCGCGCGCCGCCCTCGCCGCCGCGTATGCCGGATACCATGCTGCGCTCGATGCGCGAGGATTGGGCAACCGCGCGCTGATCTGCTACGCCGTCAAAGCCAACTCCAGCCTTGCCATTCTTGACCTTTTCGCCCGCCTCGGCGCCGGCTTTGACATCGTCTCCGGCGGCGAGCTGGCGCGCGTGCTGGCGGTCGGCGGCAAGACAGGGAAGATCGTGTTTTCCGGCGTCGGTAAATCGCGTGCGGAAATGCGCGCGGCCCTCGCCGCCGGCATTCACTGCTTCAATGTCGAATCGGCGGGCGAGCTGGCTCAGCTCAATGCCGTTGCCGCCGAGCTCGGCGCGCGCGCGCCGGTCTCCTTGCGGGTAAATCCCGACGTCGATCCCAAGACCCACCCGTATATCTCCACGGGCCTGAAAAACGCGAAATTCGGCATCGCCATTGAAACGGCATTTGCCCTCTATCAACACGCCGCGTCGCTGCCGCATCTTGCGGTGAAAGGTATCGACTGCCACATCGGCTCACAACTGCTCGACCCGGCGCCGGCCGCCGCCGCGGTCGATAAGGTGCTGGCGCTCGTCGATCGCCTGGCTGCCGCAGGCATCCCGCTGGAGCACATCGACATCGGCGGCGGCATGGGCATCCAGTACCGCAGCGAGGAACCCGCCCCCACGGCAGCCGACTACCTCGCGCCCATCCTGGCGAAATTTGCCGGCCGGCGCGAGCGCCTGATACTCGAGCCCGGCCGCTCGCTCGTCGGCAATGCCGGCCTGCTCCTCACCCGGGTCATGGTATTAAAGCCGGGCGAAGAAAAAAACTTTGCCATTGTCGATGCCGCCATGAATGACCTCATGCGTCCCGCGCTGTACGATGCCTTCCATGAGATCGTAAAAGTCGGCGCCGGCAAGACGGCAACAAGCGTCATGCGGCGCTGGGAAATCGTCGGGCCGGTATGCGAATCAGGTGACTTTCTCGGCCATGACCGCGCGCTGGCGCTTGCAGAAGGCGACCTGCTCGCAATCCTCTCCGCCGGGGCGTACGGCATGGCGATGGCATCCAACTACAACACCCGGCCGCGCGCCGCCGAGGTGATGGTCGACGGCGGCATGACGCACCTCATCCGCCGCCGCGAAGAAGTGGCCGAGCTTCTTGCGCTGGAGTCTGTGCCGCCTGCGCGCTAAAGTACATAGCGCGCCAGGTCCTCGCTTTGCGCCAGTTCGCCCAGCCGCGCATCGACATAAACCGCGTCGACCCTGAACGTTGCTGCGCCCGGCTTGCCCACATCGAACGAGACATCCTCAAGCAGCTTTTCCATCACCGTATATAGCCGGCGCGCGCCGATGTTCTCGGTTTTTTCATTGACCTGAAACGCGATCTCGGCAAGACGCTGAATGCCATCGGCGGCAAATTCCAGCTGTACGCCCTCGGTCGCCAGCAGCGCCTGGTACTGGCGCGTCAGGCAGGCATCGGTCTGTACCAGGATGCGCTGGAAATCATCCACCGAAAGCGAATCAAGTTCGACGCGAATCGGAAAACGCCCTTGCAGCTCGGGGATCAGGTCGGACGGCTTCGCCAGATGAAACGCGCCGCTGGCGATGAATAAAATGTGATCGGTCTTGATCATGCCGTACTTGGTGGAAACCGTCGTGCCTTCAACCAGCGGCAACAGGTCGCGCTGCACGCCCTGGCGCGAGACATCGGCGCCGTGCGCTTCCGAGCGCGTCGCAATCTTGTCGATCTCATCGAGGAAGACGATGCCGTTTTGCTCGACATTCCTCAACGCCTCGATTTTTACTTCGTCATCGTTGATAAAGCGGGCGGCCTCTTCATCGGCCAGCGCCTTGAGCGCCTCGCGAATCTTCATCTTGCGCGTCTGTTTCTTGCCGCCGCCGAGGTTCTGGAACATGCCCTGAATCTGCTGCGTCAGATCCTCCATGCCCGGTGGCGCGAAAATTTCCATGCTCGCCGCCGGCTGGGCGACATCGACTTCGATCTCCTTGTCATCAAGACCGCCTTCGCGCAGCTTCTTCCTGAACTTCTGTCGGGTGCCGCCCGACCCCAACCCGTCCTCGCCCGCCGTCCCGGAAAGGGACTTGCTCTGCGGCGTTTCACCAGCGCCGACCCTTGCTGCCGGCAGCAGAATATCCAGCACGCGCTCCTCGGCGGCATCGTGCGCACGGTCATGCACGGCGCGCGTGGCCGCTTCCCGTGCATTCTTGAGAGCCGCTTCAACCAGGTCGCGAATGATGGTATCCACATCGCGGCCGACGTAACCCACCTCGGTGAATTTGGTCGCCTCGATCTTGATGAAGGGCGCATTGGCCAGTCGCGCCAGCCGCCGTGCGATCTCGGTTTTGCCCACGCCCGTGGGCCCGATCATCAAAATGTTCTTTGGCGTGATTTCGGTGCGCAAGGGTTCGGTCACTTGCGCCCGCCGCCAGCGGTTGCGCAGGGCAATGGCCACGGCGCGTTTGGCGCGGGCCTGGCCAACGATGTGTTTGTCAAGTTCGGAAACTATTTCAGCAGGGGTCATTGCGGACATCTCAGGCGGCCTGTTCAATCGAGCGTTTCAATCAAGTGGTTCTGGTTGGTGTAGATACAGACATCGCCGGCAATCGCCAGCGATTTTTTGACGATTTCAACAGGGGCCAGTTGCGTATTCTCGAACAGCGCGCGCGCGGCGGACTGTGCATACGCGCCCCCGCTGCCGATGGCGACGATGCCCAGTTCCGGCTCCAGCACATCGCCGTTGCCGGTGATGACCAACGAATGCTCGCGATCGGCAATCGCCAGCATGGCTTCCAGCCGCCGCAGCATGCGGTCGGTGCGCCAGTCCTTGGCCAGTTCGACGGCCGCACGCAACAGCTTGCCCTGGTGTTTTTCCAGCTTGGCCTCGAAGCGCTCGAACAGGGTGAAGGCATCCGCCGTGCCGCCCGCGAAACCCGCCAGTATCTGGTCGTTGTAAAGCCGCCGTATCTTGCGCGCCGTGGCCTTGATGACGATATTGCCCAGGGTTACCTGGCCATCGCCGCCCAAAGCGACCTGATTGCCGCGCCGCACGGAAAGAATGGTCGTGCCGTGGTATTGCTCCATGCTGACTGCTCCTGTTGTAGGCAACAGTTTACCGGACTTGGCGCGACCTCAGCCCGATACCGGCCAAACCGCACAAAACGCAGGCAATCGCGGCGCCGGAAGGCAAATCCCACCACGCGGAAGCGGCGAGGCCCAGTCCATAGCCAAGTGCCCCGATGCAGTACGCGAAGCGCAAGCCCTTCCACCCATCGTGTTGCCGACTGGCCAGTGCCGGCGCGATCAGGCTGGCGAACACCAGAAACACGCCAACCAGTTGCACGGAGAGCGTAACCGTCAACGCAAACAGCAGATAAAAGCCGCCATCGCCGAAGCGCTGGCGCAGCGCAAACCAGAATGCCAGGATGAGCGCAGAGACCACGGCCGGCAGCGCAAGCTGCGACCAATTTACCCAGAGAATCTGCCCGGCCAGCATATCTTTGAGATGCTCGCCGCCGTGCGGGTTATGCGCCAATAACAAAATGCCCGCCGATGCCGCAAAGACGAAGAGCAGGCCGATCAACGCCTCCTGTATCTCGGGCCAGCGCTTGCCGCTCCACGTCAGCAGCATGGCGCCGGCGCCGGCGGCGACGGCGGCGGTGAGTTGCGTTGCGGTATCGACCGTGGCTTCGCTGTGGCTCCATTCGAGCATTTTCGCCAGCATCACGCCCAGGCCGGCAACTTGCGCAATGGCCAGGTCAATGAAAATGATGCCGCGCTTCAACACTTCGCGGCCCAGCGGCACATGTGTGGCCAATACCAGCAGCCCCGTCGCAAACGGGGCTGCCAGCAAACTCCAGTCGAATGCGTTCAACTCATTCAATTGCTGGCCCTCAACAATTGCGCGACGGTGTCATCAAACAGGCTGAACAAATCCTTGGCCTGCGCGCTGCCGCCTACCGTGAACGGCAGCACCACCGCGGGCACGTGCGCATGCTCGCTGAACCACTCGGCAGGCTGTGGCGAATTCCACGGCGTGCGGATCACCATGCGCGGCTTTTGGGTTGCGACATCATTCATGACCTGGGAAAGATAGGACACCGCCGGCTCGACGCCAGGCTTGGGTTCCAGCGTAGCTACTTCGACGATGCCCAACCAGTCATACAGATAGGGAAAGGCCTTGTGCTGGGTGACCACATGCATGCCGCGCAAGGGCGCCGCGCTGGCTTCCCATTTCGCCATCGCGGCTTTCCAGCGCTCGGCAAAGTCCTTGAAGTTGGCTTGATACTCAGCGGCATTCGCCGCATCGAGCTGCGCCATGCGCGCGGTGAGCGCCTCGCCGACTTTCAGGATATTGCGCGGATCGGTCTGGATATGCGGATTGCCGCTTGAATGCACGTCGCCTTCCGCGCGGTCGAGCCGCGTCGGCACTTCGAGCATGCGCACAGCGCGCGCCGCTTCAAAGTTCCCCGGCTGGCCGGGCTGCATACGCGGGTTGCCGGAGTTGCGCAGGATTATCGGCAGCCAGTCAATTTCCAGCTCCGCGCCGTTGGCCACCACCAGGTCCGCATTGCGCGCACGGGCGATCAACGATGGCCGGGCCTGGACACGGTGCGGGTTTTGCAGGCCACCCGTCGCGGTGAATACATCGGCATGCTTGCCGCCGATTTCGCGGGCCAATGCTCCCCATTCGGGAACCGTGGCGAGCACTTTGAGCTCGGCGTGTGCGGCCAGAGACAGCAAGCTGAACAATGCAAAAATAAGTCGTTTCATGTTTTTCTCCAATCAGAAAGCGTGCGCGCCATGCGCGCCCAGGCTAAAGATGTATTGCAGGAATAACTGGTTGTCCGTCGCGCCGAGGCCGGACTTATCCCGCGCAAACTGCAAGCGGAAGCGCGTGAATTCGCTCGGGCTGTAATCGAGCATCGCGGTGTTGCGTTTCGGATTGTGTGCGGCCAACTGCGGAAAGTCGGCAAAACTCAGCATGCCGCTATTGACGAGGCCGATATCCATCGTGCCGGAATTCAACGCATCATGGCGCACGCCAGCGCGCCAGCGCGGCATGAATTGATAGATGCCCTGCACATACCAGCCGCTCTGGTCGCTGTCATAAGCAGCGGCACAGTCAGTTGCGCAAGCGCCTGCCGCTGAATTGCTGGCCAATGTGCCGTCCTCACGGCGTTTGAAATACTCGCCCTGCAACTGGAAGTTGCGCACCGTGCTGTTGCCATCCGGTGACCATTTCCAGATGCCATCGGCAACCCACGTCCGGCTCTTGCCGCTGAAGCTGTTGATCACGGGATCGCCCAGGCTGTCGTTATCATCAAAGCTGCGGTCTTTCGGCGAGCTGCCCAGCCACGACAGCCCCACGCGCCAGGCGTTGCTGATGCCCACGTCGCCGCCCAGATGCGCGAACACGGCGCCTTGCGAGACGCCGTTCTTGTTGTTGTCGGCACCGGGAAAGGTCCGCCCGCGGCCAACTTCCGCGCCGAATTCAAGGAACAGGTTCGTCGGCGCCAGCCAGCGTATCTGCACGCCATCCTCGCCCAGTTGGTTACCAAGGAAGGCCTTGTACGCCAGCGGCGCGTCGGCAAAATCCCAGGCGTGGGGATGTTTTTCGTTCATGTAGCCAATGCCGGAGAAAAACCGGCCGCCCTTGAAGCTGAGGCCATTACCCAGGCCGAGACTCTGAAAGAACGCTTCTTCTATCTCGACGCCGCCCTCAGGCGCCAGCGCGAGAATCGCCGTGCCGCGCCAGTCGGGGTCGATATTGGCGGACAAAACGAGTTCCGATTCGCCCAGGCTGAAGCCGCGCGCACCGGGGCCGACTTCGCCCAGCGTCGGCACGAAGCCGGTGATCTGATGAGCATTCGGATCCTGCTGCAGATTGTTGTAAGACCCTTGCAGGATCATCGACACTTCGGGATTGAAGCTGTTGCTTTGCGTTGGCGCAGCGGCAGGTTGCTGCGCCACGACTTGCTGGGCGACAGTCTGCGCTGCATCGGCTTTCGTTTCAGCCCGGGCGAGGCGCGCCTCCAACGCAGTGATGCGCTGCTCATACGCCTGCCGCATCTGCGCAATTTCCTCGCGCAGCACTTGCAAACTGTTGTCCGCCGCGTGTGCGGGAAGACCGGCCAGCACACCACAGGCGGCTAGCGTGACTAGAAAAATAGGGTTCATTTTACGCTCCGGAATGAGTGACACGGCGCGCCGGGGAAACAGCACAGGCGCGAAGGAAAACCGTCAAACCGGGAGCGTCGGCGGAGCGCGGCTGCGAAAAGCGGCGGGAGCAGGAAAAGTCGGCGCTGGCAAGACGGCGAAACCGATGGTAACGGCATGTGCGAATACCATCGGGAACGCCGCATCGACGACAGGCGGTGCGGCATGGAAGCCGCTGAAAGCGACGCACATGGCGCACACATGCAGCGCCGCATGCTGCGAATCGTTTTTGTCGCTATGCGTTACGCCCTGTTGGGCCGAAGCCGTGCCAAGGTGGGTGAAGCCATGCGCCAGCGCCATCTGCTGCGTGACCAGCAGCGCGAGCGACAAAAAGACAGCGCAGAAAAAACGGGGCAAGGAGCGCATGTCAGACATATCCGCCCCACGTTGCAGGCAGCAACGGTGGCGGGAATATGGCATTGGGCGGATTAGCCGACATTCGGCAATAACACCACAAAGCCTTGCCAAACGCAATCATGTTGCCTCTCGTCCGGCGTTACCCGGCCTGTGGACCGGCTCCCTGCGCTGCTTCGATACGCGCAAAAAATAGGCCGTCACGGCGATGCCGGCGACGATCAGGCTGGCCGTCGCGGCAAACCAGAAACCCGCCGCGCCGCGCGCCGGACCGAATGCGTCGGTCAGCCCGAGGAGATAGCCGCCGCCCAGACCGACGCCCCACAACGACACGGCATAAATCAGCATCGGCACCCAGGCCCGCTTGTAAGCACGCAGCACTTGCCCCATGACGGCCTGCACGGTATCGGCGAGGTGGTAGAAAGCGACCAGCAAAAGCAGATCGGCGGCGGCTGTCGCCACGGCCGCATCCGGCGTGTAGGCACGTGCCAGCGGCAGGGCGCCGCAATAAATCGCCAGGCCAAACACAGCGCCGAGTCCGCCCGCCGTCGCCAATCCCAGCAACCCGGCATGCCGCGCGCGGCGGCTGTTCCCCGCTCCCAGCGCCTGTCCCGCCAGTACGCCGGTGGCGCTGCCCACGGCCATCGGCACCATGAAAAGAAACACCGCCACATTCGCGGCAATCTGGTGCGCGGCTGAAACCTGCGGCCCCAGCCGGGCGATAAACAGCGCCATGAAGGTAAATGCCGTCACATCCACCATGAATGTTGCGCCGCTTGGCACGCCAAGACGCAACAGTTCCTTCAGCGCAGGCAGGCGGGGCCACTCGAAATGGGAAAACACGCCGTATGGCGCATAGGTTTCTTCGCGCCGGCACCACGACCAGGAAACAAGCGCCAACAGCCAGGCAATCACCGCGGAAGACCAGCCGCATCCCGGACCGCCCAGCGCGGGCAGGCCAAAATGGCCATACATGAATATCCAGTTGAGGGGCGCCTTGAGCGCAAGTCCCGCCAGGTTGAGGATCATCACCGGCCGCGGGCGACCGATCCCGGTGGTAAAGCCGTAGAAAACGCGAAAAACAAGATAGCCCGGCACGGCCCAGGCCAGACCATCGAGGTAGGCGCGCACTTTCACCTCAAGCGCGGGAGTCAGCCGGGACAAATGCAGGAAGGGTTCCGGGTGCTTGAGCAGGAGCGCTACCAGCAGCGACAACCCCAGCGCCAGCCACATGCTTTGGCGCACGTCCGCGCCAATGGCCGCAAAGCGACGCGCACCCTGGTGATGGGCAACAATGGGAATCAGCGCCAGCAACACGCCCATGGCCGTAACGAAAACCGTAGCGTAGATACTGGCGCCGATACCCACCGCCGCCAGATCAAGCGACGACACATGACCGGCCATCAGGGTGTCGATCACGCCACTGCCCATCACCGCCATCTGCGCCACCAGCGACGGCCAGGCCAGATGCAGCAGTTCGCGCGGCAGGGAACGGGCAGGCGCCGGGCTCATGCCACCCATGCGCGCAGCTTCGGCCACAGCACGATGCTCCAGGTGAGAAGCGCCAGCAGCAGGCTGATGAGCACAGCCGCACTGCCGATATCCTTGGCCCGGCCGGAGAGTTCGTGATAATCCGGCGAAATACGATCGACCACCGCTTCAACGGCAGAATTGAGCAATTCGACGATCAACACGAGCAGGAGAGAAATCACCAGCAACACACGTTCAATGACGGTGATCTGCAGCCATAGCGCAACGGGGAGCAGCACCGCAACCGACAGCAGTTCCTGACGGAACGCCGCCTCCAGCCGCCAGGTGGATTGCAACCCCTGCCAGGAATTGCGCCCCGCGGCGAGCAGCCGGCCAAGGCCGTGGCCGGTGCCAAATAGCGTTTCTTTTTTCATGATTCCTGCATGTTGGAAATTCGGTGAAGCAGCTGCATACCCGGCGATGGATTCACGGGGCAGCGTATCGCATCATCGGGTCGAAAAAGGAACAGGCACCAGTTTAACCGCCGTCTCGCCATCCGCTACAGCGAGGAGAGCGTTTCTTGCTCGACCGCTTTGTAGCGCAGTTGCTTCATCAGTGCCGTCCAGAAACGGACTCAAGATTTTTCCATGTCGCAAACGCGGGCATTGCACACGGCATGCTGCGCCGCAATAGCCTAAAATGAAGCCTTGCCTAACGTGTTCCATCACGCCATGAACGCCCGTCTGCGCGAAATTCCCTATAACTACACCTCCTTCTCTGATCGCGAGATCACCATTCGCCTGCTCGGCGAGGAAGCCTGGGCAACGCTGACCGAGCTGCGCGCCGAGCGCATCACTGGCCGCTCGGCGCGCATGCTCTACGAGGTGCTGGGCGACATCTGGGTAGTACGCCGCAATCCCTACCTGGAAGATGACCTGCTGGCCAACGCCGGGCGGCGCCGCGCGCTGGTTGACGCGCTCCGCCATCGCCTGCATGAAATCGACCAGCGCCGCGCAGGCAATGAACGTGTCGCGCACCTGCTCGCCGCCGCTGAACTCGCCGTGCAATCGTTCGAGCGCTGGTTTGGCGATACCGCGCTGTTACGTAAAAAAATCCTCAAACGCCTGGTGCGCCACACCCGCCGCGACAACATTGCCTTCGACGGCCTGGCTCGCGTCTCGCATGTCACCGATGCGACCGACTGGCGTGTCGAATTTCCCTTCGTGGTGTTAAAGCCCGATAGCGAAAAAGAAATTGCGGCCCTGGTGCAGGGCTGCATCGAGCTTGGACTGACGATCATTCCGCGTGGCGGTGGCACCGGCTACACCGGCGGCGCAGTGCCGCTGGATGCAAACTCGGCCGTGATCAACACCGAAAAGCTGATTGATCTGGCCGCTGTGGCAACTCAGCGCTTGCCGGGTACTGGTCGCGATTACGCCACCGTGCGCACCGGCGCGGGCGTAATCACGCGCCGCGTCATGGAAGCCGCCGAAGCCGCCGGGCTGGTCTTCGCCTGTGATCCAACCTCAGCCGATGCGTCGTGCATTGGCGGCAACATCGCCATGAACGCAGGCGGCAAGAAGGCGGTGCTGTGGGGCACGGCGCTGGACAACCTGGCCTCATGGCGCATGGTCACGCCGGACGGCAACTGGCTGGATGTGGAGCGCATCAATCACAACTTCGGCAAGATCCACGATCAGCAACTCGTCACCTTCCGGCTGACCCGTTACGACGCAACCGGCAAGATGAAGCTGGGCGAGGAAATGCTCGCGATACCCGGCGTGCAGTTTCGCAAGCCAGGCCTGGGCAAGGATGTCACCGACAAGTTTCTTGGCGGCGTTCCCGGCGTGCAGAAAGAAGGCACGGACGGCCTGATTACCTCGGCGGTGTGGATTCTGCACACGATGCCGCCGGTCACGCGCACCGTCTGCCTGGAATTTTTTGGCCAGGTGCGCGATGCCGTACCGTCCATCGTCGAAATCACCGACTATCTCAAAACCAATCCCGGCGGCGCGCTGCTGGCCGGCCTGGAACACCTCGACGAGCGCTATGTGCGCGCCGTCGGTTACGCCACCAAGGCCAAACGGCACGGGCGGCCGAAGATGGTGTTGATCGGCGATATTGTCGGCGCTGACGAGACGGCGGTAATGGCTGCCGCATCGGAAGTGGTGCGCCTTGCTAGCGTGCGCGGCGGCGAAGGCTTCATCGCCGTCTCGCCCGAGACGCGCAAAAAATTCTGGCTCGATCGCGGACGCACCGCCGCCATTTCAAAACACACCAACGCCTTCAAGATCAACGAAGACGTGGTAATTCCGCTGCCGCGCATGGGCGACTACTGCGATGGCATTGAACGCATCAATATCGAGCTTTCCATCGCCAACAAGATCGCGCTGGCCGACGCGCTGGAAACCTACTTGCAGGGCGACCTGCCGCTCAACGTTGGCGATACGACCCTTGACAAGACCGAGCTGCTCGGCGACCGCTGCGAACAGGCGCTGGAACTTGTGCGCGACGTGCGGGCGCGCTGGCAGGGCTATGTTGACCAGCTCGACCAGTATTTCGATGATCTGCAAACCCGTCGCCTGCGCGTATCGTGGAAGCTTGAATTGAAAGCCGGACTGGAAACGATTTTCGATGGCGCCGCCTTCCGGCCCACGCTGGCCGGCATCGAGGCCGTGCAAAAGGAGGTGCTGCGCGGCCGCGTCTTCGTCGCGCTGCACATGCATGCGGGCGACGGCAATGTGCACACCAACATCCCCGTCAATTCGGAAAACTACGCCATGCTGCAAACCGCCAACCAGGCGGTTGCGCGCATCATGGTGCTGGCCACATCCCTGGGCGGCGTGATTTCCGGCGAGCATGGCATTGGCATCACCAAGCTGGAGTTCCTGGCCGAAGACGAAATCCGCCCGTTCCGCGAATACAAGCAACGCATCGATCCGCAAGGCCGCTTCAATCGCGGCAAGCTGCTGCCCGGGGGAGATTTGTCCAACGCCTACACGCCATCGTTCAGCCTGCTGGGCACGGAATCGCTGATCATGGAGCAATCCGAAATCGGCAGCATTTCCGATTCGATCAAGAGCTGCCTGCGCTGCGGCAAATGCAAGCCGGTCTGCTCCACGCATGTGCCGCGCGCCAACCTGCTCTACTCGCCGCGCGACAAAATCCTCGGCACTTCGCTGCTGATCGAAGCCTTTTTGTATGAGGAGCAAACGCGGCGCGGCATCAGCCTGAAGCACTTCGACGAGTTTTCCGATGTCGCCGACCATTGCACGGTGTGCCACAAATGCCTGACGCCCTGCCCGGTGGATATCGACTTCGGCGATGTGTCGGTTGCCATGCGCAATTTCCTGCGCCGCCAGGGCAAGAAGAAGTTCAACCCCGGCACCGCCGCGGCGATGGCTTTTCTCAACGCCACCGACCCGGCGACCATCAAGCTGCTGCGCGGCGGCATGATCCAGTTGGGTTACCAGGCACAACGCCTGGGCTACCGGCTGGGCAAGGCGCTTGGCCTGATTCAGGCTAGCGTCAAACATCCCCCGGCGACGCTCGGCCGGCCGGCAATCAAGGCGCAGGTGATTCACTTCATCAACAAGCCCATGCCGCAAAATGTGCCCCTACGCACCGCGCGCGGCCTGCTCAATGTGGAAGACGACACGCTGATTCCGGTGATCCGCAATCCGCAGCGGGTGGCAGATGCTGCCGATGAAAGCGAGGCCGTGTTCTATTTTCCCGGCTGTGGTTCGGAACGCCTCTTCTCGCAAGTCGGGTTGGCAACCCAGGCCATGCTCTGGCACGCGGGGGCGACCACCGTGCTGCCGCCCGGCTATTTGTGCTGCGGCTATCCGCAAACGGCGGCAGGCGAAGAGGAAAAAGGCCAGGCGATCACCACCTCAAACCGCGTGCTGTTCCATCGCGTGGCAAATACGCTCAACTATCTCGACATCAAAACCGTGGTGGTTTCCTGCGGCACCTGCATGGATCAACTGCTGAAATACGAATTCGACAAGATTTTCCCGGGCTGCCGCCTGGTGGATATCCACGAGTGGCTGTTCGAAAAAGGTATCCGCCTTGATGGCGTCAAGGGCGTGCGCTACATGTATCACGAGCCCTGCCACACGCCGATGAAGCATCACTCGGGCATCAAGGTGGCCAATGTCCTGATGGGCCAGCGGGTGGATCTGAACGATCGCTGCTGCGGCGAATCCGGCACGCTGGCTGTCACACGCCCCGACATATCGACGCAGGTGCGCTTCAGGAAGCAGGAAGAGATCGAGGCCGGCGCCGCGCGGCTGCGCGAAGCGCCGCAGGGCGCACAACATGGCACGGGTAAAACAGCGGATGGCATGACCGCATTCGCCGGCGAAGTGAAAATTCTCACCTCCTGCCCATCCTGCCTGCAAGGCCTGTCGCGCTACGACGGTGACGCCGGCACTTCGGCCGACTACATCGTGGTCGAAATGGCCAAGGCCATCCTCGGTCCCGACTGGTTGCAGGATTACGTACGCGCCGCCAACACCGGCGGTATTGAGCGCGTGCTGCTCTAGCGCCCTGCCCGGAATCCATCGTTTGCGGATTTTCACGTCAGGTTCCCTGACCTGCGAAGCAGATCACTGGACGGTGCTATGCTTTCGCAATGACGACCGAGCATGATTGCGAACTGTGCCATTCCCCCGGCGGCGAGTTGCTGTGGGCCGACGACCGCTGCCGCGTAGTGCGCGTTACCGGCGACGAAGGTGACGCCTTTCCCGGTTTCTGCCGCGTCATCTGGCAACAGCATGTGGCGGAAATGAGCGACCTTGCCGACACCGACGCCAGGCATTTGATGGACATCGTGCAGGCTGTCGAGCGCATCTTGCGCAAACAACTCGCCCCGGACAAGATCAATCTCGCCAGCCTCGGCAATCTGGTGCCGCACCTGCACTGGCATGTGATTCCGCGCTGGCACGACGACAGCCATTTCCCGTCTCCCATCTGGGCCGCGCCCAAACGCCCCGGTCCACCGCGCGTGACGCCCGTCACCGGCGAACTTGCGGCTATCCTGCGCGGTCAATTTTTATCCCGGAGTCACCACGCATGAATTTCGGCCTACCCTCCACCGGCACCGAACAGCCGCCGGCGTTTGTCACTGCAGCGGCCTGCCACGACTGGCTAACGACCATTCCGCTGACCAACGCGATGCAGGCACAGGCAATGTTTTTGCGGCAACTCACCTTGCTTACCCGGTTTACCCTGCCAAAAACCGAACGTCTTGCCATTCTCGAAACATTGCGCGGCCCGGTCAGAGATGCGCAGGAATCCATGGTAAAAAAGTTCGTCACGCGGCCGCTGCCTTTCTCTCCGCCTGAACAAGCTGCGCTGGATAGCACACTGGCGGTCTGGCAAGCACTGCTTATCAATTACCTGCACTGCCTTGAAGAAGCCCGCGGCGATAGCGGCAAGCAGTCGAAAAAAATCGCCACTGTCGCCCAGCGCACGCTGGCGATACTCGCCGACTGGCAGATCGATCTGATTCGCGGCGAACGGCTGCCCGATACCGGTTACTGGAAAAAGCTGCACCAGATTTTCGCCACCGTCGAGTCCTTGGGCCTTGCCGAGCAGAAAATCAATGATTCCCTGCGCCACGGCAAAGTACCCGTGAGCCCGCTCGCCATCTACGCAGAATGTCACCTGCTGTATGTGGCGAGTCCGTATGAACTGCCGGCGCGCGACCTGGCCTGGATTGCGCGCTGGGCACGCCGCTGGGGAAACAAAATTGCGCTGCTTGCCGCGCCACCCGAGGATATTCGCCACTGCGCCCATCCCTTGTGGGTTGACCTCGATTCCGACCAACCGGCGGACTACGTTCCCCATCCCGTCGCCAATGGCCGCTGGCTGGAGACCACGGCACTGCGCACCAGCCTGACAACCCGTCTTGCGCTGCTCGAGCAAGGCCACTCGCCCGCCGATCTCCAGCTGGGCAACGATGTTACCCAGCCGACCGCCGGGAAGCTGCTTGCCCGTCTGCTGCAACGCTGGTGCCAAGGCGGCAGCGCACGACGCGCTGTGCGCCGCAGCACGAGCGGCAGTTGCCGCTTCATCGCCGGCTTTGATGCCGTGCATTTCCATTTTTCCGGTCGCCGTACCTTTCAACCGCCAACACAAGACGATGCGTCGCTGCGCCGCGAGCGTGAAAAATTCGAGATCTTTGGCGACCGCAGCCATCGGCTCGATGTCACCCCTCCGCAACCGGACTCAGCCCCTATCGAAAACTGGGAAATCATGGATGACTGGCGCTTGCTGGATGCATCGGCCAATGGCCTGCGTATTTCGCGGCCGCTGAAAGAAGGCGCGCGCATTGGCGCCGGCTTGCTTGTCGCCATCCGCACGGCGCAGAGCGAAGCCTTCATCCTCGGCTGCGTGCGCTGGGCGCTGCGCCAGGACACCGATTCACTCGCCATCGGCATTCAGCTTTTCCCCGGTGAGCCTCATGCGGTGGCCGTGCGGCCGATTGAGTCCGACCGCACCCCTTATCGTCCCGCTTTCCTTGTCGCCGCCGACGAATCTGCCGGAGAGCCGGCCAGCCTCATCCTGCCTGTCGGCAGCTTTCAGATCGGTCGCCGCCTTGAAATCATGCGGCAGACGGCGGAAGTCGTCACCCTCACGCATCTCATTGACTACGGCAGCGAGTTCGAGCGCTGCACCTACGAGCCCTGATCCGTCGGCTCCGTCATCCGGATGTCACATTGCTGTGACATCTCCGTAACAAACGCTTCCTAAACTGTGCTGGCCGTTGGCAGAGGCCGACACGTGGCGTCTTTGTTGGCGGCTACCCATTTTTAACAGCAGGATTTTTCGGGAGTCATCCATGCAGAAAAAACTTATTGCTCTGGCCGTCGCCGGCCTTTCCGGCACGGCGTTCGCACAATCCAACGTCACCGTGTATGGCATCGTCGATGGCACATTCGATGTCATCAATGTCAGCGGCGCGCCCACTGCCGGCAAAGGTGCGCCAGATTACAACCGCGTCCAATCGAACGGCTCGCGCCTCGGCTTCAAGGGTACCGAATCGCTGGGTAATGAGATGAACGCCTTCTTTCAGTTCGAATCAAATGCCAAGTTTGACGCCGGTGGCGGCCTTGATGTTGCCCGCGACAGCTTCCTTGGTTTGAAAGGCGACTTCGGCACAGTCAAAATGGGCAATTTCAGTGGCCCGAACCGCGATATCGCGAGCAAACTGGACGTGGTAATCCACAGTGACGGCATCGGCGACAATTCCGCGTTGCTCGGCAAACTGGGCGGTCGTGGCTCTGTTTTTGATACGCGGTATGCCAATTCCATCGCCTATATCACCCCCGATTTCTCCGGTTTCTCGGCAACCTTGCAGTACCAGGCCAACGAGAACAAGGACAGCACCGTAGGCGCCAAGCTCAACAATTCGCTAAGCGAACTGGGTCTCAACTACAGCAATGGTCCTGCCTATATCGGCTTGACACACGGCAAGCTGACCGAGAAGAACGAAGCCGCTGCTGGTAAATTCAATATGGGATTTGACGCGGACACGACGGAAACTCGTCTCGGTGGCATGTACAAGTTTGGCGATGCCAGCATTCGCGCCCTCTATGCCCATACCAAGGCCGATGGCAGCCTGGGCAATCTGAAGCAGAATGTCTGGGGCCTTGCGGGAACCTATATGGTCACCGCCAACGGCAAACTGCTGGCCCAGTACTTCCGTGCCAACGACCTGAGCGGCAACCGTACCGGCGTGACCGATCTGTCCGATACCGGTGCCAAGTTCTGGGTACTCGGCTACGAACATAGTCTCTCCAAGCGGACGACACTGCTGGCGCATTACGCGTACCTGAAAAATGATAACCGTGTCAGCGCCGTGTCCGGTACTGCCAAGGGCTATGACTACGGCGATGGCAGCACGGGCATCGCCGCCACCGCAGGCTCCAATAACGACGGCCTCAAGTTTTCCGGCCTGCAGGTTGGGTTGAACCATACCTTCTGATCCGGCATTCATCCCCTGCCGGAAATTCAAACGGGCGTCCTCTCTTTGTGAGGCGCCCGTTTTTTTGCCTCTCAGCGTACCCGATGCGAGGGGAACAAGGCGCTGAACGTCGAACCTTTGCCCGGCTCGCTCTTGATTTCAAGCTGAGCCTGATGGCGCTCCAGCACATGTTTGACGATCGCCAGTCCCAGGCCCGTGCCGCCCATTTCGCGGGAACGGCCATGGTCAACGCGATAGAAACGTTCGGTCAGGCGCGGCACATGCTCAATGGCTATACCGATGCCGGTATCTGTCACGGAAAAACGGCCGCCGTTCATGTCGGCATCCCAGCGCAGCGCAATCTCGCCACCCGCCGGGGTATAGCGCACGGCATTGGTAACCAGATTACCAAAAGCCGAATGCAATTCGCGGGAACTCCCCGCCAGATGCGACGGCCCCGCCATCTCCAGCGTCATGTGGTGGCGTCCGGCGGAGAGCGCTTTGGCTTCCTCGCACACGGCCGTCAGCAGAACGGCAAGATCAATATCGTCTTCCAGCGGCGGCGAATCCGTTTCCAGGGAAGAAAGGATCAGCAAATCCTCAATCAGGTGCTGCATGCGTCGCGCCTGCTCCGCCGCCATTCGCAGATACTGGGCCAGTTCGTCCGGCGAGGCATCGCCCAGCGCATCGGTCGCCGTCTCGATAAAGCCGAGTGTAACGGTGAGCGGCGTCTTCAATTCATGCGAAACGTTGGCGACAAAATCGCGGCGCATGGTGGCAAGCTTTTCCAGTTGCGTCACATCGCGCACCATCAGCAAAGTACGTCCGGCGGCAAAAGGCACTGCCTGTATTTGCAGGGTGCGTCCGGGATTGCGCTGGGTGTTCAGCACAAGGGGCTTGGCGCGATGGTCGGAGGCGTTGAGATATTCGAGCAGTTCCGGTTCGCGCAGCAAATGGGTGAGGCGGCTGCCCGTATCGGTCGCCGCATGCAGACCAAGACACGCCTCAGCCTCCCAATTCATCCATTCGATGGTGCGGTAACCATCGAGAATCAACACGCCTTCCGGCAAGACTTCCGCCGCCAGGCGCAGGCGTTCCAGTTCCGTGGTGGCAAGTTTGGTTTCCTTGGTTGCCTTGCGCATACGTTGATACAGGCTGTCAAACACCTCGGCCCATGCGCCAACTCCAATGGGCGTTGGGGTGTCCAGGGGCGCGCGAACCCAGTGAATCAGCCGCCCCATCCACCATACATGACGCAGCAGAACCAGGGCCAGCGCACAGAGGGCCATGAAACTCGCTCCCGCCGTCCCATCTATCCATCCACCGATCAACGCCGCTGCTGAGGCAATCGCCAGAGTAACCAGCGCTTCGACGAAAACGACCTTCATGTCGCTGACATTCGATAGCCGCTCCCACGCACAGTCTGGACCAGCGCATCATGGCCGGTCTTTTCTAAACCGGCACGCAGGCGACGTATATGCACGTCCACCGTCCGCTCTTCGACAAAAACATGGTCGCCCCACACCTGGTCGAGCAATTGCGTACGCGTGTGCACCCGCTCGGGATGGGTCATAAAGAAATGCAGCAAACGAAATTCGGTGGGGCCAAGGACAATTTCGCCGTCTCCGCTGCTTACCCGATGGGTCGCCGGATCAAGGCGCAGACTGCCAAGTTCGACAACCTCTTCGGTAGTTTGCGGCGCATGACGCCGCAGCAGTGCTTTGATGCGCGCCATCAGCTCACGCGGACTAAAGGGCTTGGTAATGTAATCATCGGCACCGATGTCGAATCCTTCGATCTTGTCGCGTTCGTCGGCACGCGCCGTCAGCATGATGATAGGCAGGGTCCGGGTGCGCGCATCGCGACGCAGCTGGCGCGCGAAGTCGATACCGCTCATGCCGGGCAGCATCCAGTCAAGCAGGATCAGGTCAGGCAGCGCTGCCGTCACCAGACGACGGGCCGTCTCGGCATCGGCAGCCAGCATGACCTCATGCCCGGCACGGCGCAAATTGATTTCGATCAGCGATTGAATCGCCGGCTCATCTTCGACGACAAGTATGGTTGCAGGCATGGATCTATCCAATGTAGCTAAAAACGCCCAGTCTATTGCAGCTTGATGACGGTTCAGTTACAGCAGGGGTCCTGGCTGCACGACGCCTGTTGGACCCCGCTCGGCAGATTATCGCCGGTCACGGCAGTTTTTGGTTTGTGCAATGCCCGCAATCGATGGGACTGCCATCAACTCGGGGATTCGCTAGAATTGCCGCATGACGCTTACCGAACTTCGCTATATCGTTGCCCTGGCGCGCGAGAGCCACTTTGGCCGCGCCGCGGAAAAATGCCACGTCGCCCAACCCACGCTTTCAGTAGCGGTTAAAAAACTCGAAGACTCGCTCGGTATCGTGCTGTTTGAGCGCAGCAGCGGCGAAGTGCGCCCCACCGCTATTGGCGCGCAAATCGTGGCGCAAGCCGAGCGCGTGTTGGGCGAAGCCGCGCGCGTAACTGAAATCGCCACTGCCGGACGCGACCCGCTGGCCGGTCCCCTGCGTCTGGGCGTGATCTACACCATCGGCCCCTGGCTTCTGCCTGCGCTGGTGCCTATCCTGAAACAGCGCGTACCGAAGATGTCCCTTATCATCGCCGAGGGTTACACCGGTGTGCTGCTGGAAAAACTCAAGAACTTCGAACTTGACGTGCTGGTGCTGGCCCTGCCGGTAGCCGAACCCGGCATCGTTTCCCAAGCGGTGTATGACGAGCCTTTCCGTTTGTTGTTGCCTGTTGCGCATCCGTGGGTCAAACAAAAGGCGCTGACGGCGAGCCAGTTGCTGGACGAGCCAATACTCATGCTCGGCCCCGGCAACTGCTTTCGCGACCAGGTGATGGATTTGTGCGCCCGCGCCAATCACGGCCAATCGCCGCAGGTGCTCGAATCATCCTCGCTGGAAACCATTCGTCACATGGTGGCCTCCGGTGTCGGCGTAACGGTAATGCCGGCCAGCAGCGTCGATACCCTGGCCAAAAACGATCCGCTGCTGCGCGTGCGGCCATTTACCGAACCCACGCCCACACGCCGCATTGGCCTGGTGTGGCGCGCCAGCTTTCCGCGCCATCAGGCCATTGACGTCATGCGCACCGCCCTCATTGATTGCAAATTGCCTGGCACGCGACCGGTTCATTGAGCCAATAGCCAGCAACTATCGGAGCCGTGGAAAAAATCAATTAGAACCTGTAATACGAGGCTGATAAAGTACCGCTCAGGTTGTGTGGCAAGAATCAAGCACGCAGCTTGGACGCAGTGCGCATGCACCCGCCCTTTCGACCTATCCATTGCAAAGGAGAATCATCATGCAACTCAAAGGCTCCAAAACCGAAGCCAATCTGAAAGACGCGTTTGCCGGCGAATCCCAGGCCAACCGCCGTTATCTTTATTTCGCAAACAAGGCCGACATCGAAGGTTACAACGACGTTTCCGCCGTGTTCCGCTCTACTGCCGAAGGTGAGACCGGCCATGCCCACGGCCATCTGGAATACCTCGAAACCTGTGGCGATCCCGCCACCGGCCTGCCGTTCGGCCCGACGGCTGCCAACCTGAAGACCGCTGTCGCCGGCGAAACGCATGAGTACACCGACATGTATCCCGGCATGGCCAAGTCGGCGCGCGAAGAAGGTTTCAGCGAAATCGCCGACTGGTTTGAAACCCTGGCCAAGGCCGAACGCTCGCACGCCAACAAGTTCCAGAGAACCCTGGACTCGCTCGGCGCGTAAGCGGGAAAACAACAGGCGGGACGGCGGCGCCCTGTCGCCGTCCCGCCAGCGCCGATTTTTCAGTGCGTCAAGGAGAACATAATGCGCGAAGGCAATCTCGAAGCTCCAACCCGGCACCCGATCGAGTGGAAGAACCCGGAGTTCTACGACGCGGCGGCCTGCGAAAAAGAGCTGGAGCGGGTTTTCGACATTTGCCACGGTTGCCGGCGCTGTGTTTCGCTGTGCAATGCCTTCCCGACGCTGTTTGACCTGATTGACGCCGCGGGTGACGCCGAAGTCGCCGGCGTGCCGAAGGAAAAGTACGGCAGCGTTGTCGATCAGTGCTATCTGTGCGACATCTGCTACATGACCAAGTGCCCTTACGTGCCGCCGCATCCATGGAACCTGGATTTTCCGCACACCATGCTGCGTGCCAAGGCCATCAAATTCAAAGCGGGAGAAACAAGCTTCCGCGACCGCCTGCTGAGTTCCACCGATGCCGTGGGCAAGCTGGCTTCCATTCCCGTCGTGGTACACGTCGTCAATGCCGCCAACAAGAACAGCCTCGCTCGGGGCGTAATGGAATCTGCGCTGGGCGTAAAGAAGGAACGCTGGCTGCCTGAGTATGACAGCGGCCATTTCCGCAAGACAGCCGGAGCAGCCGTTGCGCAACAAGTCCAGGATGGCGAACGCACACCCGGCAAGGTGGCGATTTTCTCCACCTGCTACATAAACTACAACGAGCCTGGCGTAGGCCATGATCTGGTCAAGCTGCTGGAACACAACGCCGTCCCCTGGCTGCTCGCCGAAAAAGAGGCCTGCTGCGGCATGCCCAAGCTGGAGCTGGGCGATCTTGAGGCGGTTGAAAAACTCAAAAACATCAACATTCCCCTGCTGGTGAAACTCGCCCGCGCCGGTTACGCGATTCTCACCCCGGTGCCGTCCTGCACGCTGATGTTCAAGAGCGAACTGCCGCTGCTCTTTCCTGGGGATGCGGATGTCCAGGCCGTCGCCGCAGCCATGTTCGACCCGTTCGAATACTTCGTTCAGCGCAACAAGGACGGCCTGCTCAAAACCGACTTTTCCAAGCCGCTGGGCAAGGTGTCGTATCACATTCCCTGCCACTCGCGCGTGCAGAACATGGGTCGCAAAACCGAAGAAATGCTCAAACTCACCGGCGCCACGGTCAACACCGTTGAGCGTTGCTCGGGCCACGACGGCACGTGGGGCGTGAAGAAGGAGTACTACGCCATGTCGATGAAAATCGGCACGCCGGTATTCAAGGCCATGGCCAGGGACGAACCGGATTATGTAAGCTCGGACTGCGCCATCGCCGGCCGCCATATCCTGCAGGGCATGACCGCGGAAGGCAACGCGGGACACGCGCAGAAGCAACACCCCTTGACTCTGCTATGCATCGCTTATGGACTGGAGTAAGCCATGACAATCACGGCAAACAAACACGCGCTCACCCGCGAATCCTTGCTGACCCTCGAAGCCTACGCCAAGGCGCGCGCTGCCATGCGCGCGCAGGTTCTGGAAGAAAAAAAACTGCGGCGTATCTTCCTCGGCGAGCATGTCGCGCTGATTTTCGAGAATGAATTGCTGATCCGTTACCAGATCCAGGAAATGTTGCGCGTCGAAAAAATTTTCGACGAAGAGGGCATTCAGCACGAGCTGGACAGCTACGTACCGCTGGTGCCGGATGGCACCAACCTGAAGGCGACGATGCAGATCGAATATGCTGACGAAACCCAGCGGAAGGACATGCTGATCAGATTGAAGGGCATCGAAGACCGCGTATGGGTTCGTACCGAAGGCTTCCCTGCCGTGCATGCCATCGCCGACGAAGACATGGAGCGCGAAAATGCGGAAAAAACCGCCGCCGTGCATTTTCTGCGGTTTGAATTCACGCCGGAGATGATTGCCGCCGCGAAAAACGGCGCAGCGCTTTCCGTCGGCGTCGAGCACCCGCACTATCATGCAGAAATTTCGCCGCTGACGGCGCCGGTGCGCGCTTCGCTGGTTGCGGACTTCAGTTAAGCCAACCCGTGCGGAGCATCCCGCTTCGCCATCATATCGAGGAGACTGCAATGGATATCGGGATCAGCAAAAAAGACCGCGAAAAAATCGCCGCCGGGCTCTCGCGCCTGCTCGCCGACAGTTACACGCTCTACCTGATGACGCACAACTTCCACTGGAACGTCACCGGGCCGATGTTCAACACCCTGCACCTGATGTTCATGGCGCAATACACCGAACAGTGGAACGCGCTCGACCTGATGGCCGAACGCATCCGCGCCCTGGGCTTTCCGGCGCCCGGCACCTACAAGGAATTCACGCGGCTCGCGTCGATCAAGGAAGTCGATGGCCAGCCCAGGGCCCTGGACATGGTGCGCCATCTCGTCAGCGCGCAGGAAGCCGTCGCCCGCACCGCGCGCGGCCTGCTGCCGCTGCTGGACAAGGCCAACGATCAGCCCACCATCGACCTCATCACGCAGCGGCTGGAAGTGCATGAAAAAACCGCGTGGATGCTGCGCAGTCTGCTCGAAGAGTGACGCCACGCAGCCGCAAACGAACCACGATTACATTCACAGGAGGTGTTGCATGAAGCTTTTCAGGCATGGGGCTGCGGGAGAAGAAAAACCCGGAGCGCTCGATGCGCAGGGACGCCTGCGCGATCTGTCATTGCTGATTGACGATTTCACCACGGAGTGGCTGTCCCCGCAAAAACTGCACGCCTTGACGTCCATTGATCTGGAGAAACTGCCTTTGGTGCCGGAAGGAACGCGCCTCGGCACACCCATTGCGGGTTCCCGCCAGTTCATTGCCATTGGCTTGAATTACCGCAAGCATGCCGAAGAAGCGGGCATGGAAATTCCCAAGGAGCCGGTGGTTTTCAACAAGGCGCTGACCTCCCTTGCCGGACCGAATGACGATGTGACCCTGCCTGAAGGTTCGCTGGCGGGCGACTGGGAGGTCGAACTCGGGGTGGTGATTGGCAGCCTCGTGCGCCGCGTCCCCATCGAACAGGCGCTGTCGCACGTCGCGGGCTACTGCTTGGCCAACGATGTCTCGGAACGCGACTGGCAAGCCAAGCGCAGCGGCCAATGGGTCAAGGGCAAGAGTTTCGACGGATTCGGGCCCGTCGGTCCCTGGCTCGTCACGACCGATGAAATACCGGACCCGCAAACACTCCCTCTCGAGCTTGCCATCAACGGCAAAATCATGCAAAACAGCACCACCGCCGACATGATTTTTCCCGTGGCGCAGATCATTTCCTACCTCAGCCAGTTCATGACCCTGCTCCCCGGCGACATCGTCATCACCGGCACGCCATCGGGCGTGGGTTCGGGCATGAAGCCTCCGCAATTCCTCAAGCGCGGGGATCTCATAACCCTGAACGGGGGCCTGTTGGGAACCCAAAAACAACACGTCCGCTGAGCTCGGCCATCAGGAGGAGATGGATATCCTGCCGGAAGAATAAATCGGCATTCACCCCTCCTGTGCGGCAGACTGTGCTACAGTTCGCCCCGCTTCACCTTCCAAACGGCTGCGATTCAGTCCCCTGCCGTGCCTGACGAAAACCGCTTCATGCCCGCTTTTACCTTTCGGCGTGAGCGCTTCTCCGGTTTCAATCCCATAGAAGTTTCCGCCCGGACTGAGTTGCACTGAATACCACAGCGCGGCCGGTCGGCTTCAGAGGTAAATACCATGCAGTTCACCCAACTTGGGCTTTCGCCCGAGCTCCTGCGCGCCATTGGCGAGCAGGGTTACACCGCGCCGACGCCGATTCAGGCACAGGCCATTCCCCACGTTCTTGCCGGGCGCGATCTCGAAGCCATGGCGCAAACCGGCACCGGCAAGACGGCGGCCTTTGTGCTGCCGCTTTTGCAGCGCCTGACCCATGCAGCGAATTCGGCCAACAACCCTTTGCAGCGCGTCACCCATACCGCCCCGCGCGCGCTGGTGCTGGTCCCCACGCGCGAACTCGCGGCACAGGTGGAAGAAAGCGTGCGCGCCTATGGCAAACACACGGGCATCCGCAGCCTTGCCGTCTTTGGCGGCGTCGGCATCAACCCGCAAATCCAGACCATGCGCCGCGGCATTGACATACTCGTCGCCACGCCTGGCCGCCTGCTCGACCACCTGGGCCAGCGCACCGTGGATTTGTCGAAAGTACAGACGCTCATTCTCGACGAGGCCGACCGCATGTTCGACATGGGCTTCATCCGCGACATCCGCAAAATCATCGAGCGCCTGCCCCGCGAACGGCAGAACCTGATGTTTTCCGCCACCTTCGCCCCGGAGGTGCGCGAACTCGCCCATGCCGTGCTGAAAAATCCGGCGCTGGTCGAAGTCGCGCGCCGCAACGCGCCCGCCGAACTGGTCACGCAATCCGTCATCCGCATCGACCAGGGCCAGAAGCGCGACGCCCTGCTGCACCTCTTCGAAGCCCACGGCTGGCATCAGGTGCTGGTGTTCTGCCGCACCAAGCACGGCGCCGACGCGCTGGCGAAAAAACTCGATCAGTCGGGCGTTCGCTCCGCCGCATTGCACGGCAACAAGTCGCAGAACGCGCGCACCCGCGCGCTGGCCGATTTCAAGTCCGGCAAGCTGGCCGCCTTGGTAGCGACCGACATCGCGGCGCGCGGCATCGACATCGATTCGTTGCCGCGCGTGGTGAATTTCGAACTGCCCCATGTAGCGGAAGATTACATCCACCGCATCGGCCGCACCGGCCGCGCAGGCGCCAGCGGCAACGCGCTGTCTCTGGTGAGCATCGATGAGCGCATCCAGTTGCGCGACATTGAGCGGCTGCTCAAGCGCGAGTTGGAAACCTCGATCCTGCCCGGCTTTGAGCCGCAACAAACCCACCCATCGCGGACTTCTGCAGACCGCCCATCGGCGCGCAAACCGGCTGCGCCAGGTAACCGCGCGAATCGCACCAGCAATGGCAGGGGTCCGGGTGGGCGCAACAGCGCGCCGCGCCGGGACGGCAAGCCGGCGAGCCAGCACAACGGTCAGCGGTGGCGCTGACCTGCCGGGCAATCCTTCCGCCGGAAAGAAATGTAAAAAATAACGCCCTGCAATGGGCGTTATTTTTTCGCCTCCCGTCTTTCCTCACCCGTGAATCAGAGACGCATTGCCGATCCGGGTCCGGAAGTCATTCAACAACGCCGCCGGAAAGCAGGTGGTCATGCATGCGCTGACCGGCAAGCGCCGCATTGCGCGCCAGGAGCGCCTCGAGGATCATCCGGTGCTCCTGGAGCGATTGCTGGAGCCGGCCTGCGGGCCGCAACGAATCGCGCCGGGCAAGCTTGGCCACCTGACGGGTATCGTTGATCAATTGCGCAAGATAGCGATTGCCGGCGATTTCCTGCAGCGCGGTATGGAAGCGCTGATTTGTTTCAAAAAAGTTATCGGTGTCGTTGGCCGCCGCATGAGTTTCCAGTTCCGCATGAATCGCCGACAGGCGTGAAAAGTCGGCGCCGGTGGCACGGCGCGCCGCCTCTTCCGCCACGCGGCCCTCGAGCAATGCCATCACCGGAAAAACTTCCTTGCGCTCCTGTTCCGATAATTCCGTGACGTAACAGCCACGGCGCGGCTTCAATATCACCAGGCCTTCCGAAGCCAGCACCTTCAATGCCTCGCGCAGCGGCGTGCGGCTGATGCCGTACTCTGAAGCGAGCACTTGCTCATCGATCCAGCTACCTGGCAACAGATCGTGAGCAAAAATTCTTGTACGCAAACGTTCGGCGACCTGCACATACAGCGCAGGGGCGCTGAGCGTTTGCGCCAGGGGTTGATCTGTGGCCCGGGTTGGCTGTCTTGATTCCATAATTATGAATGCAGTATTATATTAGGCTGTCAGGATGTCAACTGCATCAGCATTCCGTCTCCCAATACAATGAATGGCAGTGCTGCGGAAAGGTCAAAATAATGAGCGCCAATCTAAACAGCTTCCCGAAAGTGAGTATTCCTTCGCTTGACGCCTGGGCCAAGGCCGCCGCCAAATCAGCGCCCGGGGGCGATGTCTCGCAACTCAACTGGATAACCCCGGAAGGCCTCACTGTCAAGCCGCTGTACACGCAGGCGGATACCGAGGGGCTGCCTTTCGTCGACACCCTGCCTGGCTTTGCCCCCTACCTGCGCGGGCCGCAGGCCACGATGTACGCGGTACGGCCGTGGACCATTCGCCAGTACGCCGGCTTTTCCACTGCCGAGGAGTCCAATGCCTTCTATCGCAAGGCGCTGGCGGCCGGCGGCCAGGGCGTCTCGGTGGCATTCGATCTGGCAACGCACCGCGGCTATGACTCCGATCACCCGCGCGTCATGGGCGATGTCGGCAAGGCAGGGGTAGCGATTGACTCCGTGGAAGACATGAAAATCCTGTTCGACGGCATTCCGCTCGACGAGGTTTCGGTTTCGATGACCATGAATGGCGCCGTGCTGCCCATTCTCGCCGGGTATGTGGTGGCAGCCGAAGAGCAGGGTGTCGCGCAGGACAAGCTCTCCGGCACGATCCAGAACGACATTCTCAAAGAGTTCATGGTGCGCAACACCTACATCTACCCGCCGGAGCCGTCGATGCGCATCATCGCCGACATCATCGGCCATACCGCGCAGCATATGCCGAAGTTCAACTCGATCTCCATCTCCGGCTATCACATGCAGGAAGCCGGGGCGACGCAGGCGCTGGAGCTGGCCTTCACGCTGGCCGATGGCCGCGAATATGTGAAAACGGCCATTGCCAGCGGCATGGATGTGGATGACTTCGCCGGACGGCTGTCGTTCTTCTTCGCCATCGGCATGAACTTTTATCTGGAAGTGGCCAAGCTGCGCGCGGCACGCCTGCTGTGGTGGCGCATCATGGATGAATTCGCGCCGAAGAACCCGAAATCGTCAATGCTGCGCACGCATTGCCAGACCTCCGGCTGGTCGCTGACGGAGCAGGACCCCTACAACAACGTCGTGCGCACCACGATTGAGGCGCTGGCGGCCGTATTCGGCGGCACGCAATCGCTGCACACCAATTCGCTTGACGAAGCCATTGCGCTGCCGACCGAATTTTCCTCGCGCATCGCGCGCAACACCCAACTCGTCATCCAGGAAGAAACGCACATCACCAGCGTGATAGACCCCTGGGCAGGCAGCTACATGATGGAAAAGCTGACCCAGGATCTGGTCGATCACGCCTGGAATATCATCGAGGAAGTGGAAAAGATGGGCGGCATGACGCAAGCCGTGCAAAGCGGCTGGGCCAAATTGCAGATTGAGAAATGCGCCGCTGAAAAGCAGGCGCGCATCGACTCGGGCAAGGATGTCATCGTCGGCGTCAATAAATACCGGCTCAAGGAAGAGGCCGCGATGGACACCCTCGAAGTGGATAACCACGCCGTGCGGGACGGCCAGATTGCCCGCCTGCAACAGATTCGCAAAACCCGCGACGGCGCGGCGGTAAAGGCTGCGCTGGGCGCGCTGACCGCCGCTGCGCGCAGCGGCGCCGGCAATCTGCTGGATCTCGCCATCAAGGCTGTGCGCCTGCGCGCTACGGTGGGCGAAATTTCCGACGCACTGGAAGCAGTCTGGGGACGGCATCGCGCCACCAACCAGACGGTCTCCGGCGTTTATAGTGCAGCCTACGGTTCAGGGGAGGCGGACAGCACGATGAATGAAATTCGCACGGAAATCGAAAACTTCGCCGCCGCGGAAGGCCGCCGGCCGCGCATCATGATTGTCAAGCTGGGCCAGGACGGCCATGACCGGGGGGCCAAGGTCGTCGCCAGCGCATTCGCCGATCTGGGTTTCGACGTCGACGTCGGCCCGCTGTTTCAAACGCCCGAGGAAGCGGCGCGGCAGGCCGTCGAAAACGATGTCCACGCCATTGGCGTTTCAACGCTCGCCGCCGGGCACAAGACGCTGGTGCCCGCGCTCATCAAGGCATTGCAGGAGCAGGGCGCCCATGACATCGTCGTCTTTGTCGGCGGCGTGATTCCTGCGCAGGATTATGCACAGTTGTACAAGGCCGGGGCGGCAGGCATCTTCGGCCCGGGCACGCCGATCCCGGATAGCGCACGTGAAGTGTTGCGGGCCATACGCGCAGCCAATCGTCCGCCCAGCGCCTGACAGTTCAATGCCCTCCCGGCCCAGCAAAAACCCTTCTGCCGCAAGCATTACGGCCATGGCCAGCGACATTGCCGCTGGCCAGCGGCGCGCGCTGGCGAAGGCCATTACGCTGGTTGAATCAACCCTGCCGGAACATCAGGCGCAGGCCCAGGCATTGCTGGCGGAACTCTTGCCGCAGACCGGCCGCTCGATCCGCATCGGCATCTCCGGCATACCGGGCGTGGGCAAATCCACTTTTATCGAAGCGCTGGGAATGCTGCTGATCGAGCGCGGCCATCGCCTCGCGGTGCTGGCGATCGACCCTTCTTCATCCATCTCCGGCGGCTCGATTCTTGGCGACAAGACGCGCATGGAATTGCTTTGCCAGCGCAGCCAGGCCTTCATCCGGCCATCGCCCGCCTCCGGCAATCTGGGCGGTGTCGCCGAACGCACGCGCGAGGCGTTGCTGCTCTGCGAAGCCGCGGGCTTCGACGTCATCATTGTCGAGACCGTCGGCGTCGGCCAGTCGGAAATCGCCGTGGCCGGCATGACGGATGTGTTCGTGCTCCTGCAAATGCCCAATGCGGGCGATGACTTGCAGGCCATCAAGAAAGGCATCGTCGAGCTGGCCGATCTGGTGGTATTCAACAAGGCCGACATTGACCCTGCGGCAACACAGCTGGCGGCAGCGCAGATGCGTTCGGCGCTGTCGATGCTGCGCCCTGCATCGCCCAACTGGCAGCCGCCGGTGCTCACCCTGTCCGCCGCAAAAAAACAGGGTATTGCCGAATTCTGGCAGGTGATCGAACAATTCCGCAGCACGCTTTCCGCCAGCGGCGAATTTGCGGCGCGACGGCGGCATCAGGCGCTGGCGTGGATGTGGCAACTGATCGACTCGGGTTTGCGCAACCGCTTTCACGCCCATCCCGAAATCAAGGCGGCGCTGCGCAAACTTTCGCAGGCAGTTGAGGCCGGCACCATCACACCGGCAGCGGCAGCCCACGACCTGCTCACCCGTTGGGGCTGATAGGCGTTCTTTTCCAGTTTCAGTTCCGGCTTATTGGAGGCAATTCATATGCATGACATCATTCACCAACTCGACGCCAAGCGGGCACGGGCCGCTCTTGGCGGCGGCCAGAAGCGCATCGACGCGCAACATGCCAAAGGCAAGCTGACGGCGCGCGAGCGCATCGAGCTGCTGCTCGACGAGGGCACGTTCGAAGAATGGGATATGTTCAAAGAACACCGCTGCGTCGATTTCGGCATGGCGGACGACCATGTTCCGGGCGATGGCGTCGTGATTGGCTACGGCACCATCAATGGCCGCATGGTGTTTGTTTTCTCGCAGGATTTCACCGTTTTCGGCGGCGCGCTTTCCGAAGCCCATGCCGAAAAAATCTGCAAGATCATGGACAAGGCCATCCAGGTCGGCGCGCCGGTGATTGGCATCAATGATTCCGGCGGCGCACGCATCCAGGAAGGCGTCGCCGCCCTCGGCGGTTACGCGGAAGTATTCCAGCGCAATGTCATGGCTTCCGGGG
This sequence comes from uncultured Rhodocyclaceae bacterium, assembly GCA_964596295.1. GTDB lineage: Bacteria > Pseudomonadota > Gammaproteobacteria > Burkholderiales > Rhodocyclaceae > Rugosibacter. The sequence continues at coordinate 26,171 of CAZQTB010000008.1, read as the reverse complement.
TGATCCCGCAGATCTCGCTGATCATGGGCCCCTGCGCCGGCGGCGCGGTGTATAGCCCGGCCATGACGGATTTCATTTTCATGGTCAAGGATTCGTCCTACATGTTCGTCACCGGCCCCGATGTGGTGAAAACCGTGACGCACGAGGAAGTGACGGCCGAAGAACTCGGCGGCGCGGTGACGCATACCACCCGCTCGGGCGTGGCGGACCGGGCTTTTGAAAACGACGTCGATGCACTGCAGATGCTGCGGCGTTTCTTCAACTACATGCCGCTCAACAACAAGGCCAACCCGCCCGCCCGGCCGACGGATGACCCGGCCGACCGGCTGGATTATTCGCTCGATACCCTGGTGCCGGACAACGCCAACAAGCCCTACGACATCAAGGAGCTGATCCTGAAGATGGTCGATGACACGGATTTTTTCGAGATCCAGCCGGATCACGCGAAAAACATCATCGTCGGGTTTGCCCGCATGGAAGGCGATACCGTGGGCATTGTCGCCAATCAGCCCATGGTATTGGCGGGCTGCCTGGACATCAAATCGTCGATCAAGGCAGCGCGTTTCGTGCGCTTTTGCGATGCGTTCAACATTCCCGTGATCACCCTGGTAGACGTGCCCGGCTTCATGCCGGGCACGGCGCAGGAATACGGCGGCATCATCAAGCACGGCGCCAAACTGCTGTATGCCTATGCCGAGTGCACCGTGCCGAAAGTCACTCTGATCACGCGCAAGGCGTATGGCGGCGCCTATGACGTGATGGCCTCCAAACATTTGCGCGGCGACGTTAATTTCGCCTGGCCCTCCGCCGAAATTGCGGTCATGGGGCCGAAAGGGGCGGTGGAAATCATCTTTCGCGAAGAAAAGAACGACCCGGACAAGGTGGCCGCGCGCGAAGCCGAGTACAAGGCCAAGTTTGCCAATCCCTTCGTTGCCGGCGCGCGCGGCTTTATTGACGACGTCATCATGCCGCACGAAACCCGCAAACGCATCTGCCGCAGCCTGGCAATGCTGAAGAACAAGAAAATCGAAAACCCGTGGCGCAAGCACGGCAACATTCCACTGTGAAAATCGTTAACCACGGCGAGCACGGCGACACGGCGGGCACGGCGAAAAAACTACTTATGGTTCTCGCCGTATCGCCGTGCTCGCCGTGGTAAAAAGAGGTTATGAAATGTTCAAGAAAATACTGATTGCCAATCGCGGCGAAATTGCCTGCCGCGTGATCAAGACAGCCCGCAAGATGGGCATCAAAACCGTTGCGGTGTACTCGGAAGCCGACCGCGATGCGCGCCATGTCGAACTGGCCGATGAATCGGTCTGCATCGGTCCGGCGGCATCGAAGGAATCCTATCTGGCGATGGACAAGATCATCGCCGCCTGCAAGCAAACAGGCGCCGAGGCGGTGCATCCGGGCTATGGTTTTCTTTCCGAAAACGAGGCATTTGCTCGCCGGCTGGAAGAAGAAGGCATCATTTTCATCGGGCCGAAACATCATTCGATCGCCGCGATGGGCGACAAGATCGCCTCTAAAAACCTTGCGCTAAAAGCCAAGGTCAATGTCATTCCCGGCCACAACGCAGCCATCGCTACGCCTGGGCAGGCAGTTGAGATTGCCCAAGGTATCGGCTACCCGGTGATGATCAAGGCCTCAGCCGGCGGTGGCGGCAAGGGCTTACGCGTCGCCTGGAACGACCAGGAAGCGCATGAAGGTTTTTCTTCCTGCAAAACCGAAGCAAAAAATGCTTTCGGCGATGATCGCGTGTTCATCGAAAAATTTGTCGAAGAGCCGCGCCACATCGAAATCCAGCTCATCGGCGACGCGCACGGCAATATGGTGTATTTGTGGGAACGCGAATGCTCCATTCAGCGCAGGCATCAGAAAGTCATTGAAGAAGCGCCGTCGCCCTTTCTCGATGCAAAAACCCGCAAGGCCATGGGAGAACAGGCCGTGGCGCTGGCCAGGGCGGTGAACTACCAGTCGGCCGGCACAGTCGAGTTCGTCGTCGGCAAGGACAAGAGTTTTTATTTTCTCGAAATGAACACCCGGCTTCAGGTTGAGCATCCGGTGACGGAGATGATCACCGGCCTCGATCTAGTCGAGTTGATGCTCCGTGTCGCCGCCGGCGAGAAACTGCCCATGACGCAGGAGCAGGTCAAGCTTGATGGCTGGGCGATGGAATGCCGCATCAACGCTGAAGACCCGTTCCGCGGTTTTCTGCCGTCCACCGGACGGCTGGTGAAGTACATGCCGCCGCCGGAGACCGCCGGTATGGTGCGCGTCGATACCGGCGTTTCCGAAGGCGGCGAGATTTCGATGTTCTACGACTCGATGATCGCCAAGCTGATCGTGCACGCAGCAACCCGCGATGAAGCGATTGCCCGCATGCGCGATGCGTTGAACCGCTTCGTGATTCGCGGCGTTTCTTCCAACATCGCCTTCCAGGCCGCGCTGATGCAGCATCCGCGTTTTGTCTCGGGTGATTTCAACACCGGGCTCATTGCCGAGGAATACCCGCAAGGCTTCGACGCCACGGATGTGCCGCACGATGACCCGGCCATGCTGGTCGCTGTTGCCGCCGCGATAAACCGCCAGTTTCTGAAGCGCAATGCCACGATTTCCGGCCAGTTGCGCGGGCATGAGTTCCAGCCGGGCAGCGATTTCGTGGTGCTGATAGGCAACGAGAAATATCAGGTCAAAGTCACCCCCGCGTCAGCGCGGGAAGAAGGATGGGATGTCCATTTTGCCGGTCAGCGCTATGCCGTGCGTTCGCGCTGGCAATTCGGCAAGCCGCTCTACCTGGGCACGATCAACGGCGAGCCCATGTGCATGCAGGTTGAGCGCCGTGGCCTGGCGTATCGTCTGTTTCACTGGGGCATGCAAGCCGACGTGCAGGTGATGTCCGCACGCACCGCCGAACTGCACGCGCTGATGCCGGTGAAGGCCGCAGCGGACACCTCCAAATTTCTGCTTTCCCCCATGCCGGGCCTGTTAACGCAGATTGCGGTGACGGCGGGACAGGAAGTCAAGGCCGGTGAAATCCTGGCCAAGATCGAAGCCATGAAAATGGAAAACGTGCTCAAGGCCGAACGCGATTGCGTAGTGGAAAAATTGCTGGCCACGCCGGGCGAAAGCCTGGCCGTCGATCAGCCGATCATCGCCTTCAAATAAACCAGGAAAGGCGCCTCACCGCGGCGACACGGCGAAAAAGCAGAAAGTCGAGGAGTCACGGAGGTCTTATATTCCCTTGTCGTTTCGCCGTGTCCGCCATGTCGCCGTGGTTAATCGCTTTTTCGCCGCCTCATCAGCGCCGACTTTTGGGACGTTGGGGACGTTGGCCATTCGGCGCGACCACCTAACCGGCAACCCGCGCGAAGGCGGCTATGACTTCGGGTGGCGCCTGCACCAGTTCGATCAGCACGCCTTCGCCGGCAATCGGGAATTGCTCGTTGGCCTTGGGGTGCATGAAGGTAATGTCATAGCCTGCCGCGCCTTTGCGGATGCCGCCCGGCGCGAAGCGCACGCCTTGCGCGGCAAGCCATTCCACCGCGTGCGGCAAGTCGTCTATCCATAATCCGATGTGGTTGAGCGGCGGCTCATGCACGGCGGGTTTTTTCGCGGCATCGAGCGGCTGCATCAGGTCGATCTCGACCTTGAACGGGCCGCTGCCCATCACGGCAATGTCTTCATCGACATTCTCGCGCTCGCTGACGAAGTTGCCGGTAATGGCGAGGCCGAGCATGTCTACCCAAAGGCGGGAAAGGCGTGACTTGTCAGGGCCGCCAATGGCGATCTGCTGAATACCAAGTACTTTGAAGGGGCGAGCCATAGCGTTCCTTTACCGGGTTTCTTTAGTGATGAGGCCGGCGATGCAAACCAGCAGTTCATCTTCGTTATAGGGTTTGCCGAGATAGTGATTGACGCCGGCTTCCATAGCATGCTGGCGATGCTTGTCGGCCGTGCGCGAGGTAATGGCGATCACCGGAATGGCGGCAAGGCGCGCATCGGCGCGGATAGCTCGGGTCAGGCCGAAGCCGTCCATGCGCGGCATTTCGATATCGACCAGCATGACATCCGGCAGTTCCTCGCGCAACTGTTCCAGGGCATCGACGCCATCCTTGGCGACAAGCACGCGATAGCCCTGGCGGGCCAGCAGGCGGCTGATGATCTTGCGCACGGTGAGGGAGTCGTCCACCACCATTACGGTGGCCGCGGTGGGCGGCTCCGCCGCGCGCTCGGCGGGCGGCGCGCCAGCTACGCCAATTTTTGGTTCGCCCGCACGGGCAAGCAGCGCAACAGGGTTCACCAGCAACACCACTTCGCCGTCGGCCAAAACCGTGGCGCCTATCAGCCCCGGTACGCGCGCAAGCTGCGGGCCCATCGGCTTGACCACAATTTCCTGATTGCCGGCCAGTCCATCGACTTCCAGCGCCACCCGCCCGGTGCCGCTTTTGACCTGCAACAGCCAGATGCGGTGTGCCGCTGGCGGCACAGCATGGCTGTCGCCGAGAAGTTGCGGCAGGTAATGCCAGGGATAGTGCGCGCCTTGCCATTCGGCACCGCCCGCCTGGCGAATGGCGGCAATGGCCTCCGCCTTCAGCTCGTTGGCCTGTTCGACCATCGACGAGGGAATGGCATAGCGCCGGTCGCCAAGCTGCACCAGCACGGCTTGCGTCACTGCCAGTGTCAGCGGCAGCGTGAGGCGGAATGTGACTCCCTGGCCCGCTGTGGTGAGGACGTCAATGCGCCCGCCCAGGGCGGTGGTCTCGCTTTTTACGACCCCCATGCCAACGCCGCGCCCGGACAGCGCCGTGACTTCCGCCGCCGTGGAAAACCCGGCATGGAAGATGAACTGCGTCAACGTCGCCTCATCGACGGCAGCAGCGGGCGGCAGCAGGCCCTGCTCAATGGCACGCTGGCGAATCCGCGCAAAATCAAGGCCCGCGCCATCATCGGCGATGGTGATGACAATTTCATTGCCCTCCTGCGCCAGCGACAGCGTAATCTGGCCGATGACCGGCTTGCCAGCGCTGCCGCGCGGCGCGGCATCCTCGATGCCGTGGGCGGCGCTGTTGCGCAGCAGGTGCTCGATCGGTCCGGCCATCTTTTCCAGCACCGAGCGGTCCATCTCGGTCTGGCCATTGCGGATATCAAGATTCACGCGCTTGCCGGCATCCTTTGCCGCCTGCCTGACCACTCGATGCAGGCGCTCGGCCAGGCTGTCGAACGGCACCATGCGCGCACCCATCAAGCGCTGCGAGAGATCGCGATTAAGACGCGCCTGGGCTGCCAGTGCCGCGCTGGCGTGACCCAGATTCAGCAGCAGGTTGTGCTGCACGGTGGCGACGTCATTCACGCTTTCCGCCATCATTCGCGTCACTTCCTGGAAGCGGGTAAAGCGGTCGAATTCCAGCGGGTCGAACAACTGCGCGTTGTCGGCTGCCAGGGCCTGCTGCGACTGCATCTGCGATTCGGCCTGGATTTCAACTTCGCGCAACTGGCTGCGCAGGCGCAACACGCTTTCCGTGAGCTCGAGCAGCGCAGACTTGAGCTCGCGCATCTCGCCTTCGATGCGGGTGCGGGCAATGGCGATTTCGCCCGCTTCGTTCACCCACTGGTCAACCAGGTCCGCGCGCACGCGCAAAACCGGATGGGCCACGGCAGACGCCGGCGCGACGGGCACCGCAGCCGGCAGAGGCAGTTCATCCGTGGCTACCGCCATGCCGGCCGCGGCGGCACTGACCAGCGGCTGCACCGGCGCTTGCTCCGCCGGCATGCCGTTGCGCAGGTCCTCCATCAGGTTCGCGGCGCGGTCGAGCGATACTTCCAGCGCATCGATGGTTTCCTGTGGCGCCGTCTTTTCCGCCACCGCCTCTTCGATGCGGGCTTCCATCGCATGCAGCAGTTCGCCGCACACCATCGCTCCGGCCATGCGCGCGCTGCCCTTCAAGGTATGCAGCGCACGCGCCAGGGCATGGGGAATCTCATCCGCAAGCGGATTCAAATCATCGTCCGGCGCAGCGCGCCAGGCGCGCAAATGCTCGCCGATCTCGCGCATGAGGTCGGTGCCCTCATCGAGAAACAGGGGCAGCAACTGCGGATCGATCTCGTCTTCAATGCGCAGTGCGCGGCGGTCCACTGCGGACAGGGGAATATCTGCGGCAACCTGGGCTGGCGTCATGGCATTGAGCGTCGCGGCGAGCGCCCCTTCCTCGCCCGGCATGCGGCGTTCGGCCACTGCGCCGAGCATGCCTTCGAGAGCGCCGGCGCAACGGGCGAAGACAAAGCGTTGCGCTTCACTCGGTACAGCTTCCATTTGGGCAAAGCGGATGAGTGCGGCTTCCAGCGCATGCGCCAAATGGCGAACCGGCAAGAATCCGGTAGCGGCAGAAATGCTGGCCAGGGTATGCGCCGCGCGGATCAGTTCATCGCCGGGAACAGCCTCCTGGCCGAGGTGTGCCTGCAGCGTAGCGACATAGCCACGGGTTTCATCCAGATACAGGTTATAGAGCGCAGGCGCCACCTCGATATCGCCCACGCGTACCGGCAATGGCTCGGGAAAGGCCAGCACCTCCGCCGAAACCGGAGCCGGAGCCGGCGGCAATGACGGCGCCTGCGTTCCTGCGCTCTCCGCAGCGCCGGTTTCTTCGGCAAAAGTCGGCGCTGGCGACACGCCGCGCAAGGCAGCGCAGCGACGCATCAATTCGGTGACGTCATGCTGACCGCCACCCTCCGCCTCCAGCTGCGCTATCCAGGCGCGGAAAACCGTCACGGCAAGGTCGAGCATCTCCAGCAGGGCCGGCGTCGCGGCGCGGGCTTCATCCAGCCAGCGGTTCATCACCTGCTCGACCGCCCAGGCGGCTTCGCCCAGATCATTCAGCCCGACCATGCGGCCACTGCCCTTCAGGGTATGAAAACCGCGGCGCAGGACCACGAGGTTTTCCTTGTCTTCGGGCGCCGCATGCGCGCGCGGCAGATGCGCGGTGACAGTCGCCAGCACTTCGCGCGCTTCTTCGAGAAAAATGCCCAGCAGCTCGGCATCCAGGGCATCGTCGGCTGCACTGGCTGGTTGCGCGGCTTCCGCCGTCGGCGGCTCAAAAAAATCTTCGGGATCGGCCGATCCATGCTCCAGCCTGGTGAGAAAAAAGCCGAGTGCCGAAAGCTTTTTTGCCACGTCCTCAAAATCGCCGGGCTGAGGCGCAAAGCCCGGCTGGGAAAAGCGCCCGATGGCGGCAGCGCACTCGGCGAACACGCCAACCGCGCGGGCCTCGCCCAGCCTGGCCAACGCGCCCTCGATCTGGCGCACGGGGTGTTGCAACGCCGCCAGGGTGGGCTGACGCGTCGCATCGCGGAAAAAGGCATCCAGCGTTTGTTCAATGGTGCCGAGATCGGTGCGTATTTCGCGCATCACGGATTCGAGCAGCAAGCGTTCCTGCGCACGGTGTGACATGGCGTCAAGATGCGGCAGTTCCAGCGCGCCGGGTTGTTCGCCGCGCGCAATCGCCGCAAGACGCGCGAGGACAACATTGACCTGCTGCGCAAAATCCGCTCCCAGCGCGGCAAAATCATCCAGTGCGGATTCGGCCAGCAGCAACGCCGTGGCGATTTCCAGCGCCAGCGCGTCGGTATGCCGCGTCGGGTCGCGGCGCAGCAAGTCGGCCTGTTCGCGGATCGCGGCGGTCAGTTGCACATACGCCGCCGCATGCGTGGCCGCCGCTGCCTCGGCCATCCAGGTGACATGCTCATGGAAAGGCGGCAAAGCCGCCACAGTACCGGCCGACAGTCGATTCCACTCATCTTTGGCGGCAGCGACAAGTTCGCGCAGGCGGCGGACGTGCGCATCCTGCCGGTCAACGTCGGCGGGGACAGCGGCGGGCAACAGGCTGTCCAGCCGGTAGGCAGCCCGCACCACGGCCAGCGCAGCGTGGCCTTTGCCGGCCGTGGCCGCCAGATACAGCGCCTCGCGCAGCAGTGCGGCGGGCACCTCGCTCAACCCTTCGCCGAGCTTCTTGATCTGGGCCGCCAGGCGCAACAGGAAGCGTCTGGCTTCGCCGGCATCCGGCAAGCCGTCGGCTCCCAGAGCATCCAGCACGCCCAGCGCAACCCACCAGTAAGCGCGGGCGGCAGGCGTGGTGCGCGTCATCTCGATCATGGTCAGCGAGGCTTTCATTTCGCTGATGCCTTTGGCATCGCCCTTGATCCATTTCAGCAAACCCCTCTCGAACCCCAGGCGCGCTGCCCGCAGGCGCGCTGCCAGCGCCGCGGCCGCCAGCGGCTCGGGTTCCCGCTCGCGCTTCGGCGGACGCTGGGTAAGGTCGGGAAAGAACAGTTCGCCGGGGCTTGGCTCGGGCAGGCCGCGCGCCAGAACCAGGGTGCGATAGATCGGGAAAAGTTTCAGCGACTGGTGCGCCCCGCCGGCCATCAAATCGTCAAGATAGGCGCGCAGGGCGACGAATCCTTCCTGGACGGCGTGAGTTGCCGCTGACGCATCCGGCACGCTCGCGTCCGCCAGCGCCGCCAGCAGTTGTTCGATGGCCTGGGAAAATTCGGTGACGCCTTCCAGGCCGACAACGGCCAGCGCCCCATGCGCCTGATGCAGGCTGGCGCGCGCTTTCTGCAATGGCCCGCCTGCCGGATCGACGGCATAAGCCGTCATCTCGGCCCGGGCACGCTCCAGCGCCAGATCAATTTCACCTTTGACCCAGGAAAGCGGTCCGATATCAAGATTGGCGGTCATGAAACGCTGGGACTTACACCTTGAAGCCGGTGACTGAACCCTTGAGCTCGACGGCGAGTTGAGCCAGTTCAGAAACAGCGACGGCGGTCTGTTGCGTGCGCGTGGTGGTCTGTCCGGTAATTTCGAGAATATGCTGCATCGAGGCCGCTACCTGCGTCGTGTTTTTGGCCTGGGTCTGGGTGGCGTCGGCAATGGTTTCAACACGGCGCGCAAGGTCCTGCGACACGCTGGAAATTTCCGCCAGCGATTGGCCCGCGGCGTCCGACAAGCGGGCGCCGGCAACCACGCCCTGGGTGGAGTACTCCATCGCGGCGACGGCATCGTGGGTATCGGCCTGAATCGTCCTGACGAGGGCGGCGATCTGCTTGGTAGCTTCGCCGGAGCGTTCCGCCAGACGCTGCACTTCCTCCGCCACCACCGAAAAACCGCGCCCGGCTTCGCCCGCCGACGCTGCCTGGATAGCGGCATTCAGAGCCAGTACGTTGGTCTGTTCGGTAATGTCGGAAATCAGTTCGACGATTTCGCCAATCTCCTGTGAGGACTCGCCCAGCCGCTTGATGCGCTTGGCAGTCTCCTGTATCTGGCCGCGAATTTCATTCATGCCGGAAATCGAGTCGGTCACCGCCTGCGCGCCTTTCTGCGCGACGGCCACCGACACGCGGGCGACTTTTGCGGATTCCTGCGCTGAAGCCGATACGGCCTCCATCGAATCGGCCGTCGCCAGCACGACCGTGCTGGCGCTGCGGATTTCGTTCGCCTGCGCTTCCGTGGCGGCCAGCAGATCGCGCGAGATGGCCTGCGCGATATCGGTGGTGCGCGTCACGCGCGCGGCGGCATCGTTCAGGCGACGCACCAGCACGGCGAGTTCTTCAATGGCGTAATTCACCGAATCGGCAATCGCTCCGGTGACATCTTCGGTCACCGTGGTACGTATCGTCAGGTCGCCATCGGCCAGATCGCTCATTTCATTCAGCAGCTGCAGGATGGCATTCTGCGTCGTTTCCTGTTCGGCCTCGGCGACACGGCGCTGGCGATCAACTTCCGCGCGCCGGCGATCGCTGTCGCGGTTGTAGAGCATCACCATCAGCACCAACGTCACCAGCGCCAGCGAGCCGAAGAAAGATGCCGCGACCGCTACGCTTTCCGCTGTGGTGAATTCGCGCTCATAGGTTGCTATCAATTCATCCACGGCAAGCGCCAGTGCGTTTACCTGCTGCTCGATCGCGGCTCCGGCAGCGCGTGCCTGACTCAGCGCGCGCGGGTCGGCCGGCAACGCGGCAAGAAGCTCTCGCAACGCCGCGAGGCTCCTGGCCAGCGCGCTGCCGGCGGGCGCCAGCTCGCGCGCTGCATCCAGGTCCCCGGCCAGTTGCGGCAGCGTGGTTCCGCCAATGTCGGGAGTCAGGGAAAATCGCGCAATGGTATACAAGATGTGCCCGGTAAGGTACGGCAGCCGTCCGCCTGCCGCCTCGGCGTCAACCATCATCGCGGGGCCCTGCTTCACCGATTCGTTCACCAGGCTGCCGAGCAGGATGATCTGTTTTTTCTGTGCCGCCAGTGTGGCGATCAGGGCATCCTGCGGCATCCAGGCCTGGCGCAGGGCATCCAGCGCCAGGCCTGCGTTGCCGCCCGTGGCCGGAACCTGCACGCCGCCAATCTCGCCACCCTGCCCCAGGCGTTCGAGCAGCAGATTGAAACGGCTGCGCGCTGCGATCAGTTCGTCAAACCCGCCGGTTTCTCCCTGCAGCGCATGCCGCGTCGCCCTGGACACCATCTGCGCCAGCGGGCGCAGATGGCTGGAGACGGTGGCGTAGGCAGACCCGCGCACGGCATTCTGTATCTGCACATAGATCATGGCGGTAGCCAGCAGCACGCTGATGACAAAAACGATGCCGAGAATGCGAAACTGCAAGTCAAGCGCAAGCCTGCCCGTCGCCTGCGCTGCGGGCTGATCCGCACCGCCGGCGGGGACATCATGGGCATTGCGCTGCTTGAACAGGGAACGGAGATTAAGAGCCATAGCGGAACTTTCCGGAATTAGAGGGTGGTGTCGAGATACGCTGGAGCAGCAAGCAACGCCGGGATATCGAGACAGGTCCAGGAGGTGCCGCCTTGCGCATCGATAAAGCGCGCTCCCTGCCAGCCTGCCGTCTCGCCATCTGCTACGGCGAGGAGAGTGTTTTTTGTTCGACCGCCTTGTAGCGCAGTTGCTTCGCCAGCGCCGTCCGGTGACGGATTTTTGAATCCGTCACCGGACAAGACTTTTTCCGTGGCATGCAGGCTGCTCAGCGCACGCAAACCCCACGCACGCTGCACCAGCAGTGCGCTATTGATGCCCTCGCGGACACCCACCAGCAGCAACCGCGCCTGTGCGGTGCGCGGCGTCGGCTGGCCGCCGCGCCAGGCAGAAAAATCCACCACGCTGAACAAGGTGCCGCGAATGTTGGCGATACCGGCAAACCACGGCTGGGTCAGGGGAACGGACGTCAGCGGCGGCAGTGGCACGACCTCGCCGGATTCCGCCAGGTTAACCAGCCAGCGGCGGCCTCCGGGCAGATCGTCCGTGCCTGATTCGATATCCAGCAGCGACTGTCCTGCCTCGCTCTGACGCGCCGCCAGCAGCCGCTCGGAAAGGTGCTGCTGGAACGCGCGCAAATCAAGGCGATGGCTCATGGACGCTTACCCGAGGGTCGCAATCTTGGCCAGCAGTATGGGACCATCCACCGGCTTGGTCACGTAATCCAGCGCACCCTGGCGCAGACCCCAGACCTTGTCCGATTGCTGGTTCTTGGAGGTGCACAGGATGACGGGAATATCCTTGGTCGCCCCGTCCCGCGACAGCGCGCGCGTGGCCTGGAAACCATTGGTTCCCGGCATGACCACATCCATCAGGATCAGGTCCGGCTGCAACCGTCTTGCCCGCTCGATGCCTTCCTCGCCGCTCTCGGCAGTGAGGATGTCAAAGCCGCCTCCCGCGAGAATCTGCGTCAGGACGAAACGCTCACTCGGCGAGTCGTCGACAATCAGGATTTTCTTGATCGGCCGGGTCATGCTTTCCCCACAGCCTGGGCAACAACCGCGTCGAGCAGGTTGTCCTTGGTAAAAGGCTTGGTCAGGTATTCGTCGGAGCCGACGATATGCCCGCGCGCGCGGTCGAACAGGCCGTCCCGCGACGACAGCATGACTACCGGCGTAGCGGCGAACCGCGGATTTTTCTTGATCAGCGAACAGGTTTGGTAGCCATCCAGGCGCGGCATCATGATGTCGCAGAAGATGACGACCGGCCGGTGGTCGTTGATCTTTGCCAGCGCATCGAAACCGTCTTCGGCCAAGACGACCTGGGCGCCGGCCTGGGAAAGGAAAATTTCCGCACTTTTGCGTATGGTGTTCGAATCATCGATCACCATGACCTTGAGGCCCGAAAGCACAGGGGGCTCGCTCATGTTATGCGGGATCGATCATGCGCTTTCGCGACAGCATCATCAGATTTCCACCATCTCAAAATCCTCCTTGCGCGCACCGCACTCAGGGCAAGTCCAGTTGGGCGGCAGGTCGTCCCAGCGCGTCCCGGGCGCAATGCCTTCCTGCGGCAAACCCTGGTCTTCGTCGTAGATAAAGCCGCAGATCAGGCACATCAGCAGGCGATACGGTTGTGCGGCGGTCATGGCACGATGTTGGGTTAAAATCAGCCGCATATTAACCCAAGCCGCCCGCTCCTGTTGCCATCTCCTGTTGCCATCTTGTGCCTGCGGCTCAAGCGACAAGCCCGGCGGCTCTGCCCGAAAGCGGGTTCAAACACTTCCTACGGTCGGAAAGCCCATGATTGCCACTCCGCTCAGCAATGACTCTCCGTCCATCGTATTGACTTTCGCGGCCTCCGACCCGACGGGCGGCGCCGGGTTGCAGGCGGACATCCTGACCCTCGCCGGCCTCGGCTGCCATCCGCTGTCCGTGGTAACGGCGATCACGGTGCAGGACACCGCAGGAGTCGAGGATATCCTGCCGATGGAGGCCGAATGGGTAGCCGACCAGGCGCGTGCGTTGCTCGAAGACATGCCTGTCGCCGTTTTCAAGATCGGCATGATGGGCAGCGTCGAAACCATCGCCGCCATCGCCGAGATCATTGCCGACTACCCCGACATTCCGGTAATCCTCGATCCGGTGCTGGCCTCGGGGCGGGGCGACTCTTTCGCCGACGAGGAAATGATTGAGGCGCTGATCGGCCTGCTGCTGCCGCAAACCACCTTGCTCACCCCCAACAGCCTGGAGGCCCGGCGTTTGGCGCAGGAAGCCGAAGACGAGCATGACGATGCGCGACAGGCGCCGGATCTCGCCGCATGCGCGCACCGGCTGATCAATTTCGGCTGCGAATATGCGCTGATCACCGGCACCCATGAGGACACGCCGCACGTCATCAACACGCTCTATGGCAGCCACGGCGTCGTGCGCACCGACCGATGGGATCGCCTGCCCGGCAGTTATCACGGCTCCGGCTGCACGCTGGCGTCGGCCATCGCCGCCCATCTGGCCAATGGCATCGGCATGCCCGAGGCCGTCGCCGGCGCCCAGCAATACACCTGGCGCACGCTGGCTGCCGGCTTCCGTCCCGGCATGGGCCAATTCATCCCCGACCGCCTGTTCTGGTCGCGGGAGGATGATAATGAGCAGGAAGTTACCTGAAGATGGCTTGCCGCGCATGAAACTCGCCGGTCTTTACGCCGTCACCCTTGACGACCCGCTGCTGCCGCGTCTTTCCGCTCTGGTGCAGGCGGCGTTGAACGGCGGTGCGCCTTTCATCCAATACCGCAACAAAACCGCTTCGCGTCCGCTGCGCCGCGCCCAGGCGGCCGAACTGCTGCGCATCTGCCGTGGCGCCGGCGCCCGGCTCATCATCAATGACGATGTCTGGCTGGCAGTCGAGCTCGGCGCCGACGGCGCGCACATCGGCCGCGACGATGCACCCGGCGGTTCGCTCGCTGCCGCGCGCGACGCCCTGGGTCCCAAGCGCATCCTCGGCGTCTCCTGCTACAACGAAATGGCCCGCGCCGCAGAAGCGGCGGCAGCGGGAGCCGACTATCTTGCCTTTGGCAGCGTCTTCGCCTCGCGCACCAAGCCGCACGCCGTCCGCGCGCCGCTGCAACTGCTCGCCGAGGCCAGGCAGCGGTTTGATCTTCCCGTCGCCGCCATTGGCGGCATCACGCTGGGCAATGCGCGGGAAGCGCTGGCCGCCGGCGCCGATCTCCTCGCCGTGGCCAGCGACCTGTTCGATGCCATGGACATCCAGGCGCGCGCCAAGGCTTACGGAAATCTTTTTGATCCGCTACCGCAATCGCGTATGACATGACGCCATGACACGCAGCGAAGAACTCTTCTCCCGCGCCCAGCGCTGCATTCCCGGCGGCGTCAATTCGCCGGTGCGCGCCTTTCGCTCGGTGGGCGGCACGCCGCCGTTTTTCGTGCGCGGCGCAGGCTCGCGGGTATGGGACGCCGACGGCCGCAGTTACATCGACTACGTCGGCTCGTGGGGGCCGCTGATCCTCGGCCATGCCGACCCGGATACTGTGCGCGCCGTGCAGGCGGCGGCCGCCAGCGGGCTTTCTTTCGGCGCGCCGACCGAGGCTGAAGTCGAGCTTGCCGAATTGCTGACGCATCTCGTGCCGAGCATGGAAATGGTGCGCCTCGTCTCCTCCGGCACCGAAGCCACGATGAGCGCGATTCGCCTGGCGCGCGGGCATACCGGCCGCGACACGCTGATCAAATTCGAAGGCTGCTATCACGGCCACAGCGACAGCCTGCTGGTCAAGGCCGGTTCCGGCATGCTTACCTTCGGCAACCCGTCGTCGGCCGGCGTGCCCGCCGATCTCGCACGCCATACGCTGGTGCTGGACTACAACGATGCCGCCGGCCTGCACGATGTCTTCGCCAACTGCGGCGACAACATCGCCGGGGTCATCGTGGAGCCGGTGGCCGGCAACATGAACCTGGTCGCCCCCCAGCCCGAATTCCTTGCCACCCTGCGCGAATTGTGCACGCGCTACGGCGCCGTGCTGATTTTCGACGAAGTCATGACCGGCTTTCGCGTTGGACTTGCCTCCGCGCAAGGCCTGTACGGCATCACGCCCGACTTGTCCACCTTCGGCAAAATTGTCGGCGGCGGCCTGCCGCTCGGCGCCTTTGGCGGACGCCGCGAGATCATGGAAAAAATCGCCCCGCTCGGTCCCGTGTACCAGGCCGGCACGCTATCGGGCAATCCGCTCTCGGTCGCCGCCGGCCTGGCGACGCTGCAGCAACTCCAAGTTCCCGGCTTTTACGCATCGCTGACGGAAAAAACCCGCGCCCTGGCCGCAGGGCTCGCCGCCGCCGCACAGCGGCAGGGCATCAGGTTTTCAGCGCAGGCCGTGGGCGGCATGTTCGGGCTGTACTTCGCCGCCACGCCGCCCGGGGCTTATGCCGAAGTCATGGCCATGGATGCCGCCGCCTTCAACCGCTTCTTTCACGCCATGCTCGACATGGGCATCTATCTTGCGCCCTCGGCCTTCGAAGCCGGTTTTGTCTCGGCCGCGCATTCTCCCGCCGATATTGCGGCCACCATCGCCGCTGCGGAAAAGGCCTTTTCTACGCTGGGGACATAAAACTTCCCGCAGGCGACCCGAAGATAGTGCAGAGCAAGCACAGCGCTGGCGCTGGTGGGACGGCGAAAAATCCTCAGCGCAGCCAGCCCTTGCGCCGGAACACCGCAAACGGCACGGCCACCGAAAAGACCATCAGCGCGATGGAATACCAGTAGCCGTACGCCCAGTCCAGCTCGGGCATGGCTTTGAAGTTCATGCCGTAGATGCTGGCAATCAGCGTTGGCGGCAATAGCGCCACGGACGCCACGGAGAAGATCTTGATGATCTTGTTCTGGTTGATGTTGATGAAGCCGACGACCGCATCCATCAGGAAGTTGATCTTGTTGAAAATGAACGCCGTGTGGCCGTCGAGCGATTCGATGTCGCGCAGGATCTGGCGCGCGTCTTCGTGCTGATTCGGCGCCAGCAGCCGCCCGCGGATCAGGAACGACAAGGCGCGGCGGGTATCCAGCACGTTGCGCCGGATGCGCCCGTTCAGGTCTTCCTCCTTGGCGATGTCGGCGAGAATCGATGCCGCTTCGGTATCCGTCACGTTGGTGCTCAACACCTTGCGGCCCACCGCTTCCAGCGCGGCGTACACGTCCTCCAGCGCATCGGCCGAATACTCCACATCGGCGGCATACAGGTCGAGCAGCACATCCTTGCCATCCGACACATAACCCGGCTGGATGCGCGCGCGCAGGCGTTGCAGGCGGAACACCGGCAACTCTTCGTCACGCACCGAAAACAGGATGTTCTGGTGCAGGATGAACGCCACCGCTACGTTGCGCGATTCATCGTCCTTGTCGAGCAGGAAATCCGAGTGCAGATGAACTTCGCCGCTGTCCTCAACGTAAAAACGCGCAGATTCCTCAAGGTCGGAAATGTCATCCGTATCCGGCAGTTCGAGGCCGAAAATTTCCTTGATCCATTTGCGCTCCTCTGCCGACGGCGCAATCAGGTCAACCCAGATCGGCTTCGTCGCCGCCAGTTCTTCGCGGCTTTCCACGGGGATCTGGCGCAAGCGGCCATTGTGCAGTTCGAATGCGTTGAGCATGATCGGCTTGCGCCGAAAAGCCTGCGTCGCCGCCAGCGTTTCGCGCACGGCCTCGGACAACTCATCGAGAATTTCGGCGCCGCGGTCGCGCGCCACCAAATCCCACACCAGCAGGCTTTCATCCTGCGGCAGCGCCTCCAGGATGCGGGCCACGTCGGCCGGGGTCATCCGCGCCAGCTTGTCACGCAGCTCATTCATGTGCTGCTTGTGCACCATGGTCTCGATCAGCTCGTGGCGCGGCATGTCCTGCCGGTGCACCAGGCTTTCCACCCGCTTCTGCCGCGCCAGCAAAGCCTGGATTTCGCGCAGGCTGTCCTGCACATCACCCAGGGGATGCGGCTCGTTGTGCTCCGGCAATGCCGGATTGTCGATTGGCGGATTCATGGCGGCGATTCCCGGCAATGGTGTCGGCAATGCCCGCCATTGTAGCCGCCCAGCGTTACGATGGCACTTCGGCGTAGCGCATGCGCGCCAGGATCCGTTGCGCGCGGCCGTCGAGATACGCGGAGTACGGGTTCTTCTCGTAGCGGCGGGGGGCGGGCAGCATGACCGCCAGGCGCGCCGCCTGTGCGGCGTCAAGGCGGCTGGCGGAAACGCCGAAATAACGCTGCGCGGCGGCTTCGGCGCCGAATACGCCCTCGCCCCATTCCACTTCATTCAGATAGACCTCGAGGATGCGCCGCTTGTCCCACAGCAGTTCCAGCCAGAGCGTGATGATCGCTTCCTCGCCCTTGCGCAGAACCGACTTGTTTGGCGAGAGCAGCAGATTCTTTGCCAGTTGTTGCGAGATGGTCGAACCGCCCGCCACGACACGGCCCTTCTTCTGGTTTTTCTGGATGGCCTTTTGCATGCCCTCCCAGTCGAAGCCTTCGTGATCGATGAACTTGTCATCTTCGGCGGCAACGACTGCGCGTTTCAGCTGCACGGAAATTTTCCCGTAGGGCAGCCACTGGTGTTTCAGTTCTGCCCGCGGATTCTTCTCGCGCAGCGCAGTCAGACGCTGGCTCTGAAAACTGGTCGTACCCGGATCCACCCACTTCCACCAGACCACCCAGCCCAGATACCAGCTCTGCCACAGCAGCAGCAGGCCAATCAGCCAGGCCAGGCCCAGCTTCAGCCAATGCGGAGCCGGCCTCATGCGCGCACTGCAACGCGCACTGCGTCCAGTACCGGCGCGGTTTCAGGACGCACGCCACGCCAGACGAAAAACGCTTCCGCCGCCTGCTCCACCAGCATGCCCAAGCCATCAGCCACACGCGCACCGGCGTCGTGCGCGGCCTGCATGAAAGGCGTCTGGCGGCCATACAGCATCTCGTAGGCCAGCGCGCCCGGAGCGAACACGGAACTCGGCGCTGGCAACACGGCGCCGGCGAGCCCGGCAGAAGTGGCGTTGATCACCAGATCAAAGGCGCGATCCGCCAGAGCCTCAAAACCGCCGCCATCCACATGAAAATCGGCAGCCAGTCGCAGCGCTTTTGCCGCGGTGCGATTGGCGATGAAAATCGCCGCCGGCTGCAATGCCAGCAGCGGCGGAATCACGCCGCGCGCCGCGCCGCCCGCGCCGAGAACGAGGATGCGCGAACCGCCCAAAACCATGCCGATATTCGCCGTGATGTCGCGCACCAGACCCACCCCATCGGTGTTATCGCCAATGATCCGGCCCTGCGCAAAGCTCAACGTGTTGACCGCCCCGGCAGCCTCTGCGCGCGGCGTCCTGTCATCGGCAAGGCGAAAGGCTGCTTCCTTGAACGGCAACGTGACATTCGCCCCGCGCCCGCCCTGTTCGGCGAAGCCGGCCACCGCGGCGGCAAAACCGTCGAGGGGCGCGCAAATCGCCGCGTAGCTCATGTCCTGCGCGGTTTGCGCCGCAAACAGCGCGTGGATGCGCGGCGACAGACTGTGGCTGACAGGATTGCCGAAAACGGCGTAACGATCAGTTGGCATGGAGCTCATCCTCGCTGGTAAAAGTCCATGTGCGGGTAATTTCAATGACATCGGTATCGCGCCGGATGGTATCGGGAAACGGCGCAAAAGGCGCGGCCAGACGCACGATGCGCATGGCGGCCTGATCCAGGATTTTCTGCCCGGAGGCGCGGCTGATTTCCACGCGGTCCAGCTCGCCGCTGTTTTTGATCACCACCGTCAAGACCAAGCTGCCGTACAACCGGCCTTTGGCTGCCGTCGGGTAATTGAGGTTGCCCACGCGTTCGACTTTCTGCCGCCAATCCTCGACATATTGCGCGAAACGGTACTCCTCGACACGGGCGCCGATGAATTTCTTGCGCGGCCGCTGGTTGTATTCCTCCATCCGCCGCGCGATCTCGCCTTCCAGCCGGGCAACAGCCATGGCGCGGCTGGCCAGATCGCTGCCGGAAACAGCCGGTGCGGGCAGCGGCGTTGGCAACCTGGGTGGCATGGGTAACCTGTCGGCGCGTACCGTCCGGTCGCTTTTCAAGCGCGCCATCATCTGCTGCGCCTCGGCTTCGAGCTGCGCCACGCGCTGCCGCGCCTCAACCAGATCGTCGCCTTTTCTTGTTTGCGGCGACGGCGGCAGCGGGGTTTTGACGCGGCGATCATCCGCGGTCGTGCCGCCTCCGTCAAGACTGGTCTGCGCCCTGGCCTGCGCCTTGTCCGGACGATGTTTGCTTTTGCTGTTGACCAGAATGACATCCAGCGCGCGCTCCGTGGCCTTGTCCATAAAATCCGGCGGCGTGAAATGCACCATCAGCAACAAGCCGTGAAACAGCAGCGAGACACCCAGCGCCAGCGTCAGGTTGCGCCGGGACGCATCCATCGCGGCGAGAAAGGCCGGCATGGGAAAAGGAGGCAGGGCGGCGAACAGAGCAGGCATGGCTGCGGATTCTACCTTGCAGCCCCAGCCTCTCCAGCAGCAGCATCAACGGGGTGCAGAGCCGCATCCGGCGCCACATCGCCAAGCACTTCAAGAAATCGCACCCGTATTTCCGACTCCAGCAAATCAATGCCTTCGACACCCAGGCGCACCCGCGTCCCGCGCGACGCCACCGTCATATCCGGCAACGACGGCACACGCAGCACCAGCGGCAGGTCAACCACCCGCACCAGGGATTCCCTGAGCACGACCCCCTCCACCGCGCTCACACCAGCCTGCACCAGCCAGCGCAGACACCAGTAGCGCTCCATGCCACGCTGAAATTCGGCGTAAGCCGCATACGTCAACTCGAAGTCGCGCAATGTGGCAAACAGTTCAGCCGACTGCGGCGCAAAAGGCGGGGGCTCGTTGCGCAGCCAGGCAATCAATTGCCATTGATTCACCATGTCGCAATACCGCCGCAGGGGCGAAGACGACCAGGCATAGCAGTCGACTCCCAGCCCTTCGTGCGCTGCAGCGATGGTGCTCATGCGCACCTTGCCCGCCGTCTGCACGCGATACAGCGCGGGGATGCCGGCGTCGCGCAACAGTGCGCCCCAGATGGCATTGGCGGCAATCATCAGCTCCGCCACCAGCGTGTCCAGCGGGCTGCCGCGCGGCCGCTCGCTGATCGCCACCACACCCCGGCCATCGACGCCGGCGGCCTCCCAGTCTATGGTGAAGTTGTAATCCTTGCGTTCGCCGCTATCCGCAGCATTTTTGTCAGCCTTGCCGCGCCCGGCGGCAAGCACCTGGGCAAATTCCCACAACAGCTTGAGTTCGGCGCGATAAGGAAATTCAGGCAAACCTTCGGCCAGCGTAGTCTCATTAAATACCGGCTCGATATCATGGTGGCGCAGATTGGCCGCGATGGACACGCACTCCAGCCGCGTTGCGTGGCCCAGCAGGCGCAAGTCGGACGCCACATCAAGATACAGCGAGACCGCCGGTACGCTGCGCCCGGCGGCCAGCGTAAAACGCTCGACCACCTCTTCCGGCAGCATGGTGATCTTTTCCCCTGGCATATACACCGTGGATAGCCGCCGCCGCGCAATCTGGCCGAGGTCGGACTCTGCCGTGAAACCCAGCCCCGGCGCGGCGATGTGCACCCCGATGCGCCAACCGCCGTCGGCCGCCGGCGTGACGGAAAACGCATCGTCAATTTCAGTTGTCGCCGCATCGTCGATGCTGAAAGCCGCAACTGCCGCTCGCGGCAGTTGCGGCTTGTCAGCCTCCAGGCGCTGCGCGTCCATGCAGGCGGGAAATGCGGGCAGCGCAAACGGCGGAAAATCCGTGCCCTCGCGGAAGCACTCGAACAAAAACCGCCCCAAATGGTAATCATGCGTTGAAGCCACTGCCCCGCAGTTGATCAGCAGACGCGCCTCGCTCAGGCCGGTTTCGGCAGCCGCCGCTGCCAGCGCTTTCGCCTCCGCCCGGTTGCGGTCCGCCGCATAAAGCAGGTGCGGCAACTGCGGCCTGAATTCTTCGGGCAGCCGGCCGGCCGCCAGCTCCGCCGCCATCTGCCCGATAGCCGCTGCCGCCAGACGCTTTTTTTCCAGCCCGGCCAGCGCGGCCCGCAAAATCTCCGGCGGCGCCTTGGCAAAGCGCCCGCGCCCCTTGCGGTGGAAATACATCGGCGCCGAATGCAGGCGCAGCAGCACAGCGGTCGCCTGCGCCGCATCAGGCTGAATCCCGAAATACTCCGCTGCCATGTCCGCAAAACCGAACTCCGCCGACGGCCCCACCTCCCACAAAAAATCAACCTCGATTTCCCTGGCGGCGGCCTCTGCCTGTGGCAACAACTCGGCGGCCGGCGGCACGGCAAAACGCAGCAGCACCTGGACGGCCTTCACTTTGACGCGTTTGCCCGCAGGCAACTCCACCTGCAAGGAACTCACATTGTCGGACAACACAGCGCCAGCGCGAAACGCGCCATCCTCTTCAAACAGGACATTCATGGGAAACAGGGAAGGGGAAGCGGGAAGGGGAATTATACGGGCGATGCGTACCGGCTCAGCGATGACGAGACATAACTCGCCCATCGCCGCCATCCAGTCGTGATCTGCTATGCAAGCAAGCCAGAGCGCGCACCCGGGGAAAACGTCTCGGGATGCATAGCACTACCCCGCAAATCGTTGCAAAAAACCAACACATCCATCACCGGTGAAGCGAAACAGGCAGATTGTCGTTGTCCATCCCCGGCAGCCGTCCCATAATCACCCCAACTTTTCGGTAACGAGAGGGTCGCCGTCAGCAGTGGCCAACACGTGAAGTCATTGCCGACAGCGTTTTTCAGATGTACATGCAGCAACTTTTTTTCTTCTCTGAGGAGTCACTAATGCAAAAAAAACTTATCGCTCTGGCTATTGCCGGTCTTTCCGGCGCGGCTTTCGCGCAATCCAATGTCACCATCTACGGCGTCGCCGATGCGTCGTTTGACTTCATCAGGGTCAGTGGCGGTAGCGCGGCTCTCTCTGCCAACACCCCCAACTTCACTCGTGTGTCGTCCAACGGCTCGCTGATCGGTTTCAAGGGTACGGAAAGCCTGGGTAACGGCCTGACCGCTCTGTTCCAGTTTGAGTCGGATGTGAATTTCGACAATGGTGGCTCACTCAACACTGGCCGCGACAGTCTTGTCGGCCTGTCCGGCGAATTCGGCAAGGTGCTGCTGGGCAACATGACCGGCCCGACCCGTGCGCTGGCCAACAAATTGGATGTCAATGCCGGCAACGACGGCATCAGCTCCAACCGTGCCGTGCTGGGTAATCTCGGCGGTGCGTTGGCTTATGGGCAAGCCCTGACAGCAAATAATATTGCAAATGTGGCCAACCTTAACGCGAATGGCCGTTCGAATGACAGCAGCTCGTTGTTCGATACCCGCCTTAAGAACTCCATCGCCTACATCTCGCCATCGTTCAATGGCCTGCAAGCCACCGCTGTATACATGGCCAATGAAAACAAGACGGAGGCAGCTGGCGCCAAGAGCAATATCTCGGCGTACGACCTGGGTGCGAACTACACGAACGGCCCGGTCATGCTCGGCGCAACCTATGAGCGCTTCTCTTCGAAAAACGACTTGGCGGGTGCCAGCATTACTGGTGGTCTCGGTTCCAGCGAGATACTCAAGGAGTTCCGTTTCGGCGGCATGTATGACTTCGGCAACGCTACCGTGCGTGCGCTGTACGCACGTACCAAGGCGAACGGCAGTCTGGGCAATGTCAAGCAAAACGTCTGGGGTCTGGGCGGAACCTACAACGTGACAGCCAATGGCAAGGTTACGGCGCAGTACTATCGTGCCAAGGATCTCTCCGGTACGACCACTCTCTTCAATCCCCTCGCTACTAGCCTCAACGACACCGGCGCCAAGTTCTACTCGGTGGGTTATGAGCACAGCCTGTCCAAGCGCACCATGCTGAAGGCCAACTACGCTTACCTGAAGAATGACAAAAACACCTCCACCAACGGTGGCGGCGGTTATGATGTCAGCAATAACACTTCAGGATTTGCCGGAGACGACCTCAAGATATCCGGCCTGCAATTCGGCCTGCGTCACTCGTTCTGATATCAGCATAATCCGGTTGGAAATAAAACAGGCGCCCCCCGGGGCGCCTGTTTTTTTATTCTGTTTTATTTCAACCGACAGGCAAGGTTGATATATTCCGTTCAATAATCGCGTCAAGATAGTCTCCGTCCAGCGGGTAAAGCATGCCTCTCCCTGCGGGCAGCATGGTTTCCGCGTGCCGACGCCAATGGTAAATACAACAACTTTTTTTCTGAGGGTCATTCATGCAAAAGAAACTCATCGCCATGGCCATTGCCGGTCTTTCGGGTGCGGTTTTCGCGCAACCCAATGTCACCATCTACGGCAACGCCGATGCGACGTTTGATGTCATCCATGTCAGCGGCGGCGCCGCAGGTGCGGACACCCTCAGCTTCACCCGCGTATCGACCAACGGCTCGGTGCTCGGCTTCAAGGGGACGGAAACTCTGGACAACGGCCTGGCCGCCTTGTTCCAGTTTGAATCCAACGTCAACTTTGATACCGGGGGCGCCATCGGCACCAGCCGCAGCAGCTTTGTCGGCCTGTCCGGCGCGTTCGGCAAGGTGATCATGGGCAGATTCGCCGGCCCGGCGCGTCTGCTGGCGATTACGCTGGATGTGAATACCACCAATGACGGCATTGGCAGCGGTGGCGCCGTCCTCGGCAAGCTGGGCGGCACTTTGGCGACCAACCCCGGCATCCGTTCAGCGGTGACTTCATCGCGCTTCGATACCAACACGCCCAACGCGATCGCTTACATTTCCCCATCGTTTGCAGGCCTGCAAGCCACGGTTTTATATTCGGCCAATGAAAACAAATCCGATGCAGCAGGCGCCAAGAGCAACTCTTCGGAGTATGAACTGGGCCTGAATTACAACAACGGCCCCGTCATGGTCGGTAGCGTCTTTGAGCGCATAACGGAGAAAAACGACCTGGCAGTGCCCGGTATCGTCGGCCTTGGCGCTGACGAGTCAGTCGAGGAACGCCGTCTCGGCGGCATGTATGACTTCGGCAACGCCACCGTGCGCGCACTGTTTGGCCAGACCAGGGCAGAGGCCAGCCTGGGCAATGCCAGGCAAAACGTCTGGGGCTTGGGCGGCACGCTCAATGTGTCGGCCAACGGCAAGATCACCGGCCAGCACTATCGCGCCGGGAATATTTCAGGGAGCGCTGTCGGCGTACCGGGCAGCCGTTTCATCGCCGGTGACCATACGGGGGCCAAACTTTACGCACTGGGTTATGAGCACAACCTCTCCAAGCACACCTTGCTGAAAGTGAACTACGCGTATCTGAAGAATGACTCGAAGACGGTGACCAATGGCGGCGGCGGTTATGATTTCGGCAAAACGGCGACTGGTTTTCCCGGCGACGGCATCAAGCTTTCCGGCCTGCAATTGGGATTGCGTTACAACTTCTAGCCGTTCCCGTTTGCCACGCGGTTGTCGCGCATTGACCTTTTCCGGCTTTTAGCCAGCCGGCATGGGGGATGCGCTCCAGTCAATAATCGCATCGAGATAGTCGGTCCAGCGGGTGAAGCTGTGGTCTCCTGCGGGCAGCACGGTTTGCCGCGCTCCCGTGTAATACGCCACCGCCTGGCGGTAATCGAGCGTTTCATCGCCTTCTTCAAGCAGCAGCCAGAAGCGGTCCGGTCGCAACGGCGCGGGTAGTTCAAGTGCACGCATTTCGGCAATGTGCTGCGCCGTGAATTCGAAAGGTTCGCCGGTGTATAGCCAGCGGTGCGAACCGATAAAGTCTTCCAGCGCAAGCTGCGCGGTCACGGCAGGGTTCACCAGCACAGCCTTGAGATTAAATTTTTCCGCCAGCCAGGTGGCGTAAAAACCGCCCATCGACGAACCGACAAGCGTAATCGCCACCGTCTCGCCAGCGCCGATTATTATCTGCGTAGCCAAGGCAATCGCTGCAGCAGGCGAGGCCGGTAGCTGCGGGCAGGCGAAATCCGCCGCCAGCCCACGCGTCGCCATGCGCTCACCCAGCGCGCGCGCCTTGACCGACTGCGGGCCGCTGGTAAAGCCATGCAGGTAGATAATCATCAGCCTGCCGCCCAATTCACCCAGCCGAACTGCCAGGTGGCCAATACCACCAGGCCGAAGGCGATGCGATACCAGGCAAAAATCGTGAAGTCATGGCTGGCGATGTAGCGCAGCAACCAGCGCACGCACAGGAAGGCCGAGATAAAGGCGGCGGCAAAACCTACCGCCCACATGCCGATATCGTCCATCGACAGCAACGCCCGCTCTTTGTAAAGTTCATACATGGTAGCCAGCAGCAGGGTGGGAATGGCCAGGAAGAAGGAGAATTCGGTGGCCGCCTTGCGCGAGAGGCCGAACAGCAGGCCGCCGATAATCGTCGCGCCCGAACGCGAAGTGCCGGGAATCAACGCCAGCGCTTGTGCCAACCCCAGTTTCACGGCATCCATCGCGCTCAGGTCTGCGACATTTTCAATACGTACGCGATGCTCGCGCCGCTCTGCCCAGAGAATGACAAAACCACCCAGGATGAAGGTCGTGGCGACGACGGCCGGATTGAACAAATGCGCCTTGATGGCTGTTTCAAACAGCAGCCCAAGGACAGCCAGCGGCATGAAGGCGATGGCCAGGTTGGCGACCAGCCGCCGCGCGCTGCTGTCGGTTGCCAAACCGCCAAGTACATGCCGGATGCGTTGGCGATATTCCCAGCACACGGCAAGAATGGCGCCCGACTGAATGACGATTTCAAACAGCTTGCCGCGCTCGTCATTGAAATTCAGCAAGTCGCCGGCAAGAATCAGGTGGCCGGTGGACGAGATGGGCAAAAACTCGGTCAGCCCTTCAACGACGCCGAGAATCAGCGCCTGCAGCAAGAGATGAAAATCCATGAGCGGAATCGTAAAAAAAGTGGGCTGAGGCTGCCAGCAAGGCGGTACCAGGCGCTACCGGATGATATGACGCGCGCAATGCCCGCGAGCGCCCCGACGGAAGATCTTCACGGCACGCCGTGTTCAGGCCGGATCAGGATTTGGCCTTGTAAATTTCGCCGCCGCCGCGCACAAACTCGACCGATTTCATTGCCATGCCTTTCACCAGGGCATCCTGTTCGGACAAGCCCTGCTTCGCCGCATAGTCACGCACGTCCTGCGTAATCTTCATGGAGCAGAAATGCGGCCCGCACATGGAACAGAAATGGGCGGCCTTGGCGCCATCTTGCGGCAGCGTCTCATCGTGGAACTCGCGCGCCTTGTCGGGATCGAGGCCGAGATTGAACTGGTCTTCCCAGCGGAATTCGAAGCGCGCTTTCGACAGGGCGTTATCCCGCGACTGCGCGCCGGGATGCCCCTTGGC
>CAZQTB010000007.1:0-82271 GCA_964596295.1 uncultured Rhodocyclaceae bacterium | reverse complement strand
CATATCTGGGGCTATGCCGTCGGCCTGGACATGACGCGCCGCGACCTGCAGGCTGCCTTGCGCGACAAGGGCCGGCCCTGGGAACTGGCCAAGGCATTCGACCAGTCCGCGCCGATTGCGCCGCTTTATCCGGCCAGCCGGATCGGCCACCCGATGGCGGGCGGCATCTGGCTCAAGGTCAATGGCGAATTGCGCCAACACGGCCGCATCGAACAGATGATCTGGTCGGTGGCCGAAACGATCGGCTGCCTGTCGCGCTACTTCGCGCTGCTGCCGGGCGACCTGATTTTCACCGG
Source organism: uncultured Rhodocyclaceae bacterium (assembly GCA_964596295.1). Taxonomy (GTDB): domain Bacteria; phylum Pseudomonadota; class Gammaproteobacteria; order Burkholderiales; family Rhodocyclaceae; genus Rugosibacter. The sequence goes on along the minus strand of CAZQTB010000007.1, from coordinate 81,975 downwards.
CACGCCCGCCGGCGTCGGCCCTGTCGTGCGCGGCGATGCGCTGCTTGGCGGCATTGACGGGCTTGGCGAAATTTCGGCGCATATCGCTTGACCACGCGGGATGGCAGGAACCATCCGGCCATCACAGCGCCGCGGAAGCGGCTTATCCAGACTAGAATTCTTCCATGCGCCGTTCCCTGAAACGTTTCCTGCCCAACCACGAAGTCATTCGCAACAACCGCTGGTTCGCCCCATTTGCCAACACCTTGCTGCACCCCCGGCTCTGGCATCTCAATCGCCGCTCAGCCGCCGGCGCCGTCGCCGCCGGACTGTTCTGCGGCCTGATTCCGGGGCCCTTGCAGATGCTCGGGGCGGCGATCTGCGCCGTGATTTTCCGCGTCAATCTGCCTCTGGCGCTGTTGTGCACGCTGTACACCAACCCCTTCACCATCGTGCCGCTCTACCTCGCTGCATTCGAGCTTGGCCACTGGCTGCTCGGCGGAGCGGCAACATTTTCTGCGCCGCCCGCGATGAATGGCGATCTGCTCGGCTGGATACCGGCGCTTATCCGCTGGGTCATCGGCCTCGGCAAGCCGCTGGCGCTCGGCCTCGTGTTGCTGGCCTCACTGCTGGCCGCGCTGGGCTACCTGATGATGCGCCTGGCCTGGCGCTACTGGCTGATGCGCGCCCTGCGGCGGCGCGTGGCAGCAAGAAAAAAACTCGCCTCTCAGCGCGTGTAGCAACCTTTACCGGCTGCTACCCTCAGCCAGCCGGCCATCCTGCAAACTGAGCACGCGCGCCGCGCGGACGGCCAGACTGGCGTCATGCGTCACCATCACCAGCGCTGTGCCGTGTTCGCGGCACAGTTCCAGCAGCAGATTGAATACGGCATCCGCCGAGGCGCGGTCGAGATTGCCCGTCGGTTCATCGGCGAGCAGGCAGGCAGGCTGCGTCACCAACGCGCGCGCCACGGCGACGCGCTGGCGCTCGCCGCCGGAAAGCGCGCCGGGACGATGATTCAAGCGATGGCCCAGATTTACGCGCTGCAACACCGCTGACGCCCGCGCCAGCGCCTCGTTGCGCGCCATGCGCCGGATGAAAAGCGGCATCGCGACATTTTCCAGCGCGGAAAACTCGGCCAGCAGGTGATGAAACTGGTAGACAAAACCCAGCGCCTGGTTGCGCAACCTGCCGCGCTCGGCCTCGCCGGCCTGCGCCAGTTCCTTGCCATGCAGCCGCACCGTGCCCGCCGTCGGCTGATCGAGCCCGCCCAGCAGATGCAGCAGCGTGCTCTTGCCCGACCCGCTGGCGCCGACAATCGCCACCGTCTCGCCGGCGCCGACTTTTAGCTCAACGCCGGAAAGCACCGGCACGTCGATCGCGCCCTGATGGAAGGTTTTGGCCAGGCCGGCGCAGGAAATGACTTCACTCATAGCGCAAGGCCTCCGCCGGTTCGGTGCGCGAGGCGCGCCAGCTCGGATACAGCGTCGCCAGCACGGTCAGCACAAACGACACCCCGCTGATCGTGCCCACATCCGACCAGTGCATGTCCGAGGGCAGCTCGCTGATGTAATACACGTCCTTGGCCAGGAACTGCATGCCCAGCAGCCGCTCGATGCAGGGCACCACGACATCAATGTTCAGCGCCACGGCCACGCCGCCGATCACCCCGGCAATCAGCCCGATGACTCCGATCAGCGTGCCCTGCACGACAAAAATGCCCATGATGCTTTGCGGGCTCGCTCCCAATGTGCGCAGGATGGCGATGTCGGCGCGCTTGTCCTGCACCGCCATCACCAGCGTCGAAACAATGTTGAACGCGGCAACCGCCACGATTAGCAGCAGGATCAGGAACATCATGCGCTTTTCGATTTCCACGGCGCGGAAAAAGTTGGCATGGCTGCGCGTCCAGTCGGTAACCCAGGCATCGGTATCCAGAAAGCGCAGCAGCTCGCGGCTGATTTTCGGCGCGGCAAACAGATCATCCACCTTGAGCCGCACGCCGGAGACGCGATCCCCCATGCGGTACAGCTTTTGCGCGTCGCCCAATTCGATCAGCGCGAGGCCGGAATCAAATTCGTACATGCCCGCTTCGAATATTCCCACCACGCGAAACTGCTTCACGCGCGGCAAGATCGCGGCAGGCGTCACCAGGCCCTGCGGCGCCAGCAGCGTCACCTTGTCGCCCATCCGCACCTGCAACGCATGCGCCAGCTCCGTTCCCAGCACGATGCCGAATTCGCCGGGAACAAGCTGCGCAAGCTTGCCTGCGCGCATGTGGCTGCTGAAATCCGCCACCGTGTCCTCGGCCCTGGGCGCGATGCCGCGCACCATGACGCCGCGCACCTGGCCGTCGAAACTGAGCATGCCCTGCTGCTGCACATACGGCGCGGCCGCTTTCACCTGCGGATGGCGCGCCGCGCCCTGCACCACGCGGCTCCAGTCGGCCAGCTCGCCCGCTTCGGTAGTGATCTGAATGTGCGAGACAACGCCAAGAATCCGCTCGCGCAATTCTTTCTGAAAGCCGTTCATCACCGAAAGCACGATAATCAACGCCGCCACGCCGAGCGCCAGGCCGAGCATGGAAATCAGCGCGATGAAGGAAATGAAGCGGTTGCCGCCGCCTTCGCGGGGCTGGGCGCGCGTGTAGCGCAAACCGATGAGGAGTTCGTAGTTCATGGGCACAGGCGGGTTAGCGCTGCATGTTAACATGCAGCCATGCTCACGCTCATCGTGCCTGGCCTGATTTGGCCACATCAGGCGCTTACCGATCTCACCCGCGACCTCACCCAGAACCTCGCCTTGCCCGCCTTCACCACCCTGCTTGGCCGCGGGCGGCTTACGCGCTGGCCGCCGCGCAGCACGCATGACCGGCTTGCCGACGCGCTCGGCCTCAGCGCGCCTTTGCCCGCCGCCGCCTTGCGCGGCCTGGCGCTGGGCGCTGCCGACCGGGTTGCCGCCGATGACTGGCTCTGCCTCGATCCCGTGCATCTGCGCTTCGACCAGAACCGCCTGCTTGTCGATAATCCCCGGCAGCTCGCGTTGAATGGCGTTGAAGCCGAACAATTCGCCGTCTCGCTGGCGCCGGTTTTTGCGGCATTCGGCGAATTGCAGGTGCTGGCGCCGCAGACATGGAACCTGCGCCTCGCCAGCGCGCCGCCACTGCCGCCGACGCCGCCACTGCCGGACAGCATTGCCCGTGCCGCCATCCCGTTGCCGCCCGGCGCTGCCTGGGCGGCATGGCGCCAGGCCATCAACGAAGCGCAAATGGTGCTGCATTCGCATCCCGTGAATCAGGCCCGTGAAGCCGCCGGGCAAGCGGTAGTGAATTCGCTCTGGCCGTGGGGCCACGGCCGCCTGCCCCAACCCGCAGCCAATGCCCACGATGCGCTATGGAGCAACGACCCCGTTGCCCAAGGCGCCGCGCAACTGCTGGGCATGCAGGCCGTGGCCCTGCCTGCGTGTTTCGCGCGGCAATCCGATCGCGCGCCGCTGGCCATCGTCGACATCCTCGAACAACCCGCGCGCAGCGGCGATGCACAGCAATGGCGAGAGCAACTGGTGCGCCTCGAAACGGATTGGCTCGCCCCGCTGCATGAGGCCTTGCGCCACGGCCGGCTTGACCGCCTGCACCTTATCGCTCCCGGCGAGATGGCCACGTTCGAGCTTGATTTTCGCCGCCGCGATGCGTGGAAATTCTGGCGCAAGCCGGCGGCGCCTACTGCATTGGCGGCACCCAGAAACGGGTTCGAATCATGACGCGCATCACGCATATCACGCAACGCGACAGCCCGCCCCGCGCCGCATGGACTCTGCAACAAGCCGGCGTGCACCCGCTGCTGGCGCGCCTCTATGCGGCGCGCGGCGTGCGCACGGCAGAAGAGCTCGACACCCGCAGCGCCGCCCTGCTGCCGCCCGATCGGCTCAAGGGCGCAGCGGAAGCCGCGCACCTGCTCGCCGACTGCATCGCGGCTAACAAGCGCATCCTCATCGTTGCCGACTACGACTGCGATGGCGCCACCGCCTGCGCCGTCGGCCTGCGCGCTTTACGCATGATGGGCGCTACGGTCGATTATCTGGTGCCCGACCGTTTCAAGCTCGGTTACGGCCTGTCCGTCGAAGTGGCGCGGCTGGCGGCAGAGCGCAAACCCGGTCTGGTCATCACCGTCGACAACGGCATCGCCAGCATCGAAGGCGTGGCCGAACTCAAGCAACGCGGCATCGCCACGCTGATTACCGACCACCACCTGCCGGGCGCAGATCTGCCTGCGGCCGATGTCATCGTCAATCCCAACCAGCCCGGCTGCGCGTTTCCCAGCAAGGCGCTGGCCGGCGTCGGCGTCATGTTTTATGTGGCGCTGGCGCTGCGCGCCGAGCTGCGCCGGCGCGGGATGTTTGCGCAAGACCGGGGGCCGAATCTCGCCAGCCTGCTTGACCTCGTCGCGCTCGGCACGGTCGCCGACGTGGTCGCGCTCGACCGCAACAACCGCATCCTCGTCACGCAAGGCCTGGCGCGCATGCGCGCAGGCCACATGCAGGCGGGCGTGCGTGCGCTATTTGCCATCGCCGGGCGCGAACCGGCGCGGGCCGCCACCTTCGACCTCGGCTTCATGCTCGGGCCGCGGCTCAATGCGGCGGGCAGGCTTGCCGACATGTCGCTCGGCATCGAAGCCTTGAGCACCGACGATCCGGCCCGCGCCATGAACATCGCGCAGGAACTCGACGCCATCAACCGCGAACGGCGGGTCATCGAAACCGGCATGCAGGAGGATGCCGAGATTCTGCTCGGCCAGCTGGATGCCGGTGACCGCGCCAGCCTGACACTGTTCGACCCTGGCTGGCATCAGGGCGTCACCGGCATTCTCGCCGGACGGGTCAAGGAAAAACTGCACCGCCCCACCTTCGCCTTCGCCCGCGGCAGCGAGGGCGAACTCAAAGCTTCGGGCCGTTCCATCCCCGGCCTGCATCTGCGCGACGCGCTCGATCTTGTCGCCAAGCGGCATCCCGACCTGCTGCTGCGCTTCGGCGGCCACGCCGCCGCTGCCGGCCTGACCCTAGCAGAAAATCGGCTCGGCGAATTTACGGAAGCTTTTGAAAAAGTCTGCCGCGAACTGCTTTCACCCGCCGATCTCGCCCGCGCGCTGGAAACCGACGGCCCGCTGGAGAGCGGCTATTTTTCGCTCGACGCGGTGCGCCTGATGCAGCAGGAAGTCTGGGGGCAGGCTTTTCCCGCGCCCTTGTTCAACGATACCTTCGAGGTAATCCAGCAGCGTCTGCTGAAAGACAAGCACCTGAAGCTCCGGCTGAAAAAGGGCAACCTGCTGTTTGAAGCGATCCAGTTCAATTTCGCTGGCAGTGCGCCGGACCGCATCCATGCCGCCTTTCGCCTCGACATCAACGAATGGAACGGCAAGCAAACCGTGCAACTGCTGCTGGAGCATTTCGAGGCCGCGTGAACTGCCGCCGCGGAATTTGTTTTCGCCGGCGCAACGACGCTACATCTGGCCCCCGCCGGCGATGAGCAAGTCGGCAAACGCTTGTTCGGGCAGTGGTTTCGAAATCAGATATCCCTGAAACTCGTCACACCCCTGATAGCGCAGAAAATCAAACTGCGCCTGGTTCTCCACGCCTTCGGCCACCACCGCCTTGCGCAGGCTCTGGCCCAGCGAGATGATGGCGCGGGCGATCATCGCTCCGTCTTCCTCATGCTCGATGCCGGTCACCAGGGATTTATCAATCTTGATGATATCGAGGGGGAACCGCCGTATATAGGAAAGCGATGAATAACCGGTGCCAAAGTCGTCCATGACCAAGGCTACACCAAGGCGCTTGAGGCCCCTCAATATGCCGAGCACATGCCCGCTGTCGCCGAGAAAAATGCTTTCGGTGATTTCCAGCTCCACGCGCTCGGGCGGCAAGCCGGCCTCGCGTATCAGGGCGGCGACGTGTTCAACAATCTTGTCGTCAAGAAACAGCCTGGGCGAAAGATTGACTGCCACGTTCAACGCATGGCCCTGTACCTTGCTCCATCTGCCTGCGGCGGCAAACGCCTTGCGCAGGACGGCCTCGGTGAGTTGCACAATAAGCCCCGTCTCTTCCGCAATCGGAATGAAACGATCCGGCGGCACCGTGCCAAAATCCTCGGTATGCCAGCGTGCCAGCGCTTCGACACCGACGATGCGGCGCCGATGATCCACCTTGGGCTGGAAGGCTACCGAAAACCCGTCCTGCTCGAGCGCGATGCGCATGGCGGCTTCAAGCTGGAGGCGTTCATCCGAGATGCGGTTCATCTCATGGGTGAAAAACTGGAAATTGTTGCGTCCGCGGGCTTTCGCCGCATACATGGCCACGTCGGCATGCTTGAGCAGGGTTTGCGTATCTTCGCCATCCGATGGATAAAGCGCCACGCCGAGGCTCGCGCCAACCTGCCATTCGCGCCCCATGAGAGTGACCGGATGGCTGACTTCATGCAGCACCCGTTCGAGCAGGGAAATGATTGATGCAACCTGGTAGTGGTCGTTGAGCACCAGCACAAATTCGTCACCCCCCTGCCGGGCCACGGTATCTGCGGTGCGCAGGCAGTTCCGCAAACGGCCGGCGATTTCGATCAGCAACTCGTCGCCTGCCGAATGACCCAGGCTATCGTTGATGAATTTGAAGTTATCCAGATCAATGAACACCACCGCAAGAAAGTAGCTCTGCCGCGCGGCCCGGAAGATGGCCTGGTTGAGGCGGTCGTTAAGCAGGTTACGGTTGGGCAGCCCCGTCAGCCGGTCATAGTTGGCCTGGTGCTCGAGCTGTTCCTGATAACTCTTGCGCTCGGTAATATCCTGTACCGTCCCTTCGTAAAAAATGAATTCGCCCTGCACGCCGCGCACGATATGGGCGTTTTCCGAAATCCATATTTTCGATCCGTCACGACGATAGACTTCCGATTCGAAATTGGCCACCTCGCCATGCACGGCCATCAAGCGGCGAAATTTTTCGCGTTGCCCGGGCTCGACATACAAGCGCCGGTCGATATCGGCAAGGTCGGCGATCAGTTCCTTGGGCGAATCGTAGCCATACATGCGGGCCAATGACAAATTGGCCGCCAGATAATGGCCATCCTCGGTCGTCTGGAAAATACCTTCGGAAGCATGTTCGAAGATGTGGCGATAGCGCAGTTCCGCCTGGGCCAATGCGTCCAGCGTCCGATGGTGCGCACTGAGGTCTTCAATAAAACCTTCCAGCACCTGCTCGCCCCGTTCATCCGGCACCGCCGTGCCGCGCTCAATCACCCATAACACCTCTCCGGTGCAAGCCAGGATGCGGTACTCCACGGCAAAGCGCTTGCCTGCGGCAACCGCCGCTGAAATTTCTTTTCGTACCCGCGGCCGGTCGTCCGCCAGCGTGATGCCCTCCCAGGAAATCCGCTTGTTATCAACCAGCTCTTCGGGCGCATAGCCGGTAAGGTCAAGGCAGCCCTGGCTGACAAAAAGCATGGTCCACTGGGCATCCTGGCGGCAGCGATAGACCATGCCATCGAGATTGGCCATCAATGTATCGAGGATGCGGCTGGGTTCCAAGGAGAGCGTGGTATTCAAGTTGGCAAAGGATGCACTGGAAATTTTGGCGGACAGCTCGGACATGGCGAAATAACGATACAAATGATGTATGCAATGCAAGTTATGTACCACATTGCTGCACCGCACCGCTGCATGATCAGGCACCGGCCGTGGTCAGGCCAATGTCATTCATGCACCAAAAGCACATCACTGCTGCCCCATCGCAGGGCACTGACCGAAAAGCAGCCCGTTGATGCGCGTCGTCATTGCATCTAGACACGGATTCAAAAGCCCTCCTTTGGACAAACCAGCGCCGATTTTGTCTTTCACCATCGAGTGCGTTAAGCTGAACATGAAAAAGCGCAAATAAATGAGTCCCATGATCCATAGGCATTCTTCTCTGTGGCGCTCTGCGGTATCCGGTTTGGTGGGCGTCCTGTTTGTCGTCTTCGCCGCCGCTGCCTCGGCCGCGCTTCCCTCGCCGCTGCGCGTGGTGCTGGATGACAACTATCCGCCCTATGTCATGCGCGATGCCAATGGCGTGGTGGAAGGCTTGCTGATCGATGAATGGCGGCTGTGGGAACAGAAAACCGGCACCAAGGTTGAAATCATCGCTATCGACTGGGAAAAAGCGCAGCAGCTCATGCAGGCAGGCGGTGCGGACGTCATCGACACGATATTCCGCATACCGGCACGCGAGCCGCTCTACGACTTCAGCGCCGCGTATGCCGACCTGCCGGTGCCCATTTATACCCATGCCAGCATCGGCGGCATTCACAGCCTCGCAAGCCTGCATGGCTTTCTGATCGGCGTTAAAGCAGGAGACGCCTGCATCGAAAAGTTGACCCGCTTCGGCATCACGACACTGGCGGCGTATGCCAGCTACCAGTTGGTCGTCGATGCTGCGATTGCCGACCAGGTGCGCGTCTTCTGTATCGACGAACCGCCTGCTAATTATCTGCTCTACCGCACCGGCGCCGCCGGGAATTTTCGCCAGGCATTCACCTTGTACACCGGCCAGTTTCACCGCGCCGTGCACAAGGGCGATGCGGCCATACTCGCCCAGGTCGAACAGGGCTTTGCCGCCATCAGCCCGGCAGAACGCAAAGCGCTCAATGACAAATGGCTGGGCACGCCGCTGCCATATGTCCTGCACCGCACCATGCTTTATGGGATTGCCATTGCCCTCGGCGCCATCCTCGCGCTGATGCTCTTTGTCTTTCTGCTACGGCGCCTGGTGCGGCAGCGCACGGCGCAACTGGCCGCCGCCCAGGCGCACCTGCAAGCCACGCTGGATGCCTTGCCCGATCTGCTTTTCGAACTGGATGGCGAAGGACGCTTCCACGATTATCATTCGCCGCGCACGGATTTGCTGGCTGCGCCGCCCGAGGTATTTCTCGGCAAAACCGTGGACGAGGTTTTGCCTGCCGACGTCGCCGGTCTTGCGCTGGAGGCCATTCGGGAAGCCGAAATTCACGGCCATTCGACAGGCAAGGAATACTCCCTGAACCTGCCCCAAGGTGAGGTCTGGTTCGCGCTTTCGCTGGCCAGAAAATCCGTCGCCGGTGAAGCATCGCGCTTCATTGCCCTCGTCCGCGACATCACGCTGCGAAAAACCAGCGAGCAGAAGCTCGCGCGCATGACGCAGTTGTATGCCGCCTTGAGCCAATGCAATCAGGCGATTGTCCGCTGCGAGAATGAAGATGAGCTCTTCCCCGTGATCTGCCGCGATGCGGTTGACTTCGGTGGCTTCAAAATGGCCTGGATCGGCCGGGTAGATGCCGCGAGCGGGCGCGTAACGCCGGTAGCGAGCTACGGTGACGGACAGGAATACCTGGCAGACATCGAGATTTCCACGCGCGCTGATGATCCGGCCGGGCAGGGCCCCGCAGGCCGGGCTATTCGCGAAAATATCCCGTTCTGGTGCCAGGACTTTCAGCATGATCCGATGACCGCCCTCTGGCACGAACGCGGTGCGCGTTTCGGCTGGGGCGCTTCCGCCGCCCTGCCGCTCACCTGCGATGGTATCGTCGTCGGAGCGTTCAACATCTATTTTGAAAAAGTTGATGCCTTCGATGAAGCGGCGCAAAACCTGCTGGTCGAAATGGCGATGGACATCAGTTTCGCGCTGGAACGCTTCGCCCATGAAAAATCGCGGCAGGAAGCTGCCGCGACGATCGAACGCCTGGCGAATTATGACCCCCTCACCGGCCTGCCCAACCGGGTGTTGCTGCGCGACCGCGTACAGCAGGCCATCGCCACCGTCACTCGCTCCGGGCAATCGCTGGCGCTGATGTTCCTTGATCTTGACCATTTCAAGAACATCAACGATTCGCTCGGCCACAACATCGGTGACGCCTTGCTGCGCGGCGTGGCGGAACGCCTTCTCAGCGAGGTGCGCGAGCAGGATACCGTATCGCGTTGGGGCGGTGATGAATTCATCCTGCTGCTGCCCGATTGCAGTGCCGAAGGAGCCACCCGCGTCGCTGAAAAATTGCTGGCAGCGTTTGCTGCGCCCTATCAGGCCGCACACCATGAGTTGAACAGCACGCCGTCCATCGGTATTGCGCTCTACCCGGCCGATGGTAACGACTTCGAGTCCCTGGCCCAGGCGGCCGATGCGGCGATGTATCGCGCCAAGCAGGAAGGGCGCAACACCTTTTGTTTCTTCACTGCCGCAATGCAGGCCCGCTCGCAGCGTTTTCTCGAACTGGAAAGCGCCTTGCGCACCGCCCTGAAACGCGACGAATTCTTTCTTCACTACCAGCCGCAGTTCGCCATTGAGGATGGCCGCCTGGTCGGCGCCGAGGCACTGGTGCGCTGGCAGCACCCGACGCAAGGTCTTATTGCGCCCGGCGAGTTCATCGCCATTGCCGAAATGAGCGGGCAGATTCTCCAGCTCGGCGCATGGGTGCTGCAGCAGGCGATTCGCCAAGCCAAGGCGTGGCAGGAAGAAGGGCTGCCGGCAATGACCATTTCCGTCAATCTCTCTGCGGCGCAGTTTCGCCAGAACAACCTGATTACGCAGGTGAAAACATTTCTGGGCAAGGCCGGACTGGCTCCGCGCTATCTGGAACTCGAACTGACCGAAAGTCTGGCGATGGAAGATCCGCAAGAAGCCGTCAAAGTCATCGACGCCCTCCATGCCGAAGGCATAGCGCTCTCCATCGATGATTTCGGCACCGGCTACTCGTCGCTTGCCTATCTCAAGCGCTTCCGGATATCCAAACTCAAGATCGACCAGTCCTTCGTCCGCGACATTGCCAGCGACCCGAATGACCGCGCCATCGTCGAAGCCATTATCACCATGGCGCAAAGCCTCGGCTTCACGACCATCGCCGAAGGAGTCGAGACCGCAGAACAACTGGCCTTTCTGCGCGAACACGGCTGTCGCGAAGTGCAGGGCTACTATTTCAGCAAACCCCTGCCGGTCGAAGCCTTCTCGGCCTTCGTCCGCGCTCGCCGCGCGGCATCCGCGCCGGACTAACTAAAACTGAAAGGAAACATCATGCGTCAGGATCGCGCCGCCGGAGCCATCATGGGTGCACTGATCGGCGATGCCCTGGGTCTGGGCTGCCACTGGTACTACGACCTTGACGCGCTGCGGCGCGATTACGGTACGGCCATCGCCGGCTACACCACGCCGCAGGCTGATCGGTATCATGGCGGCATGCGCGCCGGACAACTGTCGCAGTCCGGCCTGATTCTGGTCATGCTGCTGCGCTCGGTGCTGGCGCACGGCGGCTATCAGGAAAACGACTTTACCCGCCGTCTTGACGAAGAACTGTTCCCCCAACTCGACGGCACGGCAATGGCGGGCCCTGGCGGCTACACCAACCAGTCGATGCGCGAGGCCTACCGGTGCCGCGTACAACAGCAACTGCCGTGGACGGCTACCGGCGGCGCAGCCGACACCACGGAATCGGCTGAACGCGCTATCGTGCTGGCGGCGCTGTACGCCCGTCAGCCGCGACAGCTCGCCGAACACGTGGTATCGAATTGCCGCCTCACCCAAAACGACCCGGCGATCGTCGCCATGTCCGCCGCATACAACTGCGTGCTGGCGCAACTTGTGGCGGGAGACCGGCTCACCCCCGCCATTTCCGACACCCTGATGCGCCTGGTGCACAGTGGTGAGCTGCCTTTTCATTCAGTCACCCAGGGCAATTTCTCCGCGCCGCGCCGCGGCACGACCGATACCCTGCACGCAGGCAACTTTTCCTCCCCGGATGCCCTGCTGACGCCGCATTACGCCGCGCTGGCGGCAATCGACCCGGATATCCGCATCGAACCCGCCTGGAAAATTGCCCTTGTATACGGCCTGCCATGCGCCATTTATCACCTGCTGCCGGCGGCATATTATCTTGCCAGCCGGTTTGCCGATGATTTTGAATCGGCAGTGCTTGCCGCCATCAACGGCGGCGGACAAAACATGTCGCGCGCCATGCTGACCGGTGCGCTGGTGGGGGCGCAGGTGGGGCTGGCGGGCATACCGCACCGCTTCATTGACGGGCTGGAAAACGGCGAAGAACTTGCCACCCTGGCGCAAGCGCTCGGTGTACTGACCCGGTAACCGCTTGTTATCACCGCACCTTCAGGAAAAATCGGGCTAATGCCAATGACGCGGTGGACGCTCGCCGGATATCGCCGCATGGCCAGCGCCGAGTTTTCGTCGTAACGCAGGTTTTTGCGGGATAATCCCGCCCCTTTGACGCCTTCCGTCCCCGCCGTGTCCAGACTCGAACAAGAACTCCGGCAACAACTCGCCCGCCGCCGCACCTTCGCCATCATCTCCCACCCCGATGCCGGTAAAACCACGCTTACCGAAAAGCTGCTGTGGTTCGGCGGCGCGATTCAGGTAGCCGGCGAAGTCCGCGCCCGCAAGGCGGCGCGCCATGCCACCTCGGACTGGATGGAGCTGGAAAAGCAGCGCGGCATCTCGGTGACCAGCTCGGTCATGCAGTTCCCCTACCGCGAACGCATGGTCAATCTGCTCGACACCCCGGGCCACGAGGACTTTTCGGAAGACACTTACCGCACGCTTACCGCCGTTGATTCCGCCGTCATGGTGATCGATTCGGTGAATGGCGTCGAAGCGCAGACCATCAAGCTGCTGAACGTGTGCCGCCTGCGCGCAACCCCCATTCTCACCTTCATCAACAAGCTCGACCGCGAAGGCCGGCCGCCGATCGAGCTGCTCGATGAAATCGAGGACGTGCTCAAGATCCAGTGCGCGCCGATGACCTGGCCCATCAGCATGGGCAAGCGTTTTCGCGGCGTATATCACCTTTACGACGACACCGTCAGCCTGTTCAATCCGCAGGCCGAAAAAGGCACGGCGGAGATCATCCAGGGCATCGACAACCCGCGCCTGGACGAGCTCATTCCCGATCAGGTGGAGGAAATGCGCACTGAAGTCGACCTGGTGCGCGGCGCCTCGCACACCTTTGATCGCGCCGCCTATCTCGCGGGCAGGCAGACATCCGTGTTCTTCGGCTCGGCAGTGAATAATTTCGGCGTGCAATCGCTGCTGGACGCGGTCGTCGATATTTCGCCGGAGCCGCAGCCGCGCGCCGCCATTGTTGGCGACCCCGTTGCCAACCTCGCGCGCATGGTTGCGCCGGACGAGCCGAAATTCTCCGGCTTCGTCTTCAAGATTCAGGGCAACATGGACCCCAAGCACCGCGACCGCATTGCCTTCGTGCGCGTATGTTCCGGCAAGTTCGAACGCGGCATCAAGCTGAAGCAGCGCTCCACCGGCAAGACGCTGGCGGTCAATAACGCCATCACCTTCATGGCGCAGGACCGCAACACCACCGACGAAGCCTGGCCGGGCGACATCATCGGCATCCCGAACCACGGCACGGTGGTTCTGGGCGACGCCTTCAGCGAGGGCGAAGACCTCCAATTCACCGGCATTCCCTGCTTCGCGCCGGAACACTTCCGCCGCGCCCAGATCCGCAATCCGATGAAGATGAAGCAGTTGCAAAAAGGCTTGCAGCAATTGGCGGAGGAAGGCGCGACCCAGCTCTTTCGCCCGATTCACAGCAATGACCTGATTCTGGGCGCGGTCGGCACGCTGCAATTCGATGTCGTCGCCCACCGGCTGGAGTTTGAATACGGCGTCGATTGCTTCTTCGAACCCTACAATGTCGCCACCGCGCGCTGGCTGCGCGGCGATGCCGCCATGATCGGGCAACTGGCGGAAAAATCCGGCGTCAACGTGGCGCTGGACGGAGCCGGGGATTACGTCTACCTCGCGCCGAACCGGGTAAACCTGAACATGACCCAGGAGCGCTACCCGCAGATCGTCTTCCTCGAAACCCGCGAGATACATTGAAACAAAATCAGCTTCTCACTCGGCAAACCACGCATCAAGTTCGGCCGTCTTGAGTTCTTCAATCGTATATTCGGTGAAAACGCGGTAAGCCGTCCAGTGCGAAATCTTGTCCTGCACAGCGAGCGCGTCCATGCCTGCGGCCTTGAACGATTGTTGCCGATACTCCGCCAGCTTGTCATCCGCGTAGGTACGGCAGCGTCGCAGAAACGCGCCGACAATGCGTTTCTTTTCCTCGGTCGATAGCGGCATCTTTCACTTTCCCCTGTCAAACCCGCATGATAGGACAATGGGCCGCGATGCGTGTTCGCCGCCCGTGCTGCATCATCCGTCATGCGCGTTATTGCGTTATCTGTTATCTCGTTCCCGCCGACGATTCGTTAGGCATCGACTCGCGCGACTTCATGCGATGTTCCCGGCGATCTTCCATCTTCTCCCGAAACTGCGCCTTCCTTTCTGCGCACGCTTTGGGGTCGGCTGCGCACTTCTGTCTCATTTCCTCGCGCCGGGCCTTCATTTTTTCGCATCGCTCGGGGTTTTCAGCGCAGCGTTTCTGCATCATCTGCTCGCGATGTTCGTGGCGGATTTCCTCGCAGCGGTCAGGTCCTTTCCTGCACGCCGCCATGATCTCCTCGCGCTGCTGCCGATGCTGGGCCATGCGCTCCTTCATCTGCGCGCATTTTTCAGGGTTCGCCGCGCAACGGCTGGCCATTTCTTCGGCGTTCGTTGCAGCGCCGGAATGCATGGGGGGCGACTCGGCAAAAGCGACGGAAAATCCGCTGGCAAACAGTACGGCAATAATCAGTTTATGAATGCTCATTTTTTCTCCTTGAGTACGCAGTTGAACGGCAATATATACACCAATAGCGCAAACGGATGATCCTCAATAACTGTAAGTCAATTTCAAATTACGCCGGCAAAATGTAATTTCATGTTGCGGCGCTGCCCTGGGCGCATTCCCGGCATGATCCCGGCGCGTCTTTGCTGAAATCACAGGGCATCTTGTATCTCCGCCTGCGCCCGCTTATAGTTTCATTTCCCATGAATGCCAACGACCGCTTCATTCCCATTATCACCGTCCCGCAGGAAAATTTCTTGCGCGGCGTAGTGCCGGCGCCGACTTTTTCGCCGCCGGCAGGTTCCGCCGCGGATACCCCATCGGACACCTTGGGCCGGCACATGCGCGACCTGCGCATTTCCGTCACCGATCGCTGCAATTTCCGCTGTATATATTGCATGCCGAAAACGGTTTTTGGCCGCGATTATCCCTTCCTGCCGCGCGCCGAGTTGCTGTCTTTCGAGGAAATCGCCCGTGTCGCGCGCGTTTTTGTCGCCCAGGGCGTGAAGAAAATCCGCCTTACCGGAGGCGAGCCGCTCCTGCGCCGCAATATCGAAAAACTGATCGAACAACTTGCAAAGCTGCCCGTGGAAATTACGCTCACTACCAACGGCTCGCTGCTGGCAAAAAAGGCGCAGGGGCTGAAAGATGCGGGTCTGCAGCGCATCACCGTCAGCCTCGATGCCTTGGACGAGGCTGTTTTCAAGCGCATGAACGATGTCGACCACGCTGTCGGCGATGTGCTCGATGGCATTGCCGCCGCTGCCGCCGCAGGTCTGCCCGTCAAGGTGAATTGCGTCGTCAAGCGCGGCGCCAACGACAGCCAGATTCTGCCGCTCGCGCGCCATTTTCGTCACAGCGGCCAGGTGCTGCGCTTTATCGAATACATGGATGCCGGCACTTCCAACGGCTGGCGCATGGATGAAGTGTTGCCTTCTGCGGACGTGATACGGCGTATCCAGGCCGAGTTCCCGCTCGAAGCCATTGCCGCCAACTATGCAGGCGAAGTCGCTGCGCGCTGGCGTTATCGCGATGGCGCTGGTGAAATCGGCGTAATCTCGTCCGTGACACAGGCTTTTTGCGGCAGTTGCACGCGCGCCCGCTTGTCCACCGAAGGCATGCTCTACACCTGCCTGTTCGCCCACAGCGGCCACGACGTGCGCAGCCTGCTGCGCAGCGGCAAAAGCGATGCTGAACTGGCACATGCCATCAGCCGTATCTGGCGCGCTCGCGGCGACCGCTATTCCGCGATTCGCGCGACGGCTACAGTTTCCACGCGCAAGATTGAAATGTCCTATATTGGCGGCTAGGCCGTCGCATGGGCCGACAATCAGAACTTTTCGAAGAAAATGCTGCAATGGGCAAGACGGAATGCCGCGGCCGGTTTTCAATGGCGATGATCAAGTTGCCCCCTTTTTGACGTACTTCAATCTTTACAGGAGATCAGGTAATGAATCTGCATGAAAATACCGTGGTGATCGGGACGGGGCCACGCAAGGTTATTTGTCTGCATGGCTGGTTCGGGCACGCGCGGGCATGGGGGCCGCTGGTGGATAGCCTTGATTGCCAGGACTTCAGCTATGCCTTTATCGACTATCGCGGCTACGGCCGTCTTAAGGGAAGCGGCGGACCTTACACCATAGCGCAGATCGCCCGGGATACCCTGGCCGCCGCCGACCGCCTCGGCTGGTCACGCTTTGCTCTCGTCGGCCATTCAATGGGAGGCAGCGCAGCGCAGTATGTGCTGGCCGAAGCGCCTGAACGTGTGCAGGCATTGGTGGGGGTTACGCCGGTACCGGCAACGGGCGTGCCGTTCGATGAGCAAACCAAAGCGTTTTTCGCGACCGCAGGGAGCGATGCCGGCACGCGCCGGGCGATCGTCGATATGTCCACCGGCAATCGGCTCACCAAGACGTGGATTAATGCCACGGTACAGGTTTCGCTCGATGATGCGGATGCCGGGGCCTTTGCTGCCTATTTCACAGCCTGGTCGACGACTGCGTTCGCGGAACGCATCCAGGGCCAGAAACTCCCGGTTCTGGTCATTGCCGGGGAACATGATCCGGCAATCAATCCGGACGTGATCAAGGGGACATGGCTGCAGCATTATCCCAATGCCCGCCTGGAACTGATGGCGAATGCCGGACACTATCCGATGGATGAAACGCCGGTTGCGCTGGCGACATCGATCGAACGCTTCTTGCGCGAAGCGATGTGACAACTGGAGCGCGTAAACATCGGCTGCGTTCAGAACTGATTATCCCGCCATTGCAGTTTTCAGACGCTCATTGACTCGCGGCATGACTTCGCGGGCGATGAGCGTCATGGACTGTTTTACGGCCTCGGCATCGACGTCGCCGAAATTCTGCAGCAGCATGACATGATCTACGCCCATGGAATAAAGCTTGACGAGTTTTTCAGCGACTGCCTCGACCGAGCCGAACAGGGATAATCCGGACGCCAGGATGTCATCGTACGTCTGGCGCTTGGCGTAGCTGCGCGTCTCGACGTAAAGGTTAAAAGCATCGGCGGCCAGTTCGCGCACCCGTGCATCATTCTCGGCAACAAACGTGTGCAGGGCCATAACGGATTTTCCGCCCCGCATATCCTTGTTTTCTCCGGCTCCGCGCCGGAAATCGGACATCATGTCTGCAATCTGTTCGAAGCGGTCGACGCTGGCGTAAGGCACCGTCATCAGGTTGTGTCCAGCCTTCCCGATATGATAGACAACGTCGGCACGCAGCGCGGCTATATAGACGGGGACTTCGTCCTGGAGGGGCAGCACATTGATTTTTACATTATTCAAATCGTGATGATCGGATTTGAGCGTTACGGTTTCGCCATTCCAGAGGCGCCGGATAATGTCGAGCGCTTCGTCGAACTGGAACCGTTTGGATTCCGGCTTGCCGCTAAAACCATCGAATTCATGCTTGAGATAGCCCGACCCGGCAGCCATCACCAGACGCCCTCCGGTGAACTGGTCAATCATTGCATAGTCTTCTGCGACCAGCCTGGGATCATGAAACGGGAGCACCGCGACAGCAGGCGCAAGCTTGATGCGTTGGGTATGTTGCGCCAGCGCCGCTAAAAGTATTGCCGGGTTGGGGGCAACCCCATATTCGGTGAAATGATGCTCGGCAACGAAGAAGCTGTCGTATCCGAGCTCATCGGCAAGTTTTGCTTGTTCGATCAACTGTTGATAAAACTCGGCAATGGTCCGGGTATGGCCAATGAAGCGCTCAGCGGGATAATGGTCAATTACCGAGAAAAACGAATAGGCCATCGTGGGGTGGTTCATGCGGGTCGTCTCCATAAAGGTGATTCACATCGGGTTGTAAGCAGCCGGCGAGCAACGGCAAAGGAATGAAACGGAAATCATGCTTCGTGGAATCCGAGGCGGGAACTGATGTCGTTGGCTCTGTCGATCAGATCGCGGGCCAGCGCGCCATGCGGGTTGGGATCGATTTGTCCTGATGTGCCAAGAACGGTTAACACGCCTGCAAGCTTTTTGCCGTGGTCAAAAATGGGGGCGGCGTGAGCGCTGATGCCGGGAAGCATCACGTCACTGATGCTGGCGCAACCGTTCGTGCGTATTTCAGCCAGCATTGCCGTAACCGATTTCATTGAATTCAGGAAGGCACGCTGGGCAGGGGAAGCGTTTTTAAGCTCCTGCCGGATCATCGCGCCGACTTCGGGTGACGTGTGAAATGCGGCATAAACCCGGCCGGTGGCGGACCATAGAATGGGCATGACCGATCCGGGACGGACATTGACGACAACCGCATGCACAGGGTCTTCCCACTTCATGATGGTGGGGCCCGCATTGCCGGGAATGGCGATAAAGCAGGAGACTTTATGTTTTTCCGTCAATGCCTTGAGCTCGGGAAGAGAAAGGGTCAGGACGTCGGCCTGGCGCATCGCCGCCAGGCCGATCATGATGGCTTCATGGGCGAGAATATAGCGGCCCGAGATCTGCTCCTGATAGACGAGGCCGCTGTTTTTCAGGCTGGCGAGATACCGGTGGAGTTTCGCGGGATGGGTTTCGAGCGCTTCTGCCAGCGGACCCAGCGATGAGGCCCCGCCGATTTCCGCAAGCTTGCGCAGTACAAGCACGCTAAACTCTGCTGCTTGAACTTTTTGCCGGCGATTGGATTCAGCACTTTCAGTCGATTTCGTGCGGGGCCTGGCAGGCCGTGACATGACCATAAAAATTACTCAAAAAACACTGCGAAATTAAAATAGGGCGTAATTGACATTTACGCTTAGCGTAAATAGGATACGCTAATCATAATCTGAACGGGTGTGGAGATCAATGGCTCAAAACACAAAAAACTTTTCCGTTGCGGCTTCCGAGCCAGATTATCAGTCTGGTTTCGGCAATGAATTCGCCACGGAGGCATTGCCGGGAGCATTGCCCGTTGGGCGAAATTCGCCGCAGAAGTGCGCTTATGGCCTTTATAACGAGCAAATTTCCGGGACGGCATTTACCGCGCCGCGCGGAAGCAATCGCCGCGTATGGCTTTATCGCATTCGTCCTGCGGCGATGCATCGGCCTTTCCATTTGCTCGAAAATCATCCCCTCTGCCATGAGTTCGATGCGGCGCCAACGTCACCGAACCAGATGCGCTGGGATGCTTTGCCGATCCCCGAGAAACCCACCGATTTCATCGAAGGGCTGGTTGCTTTCGCCGGGAATGGAAGCCCCCACAGCCAGTCGGGATGCATGATTTACCTGTATGCCGCCAACGCATCGATGGTTAACAAGGCCTTTTACGATGCCGACGGCGAGTTGCTCATCGTTCCGCAACAGGGGCGATTGCGGCTGATTACAGAGCTCGGGGTAGTACAGGTCGAGCCACAGGAGATCGCAGTCATTCCCCGCGGCGTACGCTTTCGCGTCGAGCTTGCCGATGGCGCCGGTTCGGCCGTGCGCGGTTACGTTTGCGAAAACTTCGGCGCTTTGCTGCGTTTGCCGGATCTTGGCCCGATCGGAAGCAATGGGTTGGCCAATCCTCGCGACTTCCTTACCCCATGTGCCTGGTATGAAGACAAAGAGGAACCTTGCGAACTCGTTGCCAAATTTCTCGGGCGCTTATGGCGCGCCGAGATGGATCATTCGCCATTCGATGTTGTTGCCTGGCACGGAAATTACGCGCCGTACAAATACGATTTGCGCCGCTTCAATGCGATAGGATCGACCAGTTTCGATCACCCTGATCCATCGATTTTCCTGGTCCTGCAATCACAATCGGATACTCCAGGAGTCGATACTCTCGATTTCGTGATTTTCCCGCCGCGCATTTTGGCGATGGAAAATACTTTCCGTCCACCCTGGTTTCATCGCAATATCGCCAGCGAATTCATGGGGCTGATTCACGGGGTTTATGATGCGAAGGCTGAAGGCTTTCGCCCGGGGGGAGCCAGCCTGCACAATTGCATGAGCGGTCATGGCCCCGATGCCGGGACATTCGAGCGTGCGGCGAATGCCGACCTCTCCGCGCCGACGTATATTCGGGACACGATGGCGTTCATGTTTGAAACCCGGCATGTGTTGTGCCCCACCCTATTCGCCTTACAGACCGGACTCCTGCAAAAAGACTATTACCAGTGCTGGCAGGGGCTAAAGAAAAATTTCAATGCCAAACGCAAAGATGACACAACTCAATGAAACCCACGATCCTCGTCTGCAAAGCTGGCATGCCAGCGCCAACGTAGAAGGATGCGATTTTCCGGTCCAGAATCTGCCGTTTTGCGTTTTTCGCCGTCGCGGCAGAACTGAACCGTATCGTGGCGGCGTAGCTATCGGCGATGCCGTCATTGACCTTGCCGCGTTGGCGAGGAAGAAGCTGTTTGCCGGCATCGCGCAACACGCAGTCGAGGCCGGTGCGCAGCCAAAACTGAATGCGCTCATGGCAATGGGCGAACCAGCGTGGTCGGCATTGCGTCGCGAACTTTCGCGCGCCTTGCGGATCGGCGCCCGGCACGAAACGGACCTGTCCGCCTGCCTCGTCGCCCAGGCCGAAGCAGAGCATGGCCTGCCCGTAATAATTGGCGACTTTACGGATTTTTATTCCTCGATTCATCATGCGACGAACGTCGGCAAATTGTTTCGGCCTGACAACCCGTTGCTGCCTAATTACAAATGGATGCCGATCGCCTATCACGGACGAAGCTCTTCGGTCGATGTTTCCGGGCAGCATTTCCACCGTCCGCATGGGCAAATTCTCCCTCCAGGCGCCGCCATGCCCGTAGTGCAGCCGAGCAGGCGGCTCGACTATGAAATGGAGCTGGGTGTTTTTATCGGCGTGGGCAATGACCCAGGCGATTCAATCGCCATGGGAACCGCGGAGTCTCATGTATTTGGCCTCTGCTTGTTGAATGACTGGTCGGCGCGGGACATCCAGGCCTGGGAATACCAGCCGCTCGGGCCCTTTCTTGGCAAGAATTTCGCAACCACGCTGTCTCCATGGATTGTTACGCTTGAGGCATTGGCGCCGTTTCGTTGCGAGTGGCAGCGGCCGGCCGATGATCCGCATCCGTTGCCGTATCTTGATTCGGAAGCCAATCGAATGGCAGGGGTGTTGGATATTCAGGTGCAGGTGCTGATCGAAACCGAGGCAATGCGGTCTTCCGGAGACGATGCAGTACAGCTCTCGCTCTCCAGTTTCCGCCATGCCTATTGGACTATTGCGCAAATGGTGGCTCACCATACAGTGAACGGATGCAATTTGCGCCCCGGCGACTTGCTGGGAACCGGCACGCTTTCAGGCCCTGAGAGCAGCGAAGTGGGCTCGCTGCTGGAACTCAGTGGCGGCGGGAAGACGCCAGTGACTTTGCCGGATGGGGAAACGCGCGCCTTCCTTGAGGATGGCGATAGCGTCATCATGAAGGGCTGGTGCGAAAGAGCGGGCGCGGTACGCATTGGATTGGGAACTGCGAGCGGGCTGGTTTTGCCTGCCCGCCCCCTGCTGTTTGAGAGGTAAACCGCTCAATAACGTTCAGTGCCGGCGCAACCTCATCCGACGTTGTCAGACGGGTATTTTCCGAGCCGCATCACTTTTCAATTTCATTGAGCGGAAAGTTCACTTCAATTTCCACTCCGTCAGGATCATTGAACAATAATTGGGTTACGCCGTAATCCGCCAAGGTTCTTTGCACGTAGTGAATCTTGGCCGCATTCATCCGGTTGATGAAGTCCTTCAGGCCAGTCGCGTTAAAGGCGACGTGCTCCATATTGCCTGTTGTGCGTTCAGCTCCCGATTCATAGGCCGGAGCATGGCGCCCCAGGAACGCGTCCAGTCCGGCTCCGGCGCCCAACAGATGCACTAGCGCCTGCTCTCCGAGAAACAGGAGGCGAAAGGGAAACTCGAATCCGGCTACCGCCTCGATGCGAAATCCCATGATTTCATGGTAGAAGCGGGCTGACACATCAACATTGCGGGCGCGAACCGTATAGTGGTCAAAGTTTGTTATGGGCATTTTTCTTCCTTCCTGTTTGGAGTTTTAATCAATACGTGGTGTAAGAAGTCTTTGTGCGGGTGAAGAATTCAACAGCTTGCTGACCTTGCTCCCTTGGGCCATAGCTGGACCCCTTGGCGCCGCCAAAAGGCACATGGTAGTCGACTCCGGCCGTTGGCAGGTTCACCATTACCATTCCTGCCTGCGCGTTGCGTTTGAAGTGCGTGGCATATTTCAGGGATGTCGTGCAGATACCGGCCGATAAGCCAAAATCGCTGTCGTTGGCTATTTCAAGCGCGTGCTCATAATTATTCGCGGGAATAACACAGGCGACAGGTCCGAAGATTTCTTCGCGTGCAATTTGCATCGAATTGTCGGCGTCAACGAATAGTGCCGGACTCAAATAGTAGCCCTCCGCCTCCCTTTTCAGCCTTTTCCCGCCGCAGATTAATTTTGCGCCTTCCTTGCCACCGATTTCTATGTAACGCAAATTCTTTTCCAGTTGAAACTGATCCACTACGGGCCCGATATCTGTGCCTGCAGTACGCGCGTCGCCAATATTCAAACTTTGCAGGCGATTTTTCATCGCATCGACGAATTTTTTATAAACTCCATTCGTCACGATCAGGCGGGATGATGCGGTACAACGCTGGCCTGTGGAAAAATAGGAACCATTCACGGCGCAATTAACCGCAGTTTCCAGATTCGCGTCATCCAGAACGACCAGCGGATTCTTCCCCCCCATTTCCAGCTGCACTCTGGCCAGTCGCTGCATTGTCGCCTGAACAACCTTTTGTCCTGTAGCAACCGAGCCTGTGAAGCTCACGGCGTTGACATCTTTCGCCTCTATCAAGGCCTGCCCTGCTTCCCCCCCGGAGCCCATGACGAGATTAAACACGCCGGCCGGCAGCCCGGATTTGCTGATGATTTCTGCCAGCGCCCATGCGCAGCCCGGCGCCAATTCGGCAGGTTTGAAAACCACACAGTTACCGTAAGCCAGCGCAGGCGCAATTTTCCATGCCGGAATGGCAATAGGAAAGTTCCAGGGCGATATCAAGCCAATTACGCCCAGGGGTTCGCGCAGGACTTCCACTTCGCACCCGGGCCTCACGGATGAAATGAGTTGCCCCCCCATGCGCAGGGCTTCTCCCGAGAAAAATTTGAATATCTGCCCTGCCCTCAATACTTCGGCGTTTGCTTCAGAAAGGACTTTCCCTTCTTCGCGCGCGAGCAGATCGGCCAATTCAGGCCTTCTATGAATAATTTCGGAGCCGATCCTGTCCAGGATATCGGCCCGTTCCTGAATGCCCGATTGGCGCCAGCTTGAAAAAGCCGCTTTCGCGGCGGCAACAGCCTGATTCGCTATCCCTGCATCGGCCCATCCGTAGTCGCCAATGATGTCGCTGATATCGGAAGGGTTGATGTTGGGGCGAGCATCTTTGCTGTCCACCCATTGGCCATTGACGTAATGCGGCTTCATGTCGGTTTGGCTATTTCATCAAGGGATAGCCGCGGCCTGCGTAATCGAAGCCGCCGATGCGATGCTCCTTGACGTTTTCATGGGTGGGCGCCGCATAATATGCGCGGATTTCCACGATTCTTCCGTCATCTGCAAAGCGATACCACTCGTCCCCGCGCAGGAGCTGCCCTATCTTTTTCTTGAAATGGCTCCATTCAATCACTGCCTGTCCGCTCTGGGGATCGCCGGCGAAGTTATCCACCGTCCAGCGGGAGCCGATTTCTTTTACGCATTTAACCCAACACTCTGCAATCGCTTCTGCGCCTTTTAAGACACCAAACGGGCTTCCTTCGGGAAAATAATGCGTACCCTCCGCGACAAAGAAAGCAGCAATTCCTTCCTTGTCCGCCCGGTTGCAGGCATCAAAATAAGCTCTGATGGTGCTTTCCATTTGTTCTCTGGAAATAGTCATGTTCTCCCCGTCTTCCCATATTCCATGTGCTTGCACTGGAGGCATTATGAGCGCCCGCCGAAATTTTAAGCCCCTTTTGCATCAAATCTTCCAACGCGCAGCGGCGGCATCGTCTGCGTCGCGCGCTGCAACCCATTGTCCGCCGCGCGGCGTTTCTTCCTTTTTCCAGAACGGGGCGCGGGTTTTCAGGTAATCCGTGATGAATTCGCACGCCGCAAAGGCTGTACCGCGATGGGCGGAGGCGACCGCCACCAGCACGATGCGGTCGCCAGGCATGAGCCGCCCGATGCGATGGATGACGCGCACAGCCTGAATATCCCAGCGTGATTTCGCTTCGGCAACAATCACGGCGAGCGCTTTCTCGGTCATGCCAGGGTAATGCTCCAGCGTCATTGCGCCGACCTTTTCACCGGCCATCGTGGCAACGCGCACCAGACCGACAAAGCTGGCTACCGCGCCGACGTCCTCACGGCCGGCAGACAGCGCGGCAATTTCCGCATTCACGTCGAAATCGGCTTGCTGCACGCTAATCGACATCTAGCCTCCCGTCACGGGGGGAAAAAACGCCACCTCGTCGCCCGCTTGCACCGGGGCATCCGGCCCAGCCATCTGCTGGTTGACCGCAGCGCGCAGGTTTCTGGTCGTCGTCAGCGCTGTCCATGGCGCACCGCGTGCCGCAAGATGATCGCGCAAACCACCCACGCTGGCGATGCCGGCGGGCAACTCGACCGTTGCAGCCGAGACGCCCAGCGCCTCGCGCAGGCCGGCAAAGAAAAGCACGTTCACTCGCATATGCAATTCACATCAGTTCGCCAAAGGCCACAAAGCGCACGGTATCGCCCGATTTAATGGTCTGCCCCGGCGGGTTGTCGATGAATCCGTCGGCCCAGGCGCATGACGTCAACACGCCCGAACCCTGATGGGGAAACAGTTCCAGGTCGCCGATATCATTGATCCGCGCACGCAAAAATTCGCGCCGCGCATCGCCTTTCCAGTCGAAGCCGGCACGCAGGCCAATGCTGCGCGGCGCGGCAAATACGGCACCCTGCGCGGCAAGGATGAAAGGCCGCACCAGCATGAGAAAGGTAACGAAACTGGCGACCGGGTTGCCGGGCAAGCCAATGAAGGCTGCCGTATTTTTCGCCGTCGCGCCAGCGCCGACTTTTCTCACGCAACCAAACGCCAGCGGCTTGCCCGGCTTGATGGCGATCTTCCACAGATCCAGCGTGCCTTCCGCAGCGACGGCGGCCTTGACGTGATCTTCCTCGCCTACCGAGACGCCGCCGCTGGTCAGAATCAAATCATGCCCATCCGCCGCCGCGCGCAGCGCGGCGCGTGTGGCGTCCAGTTGATCGGGCACGATGCCCAGGTCGGAGACAACGCAACCCAGGCCTTCCAGCAATGCATGCAAGGTATAGCGGTTCGAGTTGTAAATGCCGCCCGGCTTGAGCGGTTCGCCCGGCATGGCAAGCTCATTGCCCGTGGCAAACAAAGCCGCGCGCAGGCGGCGGAAAACGCTCAGCTCAGCCGCGCCGACGGAAGCGGCCAGCCCAAGGTGCGCCGCCCCCAGACGCGTACCGGCAGCGATCACTTCTGCGCTCTCGGCAATGTCTTCGCCGCGATGGCGTATGCATTGATCGCGTTTGGGCAGACAATTGACAATCACCTCGTCGCCTGCATGCGTGCACAGCTCCTGCATCACCACGGCGTCGGCGCCGGCGGGCACCGGCGCGCCGGTGAAGATGCGTGCGGCGGTATGCGGAGCCAGGGTGTGGCCCACATTGCCCGCGGCAATGCGTTGGGCAACGCGCAGGCGCGTGCCGGCGGCGGGCACATCGGCGCAGCGTACGGCGTAGCCATCCATCGCGCTGTTATCCAGCGGCGGCACGGCGAGGGTGGAAACCAGGCCGGTCGCCAGCACGCGTCCGCGCGCGGCCTGCGTCGGCACCGTTTCGGTTGCGGACGCGGCAACGGCGCCTGCCAAAATACGCGCCAGCGCTTCCTCAAAGCTCAACATGCTCATGTGAATCCCTGGTGTTGAAGGATGAAATCGGCAATCGCCGTGGAATCATTCAACGGCAAAACCGGCAGCGCGGTCTGCTGCGCCAATTGCGCCGGCTCGTCGGTAGCGATCGCGACAATGGTTTTGCTGCCCTCCCGGGCAATCAATGGCTTGCCAATGGATGGACGATACACCTCCAGCTTGGGGATAGGCATGTGCTTGAAGCCTTCAACCAGCACCAGGTCGCAATCCGAAAAGCGCGCCACCTGTTCATCAAACGACGGCTCCGGCGCGTCGCGCAGTTCGTGCATCAGCGCCCAGCGTCGGCCGGAAACGAGCAAAACCTCGCCGCACCCGGCCTCGCGCAGGCGATACGAATCCTTGCCCGGCTGGTCGATGTCGAAATGATGATGGGCATGCTTGAGCAGCGAGACGCGCAAACCGGCGGTGACAAAGCGCGGGATCAGCGCCTCAAGCAAAGTGGTTTTGCCCGCGCCGGAATAACCGGCAAAACCAAAAACCTTCATGCGTGTTCCTGCCGGGCGCGTTTATTCATGGGCTGATTTTACCGGCCCCGCAAAAAAGGCTTCGACCTCGGCAATATCGCGCGTGCGGCGCATGGGCGGCAGCGCGCGCCAGATGGCTTTGCCATACGGCTTGCCGGTCAGGCGCGGGTCGCAAACCATCAGCACGCCGCGGTCATCCTCATCGCGAATCAGACGGCCGGAACCCTGCTTCATGCTGATCACCGCCTGCGGCAACTGGTGCTCCATGAAGGCGTTGCGGCCTGCCGCACGCAAGCTGTCGATGCGCGCGGCGAGCACCGGATCGTCGGGTGGAGCAAACGGCAATTTGTCGATGACCACCAGCGACAGCGCCTCGCCTCGCACATCGACGCCTTCCCAGAAGCTTTGGCTGGCGACGAGAATCGCATTGCCGAGAAAACGGAAGCGTTCCAGCAATTCCGTTTTCGAGCCTTCGCCCTGCATCAGCAGAGGCAGTTCCAGCCCGTCCGACTGCAATTTTTCCTGCAACAGTTCGCGAATGCGGCGCATGGCGCGCAGCGAGGTGCACAGCACGAAAGTCCGCCCGTTCGCAGCACGGATCGCCGGCCAGGCAACCTCGGCTACCGCTTCCTGGTAGAGGGGACTGTTGGGATCGGGCAATCCCTGCGGCGCATAGAGCAGCGCGTTTTTCGCATAGTCAAACGGGCTGCCCCAGACCATCGTATCCGCTTCGCCCAGCCCCAGCGCATTGCAATAATGCGAAAAATCCTGGCCGACAGCCAGCGTGGCGGAGACGAAAATCCACGCGCGCGGATGGCCTTCCATCTGGCGCCGGAAAATCGGCGCGATATCCAGCGGCGTGAGGTTGAGCGCAAGCGCCTGCGAATACACCTCCACCCACTTCACCACCTCCTGCCCGTCTTCGCCGGCAGCGCCGCTGTACCAGCGTTTCAGATTCTGCGTCAGTTGCTGCGTCCGCTGCAGGCAATTGGCCAGCCCCTCGCCCCGCCCGGACTGGGCCTCAAGATGCCGCCCCAGCGCTTGCAATGCTTCGGACAAGTCCTTCAGCGCCGCGATGAAATCATTTTCGTTCTCCACCCGCGCCGCCGGCAAGCGCATGTTTTCACCCTTCACCGCCAGCCGCAGGTCGCGCGCCGCCTTGTCCAGCGCATGGGCCGCCTCCTGCAGCGGCGCATAGTCCTTTGCCAGGGCGATGCCTTCGTTGCGGGCATCGCGCGCCAGATCGATCAGCTGCGATGTCGAGACGCTCTCGCCGAAAAACAATCCGGCAACTTCCGGCAACTGGTGCGCCTCGTCAAAAATCACCGTGTTGCAGGCAGGCAGAAGCTCGCCCATGCCTTCATCCTTGAGCATCACGTCGGCGAAGAACAGATGATGGTTGATCACCACCACATCCGCCATTTGCGCATTCTGGCGCGCGGCAAGGACAAAACACCCTTTGACGTGCGGGCATTCCTGCCCCAGGCAATTTTCGCGCGTCGAGGTAGCCATATTCCAGGCTGCGGATTCCTCCGGCACCTCGCCACACTCGGCCTTGTCGCCGGTTTTTGTGCGCTCGGCAAAGCGCGCGATCTTGCGCAGATGTGCCGCCTCTTCGCGTGTCGCCAGCCGTCCTGCGCTGAGTGCGCGTTCAAGATGATAAGGGCACACATAATTGGCGCGGCCCTTGAGCAGCGCCATCGATGCGCCGACTTTCAGCGCCATGCGCACCGTCGGCAGATCACGGCTGAAAAGCTGATCCTGCAATGTCTTGGTGCCGGTGGAAATAATCACCTTGCCGCCGGAGAGCAGGGCCGGCGCCAGATAGGCAAAGGTCTTGCCGGTGCCGGTGCCGGCCTCGGCCACCAGCGCCGTATTGCCGGCAATCGCCGTGGCGATACGCTGCGCCATTTCGAGCTGCTGCGCGCGCGGCCGGAATCCGGGGACGGCAGCGGCGAGCGGCCCTGCGGGGCCGAAGATACGGTCGAGATCATGAGTCATGGCGGGCGCGGCATGGTAGCACGCCTGAACAGCCGGACCCCGTGTCGTTGGCCTGCCGGAAAAGCCGGCGCTGACAAGACGGCGCATCCTGTCCACAAACTATCTGATAGCCATTCTCTATTGAATAAATTGAAACAATCAATTTGAAAAATATCCGTCCTGTTTCTAACATGCATTCTGTAATTCAACGAAAGGAGCAACAAATGCAATCTCATTTCCTCAACAGATGGCCGGTACTGGGTTTGTTTGTTTCGCTCTATGCCGATGCCGCGCTCGCCTACTAATCTCGACCACCCAAAAGGAGAAACAGCATGACTGCCAAAACAGTACTCACCACCACCGGCGGCGCACCCGTCGTCGACAACCAGAACACCATGACCGCCGGCCCGCGCGGGCCGGCACTTTTGCAGGATGTCTGGCTCCTCGAAAAGCTCGCCCATTTCGACCGCGAAGTGATTCCCGAACGGCGCATGCACGCCAAGGGGTCCGGCGCTTACGGCACATTCACGGTGACGCACGACATCACGCGCTACACGCGCGCAAAAATCTTTTCACAGGTTGGCAAAAAAACCGATCTGTTCGTACGTTTCTCGACGGTTGCCGGGGAACGCGGCGCCGCCGATGCCGAGCGCGACATTCGCGGTTTCGCAATGAAGTTCTATACCGAGGAAGGCAACTGGGATTTGGTCGGCAACAATACGCCGGTATTCTTCCTGCGCGATCCGCTCAAGTTTCCCGATCTCAATCACGCGGTCAAGCGCGACCCGCGCACCAATATGCGCAGCGCGCAGAACAACTGGGATTTCTGGACGTCGCTGCCGGAAGCCCTGCATCAAGTGACCATCGTCATGAGCGACCGGGGAATTCCGGCTTCCTATCGCCACATGCACGGCTTTGGCTCGCATACCTTCAGCTTCATCAATGCCAGGAATGAGCGCTACTGGGTCAAATTCCACTTCGTCACGCAACAGGGCATCCAGAACCTGACCGATGCAGAGGCGGCGCAGATCGTCGCCAACGACCGCGAAAGCAGCCAGCGCGACCTGTTCGAAGCCATCGAGAGAAAGAATTTCCCGCGCTGGACGATGCATGTCCAGATCATGCCCGAGAAGGATGCGGCCAGGGTTCCTTACCACCCTTTCGATCTCACCAAGATTTGGCCGAAGAAGGATTATCCG
The DNA here is from genome assembly GCA_964596295.1 of uncultured Rhodocyclaceae bacterium. Lineage (GTDB taxonomy): Bacteria > Pseudomonadota > Gammaproteobacteria > Burkholderiales > Rhodocyclaceae > Rugosibacter. The sequence goes on along the minus strand of CAZQTB010000007.1, from coordinate 52,198 downwards.
TTGATCGAGGTGGGCGTGCTGGAGTTGAACCGGAATCCCGAAAACTACCACGCAGAAGTGGAACAGGCGGCGTTCAATCCGGCCAACGTCGTTCCCGGCATCAGCTTTTCACCGGACAAGATGTTGCAGGGACGGCTGTTTTCCTATGGCGACGCGCAGCGCTACCGCCTTGGCGTCAACCACTACCAGGTACCGGTCAATGCTCCGCGCTGCCCGTTCCACAATTACCACCGGGACGGCGCGATGCGGGTCGATGGAAACAGCGGCGGCACGATCGGTTATGAGCCGAATAGCCAAGGCAAATGGCAGGAGCAGCCGGATTTCCGCGAACCCCCGTTGTCCGTTGAAGGCGCTGCCGACCACTGGAATCACCGGGAGGACGACGACTATTACTCGCAGCCTCGCGCGCTGTTTCGCCTGATGACGCCGGCGCAGCAGCAGGTGCTGTTTGAAAACACCGCCCGCTCCATCGGCGGCGCGTCGCGCGAAATCCAGTTGCGCCACATCGGCAACTGCATGAAGGCCGACCCGGCTTACGGCAAAGGCATTGCCAAGGCGCTGGGTTTGCCGGAAGCGGAAATTCCCTCGGCTTGAGATTTTTGAAGAAGCCGTAACCCAACCCGGGCATGGCCCGGGTTGGGTTTTTTCCACGACTCAGGCCAGGCGGCCCATCTTGCCGCTTTGATAATCCAGCTTCGCCTGGCGGATTTCCGCGGCGCTGTTCATGACAAAAGGGCCGCTGCCGGCAATCGGTTCGTTGATCGGCTCGCCGCACAGCAACAGCGCTGAGGCATTTTGCGCGCTATCGATGCGAATGCGCGTACCTGCCTGTGCAAACAGCCCAACCTGGGATGCGCCGAGTGTTGCGGAAGCGCCGAGGCATATCGTTCCCTTGAGCACAACGAGCGCCGCGGTATAGCCATCGGGCACAGGAAGGTCGAACGGTTGCGCAGCCGTCAGCCGCATGTCCCACACGTGAACCGGCGTAAATGTTTGCGCGGGCCCCGGCACGTTATCGAATTCGCCTGCAATGACGCGCACGCTGCCTTGCCCGTGGGGAAGATTCACGACAGGGATCCGGTCATTCAGGATGTTCTGGTAACGCGGTGGCGCCATCTTGGCTTTGGCCGGCAGATTGACCCACAACTGCACCATCTCAAACAGGCCGCCGCGCCGCGCAAAATCGCGGCCGTGAAATTCATCATGTACCACGCCGGATGCAGCCGTCATCCATTGCACATCGCCGGGGCCAATGCTGCCGCCGCCACCCGAGCTGTCCCGATGTTCCACCTCGCCCGCATAGACGACGGTCACCGTCTCGAATCCCCGATGCGGATGTTCGCCCACGCCGAGGCGTTTATCTGTCGGCGGAAAGTGCATGGGACTTGCGTAGTCAAGCAGCAGGAAAGGGCTGATTGCCAACCCAAGATTCGGGTAAGCAAACAACGTGCGCACCAGAAAGCCGTCGCCAACCCAGTGCTGGCCGGGAATGGGAAGAATGCGCTGCAACTCCCTGCTCGATCCCGATTCGTTAATTTTATGCGCTCCTGTTGCAGTACAACCCGCAGTGGCTGCGCGCCGGCTGCCGGAAAAATCTATGCGCCCGGAATCTCGACGAACACGGAGCCGCTTTCCTCCGACGCCACGAAGGTCTGCACGGGCGCAGGTTTTTTACCCAGGGCAATCAGCGAATGCGTCCACTTCGGCATGGGGATGCCGATGAAAGAATTAGTCCAATCAAGGTTCTTTCCCGTGCAGATGTCAAAGCGCGAGCCGTGCCACGGGCACTGGATCGTGCCATCAACCACTTTGCCGCCCTTCATCGGCAAGCCGAGATGCGGGCATTTCCCCGCGATGGCGCAGACCTTGCCCTGCACCCGGGTCAGCAGCACGGAGTTTCCCTCTGCCTGTACGGCATGCAGCTTCGCTTCCTGAATTTCAGTTGATCCGGCCACCTTGATTCGTTTCATGGAATCCCCCTGATTAGTTGATGAACAACGTTGCGCTGAACCGCTGGAATGGCGATACGCGGAATGATTGTAAGCCGGACGGATAACAAGTCAATCGCTCAAGCAGCACGCATCAAGATATCACGGCGTAGCGGGCACCACGGCCAGCGTGCAGCGCGAAATGCAGACCAGTTTGTCTTCCTCGTCGGTGATCCGCACTTCCCAGACATGCGTGCGGCGGCCAATATGCGCCGGCGTGGCAACGGCGGTGAGCATGCCGTCGCGCTTGCCGCGCAAATGGTTGGCATTGATCTCCAGCCCCACGACATTTTCCACGCTCTGATCGACATTCAGGGAACCCGCCACTGAGGCCACCGTTTCCGCCAACGCCACCGATGCGCCGCCATGCAGCAGACCAAACGGCTGATGCACCTTGGGCCCGACCGGCATGCGCGCCACCACGCGCTGTTTGGTCATTTCAACGACCTCGATATCGAGAGTCGAAAGCAATGTCTGCCGGGGAGAAGAAAATCCGTTCATGCAATACTCCTGAAAAATTGTGCGTTTGTTAGTTGACCAAGGCGGTCTGCGCGAGCTGCGCAGGGGTAGACTTTACTATCCGGATGAACTTTCCCGCTTTGTCTAGGGCAGTTCATCCACCTTCAATAAAAGTCGGCGCTGGCGAGACGCCGAGTGTGCTCCATACCCGGTGATTTCGCCCCGGCGGATGTTCTCTTCGCCACTCGATCCGCCCAGCGTAATCCATTCACCCAGCCTGCCGCTGACAGTAGTGGTGAGGCGTTGCACATTCACCGATCCCGGCAATGGCCCGGCGGTATCGTCCAACGGGCTGATTTCCAGCGTTACCCGATCGCCGGCAAGACGCGGCACGGCAACGAAGCCGGTGCCAAGGTCACGCTGCACAAAACTTTCGGCAACCACTACGCCGGCCGGGGTCAGCACCACCTGGCGCATGGGCAACAGCAGGGACTGTCCAGTCAAGATGGCCGCCCGGCCGCCTTCCACCGTCTGCACCTGCTGGCTCGTATCGCGCCGGCTGTTGCGCTCATTCCGGTAAATATCCATCCTGCCCTGCACCGCAGGCACGCTGCCTCTCAGCGTAATATGGCCAAAGATGTTCGCACCACGGCTGTCTTCGGCGTTCTCACCCTCCTGCCGCACGTGGATCGCCAGGCGGCGCAAAGGCGTATCAAGCGTAGCCGCGAGCTGGCGGATTTCCGCCTGGTTGCGGCTGGAGGCGCGCAGAAACAGCGTGTCATCGGCGCCGCCGAGCGACCCGCCCGTCTCGACGAACGGCGTGAGTTGCGGCAACAGTTGTTCGGCACGGCGATGATGCAGCGTGATGGTCTCCAGCGGTTGGGCCGATGCCGCGCCGGTCATCGCGGCGATGCATAGCCACGTCACCCGGAACCATCTCACGGCGCGCGCTCCGGGGCCAGCAGAAAATCGCGCACCACGGCGATCTGCTCTGCGCTCATCAACCAGGGCGCGTGACCGACGCCGGGAAATTCGACCACCTGCACCTGCGGCCCGCTCGCCTGCATGCGGCGCACCGTGGCCGGCGTCAGCAAATCGGAATTCTCGCCGCGCAGTACCAGCACCGGGCAGCGCAGCTTGTCCCAGATCGACCACAAATCAATGCCGGAAAGAAAATTCATACCCAGTGCCACGCCCTCCATCCCGCCATCAGGAACGGCGCCGATGATGGCCGGATCCCAGCCGAGCCGAAACCCGCCCGCCGGCCGCGGTTCCACGCTATGGGATGTCACATCGCGCCATTGCTCATCCGTCAGCGGCCCGAAATTAGCGCAGGCCAGGCGCAGATAATGTTCGGCCTCGTCAAGATCGGCAAACTGCGGATTCTCATTGGCGTGTTCAAGATGCAAGCGCTGCAGCGCGCGCCAGGGAACCAGCGGCCCCACATCGTTCAGCACCAGGCGGCGAATGGGCGAGCCGGTGCGTGCGGCAAGCATCATGCCGATCAAGCCGCCCATCGAGGTGCCTACCCAGTCCACCTGCGGCGCCGGGTCTTCCTGCGCCCGCCGGCCCAGCAGGGGCGACAAAAAGCCGCTTGACGGGGGCAGCGGCGCCGACAACCGCGCAATCAATGCCGCCGCATCAGACTGGTAAAGGGCAAAGCCATAATCATTCTTGTACTCCAGCCAGTCGCTGGCGCCGCGCCCGACCACATCCATGCAGGCCACGCGGCAGGTATGCGACAACTCGGTCGCCAGCGCATCGAAGTCGCGGCTGTTGCGCGTCAGGCCATGCACGCAGATAACGGTCTGCGCAGCATCCGCACGCCCCCATTCGGCGTAGGCCACCGTGTGAAAACCATGCGGATCAAGAGCGGAAAAGTGACGCAGATGCGGTTGAATATCCATGCCCGCAGAGTGCCATCTTTCACCGCTGGATGGAAGCCTGCAATAAAAAAGCCCGCCGGATGACGCCGGGCGGGCTGTTTATCGTGCAATCTTGGCGGAGCGGACGGGACTCGAACCCGCGACCCCCGGCGTGACAGGCCGGTATTCTAACCAACTGAACTACCGCTCCGTAGCGGAAGGCGCGCATTTTGCCATAGTCAGCTACCCTGCGCAAGAAATAGTCTTCCTATCGAAGGGATTGTCGAGACGCAGACGGCGATTTACACTGCGACGCACCTCTGCCCGTCGGGTGAAACGTCACATTTAACGACTCAAGGAGAATGACATGTCCTCGACTGCCGCGGTACTGGATGCCCAAGAGCTCAAGCGGATGGATGCCTACTGGCGCGCCGCCAATTACCTGTCGGTGGGGCAGATCTACCTGTTCGACAATCCGCTGCTGAAACAGCCGCTGCAACTGGCGCACATCAAGCCGCGCCTGCTTGGCCACTGGGGCACCACGCCGGGGCTGAACTTCATCTATGTGCATATGAACCGGGTGATCAGGCAGCAGGATATCAGCATGATCTTCATTGCCGGCCCCGGCCACGGCGGCCCGGCGGTGGTGGCGAACACCTGGCTCGAAGGCAGTTACAGCGAGTTGTATTCCGATATCTCGCAGGACGCGGAGGGAATGCGGCGCCTGTTCCGCCAGTTTTCCTTTCCGGGCGGCATTCCCAGCCACGCCGCGCCGGAAACTCCCGGTTCCATCCACGAGGGCGGCGAGTTGGGTTATGCGCTACTCCACGCGTATGGCGCGGTGTTTGACAATCCGGAACTGATCGCCTGCTGCGTGGTGGGCGACGGCGAAGCGGAGACCGGGCCGCTGGCCACTTCCTGGCATTCCAACAAGTTCCTGAATCCGCGCACGGACGGCGCGGTGTTGCCGATCCTGCATCTCAATGGCTACAAGATCGCCAATCCGGCCGTGCTGGCCCGCATTCCCCGCGCCGAGCTGGAAAGCCTGCTGGTGGGTTATGGCTACAAACCTTATTTCGTGGAAGGCAATGAGCCCGAAGCCATGCACCAGTTGATGGCTGCCGCGGTCGATGGCGCGATCGCCGAAATACGCGAAATCCAGCGCAAGGCGCGGGCGGGCAGTGCAGTGAGCCGACCGCTCTGGCCGATGATCGTGTTGCGTTCACCCAAGGGCTGGACCGGACCGAAAGAAGTGGATGGCAAGAAAACCGAAGACTACTGGCGTTCGCACCAGGTGCCGTTCAGCGAAATGGAGAAACCGGAGCACGTGCAACTGCTGGAGCGCTGGATGCAGTCCTACCGGCCGGGAGAACTGTTCGATGCCACCGGCCGGCTCAAGCCCGAACTGGCCGCGCTCGCACCGACCGGCGAGCGCCGCATGGGGGCCAATCCCCACGCCAACGGCGGCGTGCTGCTGCACGACCTGCGCCTGCCGGATTTCCGCGACTACGCGGCGCCCGTTCTCGCGCCGGGCGGCACGCTGGCCGAGTCCACCCGGGCGATGGGAACCTTCCTGCGCGACGTGATGCAGAAGAACCCTGAGAATTTCCGCGTGTTCGGGCCGGACGAGACCGCCTCCAATCGCCTCGGGGCGCTGTTCGAAGTGACCGACCGCGCCTGGATGGCCGAACGTTTCGACTTCGACGACCATCTGGCCGCCGATGGCCGGGTCATGGAAATCCTTTCCGAACACGCCTGCCAGGGCTGGCTCGAAGGTTATCTCCTCACCGGACGGCATGGAGTGTTTTCCTGCTACGAGGCCTTCATTCATATCGTCGATTCGATGTTCAACCAGCATGCCAAATGGCTCAAGGTATGCAACGAGATTGCCTGGCGCCGTCCCATTGCCTCGCTCAACATCCTGCTCACCTCGCACGTCTGGCGCCAGGACAACAATGGGTTTTCGCATCAGGATCCCGGCTTCATCGATCACGTGGTGAACAAGAAGGCCGACATCATCCGCGTCTATCTGCCGCCGGATGCCAACACCCTGCTGTATGTCACCGACCAGTGCCTGAAGAGCCGCAACCTGGTGAACGTCATCGTTGCCGGCAAGCAGCCCGGGCACCAGTGGCTGGACATGGACGCCGCCATCAACCACGCCAGTGCCGGCATTGGCCTGTGGGAATGGGCATGCAACGACCAGCCCGGGGAACCGGATATCGTGCTGGCGGCAGCGGGTGATGTGCCGACGCTGGAAATGCTGGCGGCCATAGACATCCTGCGCCAGCTCACGCCGGAACTGAAGATCCGCTTCATCAACGTGGTCGACCTGATGACCCTGCAACCGCAGGAGGAGCACCCGCATGGCTTGTCCAGCGAGGAGTTCGATTCCCTGTTCCGTACCGACAAGCCGATCATCTTTGCCTACCACGGCTACCCCTGGCTGATTCATCGCCTCACCTACCGCCGCACCAACCACGGCAATCTGCACGTGCGCGGCTACAAGGAAGAAGGCACCACCACCACGCCGTTCGACATGGTGGTGCTCAACACGCTGGACCGCTTCCACCTGGTGATGGATGTGGCGAACCGGGTGCCGAAGCTGCAGCCGCAGGCGGCGCACATCAAGCAGCGCATGCGCGACAAGCTCAACCAGCACACGCAATACATCCACGAGCACGGCGAAGACATGCCGGAAATACGCGACTGGAAATGGCCAGCCCGGCAAGCAAGCACATGAACGAAAATCCCCTGCGTGCGCTCAAGGCCCTGGGCCAGCACGTCTGGCTCGATAATCTTTCCCGCACGCTGCTCCAGGAAGGCGCCTTGCAACGCCTGATGCGCGAGGACGGCATCGACGGCGTGACCTCCAATCCCGCCATCTTCCAGCAAGCCGTTGCCGGCAGCCCTTGCTACCGCGAGGATTTGGCACGCTTGCGCGGCTCGAACCTCGATGCCGAAGCGCGTTACGAGTCGCTCGTCATTCCCGACATCCAGTCGGCTTGCGACGTCCTGTTGCCGGCCTACGTGTCCAGCTCCGGTGAAACCGGCTATGTCAGCCTGGAGGTCTCGCCCGCTCTGGCGCACGACATGGCGGGTACGCAGGCGGCCGCGCTGCGGTTGCGCCGGGCGGCGGGACGCGACAACCTGCTCATCAAGGTGCCGGGCACGCCCGCCGGCGTGCGCGCCTTCGAGCAACTGACCGGCGCAGGCCTCCGGGTCAACGTCACCCTGATTTTTTCGCTTGCACAGTATGAGGCCGTGACACAAGCCTATCTGCGCGGCGCGCGGCGCTGGCTGGACAATGGAGGACATGCGCAACAATTGCGCTCGGTGGCCAGCATATTCCTGAGCCGCGTCGATACCCTGGTGGACAAACGCCTTGATGCCATCGGCACGCCGCAAGCCCGTGAGCTCAAGGGCAGGAGCGGCGTGACGCTCGCCAAACGCTGCTATTACCGTTATCTGGAAATTTTCCACGGCCCGGCCTTCGCCGCGCTCGGCCAGGCTGGCGTGCCGCCGCAGACGCCGCTGTGGGCCAGCACCGGCACCAAGAATCCGGCTTACAGCGACGTGCTCTACGTGGAACCGCTGATCGGCGCGGAGACCATCAACACGTTGCCGGACGCGACCCTTGCGGCATTCCGCGAACACGGCCGCGCGGCAGCCACGCTGATGACGGGCATGGACGAGGCGCAAGCCCACATCGCGGCGCTGGCGGCGCTGGGCATCGACCTCATGGACGCCGGCGAGGCATTGCAGGTCGAAGGCGTGCGCCTCTTCGCCGAGGCATATGAAAAATTGCTGGCCGCCGTGCAGTGACATGCCTGCCATCCTGACGCTCAACAGCGGTTCGTCCAGCCTCAAGGCAAGCCTGTTCCGCGCCGACGGCACGCGCCGTGACTGGCGCTACGGGCATATCGGCCAGGGTTTTCCGCACGACCACGCGGCAGCCTTCGACGCACTGCTGAAGGAACTGGGCGGGGAAGTGCCGGAGGCGATCGGCCATCGCTTCGTGCATGGCGGCGAAGTCACCGATGCGGCACGCCTGCTGGATGCGGCGGAGATCGAGCGGCTGCGCGGCATTACCCCGCTTGCTCCGCTGCACATGCCCGGCAATCTGCTCGGCGTGGCGTTGTGCCGGGCGCGTTTTGACGCGCCGCAGGTCGCCTGCTTCGACACCGCGTTCCACCACACCCTGCCGGAGCTGGCGCGTCGCCTGCCGATTCCGCATGAGCTTGGCATGCGCCGCTACGGCTTTCATGGCCTCAGCTATGCCGGCATCGCATCCAGATTACCGTCATTGCTGGGAGATGTTGCGCATGGCCGCGTCGTCGTCGCACATCTGGGCGCGGGCGCGAGCCTGTGCCTGATGGAAGGACTGAAATCGGTGGATACCACCATGGGCTACACGCCGGCCGGCGGCATCCCGATGGGCACGCGCAGCGGCGACCTGGATCCGGGGGTAATGCTGGAGCTGGCCAAACATCGCGATAACCGGGCGTTAAGCGACCTGGTCTATCACCGCATGGGGCTGCTTGCGCTGTCTGCCGGAGAGAGCAGCGAGATGCACCGCCTGCTGGAGAGCCGCAGCCCGGCCGCCGGCTTTGCCGTGGACTATTTCTGTCGCCAGGTGCGCGCCGCCATCGGCGCTTTCGCCGCCAAGGCCGGCGGCATCGATGCGCTGGTGTTCAGCGGCGGCATCGGCGAACACGCGCCGCAGATACGCGAGCGCATTTGCGGGCCGCTTGGCTTTCTCGGTTTGGTCCTCGATGCCGAAGCCAACCGGGCCAACAGCGCCTGGATCAGCGCAGCCGGCTGCAAACCCGTGCTGCGCATCGCCGCGGACGAAGAAGACACCATCCGCACTCTGGCTGAAGCCTTGCTGGGCAGCCTGTCATTGCCGTTGCCCGCTGAAAAGGCGGATAAGCGTTGAGCATGCATCCGCACCCCTATCCGCCGGCTTGAGCAATACCGGTTGCCGGCGGTCGACGGCATCTCCGCTGATATCATCACCTTCCATGAACAGTGAACTTATTGACTACCGGCAAGGCATCTACGCCTTCGACGCAGGGTACCTGCGCCCGCAACTCGTGGCGGTACATCTCATCGAAAGCGCGGGTCGCGTGGCTTTCGTCGATACCGGCACCTATCAAACCCTGCCGCGCGCGCTGGCCGCGCTGGATGCGCTCGGGCTCGCGCCCAATGCGGTGGATTACGTCATCCTCACGCATGTCCATCTCGACCATGCCGGCGGTGCGGGCGCAATGATGCAGGCATTGCCCCAGGCGCGGCTGGTGGTGCATCCGCGCGGCGCGCCGCACATGGTCAAGCCCGACAAGCTCATGGCGGGCGTTGCGGCCGTGTATGGCAAGGAGCGCGCGCAGCAACTGTATGGCGAGCTGCAACCGGTTGCTGCCGAACGCATCATCGAAGCGCATGACAATACCGTACTGGCCCTCGGCCACCGCGAACTGCTCTGCATCGACAGTCCCGGCCATGCGCGCCACCACATCGCCATTTTCGATGCGCAGTCGAAAGGCATTTTCACCGGCGACACCCTGGGCATCAGCTATTGCGAAATGCAGGTTGATGGCCGCCCCTTCCTCTTCCCCACCACCACGCCGTCGCAATTCGATCCCGTCGCCATGCACGCCTCCGTCGCGCGCATGATGACCCTTGAGCCGGCGGCCGCCTACCTCACGCATTTCGGCCGGCTGGCGGACCCGCGCAAACATGCCGCAACATTGTTGCGACGCGTGGACGCCAGCGTGCGGATCGCCAGCGATGCTGCAAAAACCGGCGCTGGCAACACGGCGATCATCAACACGATTCGCGACGGACTCGCCCGCTTTCTTCTCGGCGAAGCGCATGCCCACGGTTCGCCGCTGAGCGACGACGAACTGCTCGTCTGCTGGGCGATCGATCTCGACCTCAACGCCCAGGGGCTGGCGATCTGGGCCACCGCGACGCGCTGACCATCATTCCATCGGACACGCTGCGCGCCCTGCTATACTTCATCCCCTGTTCGTGGTGCCTGTGCATGGATTCCCATGCCGGGTGAAACGGGAAGCCGGTGAGAGTCCTTTTACGAGACGCTCGATTCCGGCGCTGCCCCCGCAACGGTAAGGAAGTGCGGCTGCCTCACAACGCCACTGGAGATATTCCGGGAAGGCGAGGCGGCAAGACTTTCAAGCCCGGAGACCGGCCATGAACTTCCGTATCAGATGCTGCGGGATAGCTGCGTCGGATGTGTCGTGTTCTGCCCGCCATTTGGTCAAGCCAGGACAGATTCCTCCGATTCTTCCCCCCAAGGCGCCTGATTTTTTGAACCACCGGCCTGCGGGGACGCGCGCCGGATACCGGGAGTCTGTTCATGAACCATCCATTCTTTGCATCCGTTGCCGGACGTACCGCCGTTTTGGCGGCTGCCGTCGTTTCTTCCTCTGCCGCATCTGTAGCCTATGCCGTACCCGCTGACGAAGCCGCTGTCATCGTCACTGCCGACCGCTTCCACACCCCGGCGCTCGACCAGCCGATTGCCGTGCAGATCATCACCGCGGATGAAATCCGTGACAGCTCGGCCACTACCGTGGCCGAAGTTCTCTCCAAGCTCGGGGGGGTACACACCCGCATCAATTTTCTCGGCGTTCCCGATTCGCCGGTCGATCTGCGCGGATTCGGCATTACCGGCGACCAGAACACGCTGATCCTGGTGAATGGCCAGCGCCTTTCGGAAAACGAACTGGTTGCGGCGCGCCTGACATCCATTCCGCTCAATGCCATCGAGCGCATCGAGATTTTGCGCGGGGCCGGCGCCGTCATGTATGGCGGTGGCGCGACAGGCGGCACCATCAACATCATTACCCGCTCGGCGTTGGGCGCAGCGAATGGCGGCGTTGTTTCCGCCACCGTGGGCAGCCACGACCTGCGTGATCTGCGCGCCAGTGCCCAGGCCGGCGGCGCCCGCTGGGGATTTAACGCGCAGGCACAGCATGTGGCAAGCGACAACTACCGGCAGAACAACCGCTTCGAACAGGATGCGGTCAACGGCGAACTGCGCTTTGGCGATGCCGGTGCTTTCGTGGCCATCAACCTGGGGGCAGACGACCAGAAAGCCCGCCTGCCCGGTGCGCGTACCGAAGCGCAACTGGCCAGCGATCCGCGAGGCACCTCAACACCCAACGACTATGCCAACTCACGCAGCCAGCGCTTCGGGGTGACTGCCGAAAAACGCTTTGGCGCAGTAACCTTGGGCGTGGACATCACGCAACGGAACAAGGATAGCCGCGCCTTTTTCGACTTCGGTTTTGGTTTTTCCAGCATGGGCGACAGTAATGTCGATGTTACCGGCATTTCCCCGCGCCTGCTGTGGACGGCGACGCTGGGCAGCATGCAAAACCGCCTTGCTGCCGGCATCGACTGGAGCGACTGGGACTATACCAACTTCATCACCAGCGGGTTCGGCAATCGTGACGAACTTGGCAGCCAGACCAACCGCGCGTTCTATTTCCGCAACGAACTGGCGCTGACGCCGACCACCCGACTGACGCTGGGCGCCCGTCGCGAGAACGTGCAGCAGAGCCATGAAGAGCGCTTGACGCCGATTCCGCAAGACCGCACCGAACACCGTTTATCCGCCACGGAACTGGCGCTGCAACAGGATTTCGGCATGGGCATCTCCGTCTATGGCCGCCTCGGCCGCAGCTTTCGGATGGCCAACATCGATGAAAACCGCTGCTTCTTTCCACCCTGTCCCGCGCTGCTGAAACCGCAACGATCCGCTGACCGGGAACTCGGGATTCAATGGCACGGGCCAGCCGCCAGCCTGCGCGCCAGCGTGTTCGAAATCGCCCTTGACGACGAACTCTATTTCAACGCGCTGACCTTCACCAACATGAACCTCTCGCCGACGCGGCGGCGCGGCCTGGAGCTGGAAGGAAAAACCATGCTCGCTGACCGCGTGGACATTGCTGGCCATTACACCTACACCACCGCCCGCTTCCGCGAAGGCGTGTATGGCGGCGTGGATGTTGCCGGCAATGAGGTGCCGCTGGTGCCCAGGCACCGTCTCGGCGCTACACTGGGCTGGCAAGCGGCATCGGCCACGCGCTGGACATTCGCCTTCAATTATGTCGGCAGCCAGCGTTATGACAATGACCAGGCCAATCGCTTCCATGACATGCCGACCTACACCATTGCCGACCTCAAGGTATCCCACGACATCGGGCGAGTACGCCTGGCAGCCGGTATCAATAACATGTTCGACAAGAAGTTTTATTCGTATGGCGTCGTCAATGGCGCGTTCACTTCGTTCAATGCCTACCCTGAGGATCGCCGCAATGCGTATGCCAGCATCGGGTATCGCTGGTAGCTAAGCATGCCCTCCCGCCGCCGCGCGCTGCTGGTGCTTGCCGCCCTCGTCATGCTGGCGGTGGCGAGCCTGCTTGTGACATTGACGGCGGGCAGCCTGCCGGTCCGTGCGCGCGACGTGCTGCTGGCCGTTTCCGGCGGCGAGGGCGGACTGGCCGTGGAAGTGATCCGCGGCCTGCGCCTGCCGCGCGCGCTCGGCGCCTTCGCTTGCGGCGGCTTGCTGGCGCTGGCCGGCGCCTTGATGCAGGTGTTGCTGCGCAACCCGCTGGCCGATCCGTATGTGCTCGGCATTTCCGGCGGCGCGGCGGTGGGGGCGCTGCTGGCCATGCTGGCCGGGCTGGCGCTTGCGTGCGTCAACCTTGCGGCGTTTGCCGGAGCCTTTGCCGCCATGCTGATCGTGTTTGGCCTGGCGCATGGCGACAGCAGCTGGACGCGCACGCGGCTGTTGCTCACCGGCATCATCGTCGCCGCCGGTTGCGGCGCGTTAGTGGCGCTGATTCTTTCCATTGCGCCGGAAGCCCAGTTGCGCGGCATGCTGTTCTGGCTGATGGGCGATGCGGGGCAAATCAGCGAGCCGCGACCGGCGCTGCTGGTGCTGGCGGCGGGGCTGCTGGCGGCGCTGCCGTTTGCCCGCGAGCTGAACTTGCTGGCACGCGGCGAAACGCTGGCGCTGGTGCTTGGCGTGCCGGTCGGCGGCGTCAAGCGCGGCGTGTATTTTCTCGCCGCGCTGCTCACCGCCACTGCGGTGACTACCGCCGGCAGCATCGGGTTCATCGGTCTCGTCGTGCCGCATCTGACGCGCCTCGGGCTGATGAAGCTGGGCTGGGGCAACGACCAGCGCCTGTTGCTGCCTGCGGCCGCACTGGGCGGCGGCAGCCTGCTGCTGCTGGCCGACACCCTCGCCCGCACTGTGGCGGCGCCGCAGCAACTGCCGGTCGGCGTACTCACCGCGTTAATCGGCGTGCCGGTGTTCCTGTTTCTGCTTGGACGCGAAAAGGGCTCGGCGACATGAGCGCGCCCTTGATCCTTACGCAGGGACTCACCGTCAGCATTGGCGGGCACACGGCATGCCGTGCACTCGACTGGCAAGTCAGCGCAAATGAAACCTGGGCCATTCTCGGCCGCAATGGCGTGGGCAAATCGACCCTGCTGGCAACGCTCGCCGGTTTGCGTGCGCCTGACAGCGGCCAATTAACCGTGGGCGGCGCCTCGCTGGCGCCGGCTTTTCACGGCGCGGCATATCGCCATCTGGCAAAAATTCGCGGCTATCTGGCGCAACGACAAGCGGACCCCTTCCCATCAACCGTCATGGAAACCGCGCTGATCGGCCGCCACCCGCATCTGGGGCGCTGGGATTGGGAGTCGGAGGCCGACCGCCGCATCGCCTGCGCCGCGCTCGCCGAAGTCGACCTGCCGGACTTTGACGAACGCGAAGTGCAAACGCTGTCCGGCGGCGAGCGCCAGCGGCTGGCGATAGCGCAACTCCTGGCGCAACAGCCGCAGCTCTTTCTGCTCGACGAGCCGCTCACGCATCTCGACCTATCGCATCAGGTCGCGGTCATGGAGCTCCTCAAGCGCAGGACCCAGGCCGATGCCGCCATGGTCGCCGTGCTGCACGACCCCGGCTTTGTGGTGCGCTATTGCGAACAGGCCCTGCTTCTGTTCGGTGATGGCGAATGGCTCGCCGGCATCGCCAATGACATCATCACAACGGAAAATTTAAGCCGGCTCTACGGCTATCCCCTGCGCGAATTGCGCGACGGCGCCGCGCGCTGGTTCATTCCCTCGTGAGGTTCTCATCGCAGACGGCCGATGATGCGATGCGTTACGGCAAGCGGGCCGTCTTCATTTCCCGTCCGGGCGCGTTTCGCGTTTAGCGCGCGCCGCCTCGAGCGCACGACAGAGTTTTTCCGCGCCGTCGAGCAGGCGCGGCGTATGCCGCTGGATTTCCTGCGGCGGGATGAAATAGAGATTGCCGCGCGCCACTGCCGTGATGGATTTCCAGCGCCGCCAGTCGTCCAGCCATTCGGGGCGCTCATCGCCCATGCCGCTGGCAAGAATCGCTTCCGGATCGGCGGCGATCACCGCTTCGACGGTCACCGTGGGGGCCAGCACCGGCAGGTCGGCAAACACGTTGCGCCCGCCGCAGAGGCGGATGACGTCGCTGATGATCTGTTTGCCATTCACGGTCATCAACGGCTGCTTCCAGATTTGATAGAACACCTTGACCTGCGGGCGCTGGCCAAAGCGCGTCTGCAAATCCCGGTAGCGCGCGCGGAACGCCGCAGTGGCAGGTTCCGCCACGGCTCCAGCGCCGGTGAGCCGGCCATAGCGCTCGATCTCCGTGGCCACATCTTCGATATGGCCGGGCTCCGAAACATAAACCGTGACGCCCATCGCCTTGAGCCTGGCCAGTGCCGCCGGCGCATTGCCGCTCTCCCAGGCGATCACCAGATCGGGTTTGAGCGCAACGATGGCTTCCAGATCAAGCTGCGCGGAACCGCCGACCCTGGGCAGCGCCTTGGCCTGCGGCGGATAGTTGCCGTAATCGACGTTGCCGACGAGCTTGTCGCCCGCACCGGCAGCGTAGAGCAGTTCGGTGATGTGCGGGGCAAGGCTGACAATGCGCCGCGCCGGGGCGGCGAGCCTGATGCTGGCTCCCGTGGCGTCCGTGACTATCAGGTCGGCGCGCGCGATAGCGGCGGCGCACAGCAGTATAAGGACAAGAAAACTTCTCTTCACTTTTGTTCCATCCGGTGAGGCTCCGCACGATGCGCCAGGACAGTTTAATTTCCGGTTTTCTGGCTGTTCTTCCAGTCACTCACAGTGGCAAAACCCAGACCACCGAGGATCAAGGCGAACCCTGCGCCGTTGCTCATGGTGACCGCCTCGCCCAATGCAAGAGCAGCCGCGGCATAGCCGACCAGCGGCACGCAAAGGGTGCTCAAACTCGTCGTGATCGCCGGCAGCGCGCGCGTCACGCTGATCATGGCCCAGAAGCAGAATGCCGTCGCGATCGGGCCGTTGTAGAGAAGCACCCAGCCAAGGGACGCTCCCCAGCGGATGGCTCCGATATCCTCGAAAATAAGCACAAAAGGCACGAGCGCAAGCGTCGCCACGAGCATTTGCCAGGGCGCCAGCGAGAGCGGCGAGCCGCGCCAGCGATGCCCGCGCACCTGCACGATCAGAATCGCCCAAAGCAATGCGGCAAACAGCAGCAAGCCATTGCCCAGCACGGTTTTCGGGTCATGCCAGTCGAATGCAAAAGGATTGAACAGCACCGCAACCCCGCCGATACCGAGCACGAGGCCGATCAGGCGCAGCTTGGTGAGGCGCTCGCCGAGCCACAGCACGGCGAGCGGCACGACCCACAGCGACGTCGTGTAGGCGAGGATGGCGGAACGCCCGGCCGGAACATATTGCAACCCCACATTGACAAGTCCCATGAATGCCGCCATCTGCAGCAAACCCACTCCCCATACCAGCGGCCAGTCCGCGCGGTGGGGTAAGCGCAGTTCGTTTCGCGTGGCGGCGACAATGGCCAGCAGAACAGCCCCCATGAACAGGCGCATGGCGGCGAAGGCCAGCGGCGAAATATAGTGCAGGCCGTATTTCATTACCGGCCAATTCACGCCCCAGAACAAAATGACCGCGCCAAGCAGCACCCACGCCGTGCGTTGACTTATAACCCCCCTGCCTGACATTTTCGAGCCCCTTTTTTATTATGCCGAACCGAGCCGATTCATTCTACATGGCACCCGGCAGGTAGCCGATCCACTATCATCGCCGTCTCGTCCGGAAACGCCCAGAGACGGATTCAAAAGTTCTCCTGCGGACAAACCAACCCCGACTTTTGTCTTTTGATTGCCATGAACCGCCCCCCGCTGAAACTTTCGATCCTCGATCAAACCCCGGTGATTTCCGGCCACCGAGTCGCCGATGCGGTGGCCGCCAGCGTCGACTTCGCCCAGGCCGCCGAAACGCTCGGCTATTACCGTTATTGGTGCGCCGAACACCACGGCGCCCGCAGCGTCGCCAACCCGTGCCCCGAAGTCATGATCGCCCGGCTGGCAAGCGCCACGCAGCGGATTCGCGTCGGTTCCGGCGGCATCATGCTGCCGTACTATTCGGCATGGAAGGTGGCCGAACAATTCCTCATGCTTGAAGCATTGTTTCCCGGCCGCATCGACCTCGGGGTCGGCCGCGCCCCGGGGAGCGATCAACGCACGGCGCACGCCGTCGCCCCCGGCGGGCTAAAAAGCGATTTGTTCCCGCAACAAGTGCAGGAGCTGATCTGGCTTTTCAAAGGCACCGTGCCCGAAGGACACCCCTACCACGGCCTCGTCCTGCAACCGGAGATTGAAACCCGTCCCGAACTCTGGATGCTCGGCTCATCGGATTTCGGCGGCGCGCTCGCCGCGCATGCGGGCATACCGTTCTGTTTTGCCCATTTCATCAATGCGCACCACGGAGAAGCCATCGCGCAGATGTATCGCGAGAATTTTCAGCCAGGGTATGAAACAACGCCACGCAGTGCCGTTGCGCTTTTCGTCATCGCGGCCGATACCGAAGCCGAAGCTGCCGAACTCACCGCCGCCGTCGATTTGCGGCGTCTTTTCATGGCCTATGGCCAAAACCTGCCAGTGCCGACGATCGCCGAAGCCAAAGCCGCGGGTGCAGGTTACAGCGAACGCGACCTCCAGGTAATTGCCAACGAACGCCCGCGCAGCATTATCGGCACCCCCGGGCAGATTGCCGAGCGCATGCAGGAGTTGCGCGAAAGTTTTGCGGCCGATGAACTGATCATCCTCACCGTCGCCCCCAGCTATAAAAACCGGCTACGGACAGCCGAACTCATTGCAGCGACCTTTGGGTTAACGCACGCCAAAGCCAGCTAGCAAAAAGAATCTGTTTTAAACACCGCAATCAGAGAACTCAAAGGAACAAAATGCCACAGAACACCTATGACATGCGCACCTTGATCGATGATGCCCCCATCGGGAAACTCCAGTGGCTGACGTTTTTCCTGTGCTTCCTGGTCGCCTTGTTCGATGGCTTCGACACCCAGGCAATCGCCTATACCGGCCCGGCAATCGCCCATGCGTTCAATCTGGGGCCGGGCGAGCTCACTCCGCTCATTGTAGCCGGCACGGTGGGCATGGCACTGGGAGCGATCAGCCTGGGCTCGCTGGGCGATCGCATCGGCCGCCGCCCGACAATCCTGCTCGCGGTTCTGATGTTCGGCGTGTTCTCCCTGGCAACGGGTTTTGCGCGTTCTCCGGCGGAGATACTGATGGCCCGTTTTTTTACCGGCCTCGGCATGGGCGGCGCCGTGCCTGCCGTGCTATCGCTGGTCAGTGAGTTCGCTCCAGCACGGCACCGCGGCCTCGTTATCACGGGGGTTTTGCTGGGTTTGCCAATGGGAGCGATCGGCGGGGGGCTCCTGGGAGCGCGGTTGCTCCCGCAAATCGGCTGGCAGGGAATTTTCATCGCAGGCGGGATATTGCCATTGATCTTTCTTATGTTCCTGTATCGGTGGCTGCATGAATCGCCGCTCTTTCTCGTCGTGCAGGACAAGCATAAGAACAAAGGGAAAATCGTCTCCGCGCTGATAAAAATCGTTCCCCAGCTGGACCCAACCGCCCTCTTCGCTGCGAATCTCGTTGTGCCCGGACAGGCCGCGCGGGCTTCAGCGTGGACATCAATAAGCGCCTTGCTTAACCGGCAATTCGTCCGCAATACGCTCGCCGTATGGATCACCTATTTTTGCAACTGGGCCGCATGGTTCATGCTTTTGCTCTGGCTGCCGACTGCGCTCAAAGCGGGCGGCCTGCCGCCCGAGCAGGCGGCGCTCGGTACCGTTGCAGTGAATAGCCCGGCCATACTGTTTTGTTTGCTGCTCGCCTACTACCTGCCGCGCATTCCTGTACGCCGGGTACTGGTGGCCACGCTGGCATTCGGCAGTGCCGTGTGCATCGGGCTGGCTGCCGCGGGTAACCACTGGACGCTGGTATTTTTCCTGATTGGTGCTGCGGGAGTCGGCATTGGCCTGCCGCAGATCGCCCTCAACTATGTCGTGATCGAGGCTTACCCGACCGGGCTGCGCGCCACGGGAGCGGGCTGGGCCATCGGCATGGGACGCGCCGGGTCGATCGTCGGCGCCGCAATTGGCGGCTGGTGCCTGCAAACGGGCGGGGTGCCGGGCTTTTATCTCGCCCTGATCGTGCCGCTCTTGCTGGCAATGACCGGGGTACTCATGATCCGCGCGTCGCGCTAAAGTCGGGCTAATATGGCGCGGATTTTTCAGTGCGACCGCATTTTGCAGAGGAAGCCATGACCATTGATCAACGCACCGTGAACACCCTCGGGTTCACCACATTCTTCCACGAAGCCGGGCCTGCGCATGCCGTGCCGGTTCTCCTGCTCCACGGCTCCGGTCCGGGCGCCAATGCCCTGTCAAACTGGCAGTTTGCCCTCCCCTTCCTTGGTCAAAGCTACCGCTGCTTCGCGCCTGACATCGCAGGCTTCGGCCAGAGTCCGCACCACACTCCGCCACAGGGCGCGGCGGCATGGCTCGATGTCTGGGTCGAGCAGATGATTGCGTTTCTCGATGCCCTCGGCCTGGGCAAAGTTCATCTGGTCGGCAACTCGATGGGCGGCGGCGTTGCCTTGCACCTGATCCATCGTTATCCCGAGCGCTTTGGCAACGTCGTCCTGATGGGCGCCGTGGGCGCACCCTTCACCGCCACCGCGGGCCTCAAACGCGGCTGGGGTTACTACTCCACGGGTACGAAAGAAGAATTGGCTTTTCTGGTAAGGAAGTTTCTCTATGACCCGGAAATTCTCGGCGGCGACGTCGACGCAATTGCCGCCAATCGCTACCGGTTTGTCATGCAGGACACCGTGCGCCGGCAGTTTGAAGCGATGTTTCCCGGCGATAAGCAGGCCCACGTCGATGCCTTTGTCCTTACGCCGGAAATGCTGCAAAAAATCCAGCATCCCGTGCTCGCCACCCATGCGCGCGAGGATTTTTTCATTCCGCTCGCCAATTCCTGCTATCTGGCGGAACATCTGCCAAACGCCCAGTTGCACGTCTTCAGCAAATGCGGGCATTGGATCCAGATCGAACAACGCAATGCATTCAATAACCTGGTCAAGGCGTTTTTCGATGGCGCATTGAGTCAGTAATACAGGGAAATCTCGCTGATATCCGGCGCATCGCTTGGTTGCGATTACCGCAACGCAAAAATTTTCATCTCGGATGTTATGCTTTGCATTTTGTTTTATCGGTCGCAAAAGAAATACCACCCATCGCTCAGGAAGAATAATGAACGCACTTCACAAGTCAGACGTTACGCTGTTTTCACCCATTCAACTCGGCCCCCATGCCTTGAAAAACCGCATGGCGATGGCGCCCATGACGCGCAATCGCGCCGGTGCCGGCAATGTGCCGCAGGAAATCAGCATCGAGTATTACCGCCAGCGCGCCGGCGCAGGACTCATCGTCAGCGAAGGTACACAAGTGGCGGCAGAAGCCGTCGGTTACCCGGGCACGCCGGGCATTCACAGCCCCGAACAGGTCGCCGGCTGGCGGAAAATCACTGATGCCGTGCATGCAGCGGGCGGGCGCATCTTTCTCCAGCTCTGGCATTGCGGACGCGTCTCGCATCGCTCGCTGCTGCCCGGCGGCATGCTGCCCGTGGCGCCCTCCGCAATCAGGCCGGCAGGCGAAGCGATCACGTTCGAGGGCATGAAGCCGTTTGAAACGCCGCAC
Source organism: uncultured Rhodocyclaceae bacterium (assembly GCA_964596295.1). Lineage (GTDB taxonomy): Bacteria > Pseudomonadota > Gammaproteobacteria > Burkholderiales > Rhodocyclaceae > Rugosibacter. The sequence goes on along the minus strand of CAZQTB010000007.1, from coordinate 31,736 downwards.
GCGCTGACCCTCGAAGAAATCCCCGGCATCATTGAAATGTACCGTCAAGGCGCAAGGAACGCGCTCACGGCTGGTTTCGATGGCGTCGAAATCCATGCCGCGAACGGTTATCTCATTGACCAGTTCCTGCGCGATGGGTCCAACCAGCGCACGGATGCCTACGGCGGCCCGATCGCCAACCGCGCACGGCTGCTGCTCGAAGTGACCGAGGCGGTCTGCAAAGTCCTCGGCGCCGACCGCGTCGGCATCCGGCTTTCGCCGCTGCAACCGTTCAACGACATGCGCGACACGAACCCGGAAGCGACCTTCAGTTACGCCGTCGAGGCGCTGAACCGTTTGGGCCTCGCCTATCTGCACATCACCGAAATGGGCCGGGACAAACCCGGCGCCGCAGGTCCGGCTTTTGATCTTTCCAAGCTGCGCAAACTCTGGAAGGGCATTTACATGACCAATCATGGTTACGACCTCGCCCGTGCCAATGCTGCATTGGCCGAAGGCCGCGCCGACATGGTCGCCTTTGGCGTAGCCTTCCTCGCCAACCCGGATTTGCCGCAGCGCTTCGCTCGAGACGCCGCGCTCAATGCGCCTGACCCGGAAACTTTTTACAGCGGCGGCGAGCACGGCTACATTGATTACCCCTTCCTCAAGGAGTAACACGGATGGACGCCGATTTCTGGCACGAGCGCTGGGCGAAGAACGAGACAGGCTTTCATCAGCAGGAAGTGCACCCCTACCTGCAGCAGTTTTGGCCAACGCTCGGCGTTGCACCCGGCAGCCGCGTCTTTGTTCCGCTCTGTGGCAAAAGCCGCGACCTGCTCTGGTTGCGCGAACAGGGTTATGCGGTTATCGGCGTTGAATTGAGTCCGCTCGCGGCCGAAAATTTCTTTACCGAAAACGCGCTCAGCGCGTCGGTGGCGCAACGCGACGGATTCAGCATTCATGCAAGCGAGGGGGCGCACCCGGAGCTGGCCATTTACTGCGGCGATTTTTTCAAGCTCACCGCGGCTCATCTCGCCGGCGTCAACGCAGTGTTTGACCGCGCCGCGCTTGTCGCACTGCCGCCGGCGATGCGGCGCAATTATGCCGCCCATATGCAGAGGATTCTGGCGCCAGAAACCAGTACCCTTCTGGTCAGCTTCGAATACCCGCAGGAGGAAATGCAGGGTCCGCCGTTCAGCGTTGAGGAAGCCGAAGTACGCGCGCTCTTCGCGCCGGCGGCCGAGGTGCAGCTAATGGACGAAACGGATATTCTCGAACGCGAGCCGCGTTTCCGCGAACGAGGACTCACGCGGCTGCGCGAGAAAGCCTTTCATCTGCGTTACCGGCAACGCGGCTAAAGTCGGCTCTGGCGACACGGCAAATTATCCCGAGGGTGCAGCACTATTCCGGAACTGTCCACAGGCCGTCGGCGATCTTGTCCGCCCACATCAGGGCAGTGATTGTCTTGGCATCCGTAATTTCCCCGTCGCGCACGGCCAGCAGGGCATCGGCAATGCTCATCTCGGTTACTTCAAGAAACTCGCTGTGGTCGAGTTCATGGCCGACATATACCAAACCGTGCGCCCAAAAAATTTCTATCCTCTCGTCGGAATAGCCAATGCAGGGGTGCATGACGCCGAGGTGACGCCAGAGCCTGGCCTTATACCCCGTCTCTTCGCGCAGTTCGCGCCTTGCCGTATCAAGCGGATGCTCGCCGGCGTCGATTTTTCCGGCGGGCAGTTCCAGAAACACGCGTTGCAGGGAATAGCGGAATTGGCGCTCAAACAGAAGCCGGCTGTTATCCAGCACGGCAAGAACCACCACCGCACCCGGATGGGCGATCCACTCGCGCACTGCCGAGTTGCCGTCAGGCAGCCGCACCTCGTCGCGCCGGACATGGAGCAGTTCGCCATCAAAGACCTGCTCGCTGGAAAGCGTGTGTTCAATCAGCTTTGCATCGTCCATACCGGCACCATGATGCGATGTTCAGTCCCGGGCGCGCGCTTCAAGCATGCCGGAAACGCGCGCCACACGTCACAGCGAACGCAACAAGGTGGTCGTGCATAGCGTCATCACCCAATCCGGGAACAGGCCAAATGCAGCCACAGCGATACCGTTGAGCGAGAGCAATATCCGAAAACCGGTTGTCGCGCTGAGCGGAACCGCATCGACGGGATCATCGAAGTACATCAGCTTCACCACACGCAGGTAATAGAAAGCCCCTACCAGGGAAAACATTACGGCCAGGACGGCAACAGTCATGTGACCCGCCTTGATTGCCGCAGTCAATACCGCAAACTTGGCAAAAAACCCGATAAAGAAAGGAATGCCGGCCATCGACAGCATGAATATCAGCATCATTGCCGCAAACCAGGGATTGCGCTGATTGAGGCCTTTGAAATCTTCAAGATTTTCCGCTTCATATCCCGCACGGGAGAGCAGCAGAACCATCCCGAACGAGCCCAGCGACATCAGCACATAGGCAACGGTGTAGTACAGCGCCGAGCTGTAGGCATTGATCGCGGTGAAGGGATCGACTTCCCGCCCCACCACGCCCGCCATCAAGCCAAGCAGCATGAACCCCATGTGCGAAATGGCCGAATAAGCCAGCATGCGTTTGATATTCGTCTGCGCGATCGCCGCCAGATTGCCCAACCCGATGGACAGCACGGCCATGATCAACAACATCTGTTGCCACTCGGCAACCAAAGCGAACAACGCATAAACCAGTAGCCGCAGCGCCATCGCGAATGTCGCCAGCTTCGGCGCCGAGCCGATCAGCATTGTCACTACCGTCGGGGCGCCGTGATATACATCCGGAACCCACATATGGAAGGGAACCACGCCAAGCTTGAACGCCACGCCGGCAACGATGAATACCAGGCCAAATACCAGTACGGTCTTATCGGCTTGCCCCTGATACAAAACCTGGGACACGCCGACGATATCCAGGCTTCCAGTCGCACCATAGATCATCGACATGCCATAAAGAAGCAGGCCGGAGGCCAGGGCGCCCAGCACAAAATACTTCATTGCGGCCTCGGTTGCGCGAGACGAGTCACGGTCAATCGCCACCAGGGCGTAAAGCGCAAGCGACATCAATTCCAGCCCCAGGTAAAGGGTCAGAAAGCTGGCCGCCGAAATCATCACCATCATGCCCAGCGTGGCATACAGCACCAGAAGATAGAACTCGCCCTTGTCCAAACCACGTTCGGCCAGATATTGCCTGCCATAGAGCAGAACCATGATGACCGATAGGCAAGTCATCAATTTGAGGAAATCGCCCAACAAGTCATCTACGAACATGTTGCTCAGGGTCAATGTCGTCTGCCCGTCGCCGGTAACGACCGTCAGGGCCATGCAACCGAGCAAGGTGATCAGCGTCAGCGCAGCCGCTACCCAGCGCTGGGTAGTGCCGAAAAAAAGGTCGGCAAACAAAATTATGAACGACATCGCCAGCAGAAAAATCTCTGGCGCAACGGGGTAAAGATCGGGCATCACGAAATTATTCAGCATCAGTTATCTCGGTCCCTCGTGCAGTTATTGCGTGGCATGCCGTTCAGTTATCTGTCACAGCTTGCCTGCCGCAACGTGCTTCAGCAGGTTATCCACGGAGGCGTGCATAAGCCCGGTGAGCGGGAATGGGTACAACCCCAGGGCAAGCACGCACGCAGCAAGCAGCGCAAGGACCAAAAACTCGCGGCAGCCAATATCCGACAAGGCGGCGACATGGCTGTTGGCAATGGCGCCAAACACTACGCGCTTGTACATCCATAACGTATACGCTGCGCCAAGGATGAGCGTAGTGGCGGCCGCCATGCCCACCCAGAAGTTGAATTTCACGGCGCCCAATACGACCATGAATTCGCCGACAAAACCCGACGTCGCCGGCAAGCCTGCATTTGCCATCGAGAACAGCATGAAAAATGCCGCAAACTTTGGCATGGTATTGATCACCCCGCCGTAATCCGCAATCTGGCGCGAATGCATGCGGTCATACATCACTCCGATGCACAGAAACATCGCGGCAGAGACAAAGCCATGAGAAATCATCTGTACCAGTGCGCCTTCAATGCCCAACGGATTGAAGATGAAAAAACCCAGGGTGACAAATCCCATGTGCGAGATTGACGAGTAGGCCACCAGCTTCTTCATGTCAGACTGCACCAGCGCGACAAAGCCGATGTAAATAACGGCGGTGAGCGACAGGGCGATCATGAGCGGCGCCAGGTAGTGGCTGGCATCGGGAGTAATCGGTAGCGAGAAGCGCACAAAACCGTAGGCGCCCAGCTTGAGGGCAATCGCTGCCAGAACGACCGAGCCGCCCGTAGGAGCCTCAACGTGGGCATCCGGCAGCCAGGTATGCACCGGCCACATGGGCACTTTAACGGCGAACGAAACCAGGAACGCAATGAAAAGCAGAATTTGCGGCGCCATGCCAATCTGCAGTTGATGCCAGTCAAGAATGTTGGCGCTGCCGCCGGAGGTCAGAAACAGCCAGATCAGCGCAACCAGCATGAGCAAGGAGCCGAGCAGCGTGTAGAGAAAGAATTTGATCGCGGCATAAACGCGATTCGGGCCACCCCACACGCCGATGATGATGTACATCGGTATCAGCGACGCCTCGAAAAATACATAAAAAAGTACACCGTCAAGCGCGCTGAAAATGCCATTCATCAGACCGGACATGACAAGGAAAGCGCCCATATACTGCGCCTGCCTTTGTTCAATCACGTCCCATCCCGCCAGAACCACCATCACCGTGATGAAGCTGTTGAGGAGAATGAAGGGCATGGAGATGCCATCGACGCCGAGCAGATATTGCAGGTTAAAGCGCGGCACCCAGGCCGTCTGCTCAACGAACTGCATACCTGCCTGCGCCGAATCAAAGCCCGTGTATAGCGGCACGGCCACCGCAAAACCGGCCAGGGCAACGGCGAGCGCCGACCAGCGTACCAACCCGCGACGCTCCGAGCCGAGCGCGAACACCGGCAATGCGCCGAGAATGGGGACCCATATAGCAAGACTCAAGAGATGCGCATTCATGCTGATTCCATCAGACCCGGTTGAACCAATATGTCAAAAATGCGAAGACGCCGAAAATCATGCCGAAGGCGTACTGATAAATATGCCCTGTCTGCAACAGCCGCACGACACCGGCAAACCAGCCAACCGCGCGCGCAGTGCCATTAACCATCAAGCCATCAATCAGCGTCTGATCGCCGCCTTTCCACAGGCCGCGTCCCAGAAGGCGCGCACCGCCGGCAAAGAACGCCTCATTGAACCTGTCAAAGTAGTATTTATTTTCAAGCAGCGTGTAGACCGGCATGGCGGCTTTTTGTACCGCAGCGGGAATCTCCGGGCGTTTCAGATAAAAAAACCAGGACAAGGCCACGCCGCTCATGGCGAGGAAGAATGGCAAGCTGGTCAACCCATGCAATGCCATGGCCAGCGCGCCATGAAATTCTTCGCTCAGGTGCGCCATGGGCGGGTGTTTTGCCGCATCGACCGCTATCGACACGCCAAACCAGTCACCAAACAACATAGGCTGGATAGTAAAGAAGCCAATGGCTACCGATGGAATCGCCAAGAATACCAATGGCACCCACACCACGGCGGGTGACTCATGCGGCTTGCCGCCACCGTGGCCATGACCATCATGGTGATGCTCGTCGTGCGGCGCCTGATCGTAACGTTCCTTGCCGTGGAAAACGAGGAAGTACATGCGGAAAGAATAAAACGCGGTGACAAAAACACCGGCCACGACGGCAAAATAGGCAAAACCGGAACCCCATAAATGTGATGCCTGCACGGCTTCGATGATTGAATCTTTCGAATAAAAACCCGACAGGAACGGAAAACCAATCAAGGCAAGCGAGCCGAGCAGTGAGGTAATCCAGGTAATCGGCATGTATTTTCGCAAGCCACCCATGTAACGGATGTCCTGGTTATGGTGGCAGCCGATAATCACCGAACCCGCGCCAAGGAACAGCAATGCCTTGAAGAATGCATGCGTCATCAGGTGAAACACGGCGATCGGATAGGCGGAAACGCCCAACGCAACCGTCATGTAGCCCAGTTGGGAGAGGGTCGAATACGCCACCACGCGCTTGATGTCATTCTGGATGATGCCCAGAAAGCCCATGAACAGGGCAGTGATGGCACCGATCACCAAAACAAAAGACAGCGCGGTGTCCGACAACTCAAACAACGGCGACATGCGGGTAACCATGAAAATGCCCGCCGTCACCATCGTCGCCGCGTGAATCAATGCGGAAATCGGCGTCGGGCCTTCCATGGAGTCGGGTAGCCAGACGTGGAGCGGCACTTGTGCCGACTTACCCATGGCGCCGATGAAAAGACAGATACAGATGGCAGTAATCAACGGCCAGCCGGTGACCGTTTCGGTAATGGCGGCCAATTCATTGCGCTTGGCGAATACCTCGGCGTAATCCAGACTGCCGGCATAAGAAGCGATCAGGGCAATGCCCAGCAGAAATCCAAGGTCACCGACGCGGTTCACCAAAAACGCCTTGAGATTGGCATGAATCGCTGTCGGCCGCGTGTACCAGAAGCCGATCAGCAGGTAAGAAACAAGCCCGACGGCCTCCCAGCCGAAAAAGAGCTGCACGAAATTATTGCTCATCACCAGCATCAGCATCGAGAACGTAAACAGCGAGATATAGCTGAAGAACCGCTGATAGCCGGGATCGCCCGCCATGTACCCGATGGTGTAGATATGCACCATCAGCGATACAAAGCTGACCACCAGCATCATCATCACGGTCAGCGGATCGATCAGGAAACCGACTTGCAGCTTCAGCCCGCCGGATTCAAGCCAGGTATATATGGCGCCATTGAAATGGTGGCCCGCCTGTACATCCTGGTAAATCATCACCGAGGCCGCCAGTGAAACGGCCACGCCCAAAATGGTAACGACATGCGCCCCGGTACGGCCGATGAGTTTGCCAAACAGCCCAGCCAGGACGGCGCCCGCCAATGGCGCAAGGGGAACCAGCAGATAGAGCGTTTTCATGTCCATGAATCAGCCCTTCAGATTATCGAGATCATCGACATGAATCGAAGACAGATTGCGGAACAACACAACCAGGATAGCCAACCCGATTCCCGATTCCGCCGCCGCGACCACCATAATGAAGAACACAAACAATTGGCCGGAGAGATCGTTCAGGTAGTGCGAAAAGGCGACAAAGTTGAGATTTACCGCCAGCAGCATCAACTCAATTGCCATCAGCAGGACAATCAGATTCTTGCGGTTAAGAAAGATACCGACAATGCTGATGGCAAACAGGACAGCGGCAAGCGTCAGATAGTGGGAAAGCGGGATCATGTGCCCCCCCCCTCCTTCGGCCCGGACACCGGAGATTGAATCTCCGCGGCCATTTTGACGAGCCGCACGCGATCACTGCGCCTTACCGCAACCTGCTCTGCCGGGCGCATGCCCTTGGTATCCTTGCGGCGACGCAGGGTCAGCATGACTGCCGCAATGATGGCAACCAGCAAAATCACCGAGGCCAGTTCGAATGGATAAACATAATCGGTAAAAAGCTCCCGCGCCAGCGCTTTGGTATTGCTGTAGCTCGCCGGAACATCCTGCGCCGGCAGGTTATCCAGGCTGAAATACCGGCCGGTGAGTACGGTCGCCATTTCGCCGACCATCAGCAAAGCAACGGTGGCGCCAAGCGGCAAATTACTCCAGAAACCGCGCCGCATGCGCTCGATGTTGATGTCGAGCATCATCACCACAAAAAGAAACAACACCATGACTGCGCCGACGTAAACCATGATCAGCGCAATGGCCAGGAATTCTGCCTGCAACAGCAGCCATAAACCGGACATGTTGAAAAATGCGAGCACAAGAAAGAGCACGGCATGGACAGGGTTTCGCGCGGTGATGACGCGTAGCGCGGCAAACAGCATCACAGCCGCAAACAGGTAAAAGAGAACAGTTTTGAATTCCATGACGATTAGCGTTTAGCGGAAGCGGGCGTCCTGTGCGCGATCGGCTGCAATCTGATCTTCGTAACGGTCGCCGACAGCCAGCAGCATCTGCTTGGTGTAGTGGAGATCGCCACGCGTTTCGCCGTGATATTCAAAAATTCGGGTTTCCACAATGGCATCCACCGGGCAGGCCTCCTCGCAAAAGCCGCAAAAAATGCATTTGACCAGATCAATATCGTAACGCGTGGTACGCCGCGAGGCTTGTCCATTCGCGTCCTCCCGCTGCTCGGATTCAATAGTGATGGCCAGCGCCGGACAAACCGCCTCGCACAGCTTGCAGGCAATGCAGCGTTCTTCGCCATTCGGGTAGCGGCGCAACGCATGCAACCCGCGGAAACGCGAACTTTGCGGCGTTTTTTCCTCGGGAAACTGCACGGTGATCTTGCGCGCGAACATATAGCGGCCGGTCACCGCCATACCCTTGAACAGTTCCTTGAGAAACAGACTGGCTATGAAATCCTTGGCACCCATGACGAACTCCCGATCCTATTTCCAGACAGTCAGTGGCGACATCATCCAGACGCCAACCACAAGAATCCACACCAGCGTCAGCGGGACAAAAACCTTCCAGCCCAAACGCATGATCTGGTCATAGCGGTAGCGGGGAAAGGTGGCGCGAATCCAGAGGAAGAAGAAAAGCACGGCAGCAATCTTCAGCGCAAGCCAGAAAAAACCGTCCGGCAGGAAACCAACCGGCGATAGCCAGCCGCCGAAGAAAAATACCGACACCATGGCCGACACCAGAACCATGTTGGCATATTCGGCGAGAAAGAACATCGCGAATGACATGCCGGAATATTCGACCATGTGACCAGCGACAATTTCCGATTCACCCTCAACCACGTCGAACGGCGCACGATTGAGCTCGGCCACACCGGAAATCAGGTAGACGGCGAAAACTGGCAGCAGGGGCAGCCAGTTCCACGACAGGAACCCGGCACCCGTTGAGGCAAAGTAGCCCTTGCCCTGGCCATGGACAATCTCAGTCAGGTTAAGGCTGCCGGAAACCATCAACACGCTAATCAGCGCCAGGCCCATCGCAACTTCATAAGAAATCATCTGCGCCGAAGAGCGCATCGCGCCGAGAAAAGCATACTTCGAATTTGAAGCCCAGCCTGCGATGATGATCCCGTAAACACCGACCGAGCCGACTGCCAGAAGATAAAGCACGCCCGCATCAATATTCGCCAGCACCCGGCCATCGGCGAAGGGAATAACCGCCCACAAAACCAGGGCTGGGGCAATCGCCATGACGGGGCCGACGACAAAAAGCTTCTTGTCGGCTGCCGCGGGAAATAAAACTTCCTTGAAGAACAGCTTCAAGCCATCAGCAATCGGCTGCAGCAGTCCCCATGGCCCAACGCGGTTCGGCCCGATACGCACATGCATCCAGCCGAGCACCTTGCGTTCCCAGAAAGTCAGATAGGCGACGGAGAGCATCAGCGGAACAAGAATCAGGACAATTTTCAGCAGCGTCCATAGCAGCGGAAACAGCGGACCCAACCAGTGTTGTACGGGGTCAAGGAAAGCACTCATCATGCCTTCTCCACATTCAGTACAGTGAACATCGCACCGACTGCAGCTGTAGTCGCATGCCCGGCGGCGACGCGCACCACGTTATCCGGCAAACCCGCGTCCAGTTCAACGTGCAGCACCGCAGAAACGGCGCCAGCCGCCGTCTTGCCAGCGCCGATTTTTACGCGATCGCCGGCGGCAATGCCCGCACGCGCCAGCATGGCGGCATTCATGCGCGCAACGGGCGCGCTCGAATCTTTCGTTTTTTGCAACGCGGGCGCATGGCGGGCCAGCGTGTCGGCAAAGTGGATTGGCACATCGGCGACGCGCTCAATATCGCCCGCGCCGTGCGCCAGGTTTGGCGTGATGCCGGTAATTCCATTATCCATGCCGGAAACGAACTCCGGCGGCTCGTTCTTCGCGCCACCCAGCGCTTCGGCGCGCGCGTCCTCGCTGCTGGTGTAATCGAAGCCGGCAACACCGAGCACATTCGCCAGTACGCGCAATACCTTCCATGCCGGGCGGGTTTCGCCCAATGGCTTGACCGCCGCGTAAAAACTTTGCGCGCGGCCTTCGCTATTCACGAACGTGCCCGAGGTTTCGGTAAACGGAGAAACCGGCAAGAGCGCGTCGGCGTAACCCAGCGCAGCCTGCGACTTGAACGGACTCAAAACAATCACGGCGGCAGCCTGATCCAGCGCAGCCAGCGCCTGCGCGCCATTGGCGCAATCAAGCTCCGGCTCGACGCCTAAAACCACATACGCCTGGCGCGGATGCGCCAGCATCGCCGCGGCATTGAGACCGTTTGCCTGGGGCACGGCCTGTGCCACGTAAGCGCCGAGGCTGTTGGCTGCCTCGCCGAGAAAACCGAGCTTGCCGTCCAGCGCGCCGGCGAGTTGGCTGGCCAGGGTATGCAGCGTTGCCGCCTGCGGATGTTGCTGCGCGAAATTACCCAGCAAAATGCCTGTATTGCGGCCCGCCAGCAGGCTCTGCGCGATCCGCTGCGCCTCGGCCGACACGCTGACCCCGGCAAGCGCCGCATCGACAGCCACCCCTTTCCGCTCGCACACCGCCTTGACGACTTGCCCGAGCAGCGCCGGCAGCTGTGACGGCGCGACAATCGCACGCGCCGCCAGTTTGATGAGCAGATCGTCATCGGCGCTGTGCAGGATGCTGATTTCAGCGCCGCGCTTGGCGGATTGGCGCAAACGTTGCGCGATAAGCGGGTGGTCTTTTCTGAGAAAGGAGCCGACCACCAGCACGCGGTCAAGCCGCGATATATCCGCAATGCGCATGCCCAGCCACGGCGCGCCATGACGCCTGCCATCCGCGGAGAAATCGCTGTGCCGCAGGCGCGTGTCGACGTTCTCGCAGCCCAGGCCGCGCAGCAGCTTCTGCGCAAGGTACAGTTCCTCCAGCGTGGCATGCGGGCTGAGCAAGCCGCCAATGGCTGCGCCACCCTGCGTGTTGACGACATCGCGCAAGGCATGGGCCACATAATCGAGCGCAGCGCTCCAGTCGACTTCATGCCACACGCCGCCTTGCTTGAGCATGGGCCGGGTCAGGCGTTCGGGAGAGTTCAATCCCTCATACGAGAAGCGGTCCTTGTCGGAGAGCCAGCATTCGTTGATGTCTTCGTTTTCGCGCGGCAGAATGCGCATCACGCGTTCATTCTTGGTCTGCACGATCAGATTGCTGCCCAGGCTGTCGTGCGGGCCGATCGACTTGCGTCGGGAAAGCTCCCATGTGCGCGCCGAAAAGCGGAACGGCTTCGAGGTCAGGGCGCCGACAGGGCAAAGATCGATGATATTGCCGGACAGCTCGGAATCCACGGTCTTTTCGACAAAGGGCATGACTTCAGCATGTTCGCCGCGGAAGGCCTGGCCCAGTTCCATCACGCCGGCAATTTCCTGCGTGAAACGGATGCAGCGGGTGCAATTGATGCAACGGGTCAGGTCCGTCGTCACCAGCGGGCCCAGATTCTTGTCCGGCACCACGCGCTTCTCTTCCTGATAGCGCGACGCCGAATCGCCATAGCCGACCGCCAGATCCTGCAACTGGCATTCGCCGCCCTGGTCGCAAATCGGGCAATCCAGCGGATGGTTGATCAGCAGAAACTCCATCACGCCCTGCTGTGCCGAGACCGCCAGCTCGGAATGCGTGAAAACCTTCATGCCGTTGGTAACCGGCGTCGCACATGCCGGCAGCGGCTTGGGAGCCTTCTCTACCTGCACCAGGCACATGCGGCAGTTAGCCGCAATGGAAAGTTTCTTGTGGTAACAAAAGTGCGGAATATAGGTTCCCGTCTGATGTGCCGCATCCATGATGGTGCTGCCGGGCTCGACCTGTAACGCCTTGCCATTGATCTCGATTTCGATCACTGCACGCCCTCCATGCGGAAGAAACCGCTACCGGCGGCTTGCACGGCGGGATCGACAAGGCATTTGCCATGTTCGATGTGATGCTCGAATTCGCTTCTGAAGTGCCTGATAAAGCTGCGTACCGGCAATGATGCCGCATCGCCCAGCGCGCAAATGGTGCGGCCCATGATGTTATCGGTAACGCGATCCAGCAAATCCAGATCTTCCGCACGTCCCTGGCCATGTTCGATGCGATGCACCACGCGATAAAGCCAGCCGGTGCCTTCACGGCAGGGCGTGCACTGGCCGCAGGATTCCTCGAAATAAAAATAGGACAGCCGCTCCAGCGCCTTTACCATGCAGACCGTCTCATCCATCACGATCACTGCACCGGAGCCCAGCATCGAACCGGCCTTGGCGATGGCATCGTAGTCCATCGTGACGTCCATCATCACATCGGCCGGCACCACAGGGGCGGAAGATCCGCCGGGGATGACCGCTTTGAGCCTGCGTCCTCCGCGCATGCCGCCGGCCATTTCGAGCAGTTTGGCAAACGGGGTGCCCAGCGGGATTTCGTAATTGCCGGGGCGATTCACATGCCCCGAAACGGAAAACAGCTTGGTGCCGCCGTTATTCGGCTTGCCAAGCGCCAGAAAAGCCGCGCCGCCCATGCCGAGAATGAATGGAATCGCGGCAAAGGTCTCGGTGTTGTTGATGGTAGTGGGTTTGCCGTACAGGCCATAGCTCGCCGGAAACGGCGGCTTGAAGCGCGGCTGGCCCTTCTTGCCCTCAAGCGATTCGAGCAGGCCCGTTTCCTCACCGCAGATATAGGCTCCGTAGCCATGATGCGCGAAAAGCTCAAAACTGAACTCCGCGCCACAGATATTCTGCCCGAGGTAGCCGGCAGCGCGCGCTTCGTCCAGGGCTTCCTCAAATCGTTCGTAGATTGAGAAAATCTCGCCGTGGATGTAGTTGTAACCACGGGTGGCTCCCATCGCATAACCGGCAATGATCATGCCCTCAATCACCGCATGCGGATCAAAACGCAGCAGGTCGCGATCCTTGAACGTACCCGGCTCGCCTTCGTCGGAATTGCATACGACATATTTGTCGCCGGGGAAGGAACGCGGCATGAAGCTCCACTTGAGTCCCGTCGGAAAGCCCGCCCCGCCGCGTCCGCGCAGCAACGACTTCTTGATTTCACCGATCAGGTCATCCTGGGAAATCTTCTCGGCCAGAATGCGTTTCAATTGTGCATACCCGCCCCGCGCTTCGTATTCTTTCAGGTTCCAGCCGGCATCACCCTGGGACCAGCCGGTGGAAAGGATGGGATTGATTGCCTCGATCAGAGCCATTTCATTTGCACTCCGCCAGCAGTAAATCGATTTGTTCCGGCAGCATGAAGCTGCACATGCGCTTGTTATTCACCAGCATGACCGGCGCATCGCCGCAAGCCCCCATGCACTCGCCTTCTCTTAGCGTGAAGCGGCCATCGGGGGTGGTTTCATTGAAGCCGATACCCAGTTTTTCCCGCAGGTAGCCGGCCGCATGAGCGCCGCCCGACAAGGCGCACGGCAAGTTGGTGCACACCGTCAGCTTGTATTTGCCGACCGGCTCCAGCTCGTACATGGTGTAGAAACTGGCCACTTCGTAGGCGGCAATGGGGGGCATGCCCAGATAACTGGCGACGAACTCGATGGTTTCACGCGCCAGCCAGGATTTTTCATCCTGGGCAATCGCCAGCGCCGCCATTACCGCAGACTGCTTTTGGCTGGCCGGATATTTCGCGACTTCACGATCAATCTTTTGCAGGGATTCAGGGCTCAACATATCAATTCCGTTGTTCAATTCGCTGTGCTTACCGGTCCGTATCGCCAAGCACCAGATCAATGGTGCCGATAATGGCCGTCACGTCGGCGATCATGTGTCCCGCCGCCATTTCGTTTACCGCCGCCAAATGCGGGAATCCCGGCGAGCGCAGCTTCAGGCGATACGGCTTGTTGGCGCCATCGGATACAGCCCAGACGCCAAACTCGCCTTTCGGATGTTCAACCGCCGCATAAACCTCCCCGGGCGGCACATGCATGCCTTCGGTAAAGAGCTTGAAATGATGGATCAGTTCCTCCATATTGGCCTTCATGCGCTCCCGCGAGGGCGGCGCAACCTTATGATTGTCGACTATCACGGGGCCGGGATTCGCCCATAACCACGTTATGCACTGACGAATGATCTGGTTGGACTGACGCATCTCTTCCATGCGCACCAGGTAACGATCATAACAATCGCCATTGACACCCACCGGAATGGCAAACTCCATGCGGTCATAGACTTCATAAGGCTGCTTCTTGCGCAAATCCCATTCAATGCCCGAACCGCGCAGCATGGGACCGGTACAGCCCAGTTGCAAAGCCCGTTCGGGACTGATGACGCCGATGCCGACGGTACGCTGTTTCCAGATGCGGTTGTCAGTCAGCAACGATTCATATTCATCAAGGCAGGCGGGAAAACGTTGCGTGAAGTCGTCCAGAAAATCCAGCAGCGAACCCTGCCGCGCTGCATTGAGCTGCCGCACATCCTCGGCAGACTTGAAACGGTTAACCTCATATTGCGGCATGCGATCCGGCAGGTCGCGATAAACACCCCCCGGACGATAATAGGCTGCATGCATGCGCGCGCCGGAAATCGCCTCATAGACATCCAGCAGATCTTCCCGCTCGCGGAAGGTATACAGCACCATCGCCATGGCGCCGATATCGAGAGCATGCGTTCCGATGTTCAGCAAATGATTCAGGATGCGCGTCACTTCATCCATCATCACCCGGATGTATTGCGCGCGCAGGGGTACCTCAAGGCCTAATAGCCGCTCGATGGCCATGCAATAAGCATGCTCGTTGCACATCATCGAAACGTAATCGAGCCTGTCCATGTAAGGAACAGACTGAATCCAGGTACGCGTCTCGGCCAGTTTCTCGGTGCCCCGGTGCAACAAGCCAATATGCGGGTCGGCACGTACCACCACTTCACCATCCAGCTCAAGCACCAGACGCAAAACGCCGTGCGCCGCAGGATGCTGCGGGCCAAAGTTGATCGTGTAATTCTTGATCTCAGCCACGATCGGCGCCCCGGCCATATTGTTCCTCGCGCACAATGCGCGGCGTGACTTCACGCGGCTCGATAGTGACCGGCTGGTAGATCACGCGCTTTTGTTCCGCGTCATAACGCATTTCGACATGCCCGGAAACCGGAAAATCCTTGCGGAAAGGATGGCCAACGAAACCATAGTCGGTCAGAATCCGGCGCAAATCGGTATGTCCTGAAAAATGAATCCCGTAAAGATCGAAGGCTTCACGCTCATACCAATTAGCGCAATTCCATATCCCGGTGATCGAATCTACAAGGGGAAATTCATCATCGGGCGCAAAAACCCTGACGCGCAACCGCCAGTTATGCGTAATCGATGTCAAGTGGCTGGTAACGGCAAAACGCCTGTCCTCGCGACCATGGAACTCGGAGTAATCAATGCCGCTAAGGTCTATCAGCTGCTCAAAACACAGCGCAGGCTCATCGCGCAACCGCACCATGACGGCAAGATAGCGTTCAGCCGAAACCTCAATCGTGACCTCATCAAAGGCAAGCTCCGGCCCTGTGATGCGGTCGCCCAGCATTTCCTTGAGCAGCAGACGCAGACGTTCCGGTTTTTGGTTCATGGCGCAGTCTTTTCCGCGTCAGCGGGCAATGGTGTACGTACGTTTGATCTTGTTCTGCAACTGGATGATGCCGTACAGCAATGCCTCGGCCGTCGGCGGGCAGCCCGGCACATAAATATCCACCGGCACGATGCGATCGCAGCCGCGCACCACCGAATAGGAATAATGGTAATAACCGCCGCCATTTGCGCAGGAACCCATGGAAATCACCCAGCGCGGCTCGGCCATCTGGTCATACACTTTACGCAATGCCGGGGCCATTTTGTTGGTCAGGGTTCCAGCCACGATCATGACATCGGACTGGCGAGGGCTGGGGCGGAAGACAATGCCAAAGCGATCGAGGTCATAGCGCGAACAACCGGCGTGGATCATTTCCACGGCACAACAGGCCAGGCCAAAGCTCATCGGCCACATCGAGCCGGTGCGCGCCCAGTTGATCAATTTATCCAGCGAGGTGGTAACAAATCCCTCTTGGAGAACGCCTTCGATGCTCATCGCTCGCTCCCTATTCCCAGTCCAGCGCGCCCTTGGCCCACGCGTAAACGTAGCCAACGACGAGAATTCCGACAAACACGAGCATTTCAATGAAACCGAACAGCCGGATGGCTTCGGTATTTACAATCTCCTTAAAAATCGACGCCCACGGAAACAGAAATGCGATTTCCAGATCGAACAGGATGAAAAGAATGGCAATCAGGTAATAGCGCACATCAAACTTCATGCGGGCATCTTCGAAGGGCGCAAAGCCACACTCAAAAGGCGAGAGCTTTTCGCTGTCGGGATGATTGGGCGCCACCAGCCAGCCAAGAAAAATTGGCGCACAACCGAAAGCTATGCCAACCAGAATGAAGACCAGGATAGGAAAGTAGTTTTCCAGCATGTCAGGGCGATGCCATGTCACTCGTTATCATTAACCAACCACCCCATGAAAGCATCGGATGGGCTGCTTCGTTACCTGCAGAATCATGGTGCCGACGGCGAGACTCGAACTCGCACAGCTTTCGCCACTACCCCCTCAAGATAGCGTGTCTACCAATTTCACCACGTCGGCATTGCGTTGCAGCAACCAGTCAAAATTATATCGCAACCCATTTGTTCCCTCATGCGCTGCAACAAAAAATGTCGCTTGACTGCGCGCCGAGTTACTGCGGAATATTTTTCACTTTTGAATCAGGTGCAACAGGCGCCTGCTGTACCGGGGCCGCCGGAACGGTTTGCGTACCGGCCGCATCCATCACGCTACGCGATGCCTGCGGCCGCGCAGTGGCGATATAAGCCAGCCCCAGACTGGTGCAAAAGAAAAGCGCGGCGAGAACGCCCGTTGCGCGGGACAGGAAGTTCGCCGAACCGGTTGCACCAAAAAGGCTGCCCGACGCACCGCCGCCGAAGGCCGCTCCCATGTCCGCACCCTTGCCGTGCTGAAGCAACACCAGCGCAATGATTCCCAGGCCGGCCAGGACATGTACAGTCAAAATCACGGTATGTATTAAATTCATATCAACCTCGAATAAGTCGTCAGGCTGCGGCGCAAATCGCCAGAAAATCCGCAGCAACCAGTGAAGCGCCCCCAATCAGCCCGCCATCAATATCAGGCTGCGAAAAAATTTCTGCTGCATTTCCTGCCTTGACGCTGCCACCATACAGAATCTGCAGGCTGTCGCCGGTGGTGGCGCTTTCACGCGCCAACCGGGCACGGATCAGGCCATGCACTTCCTGCGCCTGCGCAGGAGTCGCCGTTCGCCCGGTGCCAATCGCCCACACCGGCTCGTAGGCCACCACCGCGCGTGCAAAGGCCGCGCTGCCACTGGTTGCCAACACCGCATCAATCTGTCGTGCGACCACGGCGCCGGTAATGCCTGCCTCGCGCTCAGCGAGCGTTTCGCCGACGCAGAGGACAGGCGTCAATCCGGCCCTGGATGAAGCAGCGAACTTGGCGGCGACCACCGCATCCGTTTCGCCAAAGAAGGAACGCCGCTCCGAATGGCCAACCAGCACATAACGGCAACCGAAATCGGCCAGCATGCCACCGCTCACCTCGCCGGTCCATGCGCCTTGATCATGCTCTGCGACATCCTGCGCACCCCACGCCACCTGGCCGCCATTCAGCACCATGCGCGCTTGAGCGAGATAAGGATAAGGAACACATAACGCCACACCCGTTCGTCCGCTGGCGCCTGCGCGCACGGCATGCAGCAGCCCCAGATTAGTGGCCAGGCTGCCGTGCATTTTCCAGTTGCCGACGACAAGTTTGGTGCGCATGAGAACAGGCGATAACGCAACGCGAAGCGCGCAATTATAAAGCCAGCATCGCGGGAATGCCAGCCACGCATGCACGGCGAACGGCAAGGTCCGGCGCTGGTTTGTCCGCAGAAGGGCTTTTGAATCCGTCTCCGGCAACAATCTGCGTCCGGAGAAGATGCCGCGTCGGTAGCCTGTGCTACCCGAACCGCCCGGTAATGTAGTCCTCGGTCTGCTTCTTCTGCGGTTTGATGAAGATCTGGTCGGTGACGCCAAACTCGATCATTTCGCCAAGGTACATATAGGCGGTGAAATCGGAAATGCGCGCCGCCTGCTGCATGTTGTGCGTCACAATGAGGATGGTGACTTTTTCCTTGAGTTCGGTGATCAGCTCTTCAATACTTGCCGTGGCGATAGGGTCGAGCGCTGAAGTAGGCTCGTCAAACAGGATGAGCTCCGGATCGGAGGCCAGCGCACGGGCGATGCACAGCCGCTGCTGCTGACCGCCGGACAGGTTGGCTCCCAACTCGTTCAGACGACTGCTGACTTCATTCCACAAAACCGCACCCTTGAGCGCAGCTTCGACGCGGTCGTCAATTTCGGATTTGTTGCGCATGCCGCGCACGCGCAGGCTATAGGCGACATTTTCATAGACTGACTTGGGAAACGGGTTTGGTTTCTGGAATACCATGCTGATGCGCATGCGCACTTCAATCGGATCAACGCCCGGAGCAAGCAGGTTCGTATCGTCCGGATGCAGCACGATGCCGCCGCCCTCATAGCGATTACCGGGGTACAGGTCATGCATGCGGTTGAAACAGCGCAGCAGAGTCGATTTACCGCAACCGGAAGGCCCGATCAGCGCCGTGGCCTTGCGTTCATACACGGGCATGGTGACTTTTTTCAGGGCATGGAAAGCGCCGTAATAAAAGTCCAGGCCACGGACATCGGCTTTCAGTGCAAGACCGCCTTCAAGAGCAAGGAGTCGGGTATCGGTTTGATTTTCCATAGAGCTCACCAGTTGATATTCTTACGCAGGCGGTAACGCAGGTAGATGGCCAGGCCATTCATTGCCAGCGTCATGAAGACCAGCACAAAGCCTGCCGCCGCCGCATTTTGGGCAAATGCCGCCTCGGGGCGCGAAGTCCAGTTGAACATCTGGATCGGCATGACCGTAAAGGGCGCAAACAGCCAGTCAAACATCCCTGCCGGCGGGTCGCCCGCAAATGGCGCCGGCGGCAGGAAAGCAATGAAGGTCAGCGCGCCGATGGTGATGACCGGCGCTGTCTCGCCAATGGCCCGCGCCATGCCGATGATGACGCCGGTGAGAATGCCTGCGCTCGAATACGGCAGGATGTGATCACGCACCGTCTGCCAGGTGGTTGCGCCGCATGCGTAGGAACCCTCGCGCACCGATTGCGGAATGGCGCGAATGGCCTCGCGGGTGGAAACGATCACCACGGGCAGGATCAATAACGCCAGCGTAAGTCCGGCCGAAAGAATGCTCTGGCCAAAGCCGAACTGATACACAAACAAACCCAATGCCAGCAAACCATACACAATTGACGGCACACCCGCGAGATTGCTGACATTGATTTCGATGATGTCGGTCATCCAGTTCTTCGGCGCGTACTCTTCAAGATAGACCCCCGCAGCAACGCCAAGCGGAATCGCCGCGAACGCGGTGACCAGCATCACCAGCACCGTGCCGACCCAGGCGGAGAGAATGCCCGCATTGGCCGCCCGGCGCGAAGGGAAAGATGTGAAGAAATTCCAGTCCAGCCGGGAAAAACCCTGACTTGCCATGTCAGCAAACAGTGCGCTGAAGGACAGCACGCCAATCATCAGCGACAAAATACCAATCACCACAAAAAATAGGTCCCAGCGCTTGGCGCGTGCAATGAGGCTGCGTATTTCCTGCAGATGCTCAGGATTCGTTTTCGCGGCATTCATCTCAATACACCTCCCGGTACTTCTTGCGTAGCCAGTGGCCAAGCAGATTGAAAACCAACGTCATCAGCATCAGGGTAAGGCCTGCGGCGAAAATGGTCTGGTAGCCGATTGAGCCGTGCGGCAGATCGCCCAGCGCCACCTGGACGATGTACGAGGTAATCGTCGCCCCCGGTTCGCCCGGATTGAACGTCAGATTCGGCTGCATGCCCGCCGCCACGGCGAGAATCATGGTCTCGCCCACCGCACGCGAAATGCCCAGGATATAGGCCGACGCAATGCCCGAGGTGGCCGCAGGCACCACCACACGCAGGGCGGTTTGCAGGCGCGTGGCGCCCATCGCATAAGAACCCTCGCGCAGCGCCATGGGCACGGCGCGCATCGCATCTTCCGACAGCGAACTGACGTAGGGAATGATCATGATGCCCATGACCAGGCCCGCCGAGAGCAGGCTGAAGCCTGGCAGGGCAGGATAGATTTTCTGCAACAGCGGAGCGACAAAAGTCAAGGCGAAGTAACCATAAACAATGGTTGGCACGCCGCCCAGCAGTTCGAGAAAAGGCTTGGCGATTTCACGCGTCTTGAAACCGGCGAACTCTGAAAGAAAAATGGCGATAATGGTGCCCAGCGGCAGAGCAACCAGCAGCGCCACGGCTGAACTGGTGATGGTGCCGGAAAGCAGCACCATGATGCCGTAATGAGCATCATCGAAAAGCGGCGTCCATTGCGTGTCAAACAGGAAATCGGAGATCGGCACGGTCTGGAAAAAAATCCAGGACTCCTTGAGCAGAATGTAAATGATGGCAGCCGTAGTAAACACGGACATCGCCGCCGCACCGAAGAGCAGGAACTCGATTATGCGCTCCTTGACGTGGCGGGAAGCCTTTTTACGCAAACGATCACTGATCTGCGCCCCGGCAACAGAAGATACAGGCAAGCTCACGGCATGGTTCATGGAGAGATATAAAGCAATAATGATAGGCGAAGCGGACTAACAAACAAACTCCCCAGTGATTGCTCACCGGGGAGATAGGGAACGTGCGCTTAAACTCGGTCCTGCTTTATTCCTTGGCTTCGCGTTTGAGCAGGTCTTCAATTTTCAGGCCCACTTCTGACTCTCCGCCAAATACGGTGCCCAGCTTCTTGTTGGTAAAGTGCTGCCGGGCGATAGTGTAAGCCTTGGCAGGCAACGGAACATATTTCACTTCTTTGATCAGCTTGGCCGCGTATTTCATGTAAAACTCGACAAACTCCTTGATCTCGGGTTTCTCAGCTGATTTCGCATTGACATAAATGAAAATCGGACGGGAAAGCGGCTGATAGGAACCATTTTCAACAGTCTCAAACGAAGGCAGGACGCCAGGTTTTCCTTCAGCCATGGCGATGGGCACGGCCTTCAGCTTGTCCTTGTTTTCTTCGTAGTACGCCATGCCGAAGTAACCCAGGGCGCCAATATCACGCGAAACGCCCTGCACCAGCACATTGTCGTCTTCCGATGCAGTGAAGTCGCCGCGTGAAGACTTCGCCTTGCCGACAATGGCTTCGGTGAAGTAGTCAAACGTGCCCGAATCGGCGCCGGGGCCGAACAGCTTCATTGGCTGATCCGGCCATGCGGGATTGATCTGGTTCCACTTGGTCACGGTGCCCTGTGCCGCCGGTTCCCACATCTTCTTCAGCTCGGCCACGGTCAGCTGCTTGATGAATTTGTTCTTGGGATTGATGACCACCGTCATCGCATCGTAAGCCACCGGCAGTTCGATGTACTTGATGCCAGCTTCCTTGCACGCATCCATTTCCTTCTTCAGGATCGGACGGGAAGCGTCGGAAATGTCGATTTCACCGCGGCAAAACTTCTTGAAGCCGCCGCCCGTGCCGGAAATGCCCACGGTCACCTTGACGGTGTTTTTCTTGGCTATCTGGAACTCTTCGGCTACCGCTTCGGTAATCGGATAAACCGTTGAGGAGCCGTCGATTTTGACCAATGCATCAGCGAATGCGGCGCTTGCGGCAAAAGCCGAGGACAAGACCAGCGCAGCCGGTACGACAAGTTTCAGGTTTTTCATTACTTGACTCCTTGGAGGGTTAAAGATGAATCGCAATTCTGAATAGGGCACAGCGGCTTGCAGTCTACGGACCAATTATTACAGTCCGATGAAAAAATTGCCCGCCGGACATTTAATTCTCCCGCAACACAAAAGCAATCATCCGGTAACACGGGTTTTTCAGAATGCGCCTGCATTCAATACAGCGGAGAAACCCATGACAACAGAAATGCAATCCGTCCAGACCGTCGCACTGCAGCGTGAAGCCCGCACTCGTCCCAGCCTGCGCCTCAGCCTGGCGCAAAGCGAAAGTGAAATTCGCGAAGCCCAGCGCCTGCGCTACAAAATCTTTGGCGAGGAAATGGGTGCCCGCCTCTCCTCGCGCATCCCGGGGCACGATATGGATTTGTTTGATCCCTACTGCGACCATCTGCTGGTGCGCGACCAGAATACCGGCAAGGTGGTCGGCACCTACCGCATTCTCCCGCCTGAAGCGGCCAGGCGCGTCGGCAGTTATTACGCGGAAGGCGAGTTCTCTCTCACCCGCCTGCAGCATTTGCGCCCGCGCATGGTGGAAATCGGCCGTTCCTGCATTCACGCCGATTACCGCAGCGGCGCGGTGATTGCCCTGCTGTGGTCGGGTTTGGGCGAGTACATGGTCAGCCGCGGCCATGCTTACCTGATCGGCTGCGCCTCGATCAGCATGGCCGATGGCGGCCATAACGCCGCCAATCTTTACCGGCAGTTAACCGAAGAGCAGCAGGCGCCGCTCGAATACCGCGTTTTTCCGCGCCACCCGCTGCCTTTCGAACATCTGGCCAACGGCCAGCCCGCCCTGATACCTCCCCTGCTGAAGGGCTACCTGCGCGCCGGCGGCCGCGTGTGCGGCGAACCGGCCTGGGACCCTGATTTCAACACCGCCGACTTGCTGTTGATGCTGCCCATGGCGCGCCTGAGCGATCGCTACGGACGCCACTTCCTCGCCTCGTGACCGTTCCCCTGCATGTGCTGATGCTGAGCGATGTCTATTTTCCGCGCATCAACGGCGTCTCGACCTCCATGCAGACGTTTCGCCGCGAGCTTGGCGCTCACGGCGTCAGGCTCACCATCGCCGCGCCGGAGTATCCCGGCCACATCGAAACGGATGGCGTCGTGCGCATCGCCTCGCGCCAGGTGCCGCTCGATCCCGAAGACCGTTTGATGACTCGCGCCGGCCTCAAGGCTTTTTCCCGCCGTGTCGCCAGCGCCAGCGCTCTGCGTCCCCTCGGGAACTTTTCGCTGATTCACGTGCAGACGCCGTTCGCCGCGCACTACGCGGGAATCAAGCTGGCGCGGCGGCAGGGCGTGCCGGTGATTGCCACCTACCACACGCATTTCGAGGAATACCTGTTCCATTACCTGCCCATCGTGCCGCGCCGCGCGTGGCGCGGGCTGGCCCGCCACGCGGCGCGCAGCCAGTGCAATGCGCTGGATGCCATCGTCGTGCCCTCGCAACCGATGGCGCGGACATTGCGCGACTACGGCGTCACCACGCCGCTGCATGTCATTCCCACCGGCCTGCCCGCCAGCCAGTTCGTGCGCGGCGACGGCCAGCGCTTTCGCGCTGCCCACGGCATCGGCGCCGAACGAAAAATCGCCCTCTTTGTCGGCCGCGCGGCATTTGAAAAAAACATCGGCTTTCTGCTCGAAGTCGCCGCCCATGCCCGCCGGCAACGGCCCGACTTGCTGCTGGTCATCGCCGGCGAAGGCCCGGCGCTGGAAAATCTGCAACGCAAGGCCAGTCTGCTGGGCATCAACGATCACGTCCGCTTCGCCGGCTACCTGGCGCGCGAATCCGGCTTGCGCGACTGCTACGCTGCCGCCGATGTATTCACCTTCGCCTCACGCACCGAAACGCAGGGGCTGGTGTTGCTCGAGGCCATGGCCGTCGGCTTGCCGGTGCTTGCTCTCCCCGCGCTCGGCGCCGCCGAAATTGTCGCCCCGCAACGCGGCGCAGTAGCCGCCGTCGATGCGCCCGCAGCTTTCGCCGACCAGCTTGTCGCCCTGCTTGACCAGCCCGCACACCTCGCCGCACTGGGCCGCGAAGGCATCGCCTTTGCACGCGAATGGGACGCTGCCACCCAGGCTGCGCGCCTGGCCAGCCTCTATCGCGATCTCGTTATCCGCTTTCGTGCCGAAACCGCTTCGCAGCCCTTGATCACTGTCCAATGAAACCCGAAAACCCCAGCGCGGAAGAAAGCCCGTTCAAGGGCCGCACCGGCCTGCTGCGCATCTGGAATGCCTTTCACTATTCGCTCTCGGGCCTCGCCGCCGCCTATTGCCATGAAGACGCATTTCGCCAGGAAATGCGCCTGGCCATCGTCCTCATTCCGCTCGCCTTGCTGTTGCCCGCAACAGGTATGGGACGCGCCGTGATGATAGGCAGCGTGCTGCTGATCCTGATCGTCGAGCTTCTCAATTCCGCAGTCGAAGCCGCCGTAGATCGCATTTCGCTGGAAAACCACCGCCTCGCCAAACGGGCAAAAGACATTGGCAGCGCAGCAGTGCTGGTCTCGCTGATTAACGTAGCCGTCATCTGGGGACTGGTGCTCGCCGGGTAATAAAACAGTCACCTGGCCGTAATCTTGACGACACGGGGCGTTGGCAAACTGAACAGCATGCGGACGTCACTCCACATCGCTCTAGTAACCGAAACCTGGCGACCGGAAATCAATGGCGTCGCGATGACCCTGGGCCGCCTGACCGACGGGCTGCGTCATCTGGGGCACCGCTTCACCTTGGTGCGTCCGCGCCAGCATGCGCAAGATGTGCCTGCTGCAGAAACAAACCTGCGCGAAATTCTGGTGGCCGGTTGCCCGATCCCCGGCTATCGCGGCCTGCGCTTCGGCCTGCCATCAAAAGCACGGCTGCTCGACGTCTGGCGGGAAGATCGCCCGGATATCATCCAGGTTGCCACCGAAGGGCCGCTCGGCGCATCGGCCATTGCCGCCGCACGTCAGCTCGACATTCCGGCAGTCTCCGAATTTCACACCAATTTCCACGCCTACAGCCGCCACTATGGCTTCAGTTGGCTGGAAGGTCTTGTCGCCGCGCATTTGCGCCGTTTGCACAACAAAAGCGCCGTCACGCTGGCGCCGACTTTTGCCGTGGCGCGCGAACTCACTGCCGCCGGCTACCGCGCTGTACGCGTGATATCGCGCGGCGTGGATACGGCGCTGTTCAACCCCGCGCGACGCAGCGCAGAGTTACGTGCGCACTGGGGGGTCAGCGAAAAACAGCTGGTCATCACTTATGTCGGCCGCCTGGCCGCAGAAAAAAATCTGCCGCTGGTTACACAAGCCTTTGCCGCCATCCGCAACCTACGCCCCAATGCCCGCTTGCTTTTCGTGGGCGATGGCCCCATGCGCGCACGGCTTGAACGCAGCGATGCCAGTTATCTTTTCGCCGGCATGCGGCGTGATGAAGAACTGGCCGCGCATTACGCATCCGCCGACATATTCCTTTTTCCCAGCCTTACCGAAACCTTCGGCAATGTCACCGGCGAAGCGCTCGCCAGCGGCCTTGGCGTGGTCGCCTACGACTGCGCGGCGGCCGGCGAACTGATACGCGACGGCGACAATGGCCGCATCGTGCCCGGCAACCACGGCGCCGCCTTCATTTCCGCCGCCCTTGATCTGGCGCGCAATCCGGCGATGCTCGCCACTGTGCGCGAACGCGCCAATGCCAGCGTGCGCCATCTCGACTGGGGTCAGGTCAGCGGCCATCTGGTGGATGTCCTGCATGAAACCGTCAAATCGCACCATCGGCAGCGGCATCCCGAACTGCTCTTCCGTTTCGCACTCGACTGACACGATGAAAGTCCGCGCCATTTTTCTCTCCGACATACACCTTGGCACGCGTGGCTGCCAGGCGGATCGGCTGCTCGACTTTCTGCGCAACCATGAAGCGGAACAGCTTTTCCTCGTCGGCGACATCATCGATTTCTGGGCCATGAAACGCAGCATCCACTGGACGCCGGCGCAAAATACCGTAGTGCAGAAAATTCTGCGCCGCGCCCGGCATGGCGAGCAGGTGATGCTGATTCCCGGCAATCACGACGAGGCTCTGCGCGAATATGACGACGTGGCATTCGGCGATATCCTGGTCGCCAACGAGCATGTCCATGTCGCCGCCGACGGCCGCCGCTATCTGGTGATCCATGGCGATGAATTCGATCAGGTCACCCGCCACCACCGCTGGCTGGCCGTGCTCGGCGATGCCGGCTACAACCTGCTGGTGCGCGTGAATGTGTGGGCCTCCTGGCTGCGGCGCACTTTCGGCATTGCGGGCTACTGGTCTCTTGCCGGCTACGCCAAACGCCGCGTCAAGCGTGCGGTTTCCTTCATTTTCGATTTTGAAGACGCCGTCATGCATGCAGTGCGCGAACGCGGACTGGACGGCGTGATCTGCGGTCATATCCACAGCGCCGCCATAAAGAATGTCGATGGCATGACCTACATCAACTGTGGCGACTGGGTCGATAGCTGCACTGCCGTCGTCGAACACATGAACGGGCGCATGGAGTTGCTGCATGGCTGGAACCCGACCACGGCTTCTGCAGCAAAC
Organism: uncultured Rhodocyclaceae bacterium; assembly: GCA_964596295.1. Taxonomy (GTDB): domain Bacteria; phylum Pseudomonadota; class Gammaproteobacteria; order Burkholderiales; family Rhodocyclaceae; genus Rugosibacter. The sequence goes on along the minus strand of CAZQTB010000007.1, from coordinate 5,318 downwards.
GATGAAGGTGCGCGGAGCCTTGCCACGCTTTCTTCCAAGTGATCTTCGGGAAATCCATGTCCAACCTGCTCATGCCGCTGGAGCATCATGACTTCAGCTCCTGTTCTGCGCCGCCCGGAATGCGCACCCGGCTCACCGAGTTTGTCGAACTCATGTCTGCGCGCCGCTTGCATGGAGTATTTCAGCCTATTCTCGACATGCATTCCGGCGAGTACTTTGCGTTTGAAGGGCTGATTCGCGGTCCGCGTGAGTCGTCCCTGCATTCGCCGCAAGCGCTGTTTGATTGCGCGCGCCAGCTCAACATGACCTGCCAGTTCGAACACCTGTGCCGCGAGATCGTGCTAACCGACTATGCTCGTCTCAACCTGCCGGGCAAGCTTTTTATCAATGCCAGCATTCCCTGCCTCAATGATGCGGAGTTCCGCGAGAACGGCGGCCTGCCGCATCTTCAGGCGCTGGGACTGGCGCCCGGGCAGATCGTCATCGAAATCACCGAAAACCATCTTGTCAGCGACTTTTCCGCTCTGCATGACGCACTGGCTGACTATCGCAGCCTGGGTTTTGACCTGGCGATGGACGATCTCGGCGAAGGGTTTTCCAACCTGCGCATGTGGTCGGAAGTGCGCCCGGAATTTGTCAAGATCGATCGCCACTTCATCACCGGCATCGCCGATGATCCGCTGAAATTCCAATTGGTGCGCGCCATGCATCAGATTGCAGAAACCTGTGGCTCGCGGCTGATTGCCGAAGGCATCGAAACCGAAGCGGAGTTCACCACGATACGCGATCTGGGCATCCGCTTTACCCAGGGCTACCTCATCGCACGGCCCGCCGCCGAACCGCTTGCTACGCCGGTTGATCACGTCGGCCAGCTGCTAACCAGCGCACGCATCATCGTTTTTCCCCGGCAGGAAACCAGCAATGCAGGTTATGCCCCCATCCGCCAGCTTCTGCGGGCCATGGATCCAATATCTCCCGATGTTGAGAATGACGAGGTCTATGCGCGCTTCGAACGGGAACCAAAGCTCTTGTCGCTGCCTGTAGTGAAGGACGGCGAACCGCTCGGCATGATCAACCGCTTCAACATGATCGATCACTTCGCGCGCCCCTATCGGCGCGAGTTGTTCGGCAAGAAGCCGTGCCACACGTTCATGAACGACGCCATACTGATTGTCGAGCATACGGACAGCGTACGGGACGTAGCCCGCCTGATAAGCAGCAACGAGCAGGACACTTTTCCGGATTACTTCATCATCGTTCGCGACGGCCGTTATCTGGGCATCGGTTCCAGCCGCGAGCTGATGAACATGATCACCAACATGCAGATGAAGGCAGCGCGATACGCCAACCCGCTGACCCAGTTGCCTGGCAATGTGCCCATCAACGAACATATCGAACGCCTGATAGCGGGCAACACGCCCTTTGTTGCCTGCTATGCCGATCTTGATGCCTTCAAGCCCTATAACGATACCTATGGTTTTCGCCGCGGCGATGACGTAATCCTGATGCTGGCGCAAACCCTGGGCGAAGCAGTCGATTTGCGTGAGGATTTCCTCGGCCATATAGGCGGCGATGACTTCATGCTGCTGTTCCAGAGCGCCGACTGGGAAGCGCGCTGCCAACGGACGCTGGCGCTCTTCGACAGCCGCCTCGCCCAATTGGTGGAGCCTGAGCATCGGGCGGCCGGAGGGTTCACTGCCGAAAACCGGCGCGGCGAAACAGTATTCACGCCGCTAACGGCTCTTTCGCTCGGTTGCCTGGTAGCAACCCCGGGTAGCTATCATTCGCATCACGAAGTCGCAACGGGCGTCACAGAAGCCAAGCGCCAGGCGAAAAAGACGCCCGGCTCGAGCCTGTTCGTCGAACGCCGCGCACGGGCAATTTAATTATCCATAGCTCCCATAGCACCCAGCGCACTCCGCACGGCAGCAGCAATCGCTTCCGCCTGACGGGCGACAGCAGCGGCATCGCGGCCTTCCACCATCACGCGCAACAATGGCTCGGTACCCGAAGGCCGCAGCAGGACGCGCCCTGTGCCTGCCAGATTCGCTTCGGCCGACGCGACCGCCGCCCGGATGCCGGTATCTCGCGCCCAATCAAAACCGGCCGGCAAGCGAATATTGATCAGCTTTTGCGGGTAGAGCACGAGATCGGCACAGGCTTGCGCCAGGGATTCATTGCTCGCGCGCAAGGCCGAGAGCACCTGCAAAGCCGCGACGATGCCGTCGCCCGTGGTATGCCGGTCAAGACAGATGATGTGGCCCGAATTTTCGCCGCCGAGCATCCAGCCGCGCTCCTGCATCATCTCCAGCACATAACGGTCACCGACCCTGGCGCGGCCCAGCGGAATGTCGAGACGCGCGAGCGCATGCTCCAAACCCAGGTTGCTCATCAAGGTGCCGCCAACGCCGCTCACCTTCGCATCGCGCGCGCGATGGCGCGCAATGAGGTAAAGCAGGCGGTCGCCGTCGTAAAATTCGCCCGCCGCATCCACCATCACCAGGCGGTCGCCGTCGCCGTCCAGTGCGATACCGCAATCAGCGCGCGACTCAAGCACGGCACTGCGCATGGCTTGCGGCGCCGTGGCTCCGACGTTCTGGTTGATGTTCAGCCCATTCGGCGCATCGCCAACGCCGACTATTTCCGCGCCGAGTTCGTGAAACACCTTGGATGCAACGTGATACGCTGCGCCGTGCGCGCTATCGACCACGATCTTCATGCCGCGCAGATCGAGATCGTTGGGGAAGGTGCTCTTGCAAAATTCAATATAGCGCCCCGCCGCATCGTCCACCCGGCGCGCTTTGCCCAGCCGCGCCGACTCCATGCAGCGCATCGGCTGTTCGAGACGGGCTTCAATCGCCAGTTCCACGGCATCCGGCAATTTGGCGCCTTGCGCGGAAAAAAACTTGATGCCGTTGTCGTCGTAAGGATTGTGCGAGGCGGAAATAACCACCCCGGCCTGCAGGCGTAGCGCACGCGTGAGGTAAGCCACCGCCGGGGTCGGCATCGGGCCGCACAGCATGACATCCACGCCTGCGGCAGCGAAACCGGCCTCCAGCGCCGCTTCCAGCATATAACCGGAAATGCGCGTGTCCTTGCCGATCAATACCGCCGGATGCTCAACTTCATGGGAGCCGCCTGCCACCAGCACGGCGCCGGCGGCATAGCCCAGCCGCATGACGAAATCCGGCGTGATCGGCTCTTCCCCGACACGGCCGCGCACACCGTCAGTACCAAAGTATTTCCGGCTCATCCGTAACTCTCCACTGCCTGAAGTATAGCCAATGCGTCGCGCGTCGCCGCCACGTCATGCACGCGCAAAATGCGCGCGCCCCCCAATACGGCCAGCACATGCGCGGCAATGCCGGCATGCACCCGTTCCCCGGGCGCACGCCCGGTCAAAGCTCCCAGCACCGACTTGCGTGACAGCCCCACCAGCACGGGCGGCCCCAGGGCGGTAAATGCATCCAGCCGGCGCAATAATTCCAGATTGTGCTCGAGGGACTTGCCAAAGCCAAAGCCCGGATCGATACAGATGCGATCCGGGGCAATGCCGGCATGCCGCGCCGCCGCCACGCGCGCGGTGAGGAAGTCCGCGACTTCCTGCGCGGCGTCGGCATAATGCGGGGCCTGCTGCATGTTCTGCGGGCTGCCCTGCATGTGCATCAGGCACACGCCCGCCGTGCTGGCGGCCAGCAATTCCAGAGCACCCGGCGCGCGCAAGGCCGAAATATCGTTGATCATGTCCGCGCCGGCAGCCAGCACCACACGCATGACTTCGGGTTTCACGGTATCCACGGAAAGCGGCACGCCGCAACCGGCCAAGCCTTGCAGCGCGGGCAGCAGACGGTCCAGCTCCTGTTGCACGGGTATTGGCTGCGCGCCCGGACGGGATGACTCGGCCCCCAGATCGAGGAGGTGGGCGCCCTCCGCCACCAGCCGCAGGCCATGGGCAACGGCCGCAGCGGCATTGCCGCGCAAGCCGTCGCCGGAAAAGGAATCATCGGTCAGGTTGACGATGCCCATGACCAGCGGGCGCTGGAGGTCCAGCAGGTAATCACCGCAGCGAAAAGTCTGTGTCACAACCATGCCGCCGATTCAATACAAAACCGGCAACCCATGTCAGGAAAAACGCTATCAGGCGGGGGCCGTAGCCGTCGGCGCCTCGCCCGAAGCGCCGCCATCCGCTTTCGGGGCCGGCGGCGCGCTGCTGGGCTTGGGCGCGCGCGGCGGCTTGCCGGCCATGATGTCCTTGACCTGCTCCGCATCAATGGTTTCCCATTCCAGCAGGGTCGCCGTCATGGCCTCGACCTTGTCGCGATTTTCCTCCAGCAGGCGGCGCGCCAGCGCGTACTGCTCATCCAGAATGCGGCGAATCTCTGCATCCACCGTCTGCATGGTCGCTTCCGACATGTTCTTGTGGGTAGTGACCGACCGCCCAAGAAAAATCTCGCCTTCTTCTTCGCCATACACCATCGGCCCGAGAACATCCGACATGCCCCATTGCGTGACCATCCGCCGCGCCAGGTCGGTGGCCCGCTGGAAATCGTTGGAAGCCCCGGTGGTCATTTGATGCATGAACAACTCTTCGGCGATACGACCGCCAAACAAGACTGCAATGGTGCATAGCAGCCGTTCCCTATCCTGGCTGAAGCGGTCCTGTTCCGGCAACTGCATGGTGATGCCCAGCGCACGGCCGCGCGGCATGATGCTGACCTTATGCACCGGATCGGTTTTCGGCAGCAGCATGGCCACCACGGCATGTCCGGATTCGTGGTAAGCCGTATTCCTGCGCTCCTCTTCATGCATTACCATGGTGCGCCGCTCGGCGCCCATCATGATCTTGTCTTTGGCGCGCTCGAAATCTTCCATGTCTACCAGCCGCTTGTTGCCGCGCGCCGCAAACAATGCCGCCTCGTTAACCAGATTCGCCAGGTCGGCGCCCGAAAAACCGGGGCAGCCGCGCGCCAGCACGGAGGCATCGACATCCGGCGCCACCGGCACCTTGCGCATATGCACCTTGATGATCTGCTCGCGGCCGCGAATATCGGGCAGCGGCACCACCACCTGCCGGTCGAAGCGGCCGGGGCGCAACAGCGCCGGATCAAGCACGTCCGGCCGATTGGTCGCGGCAATGACGATCACCCCGGCAGAGCCTTCGAAACCATCCATCTCGACCAGTAGCTGGTTCAATGTCTGTTCGCGTTCGTAGTTGCCGCCGCCCAAACCGGCGCCCCGCTGGCGGCCTACCGCATCAATCTCATCGATGAAGACGATGCACGGCGCGCTCTTCTTGGCCTGTTCGAACATGTCGCGCA